>CAMCFA010000081.1 GCA_945873955.1 uncultured Clostridia bacterium | reverse complement strand
GATAAATCTAATATCACACCATGCCATAGGCATCACTAAATTACAATTTATATTACATCTTCCCCGGAGCCAAAAACTCCGGGGATTTTTTGCACCAAACGTAAAAATCTGCATATACTGCCATAGAAAGAGGGTGAGCAGAATGCTGATAGAAACCGGCTACGACCGCCGCCGGGCGGTGAGCTACGCGCTGAAATGGGCGTATTCCAGAAACCCGCGGTTCTACGACTTCGAGGATATCGGCGGCGACTGCACGAATTTCGTGTCCCAGTGCCTATACGCGGGCAGCGGCGTGATGAACTTCTCCAGCGAGAACGGCTGGTATTTCATAGACACGAACAACCGTTCTCCGTCGTGGACGGGGGTAGAGTTCCTGCGGGAATTCCTGCTGACGAACGAGGGACCGGGGGTCTACGGCGAGCAGCGCGAGCTGAACCAGCTTCAGCCGGGGGACGTGATACAGCTCCGCAACAGCGACGGACGGCTTTATCACACAATGATAGTGTCCTATATCTTCTATCCCGGCAATCCGGAAAATATCTTCATCTGCGCACATTCCTACGACGCACGGAACAGGCGGCTTTCCACATACGACTATGCCGGGGCGGAGGGGATACACATTCTCGGCGCCCGCCGTGAGCTATTCTGAGGGGGTAATATTATGCTGATATACACAGTACGTCCCGGCGACACGCTGGCTGAAATTTCGCGGAGGTACGGCATTCCGCCTAACCGCATTGCCGCAGACAATTTGCTGAAAAATCCTGCGGTGCTGGTACCGGGGCAGAATCTGCTGATAAACACCAACACAGTGCGGTATATCCTGCCGGAGGGACAGACGTTGTTCTCATTGTCGCAGGAATACGACGTCCCGCTGGAGGAGCTGATAGCGGCGAACCCGGACTTGAATCCGCTGAATCTCCGTCCGGGCGAAACGGTGAATATCCCGGTGAGCCAGCCGGTCTCCCGCCGTCCGATACTGGTGAACGGCTACGCCTACCCAAGTATCAGCACGAATGCGCTGAACTGCGTGCTGCCGTTTCTGACGTTTATAAGCCCGTTCAGCTATTCAATGACCCCGCAGGCGGAGCTTGTCCCCCCGGACGACAGCGACCTGATATTCCGGGCGCAGCGTTCCGCAGTAATGTCGCTTATGGTGGTGACGAACATCTTCGACGAGGGCTTCAGCACTGAAAATCTGTCCGTGATACTGGCTTCCGAGGAGCTTCAGGAGCGGCTTATCGGCAATATCTTGGCAGAGCTTCATTCAAAGCGCTATTACGGCGTGAACATGGATATTGAGTACATCGCCCCGGAGGACAGAGAGGTCTACAATGCATTTTTGGAGAGGCTGGCGCAGCGGCTTCATGATGAGGGGTATATCTTAGTGACCGCGCTTGCGCCGAAGCTCTCCGCAGACCAGCCCGGCGTGCTGTACGAAGCGCACGACTATGCGGCGCAGGGCAGGATCGCGGATTATGTGATCCTCATGACCTACGAGTGGGGATATACCTTCGGTCCGCCGCTGGCGGTATCTCCGCTGAACGAGGTTCGCCGCGTGCTGGATTACGCCGTGACCGAGATCCCGCCGGAGAAGATACTAATGGGAATGCCGAATTACGGCTACGACTGGACGCTGCCGTTCATGCGCGGGACACCCGCGAGAAGCATAGGGCTCAGCGAGGCGGTGGAGCTGGCGCAGCAGTACGGCGTGGAAATACAGTACGACGAGACCGCGCAGGCGCCGTTCTTCTACTACACGGACAACGGACAGCAGCACATCGTTTGGTTTGACGACCCGCGCAGCATTGAGGCGAAGCTGAAACTCATCGACGAGTACGGGCTTGCCGGAGCGAGCTACTGGACGGTAAACCGCTGCTTCGTGCCTAACTGGCTGGTTCAGCAGAGCATGTACGAAACTGTGAAGCTATAATATTCAGCGCCTGTATTCCGCCGCGGGTACAGGCGCTTGCCGTATTTGTGCATAAATAGTTCCGGAAGGATTTGTGCGGTTCGTGGAAAATTTCCGGCGTTGGGATTTTTATGTAACTTTTTTGCGCCGGGATCGGTCTACTAATATGAAAGGATAGTATTTCGGAAAGAGGGAGAATATATGAAAAATAAGTTAATTATCCTGCTGGCGGGGATCACGGCTCTTACAGCCTGCCAGAGCCGGCAGACCACTGAAATAAGCAAGCCGGAGGAGCTTCCGACTTCGGAGGTGAACAATACCGCCGAAGCCCCCGCGATTCCCACCGAGGAAGCCCCGCAGAGCACCGCAGAGGCTATACCCGAGGACGACAGAGAGCCGCCCGCATTCCGTGTTAAGCAGGTCGTAACGGCGGCTATCGATGAGTATTTCAGAGAATGGGAAACGAGGGAGGACAGGTCGGCTGTCACGGAGTACACTTTCGACATTGATGACGATACGCTGCTTATTCATGACGGCAATTTATTCATTGTCTGCGCCGGTTTCACGGTGCTGCCGGAGCAGTACGAATGGACAAGCTGGGGAGCGTATGCCGAACCCGGCGAGGACGGCAGGATAACCGACAGCCGTTTCTTCACTATCCAGCGTGAGGGCGCAGAGTACCATGTCACCGATGTTGGAACAGGAGCGTTTTACAGATCGTATCGCGACCTTATCTCCGGGATAGCGGCGGGGGAGAAGCCGGACGAGTTCAGCTATTACTGGTTCTGCCCGGCGGAGGTTGCAGAGTATGTACTGACGGAGCGTCTGGAGCAGGCGAAGCAGGACGACCAGCACCCGATAAGTGATTTCAGCTTTGAAGTATACAGCACCTCAGTGGTGAGCGAGGGTGACGGCGCATTTTCTATTTATGCGACTATCCGGGTTCTTCCGGCGAACACAGATAATGAGAATATAGGCTATTGGACAGGCGCAAACGGCGTGACCCTTGATAGCGGCTGGGTGGAATCCTACCTATGCTATTCCCTTGAAAGGGTGGACGGTATATTCAAGATAATTGGCACGGGTACCGGATCAGTAAGTACGCCGTACCTTTCCGACGAATGGAATATGTGGTGGAGCTGATGCTCCAAAAAGGTTTCATAGAGAACCGCCGCAGGGCTTTGTGAAGTCCCTGCGGCGGTTTTGTGTTAAAGTACTCTTGCGAGGAAGTCCCGCAGACGCGGGTTCTTGGGGGAGGTGAATATCTCCTCCGGAGCGCCCTGCTCCTGTATTTTTCCGTCCGCCATGAAGATAACGCGGCTGGCGACCTCCCGCGCGAAGCCCATTTCGTGGGTGACGACTATCATAGTCATGCCGTCCTCCGCAAGCCGTTTCATCAGTTCAAGAACTTCGCCGACCATTTCCGGGTCGAGGGCGGAAGTGGGTTCGTCAAACAGAATCACGTCCGGGTTCATAGCGAGGGTGCGGGCAATGGCAATACGCTGCTTCTGCCCGCCGGAAAGCTGGGAGGGGTACGCCTCCGCCTTGTCGGAAAGTCCCACCATAGCGAGAAGCTCGTCCGCGCGCTTGTCCGCCTGCGCCTGCGTCATCAGCTTGTGCTTTACCGGACCTATCGTGATGTTCCGGCGGATAGTGAGGTGCGGGAATAGGTTGAAGTGCTGGAACACCATGCCCATTTTCATGCGGACTGCGTTCAGCTCCTTGCCCTTTGCGTGGGTGATGTCTTTGCCCTCAAAGGTGATAACGCCGGAGGTGGGTTGTTCCAGCAGGTTCAGACAGCGCAGGAATGTGCTCTTTCCGGAGCCGGAGGGTCCTATCACTACGACCTTTTCGCCCTTTTCAATGTCGAGGGAGATACCGTCCAGAACGACTGCCTCACCGAAGCACTTTTTCAGATCATTTACGCTTATCATTCGATAATCTCCTTTCAAGACGGTTTACCAGCGCGGAAAGTCCCACTACCATAAGGAGATATATCAGCGCGACGGCGATCAGCGGCAGGAACGCTTCGTAGGTCTGGGAGCGGATAGTGTCGCCGCCCTTTGTGAGGTCGTTTATTGCGATATAGCCGGAAACGGAGGTCTCTTTCAGAAGCACGATAGCCTCGTTGCCGAGCGCGGGAAGAATATTGCGAAGCGCCTGCGGCAGGATAATGGAGACCATAGTCTGTGCGTAACCGAAGCCGAGGGAGGCTCCCGCCTCAAACTGACCGTTATCCACCGACATAATGCCGGAGCGGACTATCTCGGCGACGTATGCGGCGGAGTTCAGACCGAACGCGATCACCGCTACCAGAATTTTATTGATGTTCACAGAGCCGAAGATAACGAAGTAAATTATAAGCAGCTGTACCACCATAGGCGTGCCGCGTATCACCGTGAGATAGATACGGCAGAAGAAATTCAGCACCTTAAAGCGGTGTGTGCGCTGATTCGTTGAGCGAATGATAGCGATCACGAAGCCCAGCACAACGCCGATCACCAGCGCCAGCGCGGTGATGAGCAGGGTATTTCCGAGACCCTCCGCAAGATACAGCCAGCGCTCCTTGTCAAGGAAGGTGCTTGTAAATCGCTCCGCGAAGCTCTCGGAGTAAGCGCCGCCCTTTCTGACTATAATTACCTGCTTTGCGGTGGTGTAGCTTTCAGAGAAGTTGACGTTTTTCAGTCTGTCCTCGGTGACGGTCATTCCGGCAACGCCGACGTCCGCTTTACCGGAGGTCACGGCGGTGATTATAGAGTCGAAAGCCATGTCGTCTATGACAAGCTCCTTGCCGAGAATATCGCAGACGGCTCTCATCATGTCCACGTCAAAGCCGGTGATATCACTGCTTTCTTTCAGCTCATAGGGCGGGAATTCTGCGTTGGTAGCCATGACCAGCTTCCCGTCATACTGAACGCCCTCCGGGCTGACATAGGGGTGCTGACCGTATTCGTCGCCGATCCAGTTGGACTGGATCTGATCCAGCGTGCCGTTTCCTTTAAGCTCCGCCAGAGCCGCGTTGATCTGCTCTGTGAGCTGATCGTTGCCTTTTTTTATGGCGACCGCGTATTCCTCAACAATGAACGGGTCGGGGAGCGCCATGAGGTCGGGGTTCTTTTCAACGAAGTACTCCGCCGGGGCGGCGTCGATAAGCACCGCGTCCACCTTGCCCTGTTTCAGCGCCTGAACAGCGTCCGCGCCCTTGTTGTATTTGTCAACTATTGCGTCGTCGATATCTTCGGCAAAGGTCATGCCTGTCGTACCGATCTGTACGCCGATACGCTTTCCCACAAGGTCGTCGGCGCAGTGGACTGTGTTTTCCGCGACCTGCGCAGCGCAGCCGGTCATCATGCACAGCATGACTAACAGGACTGACAATGCAGCCAGTATTTTTTTCATGTCTGATGTTCTCCTTTTGTACATACTATTTTTAATTATACATCAGATCAGGATTTTTTTCAACCTTTTTTTTAAAAAAACGACTAATGTTTTAATAGAATAATCCCGGAAAAAAGCGGGATAATACATGCAGGGCTGTGAACCAACGCGCCGCCCGGAAATAGAGGTGATCCAATGGCAGTAGTACTGATAAGAGCCTGCTTTCTTTACATTTTGATTACATTTTCGCTCCGGCTTATGGGAAAGCACCAGCTTGGGGAGCTTCAGCCCTCCGAGCTGGTGGTGACGATTCTTATTTCAAACATTGCGGCGATACCGGTGGAGGACTCGTCTGTGCCGATGATAATGGGAGTAGTCCCTATTCTTACGCTGGTGTGCCTTGATGTGATAGTTTCGTCGATAATGCTGAAATTCCCGAAATTCCGCCGAATGATAATCGGAAGCCCGCGGGTGATAATGTCCGAGGGAGTTATCATGCAGAAGGAAATGAAGCGCCTGCGCTACACGGTGGACGACCTTGTTGAAGCAATGCGCGAGGAACAGATCTTCGATATAAACGAGATATATTACGCAATTGTGGAAACCAACGGCAAGATACATTTCCTGAAGAAGAAGGACTTCCAGAGCGCGGAAAAGGCGGACGTAGGCTGCGGCGGCTCAAGCAGCGACCCGCCCGCGGTGATAATCCGCGACGGCAGGGAGGACGAGGAGCAGATGAAGAGAATGGGGCTTGGCATGGGCTGGCTGAAAGAGCTGCTCCGCCAGCAGGAGCTTTCGGTAAAGGACGTGTTCCTCATGACTGCGGACAAAAACGGACGGCATACGATAATCAAACGTCAGAGGGGGCTTTAAATGAACCGCCTTATAGTCAGCGTTATCATACTTGCAGCATTGGCGGCGGGGTGCTTTTATTCGGTGTATGTGACGAGCGACTTCACCCACAGCATGTCGGATTGTATCGACAATATTGAGCAGTCGTTCACCGACGGCGACGACGAGCAGGCGGTGAAGTACGCCGAGGAGCTCCACGACCAGTGGGATAAGATACTGCATTACAGCATACTGATAAACGACCTCGGACATGCCATGGAGATAACCTCCTGCATTGCTGAGATATCCTCCTTTGCCGAGGAGGGCAATGACGAGCTTTATGCCGCCTGCGACCGCGCACAGGCACAGCTAGAGCTGTTTAGGGAAATGCAGACACCTACGCTGTGGAAGATACTTTAGCAAATTGTAATTTGGCATTGACCGGGGGAAAACTCTTGTTTCTGCGACAAGCGTTCCGTTTGTCCCCCGACACATACCCCTTTAGCGCTTTGTACGCGTTTATGGCGCTTCCGCGCCGAGTGGCAGCGCGTTCGCGCCGAGTGTGGGGCGCTGCCCCACAGCCGTTGGTTCGGGCGGTTTCGCCAAAGGCGAAATTCCCGGCGTTCCGCCGGGAAAGCCTGAACATAAGGAAGCGGAGCGATCCACATTAATCTCCTTTTGGAAGCCAAAAGGAAGCGAAAAGCAATTTGCGCTTCGCGCACAGCCGCGAAAAGTGCCGCCGTTGATATACCTATCAGAAAATGCAACATTATGAAAGGCGGAATCGCCGCCGGGCGTACACGGCAAATTATTAATTAATTACAATATTGATTTCTGCCGCACCAAGCTGCGCCTGCGCGTTTTCAAGCATATCCTCGCTCACATGAACATACTGTAACCGAGTGCAGTTAAGCAGGGGGGTGAAATCCGTTACCGCGGTGTGAGAAAGGTTGATATGCTCCAGCCGCGGCAGTGAGAGGTCGGCGGGAATCTCCGAAAGGGAGGTCGATGAAACATTGATAAGACTCAGTCCTTAAAGGCTCTGAACCCCCTCCATGCTGACGAAAACATTTGAATCGTCTATCTGAAGCTCGGTGAGGGTTTTCATATCCGAGAAAGCGGTCATGTCCTTAAAGGTGCCGTTCCATATCATAAGCGATTGCAGCTTTTTCAGGTTCTTTATCTCCGCAAAAAGTTCCTCGTCAACGTTGCAAATGTTCAGTCTGATAAGCTCCGGAAAAGACGCAAGCGTCTGCGGACTTACCTGTGTGTAGCTGCCCGTGCCAAGATTGGTCAGCGCAGCCCCCTCTATGGCGCTGATATCCTCGACGTAGGAAGTAGACACGTCAAAGCTTGTCAGTTTTTTCAAGTCCTTCAGAGGGGAGATATCGTAAAGCGGGGTACAACTCAAATCAAGAGCTTCAAGCTCGGTGCAGTTTCTAAGTCCGCTGACGTCATCAATCGGGCAATATTTGATCACACATTGTGTGAGCGCGGTGCTGTTAGTCAGGTCAGGCAGTATGTCAGCGTTCTGCTTTATTACCGCGAATGCTTCCAGATTCTCGAACAGCGTCAGATCCGACAGATCCAACGGCTCCTCAATATACGGTATGTACTGATCCTCCATCCAGCCGCCGTTCCATATGAACTGCTGGTATTCTTCGTAGCTTTTGAAATCCCTGTTGCCGTACAGAACTATTGACATCACCTGCTTAAGCTCCTCCTCGCCGATAGGATAGCTGTCGCTCAAGCCCAGATGAAGCCGAACCGCCTTTTCAATGCGCGGCTCTGCGAACACCACGGTTCCCTCCGGTGAGATCGTTGGCGCCGGCGGGGTCACTTCAGTGACGGCGGGCGCGAATATGTCCGATCGTGAGGTCGCCTCCGAAACGGCAGGCTCCGTTGTGCTTGTCGGGGTCATTTCCGTAACGTCAGACTTAGTGTTATCCAGCTAAGCAATATCCGGTGCGCTGTCAACTAAATCCGCCGGTTCAGGCAAAGCGTTACCGCAAGGGCGATAGCCCCACAAGCTGCTGAAAATAAAGCAGCAAAGCCTGCTATTGAGGCTGCGCTCTGCCCAAGCAGCGCACGTCGCAGTGCTTGGGCATTGGCGTATCTGCGGCTGGGATAAAACTCGGTGCAGCGGTTTACTATTTTCCTTATCTCATTAGGAAGCTCAGCGTTTTTGTCATAGCTGCCCGACGACAGAAACAGCAGCAGCAGCATACCAAGCGCATACACGTCCGTCCGCTTGTCGGACTGGCGGCAGCCGTACTGTTCGGGCGCAGCGTTTTCCTGCGTTCCCAGCAGCTTTACGTCCTCCTTCATGTATCGCGCGGTGTCGAGGTCAATTATGCGGTACTTCCCGTCCGGGCAGGCGATAATGTTCTCAGGTTTTATGTCACAGCAGACTATCGGCGGCTTTGCGCAGTGAAGCCTGTTCACCATGCTGCATATCTCTGCCACGACAACAACTGCCTCTTTTGGCGGCAGAACACCCCTTATCCGTACAAGCTCGTCCAGCGTAATACCCTCGATGTACTCGCGGACATAGTAATGCACATCTCCCTCGCAGAAATGCTTATTACAATTTATCAAAACAACAAGAAAGAAACCTGAGAAAAAACATCTCAGGTTTCTTGTTATTGATCTCCCACAGCTTATTCAGCCATCAGCGATCTAATATACTCGCTCAGATCTGCCGCCGCGATATCATGAGTAGCTGCGGTGGGGTGCCAGTCTGCCGCGTACCCGGTCGAGCCGTCCTGCGGCTTGAAGTGGAATGTGGAAATATTGGTGTCCCCGGTTTCCTCGGTGTACTTCTCGCAAGCCTTATTGACTCCCACCATAAGGCGGTCGCCCATTACGCCCAGAGAACAGATGATATGCGCGTCGGGATTCTTCTCACGGACTGTCTTGAGGAACTCCGCGTATGCGTCAACATACTCCAGTACCTTGTCCTTGTCGCCCGCGGTGTAGCTGTCATCGTTAGTGCCGAGATTGATGACCACAAAATCCGGCTGGAACTTGCTGAAATCCCAGTCAACATCAGCCACGTTGAATATGCTATCATAAGTGCCGTAGGACTTTGCCAGCTTGGTGTAAACCGTCGGCACAAGCTGAGATGTGACCTTATTCACACCGTCGGTGTAGCCGGAAATTATTCCATGTCCGCTGTAAGAAACAAGGCTGTAATCCGCGCCGAGAAGCTCCGCGGTCTTGTAAGCATACGCCTTTGTTGCGTCCTCGGTAGCGGTCTTGAAGTGGTGATCGCGATCCTCGTCGTCCACGCCGTAGCCGCAGGTGATAGAGTCACCTATAAACTCGATCTTAAGCTCCTTTTCGGCAGTAGGCTGGATATCTCCTATCGCGGTAACGTCAATGCTCTTGATACCCATTGTGGACTCAGCCGCCTCGGACAGTTTCAGCAGCTTGACCGTGGTTTCCGCTGCTTCGTCGGCTGAAAAAATCGTGTAGGTTTTTTCTGCGCTGTCCACCATTTCGTCCATTGTCTTTTCGCCGTTTATGTACACCGCGAATCTAGCCTGCTTGTCCGGCATTGTGACCATATTATCGCCAACAACGGTGACCGCGGCGCTCGTTCCGGTGAAGGTGAACTCAATACCGCTTGCGGAAAGCGCCAGCCAGCGTATCCCCTCCGCTTCGGCAGTTCTTCCGATGAGCTTTACCGTCTGCTCATTCGCGGTGAAATTCTTCTGTGAAAGCTCCATGCTGTCCTCCTGCGTAACAACAGTTTCTCCGGCGCTGCCGGGATCATTAGGGTCTGCGGAATTTTCCTGCGCATTTGAGCAGCCAGTCATCATAATGACCAGCGAAAGCAGTGCGCCGATGATAGATTTTGATAGTGTCATGTGTTCCTCTCTTGCTTAAACAAAAACCGTCCGTGACATATATGTCCGCCGGACGGTCTGTTTACTGTTTATTTGGCAGATCAAACACCAAATCTGATAGTGTTTACCTTAACTCCGGGGCCCATAGTGGAAGAAACTGTGCAGCTCTTGATATACTGACCCTTTGCAGCAGCAGGCTTAGCCTTTGCAACTGCGTCCATCAGAGCGTTGAAGTTCTGCTCCAGCTTCTCGGGACCGAAGGAAGCCTTGCCGATAGGGCAGTGAATGATGTTTGCCTTGTCGAGACGATACTCGATCTTACCAGCCTTAGCGTCCTGAACAGCCTTAGCTACATCAGGTGTAACAGTACCAGCCTTGGGGTTAGGCATAAGACCTCTCGGACCGAGAACCTTACCGAGTCTACCAACAACGCCCATCATGTCGGGAGTTGCGATAACAACCTCGAAGTCCATCCAGCCGCCGCTGATCTTTGCAACGGTGTCATTGTCTGCGATATAATCAGCGCCAGCGTCGCGGGCAGCCTGCTCCTTCTCGGGCTTGCAGAATACCAGAGTTCTTACCTTCTTACCGGTACCGTTGGGGAGAACAACCGCGCCTCTAACCTGCTGGTCAGCGTGACGGGAGTCTACACCAAGACGGATGTGCAGCTCTACTGTTTCGTCGAACTTAGCCTTTGCGGTCTTGCAAACTAAGTCGAGAGCCTCGTTGGACTCGTAAACCTTCGTGGACTCAACGAGCTTTGTGCTTTCAACGTACTTCTTACCGTGTTTCATTAAAAATCCTCCTTGTGGTCAAACGGAATAAATCCTCCCACCGAATCATAATTGTTGTAGTGTATGGTTTCTTAGTCGACAACTTCAACGCCCATGGAACGAGCAGTACCAGCGATCATAGACATAGCTGTGTCGATGTTAGCTGCGTTGAGGTCGGGCATCTTTGTTTCAGCGATCTCCTTGAGCTGAGCCTTGGTGATCTTTGCGACCTTGGTCTTGTTCGGAACGCCGGAACCGCTCTCGATCTTGCAAGCCTTCTTTATGAGCACGCTTGCGGGAGGGGTCTTTGTAATGAATGTAAAGCTCTTGTCAGCGTAAACAGTGATAACAACAGGAATGATCAGACCTGCCTTATCCTTTGTGCGCTCGTTGAACTCCTTGGTGAATGCCATGATATTAACGCCGTGCTGACCGAGTGCCGGTCCGACAGGGGGAGCAGGCGTTGCCTTTCCGGCAGGGATCTGTAATTTGATAAATCCTGTAACCTTCTGTGCCATGATTTTTTATCCTCCATAAAAAACTTGAAGTGTATGACGCCTTAACAAATAAGCGCGTCAGATTTTGGCGATAGCGCTTAGCTCCAGCGTTGCGGGTGTGGGTCTGCCGAACATCGAAACATCGACGTCTGCGGTGTTGTGTTCCTCGTCCACGCTCTTGACAACGCCCTCGAATCCCTCAAGGGGACCCGACTTGATACTAACTCTGTCGCCGGGATCAAAGGAAACTCCGGTCTCCTTTGTGATGATTCCGAGGTTCTTTACCTCTTCTTCGCTCAGGGGAGTGGGCTGTGACCCCGGACCTACGAAGCCTGTGACGCCCCTTGTGTTGCGGCAGATATACCACGACTCGTTGGTGACGATCATCTTAACGAACACATAGCTGGGGAACAGCTTTTCCTCTACCTGAACCTCCTTGCCGTTTTCCTTGACCTCGGTGGTCATTTCAACGGGAAGATAAACCTCTTCAATGAGATTCTGGAGATGCTGGTTCTCAACGACCTTCATAATGTCACTGGCAACCTTGTTCTCGTAGCCCGAATATGTGTGGAGTATATACCACTTTGCCTCTGTGTCAGCCATATTAACCCCCTTGAACCTGTCAGCCCAGTATCAGTCTGTTGATAAATGCGAAAAGCGAATCAACGCCGAAGATAAACAGACCGGCAACCAGACAAACCACGATAACAACGATTGTGTTGTTGGTCGTAGCCTTAGGTGTGGGCCATACTACCTTCTTGAACTCTGCCTTTGCGTCCTTGAAGTACTTGACGATACCCTTCTTGGGCTTCTTTGCGGCCGCCTTCTTGGACTTCTTGTCCTTTTCCTTGGCGTCCTTTTCCTTTGCCTTCTTGGAGTCTGCGCTTTCCTTTACATCGGAAATTTCATCGGGAGTGCTTGTGCCAACGTTCTTCTTTGCCTCGATATCGTTTGCCATTCTAGCTCCTCCTGATTACTTGGTTTCCTTGTGCAGAGTGTGCTTTTTGCAGAAGCGGCAGTACTTGTTCATTTCAAGTCTGTCAGGATCATTCTTCTTGTTCTTCATGGTGTTGTAGTTGCGCTGCTTGCATTCTGTACACGCCAGTGTAATTTTAACTCTCACTTTCGGCACCTCCTATTTTCTTGCCC
>CAMCFA010000080.1 GCA_945873955.1 uncultured Clostridia bacterium | reverse complement strand
CCTATAGACTTTGTCTATAGGTTGATTAGGGACACGCTGATTAAAGCGAAGCGTATCAAATTCAGCCGCGTGAGTATGCGCGTTTGAACGGGGCGAATTTGATTTAATCAGCGTTTCCTTAGGAAATAGTATAATATCCGAACACATAATCATCAGCCCGACGGACTTAATGCCGCCGGGCTGTTTTCTATTTCCGTTTATCCGTAAGCGCAAAGCTGTTCATGGTCATGCGTTTTATCTCCTCGTCCGGAAGGTCGGAGTTGAGGATTATCGTGTTCCAGTGGGTCTTGTTCATGTGGTATGCCGGAACTACCCCCTTAAACAGCTTGCGAAGCAGGTCTGCCTCCTGCGGGTCGCATTTCAGATTCACGATATGCCGCCCCTCGTGCAACATGACAAGCGCGAACCACTTTCGGCTGAGGGTGTGCCGGGCGACGTAGGTTTCAAAGTCTCCGTCAAACGGCTGATCCACCGAAGCGCCGGGGATATTCCGGCAGAACTCCAGAAATTCTTCGCAGGTCATGACTTTCTCACATAGCGGAAAAACCGAATGGCGCGGCACTCTGAATCCACCACCGGCGATACCTCCGCCAGCTCCCAGTTCTCGTCATGCTCCAGATCGGTGAAGAACACGTCCCCGCCGAAGCACTCGTAAATGCGGGTGATGAACGCCTCGTCGCAGTAGGGCAGAAGCTGCCGGTAGATCTCTCCGCCGCCTAACACGAATATCTTTCCCTCCACGCTTTCGGCATATTTCAGAAAGTCCTCTACCGAACCGAAAACCTGCGCCCCGTCAAGCTCCCGGACGCTGCGGGATATCACGCAGTTCACCCGGTTCGGCAGCGGTCTTTTCGGACAGCTGTCCCATGTTTTCCTGCCCATTACCACGGTGGAATTCTTTGTGGTCTCCCGGAAGAACTTCATGTCCGCGGGAATATGCGCCAGCAGACCTCCGTCCCTGCCGATAGCCCAGTCGCAGTCCGCCGCAAGTATAATCGTCATAATTTACCCGACCTCCTTGATAATGTATATTTATATGATACTATTTTCCGGCGGGGTTGTCAAGCAGTTTTGAGTTCACTTAAATACATAAATATGAACAAAAATTCGCCGTAAATTCATAAAAAATTACCAGTGACAACACGGTATCTTTCGTGTATAATATAACTTGTAAGATGTTCATAAATTTAAATCGATATGAAATATTTGCCGGAGGAAAACGCCATGAGTGAAAAAATTTATATGTGCATAGACCTCAAGAGCTTTTTCGCCTCGGTGGAGTGCGCCGACAAAGGGCTTGACCCGTTCACCGTGAACCTTGTGGTGGCTGACCCCTCCAGAGGGCAGGGCGCGATCTGCCTTGCGATAACCCCGGCGATGAAAGCGCTCGGTATCCGCAACCGCTGCCGGGTGTTCGAGATACCTCCGGGGGTGAAGTACATCACCGCCATGCCGAGAATGAAGCGCTATATGGAGGTTTCCGCCGAGATATACGGTATCTACCTGCGGTACATCAGCCCGGAGGATATCCACGTCTATTCCATTGACGAGTGCTTCATTGACGCCACGCCATACCTCAGCATGTACGGCATGACGCCGAAGCAGCTCGCGCAGGAACTGATGAACGCGGTGTTCAAGCAGACGCATATCTGCGCCACGGCGGGAGTAGGCACGAATATGTACCTCGCGAAGGTGGCGCTGGACATCACCGCCAAGCACGCCCCGGATCACATCGGCTGGTTGGACGAGGACTCCTACCGCGCCAAGCTGTGGGATCACCGCCCGATAACCGACTTCTGGAACGTGGGCAGGGGTATCGCACGGCGGCTGGAAAAATACGGCGTGTACGACATGCGCGGCGTTGCCAAAATGGACGAACAGATACTGTACAAGGAGCTGGGCGTAAAAGCGGAGTTCCTGATAGACCATGCCCGCGGGATAGAGCCTTGCACAATGGCGGATATCCACGCCTATCAATCGAAAAGCAGGTCTTTGTCCAACGGGCAGATACTGTTCGAGGATTACAGCTTCGACAACGCGCTGATAGTGCTGAAAGAAATGGCAGACGCCCTCGTACTGGAGCTGGTGGAAAAGAAGCTGGCGGCGGAATCGGTGTGGCTGGCGGTAGGCTACTCAAAGGACGTACACTCCCCCACCGGCGGTTCAAGGCGGCTGGTGGGCTGCACCGGCTCTCACCGGAAGCTGTCCGCGCAGCTTGAACAGCTCTACCGGGAAACCACGAAGAAAAATCTGCCGATACGCAGCATAAATATCGGTTTCGGCGGCGTTACCGACGATATCTATACCACTATGGACTTATTCATGGATCCCGCCGAGGAGGAGAAGGAAAAAAACATGCAGAACGCGATAATCGACATAAAGCGGCGCTTCGGCAAGAACGCGCTGATAAAGGCTATGAGCTTGCAGGATAAAGCAACGGGTATCCGGCGCAACAATATGGTAGGAGGTCACAATGGCGGGTAACACAGGACGTCCCGGAGCAGACAGGGCGGTGCAGTTCATGCCGTTCGCCTCGCTGCGGGGGTACTACGACAAAATACGGGAGCAGGAACGGCTCAAAGAGCCGCGCCGGGAGCTTTCCGACGACGAAGCGGAGGAGCTTTCCGCGGTGCTGAACCGGGTGAAGCGCGGGACAATGCTGCGGGTGGTGTACTACGACCGTGACTTCTACAATACTGTTGAAGGCATGGTATCGGAGTTCGACCCGGTGTTCCGGCGGCTGAAAATAGTCCGTCGTGAGATACTGTTCGACGATATTTTCCGGGCGGAGCTGCCGAAAAACGGGGATATGTCTGGACAAATCAAACAGGACGTGGTATAATACCAATATATCACATTCTGAAAGGAAAAATCGTCATGAAGTTAGTAATACAGCGCTGCGAAAGTGCAAACGTCAGTGTGGACGGGAAAATAATCGGGCAGATAAGCAAGGGGTATCTGGTGCTGCTGGGAGTGGGTCAGCAGGACACCGAAGCCGACTGCGACCGCCTTGCGGCGAAAATGATCGGGCTGAGGATATTCTCCGACGAAAACGGCAAGACGAACCTCTCGCTGAAGGACGTTGGCGGCTCGCTGCTGGTGATCTCCCAGTTCACCCTGTATGCGGACACCCGCAAGGGACACCGCCCGAACTTCCTGCTGGCGAAAGAGCCGGGTGAAGCGAAGCGGCTGTATGAGTACTTCACAGAGGTGTGCCGCCGGGAAGTCCCGGACGTTCAGACTGGCGAGTTCGGTGCGGAGATGAAGGTAAGCCTTGTGAACGACGGACCGTTCACGATCATTCTGGAGTAGTTTGACAGGCGGGTTTCCTTTTTACTCTTTGCGCAGCAAAATTGCTTTTCGCTTCCTTTTGGCTTCCAAAAGGAAGCGGGGTGTGGGGCAGAGCCCCACACTCGGCGCGAACGCGCCGCTACTCGCGCGACAGCGCGCCACTTGGCGCGAAGCGCCATAAACGCGTTCAAAAGCGCTAAAGGGGTTACAGGGGGAAAACAAGAGTTTTCCCCCTGTCCGCGGCTGCCAACGGCAGCCACGGACAACCTCACAGAGTAACTACAACTCCCCTATAAATAACAATTTACACCACAATAACAAAATCACCTAAGAATTGCCATGCTTCTTAGGTGAAACTTTTATAACTACCGCGCTCCGGCGATCCTCCCGTCAGCAATACGGATAAGTCTTTCCGCGTGTCTTGCCATATTTTCGTCGTGGGTGATCATGACTATCGTCTTTCCGCAGAGGTGCAGCGCCTCCAATATCTCGCATATAACCCGCCCGGAACGGCTGTCAAGATTCCCACAAGGCTCGTCCGCCAGTATTATCGACGGACGTGCGGCGATCGCCCGCGCAATGGCGGTGCGCTGCTGCTGACCGCCGCTCATCTCGCAGGGACGGTGATTCGCACGGTTAAGCAGCCCCACCTGCTCCAGAGCCTCACGGGCGGCTTCGCGGCGCTGTTTGCGCGGAACTCCCCGGTACATCAGCGGCAGCTCCACGTTTTCCTCCGCGGTCAGCGCAGGTATCAGGTTGAAGCTCTGGAACACAAATCCTATCTTGCTGCCCCGGATACGGCTGAGCTTTTCGTCGTCCAGCGCCGGGACGTTCTCCCCATCCAGCAGGTAGCTTCCGGAGGTCGGGGTGTCAAGGCAGCCCAGTATGTTCATCAGCGTGGATTTCCCGCTGCCGGAGGCTCCGCATATCGTCACATATTCGCCGTCCTGTATGTCAAGGCTCACCCCGTCCAGCGCCCGGACGGTAGTACCTCCCACACGAAAGTACCGGCAGAGATTTTCGGCTTTTATCGGCATGGCTATCACTCCTTTTCAGCAATAGTCTGCACAGAATCCCGCGGCATTATTCCCACAAAAAACTATCCTCGCCGTATGTGTATGTTTTACTGTTGAGCCGCGCCAGAGTATTCCGGCGTCGGTATCTATGGATTATCCCTTGTTTTTCAGCCGCTTCTCAAAGAAGGCATAGGTAAAGGAAATGCACAGCAACGTAATTCCGAAGCCGATAAACATGAGCGTTCTTCCCATTGCATTTATTGAGGGGAAATCAAACAGGAACAGCTTGGCAGAGGAGAAAAGCGACAGCGACAGACCAAATCGCCGCAGCAGCGCATTATTCTTTGCAAAACCTATTCCGATCCACGCGGCGGCGGTAAGAATGTATATGATACTTATGATACAGCTTGTAAATGCTGCCCAGCCATTGACATCAAGCATAACGGTCAAAGTCATCAAAGCATAGAACGATACCACCAGACCGACCGCCCTTGCAAATTTCGGCGCGAGCGACTTTATTCTTAATGCCATATCCAGTGCAGAAAGCACAGAAATGACATTTATAACGATATAGACTATGACACTGCCTACGCTCTTCTCTATTCCGTGCAGACCATTCCAGTACGCAACGCAATTTGCCCCAAGCAGACAGCACAATCCAAGCGAATACATTGTAAGCGACAATCCGGCAGCAGTGTTTTTCATATATTTCAGCTTCCCGGCTATAAATCCAAACAGCATCCACACCGCAGCGCACAAAAGCTGTCTGTAAAGTGAAAGCTCCTGTGAAGCGTTCTGAACTCCATGCGCAAGAAGTCCCCCGGTCAACAGCGCTCCGGACACCTTGTCATATACTATGTATATCCCGAAAAACGCAGCATTGAGCATTGCTATAAACGAATAGATATTGACAAGTGCGCCGCGTCTGCCTTTTGCGGCGAAAAATGCCATAACAGCGATCCAGACCGCGGTGTTAAGCGCAAATGTCCATACGAACAACGGTTCGTCAAGCTCTGATACGCAGGTAGCAAGGAAATTCAGTTCTGCAAAGGTCAGTGCGCCATAGCCCCAGCCTAACCACAGCTTACGGTTCTGAAACAGACCAACGACAATGACCGCTCCGGCGAATACATGGAATACCATGTAGGAATACATCTGCGGGAACAGTGTGAGTATCCCTAAAGAAACTGCCGTCAGAAGCAAATTCTCAAAAATCTGCTCTATTCTGCAATTCCTTCCGAGGGAAAGAGCGAGCTTTACTATGCAGCCTGCGTACAGCGCGGCAAGTACAAGAATCACAACTCCCGATATGCGGTTGCTCCCGCCGACAAAAGCAATAGTGAACAGCATAGAGAACGCCTGTGACAGAACGAGCAGGGTCGTATCAGCCTTGTTTATCCCGCCGCAGTGCGCGGCGCTTTTCAGCACAACGCCGCTCCCATACATTATGCCGACCATGATGATGAATAATGCCGCATATATCCCGACAGCATTGTTAATCGCGGTGATTATTTCTCCGTCCAGCTTATAGTCGAGGTGCAAAGAATACCTTAAAGCATTTCCTCTTATGCAGAGGAATAATCCCTCAACGACCGCAATTGAAATACCAACAAACTGTACCGGGAGATAGCCTTTTCGGTGAGCAATTATAGCAGTAATTGCATGAATTGCCGTAAGATATACGGCGCTTATGAAAAAACCTACCCAAGAATCTATCGCCCATGTGGGCAGAAACGCACTGACAACAGTAACGATAAGCAGAGCCTGTGAATTATATCTGATTGAAAGCAGAAATCCCAAGCAGGCTGCCAAAGCGCCGATCAGAATCGCTCCGTCGCCGATTACCTCAAACATGAACCGCCCGACCAATGAGCAGACAAACAGCTCTGCAATACCGCCGAAGGTCAGCGACCCGGCAAAAACCACCGAGCCGTTCCTCCTGAACACCTCGCCAAGCAGCGCCATGACTACGCCGAGCGCCAGTATCATCGCAAGCCTTCCCCATGCGGGAATATATCCGTCTGAAACGGCAGAAAATGCAATAACTCCTATGATTATGAAAATTACGCCTATTTTGCTGAGGATATTAAGACCGACATACATCTCCCCGCCGGACGGAGAGTTCTTTTGCGGCGCGGGAGAAAGGTTATTTCCACTCATAGCTGGCTCCTTCCCTACTGAAAAAGATGATTATAATAATTGTTCGAGGACTTTTGTTTATTTTGATTATACCATATCGCATGATATTTTACAATAGTAATTTTTATTCTCTCTTATAAAAGCATGTATGAGGCAGGCAAAGCTGCTTGATTCCCGGCGGCTTTCGGGGCGGATATTATCGTGATCCAGATACCCATACTAAAAGACCTAACGCTTCTGCGCAGTTTCAATAAAAAAAAGCGGCACGCCGTCCGGGTGTGTCGCTCTTTTGAATTTTTGCGCTATGTAGAATTACTTGATGATCGTGATACCGCCGATAACAGGCAGGGGCTTCATTTCGCCCTGTACTGCGTGAACGATACCCAGGATCATAAGAACGAAGATTGCAAGCCCCAGAAGACCGCTGATGATACCTGCGAGGATCGCGCCGAAGATCGGGATAAATCCGAGAATTGCGGAAAGAATACCGATAATAATACCGGAAGCAACGTCTGCAATGAACAGAACCAGTCCCTGATTTGCGTGGAAACGGGTGAACTCAGTCTTGCCTGCGAGCAGGGGAATAAGGAACAGAATCCCAACATAACCCAGCGCGCTAAATGCCTTATCGTTTGAATCCATAATAAATACCTCCTAAAATAAAGCCGCTGTCTGCCCCCAGAGTGCCACAAACTCCGCGGGACGGTCATAAAATTATACAGCGTCTCAATCAATATGATACATCAAAACCAGTTTTTTGTCAATAAAGATAACGTTTCCAAAAACAAATTATACAAAAAAGCTAAATATTTCCCGTTTATTCTCCAGAATATCGTCAAATCTGTCCAAATACTCGTATGGGTATTTGTGGTTGGTTATGCGCTTTATCCTGCCGGTTTTTCTGTCCACCAGCTTGGTCGAAGCGCCCGCGCCCACCGCAAGTATCGTCTGAAGCTCCTCCATTATGTAGGTGTTGTACAGACTTTCACAGCCCGGCTTTGCGTAGCCGGTGTTCTCCTGATTGTCGGCGGTGTTCTTCTGTCGGTAGAGATAATACGGGATATACCCGCACTCCGCCAGCCTCTGGTGAGCGTAGTCTATCATCTTCTCCGCCGTCCCTGCGTTGTTCTTCGCGCCGCTGCGGAACAGCGAAGCCGCACGTTTCAGCGACAGGCTGTGTACCGTGATATTCTCCGGCGAAAGCCCACATACCGCGTCAAGGCTCGCCGCAAAGCTCTCAAAGGTATCGGTGGGAAGCCCGGCGATAAGGTCCATATTGATGACCTTGAAGCCTATCTCCCGCGCCATAAGGAACGCCTGCTCCGTCTGGGCGCTGTCGTGCGCCCTGCCAATGACCTTCAGCACCTCGTCGTTCATGGTCTGGGGATTCACGCTGATACGCTCCGCCCCCGCCGCCTTGATAGTCTCCAGCTTTTCAACGGTGATAGTGTCCGGTCTGCCGGCTTCCACGGTGAATTCACGCACCTTTGACAGGTCGAACCATTCCAGCGCCGAAAACAGCCGCTTTAGCTGCTCCGCGGAAAGCACCGTGGGAGTTCCTCCGCCGAAATATATCGTGTCCGGAACTAACCCCAAATGCCGCGATATCGTGGCGAGCTGCTTCAGCTCCTCCCGCATACGTTCGAGATATTCGTCCAGCCGCGCCGCAGCCTGCCCTACCGAGTGCGACACAAAGCTGCAATAGCTGCACCGTGTCGGACAGAACGGGATAGACACATACAAACTGAACGAGTTTACCGGGATACTCTCCTCCAGCGGCTTCTGAACCTGCTGTATCTGCCGCGCCAGTCTGAGCTTTCTGCCGCTCACCAGCAGACTTTGCAGCGCCTGCGCGTCGGTGAGCCTTGACAGCACCTTTACCGGGCGCACCCCGGTGAGTATGCCCCACGGCAGATCACGCCCGGTGTACTCCCGCAGCGCCTTGTAAAGCAGCACAGACAGCTCCCGCTCCTGCTCCCTGTCCGGGGTACCCGCCGGGACTGTCCGGGTCATGGAGAAGCTGCCCCCGCCGCACACCAGCTCTACCGAAAGCTCCACGCTGCCGCCGTTTACGGCTTTCTCGGTCAGGCAGTAGTCCCCCTGCGCGTCCGCCCTGTCGGTGGACAGCTTTAGCTCCATAGGCGGGAAAAAGCTGCGGAAAAGCCGCTCTATCTCGTATTGAAATTTGTGGTTACTGAAAATAAGGGTCATAATTTTTCCTCTGCAACAACTCCGCACAGCCTGCCGAAATATTCCGTGACAAACTCCGGGAAGCGCTCCCGACGGGTTGTCACCATCTCTCGGACGCAGATATGCTCTTTGATATCCTCCGGGAACACCGCGGTATCTGCGGCTTTAAGCAGCGGGACGTCCATAAGACTGTCCCCGGCGCAGACCATTCGGCAGCCCGGCGCGATACACTCCGCAAGCCGCATTGCCGCGCCGCCCTTGTTTATCTCCGCGGGTATCGCGTACAGCTTCGCGCCCACCGCAAAGCAGCTCACCTGCTCCCCGGCGGCGGCTTTCAGCAGCCCCAGCGACTCCGCCGGGCTGTCCGATTTCGTGAACAGGAACATTCCGTCCACCAGCCGCACCTCGAAGCTGCGGCGGCGGTCGTTCTCCATTACCCCGCGGCAGCGCTCCAGTTCCTGCCAGCATTTCCCGACGATACTTAGGGAGTTCTCCGTCCATTCGCGGTCAGGCTCGCCGTTTATAAGCAGCGTGCCGCCGTTGTCCGCAAGGACGTACTCCGGCGAAAAGCCCTCCGGGAAGCGTATCCTGCAATACTGCTCCACGCTGCGGGTAGTTACTGGTATCACCCCCGACAGCCGCGGCAGAAGCTCCGCCTGCCGCGCCGTGATACAGCTTATCTCCGCGCCGTCCTTGTATTCGCAGACGATATCCCCCGGCTGCTTTTTCGCGGCAGAGAATATCAACGTGCCGTCAAGGTCGGTGAATATCAGCTTATCATACATTGTCCATCACCTTTATGATACCGCAGGCGGAATAGTTTTTCAGCGGGTATTCCCGCACCGGTACGCCCTTTTCCTGCGCAAGCTCCACGATATGCCGGGTCAGCGGGCTTTCCGCGTCCCGCAGCAATATAAGCTCCGGTATTCTGCGCAGCAGCACCCGGGTGGTTTCGCCTATTCCGGGCTTCACCAGCTTGATGTCCGGCACGCCGAAAGCTGCGGCTATCGACTGGGTTTCCGCCAGCCCCGAACCGGGCTTCATCTCCGGCAGCCTGCGCAGGTCGTATTTCATCTCACGCTCCACTGCTTCAATGAACTGGTACGTCCGGTCAGCCCCGGCAAGCTCCCCGAAATACGCCGCCCCGTGGAACTCCTCCGGCTGGATAACGCCCTCTTTCAGCACCGTGCGGCTGAACAGTCCGGAAACCACGCTGTTAAGGCACGCGCAGGGGATAAACAGGTCGTCGTGAGTGCCGCACAGCCTGCAAAGACCCGCCGGGTCTGCAAGCACCGCGATCTCGCACAGTCTGTCCAGCTTGTCCCTGCCGATACCGTATTCGTACAGCGGGAACTGCTCCAGCGCGCTGCGGAGCGTCCTTGTTATCATGCCCTTGCCCGTCCAGCCGTCGATGAACTGTATTCCGTCCGCGGAATGACGCGCAAGAATGTACTCCATAGCGCGGCGGTCTATCCCCCTGCCGACGATTATCGAAATAGAATAATGCGGCAGCGAAACGCCGTATTTCTTTCGGATATAGCGCTTTATCAGCACTCCGGCGGGAGTTCCTGCCCTCGCCAGCGAAACCAGCACAGCACCCCTGCCCTTTTCCGCCCAGATAGCCTCGGCGACGGTCTGCACCGCCTCCGCATTAGCCTTCGCCCAGACCTCCAGCCCGTTTTCGTACTCCCTGAAATACGCCGGGGACGGTTCATATTCCGCCGGCAGAAGCTCACTGTAATGCGTTCCGCTCTGAATGAGCCGCTCCCGCTCCTTTGCGGCAAGCGGCGGCAGCTTTCCGGTGATGTCCGTCAGCAATAGCTGAACGTCCTCCGGTCGGTAGGAGGTCGGCAGCTTCTTCCCGCAGAAGCTCACCACCCGGACTTCCCTGCCGCCGACAGCCCCGCACAGCTCACGCAGCGCGCCCTCGTCCGGGTCGTCCGCGTCGGTCATGATAATGCTGAGGTCGCAGGGCTGCGTGTTGTAGAGGTACACCCGCCTGTCCGGGTCGTAAAGGCTTCGCAGAGGGGTGCGGTTCACAAGGGGGTATTCCCCCGCTGCGGGCTGCGCGAACGGCTCTCTGCCGCTGCCAAAGGGCAGCATGGGACTTCTGGTGGTGCAGTGTACGACCACCCGCCCGAACCTCTCGGAAAGCAGCTTTCCAAGCAGCAGCGGCGGGAAGCAGAACTCCTCCGTACCGACTATCTCGACAGTACCGCCGGGGTTCGGCGGGAATTCCTCAGCCAACTGCGAACACAGCCGCCGGCACTCCGCCAGATACAAATCCGCCGGAACGCCCAGCCGCGGGTCGAACACAGAGTTTTTGCGCAGTATCGCCCCGAATTCACTGTATTCACGCGGGCTGTACTCCCTGTCCGGGGAGAAGCTCTCCGGCACGGCGCGGTTGGTCATGTCCTCGGTCTTGCAGAGTGTTATCGGAGTGATGTTCGCGCCGCGCAGATTCTCTATGCTCTCCCCGGAAGCTGCCAGCGCCGCCGCGTACACCCTGCAATCCGGCGCAAGACAACCGTCCAGCGCTCTTATGAGGTTCACGGCGGTGCTTCCGGTTGTGAACTCGTCGTCCACAAGTATCACCTGCGCCGCGCGGCGAAAAATGTCCTCGTCCCGCACGCACAGGTAGTGCTGTTTCGCGTGGCTGTGGGACTCCTCAAAGGTGATAGAGGTCGCCCAGTCCGGCAGAGCCTCCCGCGTTGTAGTGACGTAGAAGCAGTCATGGAAGAACCCCGCAGCCACTGCTCCTATCGCGGTGGCGGTCTCGGCGAAGCCTATGACAACAGTGGGCTTCTCCGCCCTGCCGTCCTGCGCCAGCTTGCGTCCCAGCTCCTCCATAAGTCCCAGCGAAGCCGCCGGGTCGCAGGGGTAGTGCTTCGCCTGCCGGGTGTTCATTATGATAAAGTCGCGTTTGGGGTTGTTTTCACGTTTAGCAAGAAATAAGTGTGATGTGTCGTTCATAAATATTACTCTAATGTCCTCTCCCGGGGGTATACTTTTCCCTCCCGCAGCAGACGGAGGTAGTCCTCCGGGCAGTTTATCGGCTCCGGAACGTCTATCCCGCCGCCGAACAGCTTGTCAAGGTGGTGGCTGTCAGAGCCGCCGGTTTTTACCAGACCGTAGCTGTCCGCGTACAGCTTGGCGCGCTCGTTGTAAAGATTCCACGGGTCGTGGCTTGCGTTGATGACCTCCACAGCGTCAACGTCGTGGGGGTACAGGCTGATGTGGTGGATATACGGGTCATAGCGGAACGGGTGGGCGTGCACGATAAATCCCCCCATTTCCCGGATAGTGCGGAAGCACTCCCGCTCGTCGGTGTGCATAAGCAGCTTCTCGTTGGCTTTCATGAACTCCTTGTCCATGTTGTAGATGAGAAAGTCCGCGTTGTAGACGGTGTACTCAAACCCGAACCACACTTTTAGTCCTATCTCGTCGCCCACCTCCTTTGCGCGCTCATAGCCCAGAAAGAACCGGTCTATGCGCTCCTCCCACGGAAGCTCCCGCGGGACAGCGGTGTTGGCATTGAAGAAGTGGTCGGTAACGAATATCCCGTCGTAGCCCGCCGCCTTGTGCGCCCGTGCCATTTCAGCGGCGGGAGCGCTGGCGCAGGCGCTGCCTTCCTTTGTATGAAGATGAGTTTCGTATTTGTACATTTATTTATAACCTCCGTGGCGATAGTGTTGAAAAAACTTATCCATTTTATTGTACCACAAAATTAATGGTTTTTCAATATGTTATCTGAGGATATAAATTGTAATTTAGCGGGCTGATTCTCTTTTCCCCTTTGCGCAGCAAAATTG
>CAMCFA010000079.1 GCA_945873955.1 uncultured Clostridia bacterium | reverse complement strand
CACACGATAAATCTAATATCACACCATGCCATAGGCATCACTAAATTACAATTTATATTAAAAAGGCAAAGATTATTGCATTAGCTAAAACTAACCAAGTGGGATCTGCCATTTTCCCGCCATTCCGCGCAAATGCTGATTTTGTAAACTCTCCGCCCACTATTTTTCTGCGTATTTTTCATTAAAGCTCTTGACTTTTTCTGAAAATATGTTACAATATAAGAAAGGTTTACAGTAGTTTCGACTGCTGAGGTCATACACGGGTCTTTCCCGTTTACTACATACTATGGAGGTAGAATATAATGGCATACGTAATTTCTGACGATTGCATCGCATGCGGCGCTTGTGCAGCCGGATGTCCTGTTGACGCAATTTCTGAGGGTGACGGCAAGTACGTTATCGACGCTGACGCTTGTGTTAGCTGCGGCGCTTGCGCAGGCACCTGCCCTGTTGGCGCTCCTCAGGAGGGCTGATCGCGGTTAATATCGCATAGTCAAAAAAACGGCAGAGCTTTGCGCTTTGCCGTTTTTTATTTTTGTATTTGTCCGCCAAACTGCCATTTTTAGCAGTTACACCGAACCCCTTCAGCTTATTTGTTAGGAATAATTACCTCTCCGAGTCGAAAAAACAAAAGCGCCTCAACCCGCGAAAACGCGTGTCGAGGCACTCGACTGTCTATACTATACGAAATAGATTTTTAACGCGGGAGAAAACCCGAAAAACAAAAGCGCCTCAACGCGCGAAAATGCGTGTCGAAGCACTCGACCTGGTGGAGATGGGGGGATTCGAACCCCTGACCTCTTACATGCGAAGCAAGCGCTCTCCCAACTGAGCTACACCCCCATAAATACATATACATTATATCACTTTTTCCGAAAAAATCAAGTAGTTTTTCACAAATTTCTGCCCATAACCGAAAAAAACAAACAGCCCGGATCTTTTCCGGGCTGTAATCTTCATATCAACTGATCCTGAATAATATCCGCGATCTTGTAAAGCGGGGCTTGAACCTGCACCGCGCCGATCTTAAACGCCTCCATAGGCATACCGTAGACCACACAGGTCTCCTTGTCCTGCCCTATGGTGAACGCTCCGTTGTCGTGCATTTTGCGCAGTCCGTCCGCGCCGTCCCTTCCCATTCCGGTAAGAATGACCCCGATAGCGTTGCCCTTTGCGTTCTCCGCAACGCTGGTGAACAGAACGTCCACCGAGGGGCAGTGACCCGACACCTTATCACCGGGCTTTGAGGAAACATAATACCCCCGCGAGTCCCTGCACAGCCGCAGATGATGTTCACCCGCGCCGATTATGACCAGCCCGCGCCGCAGCCTGTCGCCGTCCTCAGCCTCCTTGACCTCCATAGGGCAGCTCTTGTTCAGCCGATCGGAATATAGCTTCGTGAATCCCGCAGGCATGTGCTGAACCACCAGCGTCGCCGGGCAGTCCTCCGGAAGATTCCTTATGACCTGCTCCAGCGCCTCCGTGCCTCCGGTAGAAGCCCCCAGCGCCAGCACCACGTCCGACTTTCTGAACTTTCTCCCCGCCGACGGTATCTCGCTGCGATCCACCCTTGGGATCTCCGTATGCCGTACTTCCACCGCCGCTCCCGAAACACGAGCCCTCGTGTTAGAAACGTTAGAAACATTTACCGAACTTGAAGAAACAGACGCCGCAGCCCCCGCCGGAGCGCTCCCGCGCTTATTGTATGCACCCTTGACCGCCTGTCCGATCTCGACAGCGAATTCCTTCATCTCCGCCGAAGTCCTGGCAAGCGGCTTCTGTATGAAATCCACAGCGCCGCAGTCCAGCGCCTCCTTCTTCCTCTCGCTTGAGGAAGAAACCACAACCGCCGGGATATAATACTGCGGCAGCAGCTTTTTAAGGAATTCCAGTCCGTCCATGCGGGGCATTTCAATGTCAAGCGTCATAACGTCCGGCTCAAATTTCAGTATCATATCCCGCGCGTTATACGGATCGCCCGCTGTGCCTACGACGTCGATCTCAACGTCCTGCCGGATATACCGGGAGAGGACTTCTCTGAACAATATCGAGTCGTCAACCACCAGCAGCTTGATTTTTTTCATGAATTCGCCCCCACAGCCCTGTTATTCAGAGGTTCCCATCAACTATTAACTCCCCTGCGGTAAATAGCAGGCTTGATGTACTCAAACTTTGTTTCACCCCGCGGAATACTCTCCGCATGCCCGATATAGAAATACCCACCGGGCTTTACCACGTCGTAAAAACGGTTCACCAGCGCGTTTTTTGTCGGCTGGTCGAAATAAATCATCACGTTCCGACAAAATATTAGATCAAACGGACGTCTGATATATTTCTCCGGCATTGGATCCATCAGATTGAACGGCTTGAAAATGATCTCGTCCTTTATGCTCTGGCAGATCTCATAATGCTCGCTGTCTATCTGATTGAAGTACCGACGCTTCCATTCCGGGCTTAATCCCTTCATGCCCTCGGCGCTGTAAACACCCTGCTTTGCCTTATCCATAACGCTGTTTGAAATGTCCGTGGCAAGTATCCGGGTGTCCCACAGCGATTTCTCCCGCCCGAAGTATTCGTCCAGAAGCATAGCCGTGGTATAGCACTCCTCACCGGAGGAGCACCCCGCGCTCCAGATACGCAGCTCTTTTGTTTTGGCGTTCTGCACCGCCCACGGAAGCACCGTTTCTCTCAGAAACGTATAGTGCTCCGGCTCTCTCATGAAGAAGGTGTGATTCGTTGTGAGCTTGTTCAGTATAGTGGTGACTTCCGCCCCGGAGGTATCCGCCATGACCGCGTCCAGATACTGGTCGTAGCTTGTGAACCCTCTCTCCCGGAGCATATTCCCCAGCCGCCCTTGAATAAGCACCCGCTTTGCCGACAGATTAATGCCGAAGTTGTCGTGCATATAATCCACCAGCCGATGAAATTCGCGGTCAGAGATCTCCACCAGAATCACCCCTCGTCGTCAAGCAGCTTTCCTACGTCAAGGATCAGCTTTACGTCGTCCCCCGAACGTATCATATACTGAATGAAAGAATTTGTATTTACCGAACGGTTCTCCGGCGTAGCCGAAATGTCGTGGGAATGGATATCCTCCACGTCCGCCACGCTGTCCACAATGATGCCTACTGAAATATCGTTGTACGACAGGATTATCGTGCAGGTGCGGTTGGTATAGGGGATCTCCTCCTTACCGAACCGGGTGCGGATATCAACGATAGGAACCACCTTGCTTCGCACGTTGATGATACCCTTTATGTAGGGCGGAACATGCGGCACCTTAGTGATGTGCTGCATTTCGATTATCTCCGTGACATACTGTATCTCAATGCCGTAGATCTGGTCGCCGATATAGAAGGTCATGACCTTTCCCAGCACCGAATTATCCGTAGATAGCTTTCTGTCGGTGGACTGCTGCTTAGCAACAGCCTCCTTTATAACATCGTTTGTCATATCTGTCCCCCCTTAACCGATAAGCGTATTGGTGTCGATGATCAGCGAAATGCTGCCGTCGCCCATGATAGTGCAGCCCGAAAGACCCTCGCCCTTGATGTTGTACTTTGTAAGGTACGCCGGGAACGGCTTGACAACGACCTGCTGTTCTCCAATGAGCTTGTCGGCGAAAATGCAGACGCTCTTGTTGTCGGTCTCCACCAGCAGCAGGATACCGTCCTCCAGATCGGTTATCTCCGTATCTATTCCGAACTTCTCATGCATACGCAGGATCGGGTAGCAAACGCCGCGGATCATGATCATCTCGTTGTTCTGCGTATCTCTGAGTATCTGGCTGGATTCCGCCTTGAAGCTCTCGCGGATAGTCGCAATAGGCACCGTGAATACAAGGTCGCCTACGGTGATCTCCATACCGTCGATAATAGCCAGCGTAAGCGGGATCTTTATAATAAAGTTAGTGCCGACGCCCTTCTTGCTGTCCACAATGATAGTGCCGCCGCACTTTTCTACATTCGCCTTAACAACGTCCATGCCAACGCCGCGCCCGCTGAACTCAGTAACCTGTTCATTGGTAGAGAATCCCGGCAGCAGGATAAGGTTCTGTATTTCCTTTTCAGTATATTCGCTCTCCGGCTTAGTGAGAATACCCTGCTTTCTCGCCTTGTTCATGATCTTCTCCGGATCAATGCCCGCGCCGTCGTCCGAAACCGTGATAACTACCTCGCCGGAAGCGTTCTGCGCGGTGAGCTTCAGCGTACCCTTCTCCGGCTTTCCGGCAGCGGTACGGTCAGAAGCATGCTCCTCTATGCCGTGATCCATACAGTTTCTTACAAGGTGCATGAGCGGATCCTGTAAGCTGTCCACGATAGACTTGTCGACCTCGGTCTCCTCGCCCTCAATGACGAAATCGACCTCCTTGCCCAGCTTTTTTCTCATATCCCGGACGATCCTGTTCATCTTCTGGAATACTCCGGCAAGCGGCACCATTCTTATTGACATTACAGTATCCTGTAACTCGCTTGTCAGCTTTCTGAGCTGTCTGGCAGCCTTGTTGAAGCTCTCAAGCTCCAACCCCTCAAGATCCGGGTTGGAAATAACCATCGACTCAGTGGTGATTATCTCGCCCACGATATCATGCAGCGCGTCCAGCTTTGCAAGGTTTACGCTGATAAGGCTCTGCTTCTGCGAGCCGCTTGCCGCCTGAGCCTTGTCCACCGCCGCCTGAGCCTTCTCGACAGCGGTCTGTTCCTTCGCTGCGGGAGAAGCGACAGAAACGGGCGCAGCAGCCGGCGCCGGTGAAGCAGCCACAGGAGCCGCCGCAGACGGCTCCGGAGGAAGCTCCATCTTAGCCGCCTCCTCGGCAGGCGCAGCCACAGGCTGGCTGACTATCTCGTAGCTCTGTACGTTGAGCGCGCTCTCAATAGCCTTCAGCACCTCGTCAACGCTGTCGTGCGGAATAAACGTGATAAGGAAGCCCTTGTCGATTATCTCCTTTGCGGTCTCGGAGTTGGTCTCCACGTCCGCCGGGGTATATTCAAGGAAGCTGCACGCTTCTTTAATAGTATTTATCAGCAAAAATGCCCTCAGATTCTCCATCTGACACCCGTCCTCAAAGAACACGCGTACAGTGGTCTTGTTGTCCGCCGCAGGCGCAGCCTCCGCAGCCGGAGCACCCGCAGCAGGCGCAGACGCAGCCGGAGCCGCCTCGCCCTTTGTCTCGCCGAGAAGAACGTCCCGCGCCTTCAGCAGCTTGTCGATAAGCTCGCTGAAATCGATAGCCTCATACTCGCCGCCGACATTGTTCTGGATATTCTCGATCTGAGCCTTGTAGGAGTCCGACACTTGAAAAACAAGGTCGTACACAAAGCTGACGTCCGTGATAACGTCCGGATTCTCACGGATAACAAAGAACATATCCTCCGCCTTATGCGCCAGCACAGAAAGGTTCTCAAAGCCCATCATTGCAGACGAGCCCTTTATGGTATGCATAATACGGAAAATCTCCTTGATGTCCTCGCTGTCGAAGGAATTTGCCTGTTCCGTCCTCAGAAGGATCTCGTCAAGCTGTTCCAGCAGGGAATTTGTTTCATAGAAGTACATGTCCAGCATAGCTTCCATGCCGGGTTCAATTTTTGCCATAATAACATTCCTTTCTGATATACGCTTGCGCGCATTGATTTGACATTACCGCACGAATGAAGCACAGCGCTGTCATTTATTCGGAATCCGTCGGGAAAACCCCACCGGATAAAGAATTTTAAAGAAATATCAAGGTTTTTTCAAAAAACACTTTATTATTCCGCCGGTTTATGATAGAATATATATTAAGAGAAAAATCAGCGAGGAGTGATAAGCGTGGCTCAGATACCGCAGATAAACAATCCAATTACCGCGAAGAACTATAATTACAGTTCGCGGCCAATGGACCCCAACACCGAGCCGTTTGATATAGTAAAACTGACCGGGGTTCAAGGTTCCGGGAATTCCTCGGCGTCCGGCACCCGCAGCCGCCTTGAAATGGGCAACCGGGAGCTGATACCGCTTCAGGTGCAGGTTGCAAAAGACCCCACCCTAGCCGTTGAAACTCTGAAAGACCTGCTCAATATCGAGGTGCTTAATCAAGCGCTGATAAACGGTCACACCGAGCTTTATGGTAAGCTGGAAGACTTAGCCGCGTCGCTCTATGTAAAGCCGGAGGAGCTTGTAGAGGAGATACAGAACCAGGAGCAGCAGAACACCATGTTCAGCGGTCACGAGTTCTACGACGTTCTCCGGGAGGTAGCGAAAACCACCACCGACCCCACCACAAAAGAGCTTATCGGAAACCTGCTGAAATCCATAAACTTCGCCCAGAACAAGAACGAAATACTAGGCGCGCTTCGGGCAAACATGAAGTTCCTGTCCGAGTATTTCTCCCCGAACGAAAAGCTCTCCGCCAAGCTGCTGAATCTGTCGCAGGAATGGGGTGCCGACGACGCCGAGAAATACTTCGACTATCTTAAAGGCGAAACGCTGACGGTGCTGAAAGACGTAAGCGGCAGCCTGCTGAACGACGAGCGCACGCAAATGCTTATCCCGCTTATCGTACATAACCTGTCCCGCTACAACAACAGCCCCTACATGTGCAAGGAATATTTCAGCCTGCTGATGTCCCGGATATCCTCCGGCACTCTGCGTGAGTCGCTGAAAAACTCCTTCAACCGTCTTTATTCTGCTATCTTCAACAAGGAGAAGATGACCTCTCCCCAAAATCAGCAGGGCAGAACTACGGAAGAGCAGACAGTCCCTTTAGCTAATTATACAACAAATTCTTCACAAAATCAACCACTATCAGGAAATTCCACCGAGAAAAATTCAACTTTTACAGCGGATTCTGATAAGATTCAGCGTAATGACGAAAACACCCCGGCTGAAATTAGTGAAAATGCCGAGGACGAACCGGACGTTCCCGAGATGACCGGCTATCACCGCTATCTGAACGAGAGCATGAGCCAGAAATCCTTCATGACCCTGCTCCGTCAGAGCGGCTATAATATTGAGCAGCAGCTTGCCGCATACAGCCGCGGTAAGCAGACCGGCTTCCAGACGCTTGAGAATCTGGTAAAGGGACTTTTCGCCGAGGACGAAACAGGGGAGTACGCACAGCAGTTCTCACAGGACTTCTCCAAGCTCCACACCATACAAGAAGTCATTGACAAGCTGAACGAAATGCTCCGCGCCATGCCGGATATGCCGATAAGAGAGCGGCTGTACGGCGCATTCGTGGACGTTATCGACAAAATGGCGCTGAAAAACGAGCTTCCCCAGCACGGAGTTCGCCCGCCGGTAAGCTCCACCCTTGACAGCCTCACCGACTTCATACAGGAGAACATCAACCACCCCGCGCTGAAATCGCTGGACAGCTTCAACGCCGCGAACCTGCTGCAAAGCCTGCTCAATGCTCCGGGCGTATTCACCCCGCTGGCGCACTACATTCTCCCGCTGGACGTAGACGGCACAAAGGCTTTCGGCGAGCTGTGGGTGGACAACGACGAAAACAACCCCAACAACACCCCCGGTACCCAGCGCAACTATCACCTGTTCCTTACCTTTGATATCGAAAGTATCGGCAGATTTGAGGTAGACCTCTACGCTCTGGGCGATGAGGTGAATCTGGCACTTCTCTACCCGCCGCGGTTTGAGAAGCAGATAGAGCCAATGAAAGACCGCATAAACAAAGTCGTGCGGAATGTCGGCTACACCACCCGCACCTTTGAGACCGCGCCGCTCAAAACTCCCCATAATCTGACTGAGATATTCCCGAAGATACTGGATAAGCGCACCACTCTGAATACCCGCGTGTAAGCGTTTAAAGGAGGAAACATCATGGAAAAACACCCAAAATCTCCAGCAAACAACAAGCGCCTGTACGGACAAAACGCCGCAGTCGCCCTGAAATACAATCCCGATATGAACTACGCCCCGGTAGTGGTAGCCTCCGGACTTGGCGAGCTGGCGCAGAGGATAGTCAACATAGCCGACGAAGCAGGAGTCCCGATATACCGCGACGACAGCGTAGCGGCGCTTCTGGTAATGCTGAACGCCGGCGAAACTATCCCCAAAGAATTGTACCAGATAGTAGCCTCTATCTACGCCGAGGTAGTCTACACCGCCAACGATATGCGTAAAAAGTAACCCCCAAAACCTCTCTATATTTATAATAAGTAGGGAGATGATACAAAGGTCATCTGCGCTGTTCTATTGCGCAGCCTTGAAAAACCGATAAACAACGAAAATACCCCAGAATAACAGCAATCCGGACAGCTCACCACTGTCCGGAATTTTTTATAACCACTTTCCATTCTTTATTCTGTTTATAAGCACCCCGCTCTGCGGGATAACATACAGCATAACTGCGCAGCTAATAAGATTCAGCGTAAGCAGATACACCGCCGCGTTTACTATCGAAGCCACCCGGCACAGCTTCACCGCCCATTCCTTTTCCCGAAGCAGCATTATCCCGAAAAAAAGCGCAGCAAGCTGTTCCGCTATCAGCCCTATCCCAACCGTATATTCAAGAATGAGCATCGTATGAAGTTCAGCGAGCTTTCTGTCCGTTCCCACGTTATTCTCTGCCAGACCCCCGCTCCAATGCTCAATGCTCCACCCGGTCAGTTCAGTGAATACGCAAACTGAAATAAACAGAATGACCAGAGCCGCAGCACAGGCAATGATAGTAAGTCTACCAACAGACCTAATCATCTTCCTGCATTCAGGGCAATATTCGTTCATTAAATAATCTCCGATCAGAAAACTCTTACTTATCCTCCAGCCCCTTCAGCGCCTTAATCTCGTCCTTACTTATCCGTACCTGCCCGTCCTTGAGCAGCTTCACGTCCGCCTTATTAACAGTAATAGGCGCGTCCGGATTCTTATCCAACTGCACCTTGAGAATTCCAGTAAGCAGATTAGTCTCGCACACTCTGCCCCTGCCCTCGGCGGTCTCGACATAAGCCCCCACCTTCGGCGTAGTCCGCAGGAACTCCTCATAGCAGTTCTGCTCATACTTCAAACAGCACATAAGCCGCCCGCAGGTCCCGGATATTTTTGTCGGATTAAGGGACAGCGACTGCTCCTTAGCCATTTTGATAGAAACCGGCTGGAACTCTCCAAGGAAGCTGGAGCAGCAGAACGGCCGCCCACAGATACCAAGCCCGCCCAGCATTTTAGCTTCGTCCCGGACGCCAATCTGCCTCAGCTCGATCCTGGTGCGGTAAACTGCAGCAAGATCCTTTACCAGCTCTCTGAAATCCACACGCCCGTCGGACGTGAAGTAGAACAGTATCTTGCTCCCATCGAAGGTGCAGTCCACGTCGATAGGCTTCATATCCAGCTTGTGCTGTGCGATCTTCTCCGAGAATACCTGCATAATCTCCTTTTCCTGACGGCGTTTTTCAGCAAGCTGCTTTTCGTCCGCCGGGGTAGCCTTGCGGATAATGCTTTTCAGCGGCAGAACTATCGTGTTCTCCGGCACTTTCCTGTTAGTCAGCACGATATCGCCGCATTCGATTCCCCGTGCAGTCTCCACGATAGCCTTTTCACCCTGTTCAAATGTAACTCCGCCGGGGGCGAAATAATACACCTTGCCCACGTCCTTGAATCTGACGCCGATGATCTCCACCAGCACATTCGGATCTCCCTGACGCCTTTCCTGCTTTGATGAATTCTCCCTGCGCTCTCCGCGCTCAGAACGTTCACCGCGTTCAAAGCGTTCAGAGCGTTCAGAACGCCCCTGCTTCTCACCGCGAGCCGCTCTCTCCGCCTGCCCGGATTGCCCAGACTGCCCGCCTTGACTTGCCTGCGCCGGCTGCCCCTCCGGGTGATTCTGCCTGTGCTCCACAAAATCCTGCGGTCTGAATTCCTTTTTCGCCTGCGGAGCCGCCCCCGCAGCATTTTCCTGCGCCGGCTTGTTCTTCGGCGCTATTTTTTCGGTAAAATAATTGTTATCCATTATACTCCAATCTATCTGCGTATTATCCCGCAGCCTTAAAAATTTAATCCCGAAGTCAAATAAGCAGAGCAAAGCGCCAGATTAAGATTAAGCGCCCCTGCCGAATTCACCTCGAAAATCTTATCCAGCATAGCCGCGACCGCCGCCTCGTCAAAGACCTTCGCGACTGCCTTAGCCTCCGCCTTTCCGCAGGAACAAAGATCCCCGCCGGCTCTCACCGCCAGAGCGTCCCTAAGTATCCCCGCCAGATATTCCAGCACCGCGGCATATTCCTTTCTGCCGGATTGCTCCGCCAGCGCCGCGCAGACCAAATAGCCGCTTTTCCCGGCGATACCCGCCGCGATATGCCGCGCCGTATCCATGAGCTTTACCTCGTCGCCGCCGTTCAGCACGTCAAGACACTTACCGATATTCCCGCTCATGGTCTGTGAAAGTTCCTTCGCTTTCACCTTATCCACGCCGAATTCCTTCACCAGACATTCGCAGCACTGCTCCGGGGTACATTCCGGAATACGATATTCCGTCACCCTCGACCGTATAGTAGTCAGCAGATTCCCGGAATTCTCGCACAGGAAAATAAACCTGTTCCACGCCTCCGGCTCCTCGATATTTTTCAGCAGAGTGTCCTGTATCGCCGGCGAAAGCTCGTCTGAATTCTCAAAAATGTATATTTTAACATCTCCGTCGTTTGGCTTAACCGCAGCGCTCTTTGAAACACACTCCCGCACGTCGTCGATATTGTATTTTCCGTCCTTGCACTTCTGCTGAACGTAAATAATATCCGGGTGACCGTCCGCGTCTATCTTGTTGCAGACAACGCAGCTCTCGCAGGGAACAGCCCCGCACATGAACTGCTTCGCGATAAATTTCGCCATAGTCCGCCTGCCGCTGCCCTTTTCTCCGGTGAGCAGTATCGCATGAGAGAGCCGATTCTCCCCGGCAGCCTCCTCAAGCACCTCGACCAGCGGCTCTTTTCCGTAAAGCCTCATTATACCTTCTCGAATCTTTCTATATTAGTGACGAAAATAGTAGCTCCCCCGACGGATACCTCCACCGGAAAGCTGGTGTAATTACTCAGCCCGTAGCTTGCAGAATTCGGCACGAACTGCTGCCGCTTGTGGCTGTGCTTGCTGATTATTTCGATCACCTTGTCCACCATATCGTCCTCAGAGCAGATCATGAACGTAGTGTTTCCTGCCATGAGAAATCCCCCGGTGGAAGCCAGCTTAGTCGCCTGAAATCCATTCTGGGTCAGCGCCGTGGAAACAGCGTGGCTGTCGTCGTTATTTACAATAGAGAATATCAGTTTCATATAAAACTACCTCCCATACTCTCCGTTTCACAGAGATCATACTAATACATTATCTATTATACAGCATTTCCGGTAAAAATGCAATGTTTTTTTAACGAACCGCCGTATTTCCGGATATTTTTCCCCCCGCCGCGCAGAATAAACCCAAAATATCCTCATAAAATACCATTCTTGCCCCATCGAAAAAGGAGAGAAAAATGAAAAAAACCGACCTCGCCGTAGAATCCGCCCGCCTTTCCTCCGGAATACCCGGAGTACGCTCCGTCAGCCGAACCATAGGCGGCGTAAAAATAACCGACATCAAGATCCCGCAGGGATCCGTCCCCAGCACCAGACACCCGGCAGGGCGCTACATCACATTAGAGGGAGACCCCTCCGGCTCGGCGCTCCCGGCGCTGCTGAAACGCGCCGCAGAGCAGCTCCTCCCGCCCTCGGGACTTATCCTCGCCGCCGGGCTTGGCAACCCGGACATCACCCGCGACAGCCTCGGAGCGCTCACGATACGCCGCCTTGTTCCCCGCCGGGGCAGCCGCTGCGCCCTCGCCGCGGTAGAAACCGACGTTACCGCCCGCACCGGTATCGAAACCGTCCGCATGGTCAGAGCGATAGCGCAGGAGCTTCACGCCACCTGCGTCCTCGCAGTAGACTCCCTATGCTGCAACGACCCCTCCCGCCTGTGCCGCACCGTACAGCTCTCGACCGCCGGCATAATCCCCGGCTCAGGAGCCGCCGCCTCCCGAAAGGAGCTTTCCCGCCGCACCGTCGGTATCCCGGTGATTGCGGTAGGAGTCCCCACCGCCGCCCTGTTAAGCTCCGTCACCGGAAACCCCGCGCATAAAAAATACCTCGCCGCCCCCACCGACGAGGATATAGAATCCCAGCTCTGGTCAGACTGTATCGCCACCGCCATAAATTCCATAATAAAATAAAAAAAAACAAAAACATTTGTTGATCTATGTTATTTAGCCTTTTTCTATTTTACCAGAGAAAACTGCCCCAAAAAACACCTTGATTTTTTCTTCGATATTCTATATAATGTATATCAGTACTGATAATTCATACAACACAATTATACTAAGATAAATTGTAATTTAGCGGGCTGATTCTCTTTTCCCCTTTGCGCAGCAAAATTGCTTTTCGCTTCCTTTTGGCTTCCAAAAGGAAGCGGGGTGTGGGGCGGCGCCCCACACTCGGCGCGAACGCGCCGATACTCGCGCGACAGCGCGCCACTTGGCGCGAAGCGCCATAAACGCGTTCAAGGCG
>CAMCFA010000078.1 GCA_945873955.1 uncultured Clostridia bacterium | reverse complement strand
TTAGACAGAGTGGTTTTTGCTTATCGCCTGTGGATCATTCGGTTCTTAATTTAAACTCCGACACCAGCGAATCCAGCATCTGAGCCTGCCCGGAAAGCTCCTCCGAAGCCGCGGCTGACTGCTCCGCAGTCGCGGAGTTGGTCTGAACGACATTGGAGATCTGCTCCACGCCGACGGTGACCTGCGTGATGGAATCCGCCGCCTCCTTTGAAGCCTCGGAGATCTTGTCGTTTAATACCGCGACCTTGCCCGCCGCTTCCGATACTTGATTCATCACGTCTGCGACCTCGCCGACCAGTGCGCTGCCGTTGTTGATAGCCTGAACCGTTCCCTCGATGAGGTTTGTGGTGTTCTGCGCCGCTTCTGCGGATTTCGCCGCAAGGTTTCTTACCTCGTCCGCGACTACCGCGAAGCCCTTTCCGGCTTCACCGGCTCTTGCCGCTTCTATCGCGGCGTTAAGCGCAAGTATATTCGTCTGGAACGCGATGTCCTCGATAGTCTTGATGATGTTCTTGGTTTCCGCGGAGGAGTCGCTGATCTCGGTCATTGCTGAAACAAGACCCTCCATCTTCTGGTTCGCTTCCATCATCTTGCCGCCCGCTTCTGCGGTCATCTGGCTCGCATTCTCGGCGTCCTTCGCGTTGCGGTTTATCATCTCGGAAATGGACATGATAGTAGCCGCCAGCTCCTCAATAGAGGAAGCCTGCTCGGTAGCGCCCTGTGAAAGCGCCTGCGCTCCCGCGGAGACCTGATCTGCGCCGCTGGACACCTGATCCGCCGCGACATTTATCTGCCGGAGCGTATCACTCAGCCGCGCCGTGATTATTCCCACGGAGTCCCTCAGCCTGCGGAAATCACCAACATATATCTCGTCTGCGTTATCGCTCTTTACATCAAAGTTGCCGTTAGCCATGCTGTTGAGAACGCTGTCCATGTCGCCGATGATCTTGTTGAAATCGTTGACCAGCTCCTGCGTGGTTTCTGCAAGGATACCGGTCTCGTCCTTGGCTTTTACTACGGGGACAGGGCTTGAAAGGTCGCCCTGCGCCAGCTTAACAAGTCTGTCGGTGCAGAGCTTGATGGGAGTGCCGATATGCTTTCCGGCAAACGACGAAATGATAACTGATATTCCCGCCGCCACTGCTATCAAAATCAGAGTGATGATTATTGTGAGATACGCGTCGCTGAGGAAATCGTCCGCAAAAGCGTATACGGCAATAGACCACCCGTTTGTTCCCGGAATAGGTGCGTACCCCATGAACTCTCTTACACCGTTTTCGTAGTAATCGTAGAAGCCTGTTTCGCCGTTTCTCATCTTGGAATGAGTAGCGGCAAGGGCTTTATAGCCGTCGATCTCAAGGGCATACGCCTCAATGTTTTCGCCGTTTTTCACTACCTCTGTGTCAACATCGGCGATAGTGTTGCCGTTCTGGTCGATTATGTAAGCCGCGCTGGAATCGCTGAATTTGATCTCCCGCATGATGTCGTTGAGGAATTCCTCTTCCGGCACGAAATAAACGCAGCCTATCGGGGACGTGCCATAGGTGCCGTTCTCCCATAAAGGCGCGGCAATGATGATAGTAAGCTCACCTGTGACTTTGGAAACGACCGGCTCTGAAATATAGGTGTTGCCCTTCATAGCCTCTTGAAAATACTTTCTGTCTGTGTAATCCTCGCCGTCGAGAATGCTTATGCCGTTGGCTTCGATCAGATTTCCCCTGACCATTCCGCTTTGTGCCGCCTTTTCGTTGAGAATCGCTATTTTTGTTTCATTTGAAAGCGCCGTGCTGGCAAGCTGCGTGTTATAACCAGCCTCTTTTGCAACTCCCAAAAAGGATTTCAGCTCCCATTGTATTCTGTCTGCGCAGAGTATTGCCATTTCTTCCATGTTCGTTGCCGCTGAATTCACCGAGGTGTTATAATTCAGCGCCATAGCAACTCCTCCGCAAGTAAGAAGCGGCAAAAGCACCATTACCAGCATTACAACGATGATGTGCTTTGTGATGGACATTTTTGATAAGAACGACATACATTTTTCTCCTTTTTTCGACTTGCACGTCTTAATTTTATCGGCAGTCGGTAACTCCGTCTGTACAGTCATTCAGTGAGATGAGCTGTTTAATTCATTATAACACTAAATCAATAAAAGGTCAACAAGTACGGGAGATTTTTGAACATTTAAACAATTTGTGGGAATCATTTCTGTGCATATTTCAGAAGTGAAAAGATAGGTCTTATTGGTTATATTTTGAAATTCGTCCGTCAACTGATAGACATGCAGCCACCGTCCCCGAAGTTCTTCCCGGTCAGCTGCTTTATTTCAGAGCATTTTCTTCCTCCGTTCCGCTTTTCCGAAGATGTTCCCCCAGCGCCCGCAGTCGTTCTTCAATCTGCTGAATGACCTCAATGAACTTTTCGTCCCCCTGCCCGGTAGGGTCGTCCAGACCCCAGTCGCAGCGCTCCGCTCCGGGGATATACGGACACTGAACGCCGCAGCCCATGGTTATCACGATATCCACCGCCGGGATATCCGCCAGCAGCTTCGGATACTGCTCCTTTTCCATGTCTATGCCGTGAAGCTGCTTCATCAGCCGTACCGCGTCCTTGTTGATCCGCGGCTTTATCTCAGTGCCAGCAGACCAGCATTCGCAGACGTCGGAAAGGTACTTTTTGCACAGAGCCTCTGCTATCTGGCTGCGGCAGGAATTATGCACGCACACAAACGCGACTCTTTTCATGACCGCACGCCCTTTCCTGCATTGAACGAACACCTATCGCCGATACACTGGTTGTTCATTGCAGAACGTGAACAGGTGATACTGCCCAGCTCCATTTCAACGCCGAGATGTTCCCGGGTGAACTCCACCGCCGCCGTCACCGCGAGGTAGGAATCCCGCTTGCAGCAGCGCGGGCCGCCGACCGCGCCTATCTTCGCCAGCGCCGCCGAGGTCATTTGGTTGGACAGCCCCCACGCTTCCCCCGCAAGCGGGGTCGAACCGGTGACTATTGATATGTACATTCCCGTGCTTATGCCCGCGCCGCACGCTCCCCAGAAGCCGCACGCGCCTCCCGGCACAGACTTCCCGCGGCTGTACATCTCAGCAAGCGCTTTTTCAAGGTCAAGCTCCCCGCCGGAATTACGGTATGCGGTCAGCAGAGCCGCTCCCACCATGACGTGGTGCTCCGGTCCGTGCATATGGCAGAACGGCAGGGACATCATATTTTCGAGTATTTTGACCGGGTCGCGGCTGGTTTCGTTCAGACACAGAGAGAAAATGCCGTCCATGCCGCGGGTGTGACATTCGCTGCATATATAGTGTCCGTTCACGCAGCGGGTCTTGCTGAGTTCGGTCTTGTGACAAATCGCACATTCCATTGGGGTATTTTCAGTCAGATACTCCAGCGGGGCTTTACATATAAGACATTCTTCGTTCATTGTTTTTCTCCTTAAACAGATATCGTGTCTATTATTTTATCACATCTGCAAGCAAAAGCAATATGATAGCATCGTTGAAAAAAGACTGGAAAAACGGGGGTAAACAAAAAGCTGCCCCGGAATCCGGAAGCAGCCATTGTGTTATTAGCGGGAAAATCAACCCTTACTCTTGATGTACTCGTCCATTGCCTTAGCAGCGGTCTTTCCTGCGCCCATTGCGAGGATAACGGTAGCTGCGCCGGTAACTGCGTCGCCGCCTGCGAATACGCCCTCACGGGAAGTCTGACCGTTCTCGTCTGCGATGAAGCAGCCGTGCTTATTGGTGTCAAGACCTTTGGTGGTGTTTCTGATGAGCGGGTTCGGGGAAGTACCGATAGACATAACTACGCAGTCAACGTCCAGAACGAACTCGCTGTTCGGCTTCTCAACAGGTCTGCGGCGTCCGGAAGCGTCGGGTTCGCCGAGCTCCATTTCAACGCACTTCATGCCGGTAACGAACTTGTGCTCGTTGCCGAGGATCTCAACAGGGTTGTTGAGGGTCTTGAAGATGATACCCTCTTCCATTGCGTGCTCAACTTCTTCCTTACGAGCAGGCATTTCGTCCAGACCGCGGCGGTATACTATGTAAACATTCTCCGCGCCAAGACGCTTTGCGCAGCGTGCAGCGTCCATTGCAACGTTACCGCCGCCGACTACTGCTACGTTGGTGTTCTGCTTGATAGGAGTATCGCTGCCTTCCTTGTAAGCCTTCATGAGGTTTACTCTGGTGAGGAACTCGTTAGCGGAATATACGCCCTTGAGGTTCTCGCCGGGGATATTCATGAATCTCGGCAGACCAGCGCCGGAGCCGATGAAGATAGCCTCATAGCCCTGCTCGAACAGCTCGTCCACCTCGATAGTTCTGCCGACTACGACGTTGGTGTTTACCTTAACGCCCATAGCCTGAAGGTTTTCAACCTCGTGCTGAACGATGCTCTTGGGAAGTCTGAATTCGGGGATACCGTAAACCAGAACGCCGCCTGCAAGGTGCAGAGCCTCGAAAATAGTTACATCGTAGCCCATTTTTGCAAGGTCGCCTGCGCAGGTAAGACCGGAAGGACCAGCACCGATAATAGCGCACTTGTGTCCGTTGGGAGCGGGAACAGCGGGAGCTTCCTTGACGTTGGCGTTGTGCCAGTCAGCTACGAAACGCTCCAGACGGCCGATAGCTACCGGCTCGCCCTTAATTCCGCGAACGCACTTGCTCTCGCACTGTGTTTCCTGTGGACATACACGACCGCAGACAGCGGGAAGCGTGCTGCTCTGGTGAATGATCTGATAAGCGCCCTCAAAGTCCTTATCCTTGATCTTAGCGATGAATGCCGGAATGTCGATAGAAACGGGGCAGCCGCCCTGGCAGGGCTTGTTCTTGCAGTTGAGGCAGCGGTTAGCCTCGTCAACTGCCTGCTCCTCGGTGTAGCCCAGAGCTACCTCCTTGAAGTTCTTGTTGCGGACGTTCGGGTCCTGTACCGGCATTTCGTTCTTTTTAAGACTCATGTTCGGCATCTTACTTTACCTCCTTCTTGTAGAGGTTGCAGACCTCTTCACGCTTTCTGCCCTCAAATTCTTTATACATAGCGCCGCGCTCCATAGCCTCGTCGAAGTCAACAAGGTGACCGTCGAAGTCGGGGCCGTCAACGCAGGCAAACTTGGTCTCACCGCCGACGGTAAGACGGCAGCCGCCGCACATTCCTGTGCCGTCGATCATGATCGGGTTCATGGAAACCACGGTCTTGATGTTGTATTCCTTAGTGAGCTTGCAAACGAACTTCATCATGATCAGCGGACCGATAGCGATGACCTCGTCGTACTGGTTGCCTTCCTTGATGAGCTGCTCCAGCGCGTTGGTAACAAGACCCTTCTCGCCGTAGCTGCCGTCGTCTGTCATCAGCTTCATTACGTTGGAAGCTGCTCTGAATTCGTCCTCAAGAATAACCAGATCCTTGTTTCTGAAGCCGACGATGCTATGCACCTCAGCGCCGAGGTTGTGCAGCTTCTTAGCGATAGGATATGCGATAGCGCAGCCTACGCCGCCGCCAACGACAGCTACCTTCTTGAGCCCGTCGGTATGGCTGGGAACGCCCAGCGGCCCTACGAAGTCGTGAATGCAGTCGCCCTCTTCAAGGTGATTCAGCTTCTCAGTGGTAGCGCCAACGATCTGGAAGATAATAGTGATCGTACCCTTTTCACGGTCAAAGTCCGCAACTGTGAGCGGAATTCTCTCGCCCTCTGCGTCAACTCTGAGGATTATGAACTGTCCCGGTTCCGCCTTCTTGGCGATCATCGGAGCTTCAACCTCCATTAGAGTTACTGTGGGGTTGAGGATTTTCTTGGTAAGAATTTTGTACATTCTCCTGTGTCCTCCTGAAATATTAATTGACGGAACTGCCGGGAAAGGGCTTTTCCGTCCATACACCCTATTATAGCATGATTCGACCCATTTTTTCAAGATAATTTTTTAACAATAGCAAGGATTTGTATACCTACACAAATCCGATTGTACAATTTATACAAATCCGCTATTGCTCTTCCGTATTCTGCCAGAGCAGCTTTGTGCCGCTGAATACCGTGCCGACTTCGCCCTTTTCCAGCAGCCACGAGAGGTAGGAGCGCACTGTTTCTCCCACAAGAAGATACTGCATGAGATACAGCCGGATTCCGTACTTTTCCAGCGATTTCTCGATCAATTCGTCGATAGTTACGGGCTGGGCGCACATATTCCTGATGTCCGAAGCTACCTCCAGCACTGCGGCGCGGTTGATCTCGGCAAGCGGCTTGACGTCCCGGCAGGGCTGGTCGTGGGCGGGAATGAACAGCTCCCCGGAAAGTCCGGACAGTTTTTCCAACGACTGTAAATGCTGCCCGATGTTGTACATAAATGAGATCCTGTGCTTTTCCAGAGCCTCCGCGCTTATCACGCAGTCCCCGGTGAACCACACGCCGTCCGCTGTCCGGAAAGCCGCCTGCGCCATGTCGTGACCGTCCAGCCGGGTGAACTCCAGCCCGTCCGGGAGCGCGTCAGAGGTCAGCTCCTTGCAGGGGCAGGCGGGCGGGAGCAGCAGTCGGCTGCACATTTCCTCCGCGGGTCTGCCGCCGTAAAGGGTCGTGGCTATGAGGAAGCTGTGCTCCACCGCCGCCGCGGAGATACCCGGCGCGTACACCTCGCAGCCGGTCTGTTCCCGCAGGTACGCCGCGCCGCTAACGTGGTCTGCATGGGAGTGGGTGAGAAACAGCTTCGTCAGCCGCCAGCCCTGCTCCTTGATGTGCCGGAGCGCCTGCTCCGCGGTGGGCTTGTCGGCGGCGTCTATCGCGCAGACTTCGGTGCGCGAATATCGGTAAAATCCCATGTTTGTCGGCGCGGACATATACCATGTGTCTGCGCCGGTCTGAATAAGCTCGTACATTTCTTTTCCTCCTGCATTAACTTAATTATTGTACTCCTTTTTCCGGTTTATGTCAAGATGCGGCGCTCCCCGAAAAAATCCCCCGAAACCCGCAAAATCCCCTTGACAAAATCCGCGCTATGGTATATAATATCTAGTAAGCAGAAATCAATGGCTTTTAAATCGGCACTGTGATGCCGGCAAGGTTGTGATTTTTCGTAATGGGATAGCTGTACCATAATGTATAGCATTTCCTTAATATGGGATATCAATTCAGCCTGCCGTACCGTGAGTGCGGCGGGCTTTTTGTTCTGCGGAAAGGACGTGAGGACTCGTGTGTACCGTTGAGGGTCTTGCCTTAAAGGCGGAAATACTGGACGAAAGCTCGATAGCAAGGGCAGTCACCCGCATTTCGTTTGAGATAATCGAACGGAACAAGGGAACTGACGGTCTTTGTCTTATCGGGCTTTTTTCGAGGGGAGCGGTGCTGGCGAAGCGTATCGCGGCGAAGCTCTCCGAGCTGGAGGGCAGGGAGATCCCGGTCGGGCTGCTGGACATCACGCCGTTCCGGGACGACAAGCCGAGGGGCAGCGCGGCTGACAACAGCGAGATACCGTTTGACATCACCGACAAGCGGGTGATAATCGTGGACGACGTGATCTTCACCGGGCGCACCGCAAGAGCCGCGATAGACGGTATCATGTCCCGGGGCAGACCCATGCTGATACAGCTTGCGGCGCTGATCGACCGGGGACACCGGGAGCTGCCGATCCGTGCGGACTATATCGGGAAGAATCTCCCGACCTCGCACGAGGAAACGGTAAAGGTCATGGTCAAGGAGCTTGACGGCTGCGACAAGGTGGTAATTTACAGCCGGAACGCAGAGCAGTAAATATTGCCGAAAACGGCTTTTTTAGTTTAGGAGAAATTAAAGACTGGAACAGGGAGGATCGAATGGAGCTATTACTGAAAAACGGTCATGTTGTGGACAGCGCGAACGGCTTTGAGGGCGACGTGGATATCCTTATCCGCGACGGCGAGATCCGTGAAGTCGGCAGCGGCATTTCCGCGCCGGAAGCGCAGGTCATAGACTGCACCGGGCTGGCGGTGATACCGGGGATATGCGATATGCACGTCCATTTCCGCGACCCCGGGCAGACCCACAAGGAGGACATCATAACCGGAGGAAATGCGGCAGCCGCCGGGGGAGTCACTGCGGTGGCGTGCATGCCGAACACTATCCCCACGGTGGACAACGTGGAAACAGTCCGATATATCGTCGAAAAGGCGAAAAACGCAAAGACCCGCGTGTACCCCGTCGGGAGTATCACAAAGGGGCTTGGCGGCACTGAACTGTGCGACTTCAAGGCGCTGCATGAAGCCGGCTGCGTTGCGGTGTCCGACGACGGCAGACCGGTGAAGAACGCCCGTATCATGGCGGAGGCTATGGTAAAGGCGCACTACGCGGGCATGAAGGTCATTTCCCACTGCGAGGATCTGGACATTGTTGCCGGCGGTATCATGAACAGCGGCAAGGTGTCAAAGGAGCTTGGCGTAAAGGGCATACACCGGCTGAGCGAGGATATTGTGACCCAGCGTGAGATCACCCTTGCGGCGGATCTTGAAGTGCCTATCCACATTGCCCACGTTTCAACGGCGCAGAGTATGCAGAACATCAGAATTGCGGCGCGTTACGGGACTATGGTCACATGCGAGACCGCTCCGCACTACTTCATGCTGACCGACGAGCTGTTAAGAAGCCGCGACGCGGACTACCGCATGAACCCGCCGCTTCGCACCGCCGAGGACGTCCAAGCGATAACCGAGGGCATAATCGACGGCACGATAGACTGCATAATCACCGACCACGCGCCCCATTCCCCGGAGGAAAAGGCGGATTTCGAGAAGGCTCCCAACGGCGTTGTCGGGCTGGAGACCTCACTGGCGGCTACGCTGACTGCACTGTACCACACCGGAAAGGTTTCACTCCAGAGGATAGTCACACTGATGTGCGTGAATCCCCGCAGGATACTGTCGATACCCGGCGGCTCACTGAAGCCCGGCGATATCGCGGATATATGTATATTCGACCCTGACGAGGAGTGGACGGTAGACCCGGCGAAGCTCCATTCAAAGTCCAGAAACACCTGCTTCAAGGGCATGACCCTAAAGGGCAGGGTAAAGTACACGATACTTGACGGAAAAATTGTCTATACAGACGGAATAGACTGACATAAAGAAAGGAAGAAAAAACATGTCATTCGACAGACTTATCGAGAAGATCGAGCAGACCCAGAACCCCTCTGTTGCGGGGCTTGACCCGAAGCTGGCTTACGTTCCGGAGTACATCAAGGAGAAGTGCTTCGAGAAGTACGGCGAAACTCTGAAAGGCGCGGCAAAGGCGCTGCTGGAGTTCAACAAGGGACTTATCGACGCGCTGTACGATATCGTTCCCGCGGTAAAGCCGCAGGCGGCGTACTACGAGATGTACGGCCCTGCCGGCGTAAAGACCCTGTACAAGACGCAGGAGTATGCCCGCAGCAAGGGAATGTACGTCATCACCGACGGCAAGCGCAACGATATCGGAACTACAATGGAGGCTTACGCCGCGGCGCACCTCGGCAAGGTGCAGGTAGGCAGCCAGACCTATGAGCCGTTCCTCGGCGACGCGCTGACGGTGAACGGCTACCTCGGAAGCGACGGCATCAAGCCGCTGCTTGCCACCTGCCGCGAGAACGACAAGGGTATTTTCGTGCTGGTAAAGACCAGCAACCCCAGCTCCGGCGAGTTACAGGACAGAAAGATCGACGGCGTGCCGGTGTATGAGATAATGGGCAAGATGTGCGAGGAATGGGGCAAGGATCTGCCGGGAGTGTACGGCTACTCCGGCGTCGGCGCAGTTGTGGGCGCTACCTATCCCGAACAGATAAAGTATTTGCGCGAGGCGCTGCCGGCTACGTTTTTCCTGATACCCGGCTACGGCGCTCAGGGCGCGGGGGCTAAGGATATCGCGGCGGCGTTCGACAAGAACGGTCTGGGCGGTATCGTAAACAGCTCCAGAGGTATCATGTGCGCATACCAGAAAGAGAAGTGCGACGAGCGTGACTACGCAGCGGCAGCCCGCCGCGAGGCTATCCGCATGAGAGATGAGATCATGGGATATGTTGGAAAGATCACTCTGAACAAATAAACCCGTGTAGTAACATGGAGGAGTAAAAAATGATATTCGAGAACAAAAAGAAAGCGACGCTCATTCTTGCCGACGGGACAGTTTTCGAGGGCAGAGCCTTCGGCGCGGACGGTTCCGTTGTCGGCGAGATAGTATTCACCACCGCAATGGTGGGGTATCAGGAAACGCTGACCGATCCCAGCTACTGCGGTCAGATAGTCACCCAGACCTTTCCGCTTATCGGCAACTACGGCGTGAACGATATCGACCCGGAGTCCAACGGCAGCGTGGTAAGCGGCTATATTGTCCGGGAGCAGTGCGAGGATCCCTCAAACTTCCGCTGCGGCGGCAAGCTGGACGATTATCTGAAAAAGTACAACATCATCGGCATTTATGACATTGACACCCGCCACCTCACCAAGATAATCCGCGAGAGCGGCGTTATGAACGGCGCTATCGTTCACGGCGAGTTCAACAAGGACGAGCTGCTGGAGAAGATACGCGCCTACACGGTAGGAAAGGTAGTTCCAAAGGTAAGCGTTAAGGAAAAGGAGTATTTCCCGGCGGAAAACGCAAAATATAATGTCGTGCTTATGGATTACGGCTACAAGTTCAATATCCGCAGAGAGCTGGTAAAGCGCGGTTGCAACGTCACCGTTATGCCGTGGAACGCCACCGCTGAGGAGATAAAGGCGCTGAACCCCGACGGAATAATGCTTTCAAACGGCCCCGGCGACCCCACCGACAACGTGGAGTCGATAAACACCCTGCGGGAGCTTATCCCGGCGCAGATACCCACGTTCGGTATCTGTCTGGGACATCAGCTTCTGGCGCTGGCAAACGGCGCAAAGACCGAGAAACTGAAGTACGGTCACCGCGGCGGAAATCAGCCGGTGCGTGACATAGCGCTTGACAGGACGTTCATCACGTCGCAGAACCACGGCTACGCGGTAATAGGCGACAGCGTCCCCGCTGAATGCGGCGAGGTGAGCCATGTGAACGGCAACGACGGCACCTGCGAGGGAGTACGTTATCACAACGCCCCGGCGTTCACGGTGCAGTTCCACCCGGAGGCATGCGGCGGTCCTAAGGACACCGCGTACCTGTTCGACGAGTTTATTGAGCTTATGGAGGATAAAAAGTCATGCCGTTAAGAAGTGATATAAAGAAAGTTCTGGTGATAGGCTCCGGTCCTATCGTTATCGGTCAGGCGGCGGAGTTCGACTATGCGGGAACACAGGCGTGCCGCGCGCTGAAGCAGGAGGGTCTGGAGGTAGTGCTCATCAACTCCAACCCGGCGACAATAATGACGGACAAGCACATGGCGGATAAGATCTACATCGAGCCACTGACGCTGGACGTTGTAAAGAGAGTTATCGAGATTGAGAAACCGGACAGCGTGCTGTCCAACCTTGGCGGTCAGACGGGACTTACCCTGTCCATGCAGCTTGCCGAGTGCGGATTCCTTGCAGAGCACGGCGTGAAGCTGCTTGGCTCAAACCCCGAAACTATCCATAAGGCAGAGGACAGACAGGCGTTCAAGGACACCATGGAGAAGATCGGGCAGCCCTGCATTCCCTCAAAGGTGGTTGAAACCGTTGAGGACGCTATGGACTTTGCAAAGGAGATAAGCTATCCCGTTATCGTTCGCCCTGCGTTCACACTGGGCGGCACCGGCGGCGGTATCGCCAACAACGAGGCGGAGCTTCACGAGATCGCCACCAACGGTCTGCGGCTTTCGCCGATAACCCAGATACTGGTGGAGAAGTGCATTTCCGGCTGGAAGGAGATCGAGTTCGAGGTAATGCGCGACAGCAAGGGCAACGTTATCACCGTCTGCTCTATGGAGAACTTCGACCCGGTGGGAGTTCACACCGGCGACTCTATCGTTGTCGCTCCCTGCGTCACCCTCGCGGACAAGGAATATCAAATGCTGCGTACCGCGGCTATCAATATCATTCAGGAGTTAAAGGTAGAGGGCGGCTGCAACTGCCAGTTCGCGCTGAAGCCGGACAGCTTCGACTACGCTGTTATCGAGGTGAATCCGCGTGTTTCGCGTTCCTCCGCGCTTGCTTCAAAGGCTACCGGATATCCGATAGCAAAGGTTGCTGCAAGGATCGCCGTAGGCTACACGCTGGACGAGATAGTAAATCAGGTCACCGGCAAGACCTACGCCTGCTTCGAGCCGGCGCTGGACTACCTTGTCGTAAAGTTCCCGAAGTGGCCGTTTGATAAGTTCGTTTACGCAAAAAAGACCCTCGGCACTCAGATGAAGGCGACCGGCGAGATCATGGCTATCGCTCCCAGCTTTGAGGCGGGCATGATGAAGGCTGTCCGCTCTATCGAGCTTGGCATGGACACCATGACAAAGGAGGACTTTGTTAAGCTCACCGACGAGGAAGTCCTCAAGAAGCTGGAGGACATTGACGTTGACCGTTCCTTCTGCATATTTGAGGCTTTGAAGCGCGGTATTTCAATTGACACTATCCACGACATCACAAAGGTGGACAAGTGGTTCATCAGCAAGCTGAACAACCTTGTGCAGCTTGAAAAGTGGCTTGCCGAGGGCGAGCTGACGCAGGAAAAGTACGACATGGCGAAGAAGTACTGCTACCTCGACAGCACCATTGAGCGCATTTCCGGGCAGAAGATAAAGGAACGCAGACTTGCCGTATACAAAATGGTTGATACCTGTGCGGCGGAGTTCTCCGCGGATACGCCGTACTTCTACAACACCTTTGACCGGGAGAACGAGGCTGCGGAGTTCATCGAGCAGCACCCCACCGACAAGAAAAAGGTGATCGTGTTTGGTTCAGGACCTATCAGAATAGGACAGGGTATCGAGTTCGACTACTGCTCCGTTCACTGCGTATGGACGCTGAA
>CAMCFA010000077.1 GCA_945873955.1 uncultured Clostridia bacterium | reverse complement strand
GGGGGAAAACAAGAGTTTTCCCCCATGTCCGTTGGCTGCCAACGGCAGCCACGGACCAACTCACCTTCAAATTACAATTTACAATAATTGATTTCCCTTTTATTATACCACCTTTTCCCTGGAAAGTCCATAAATCTCTTGACAAAAACGAAAAAATATGTTATATTATCACTGGACTCAGACCGTAAGCGGAGCGCCAGCTCCCCTGACGGAATGAAATTTTGATTCTGCTGCTGAAACTCCCGCGGACGGGACTTGAGGCAAAAGGTGTAATGGAACATATTTCTCCGCTGCGTTAGCTTCGGCGGAGTTATGCTTTGCGCCTTTCATTGCGGAGGGCGCTTTTTTAGTTCAGAGGGGAGTGATCCTTGTGCAGGAGGAAAACCGCGTTGCGGTCATTTCAATGATAATCGACAGCGAGGAGAGCGTGTCTATGATAAATTCGCTGCTGCACGACTGCCGTCAGTACATTATCGGCAGAATGGGCATTCCCTACCACGAAAAGGGACTGAACATAATCAACGTTGTTCTGGACGCACCTATGGACGTAGTTTCCGCCCTGTCCGGCAAGCTGGGCAGATTAAAGGGCGTCACCTCAAAGGCTGTCTATTCAAAGCAGGCGGCGGGATCATCAAACAATGAGAAAGGACAACAGACATGAGTATCACAAGAAAGATCAAGGGCGCGCTTGCGGCAGTTCTCTGTATGGGAATGCTTGCAGGCTGCGCTTCAACCACCACCAGCAGCGCCCCGGAGAGCGCTCCGCAGTCCGCAGCCGACAGTTCCGCAGCGGATATATCCACCGCAGAGGACGAAACCTCTGCCCCCGAAGCAGCACCTACCGCCGAGGCCCCCACGGCTGAAACAGAACCGGCAGCCCCCGACGTTATCCGCGTTGCGGCGCTGAAAGGTCCTACCGCCATGGGAATGATTAAGCTGATGGACGACAACAGCGAAAACAGCGGCTTTGAGTTCACTATCGCCGGCGCAGCCGACGAGATCACCCCCTCCATTATACAGGGAAACACCGACATTGCGTGCGTTCCGGCGAACCTTGCTTCGGTGCTGTATAACAAGACCGAGGGCGGCGTAAAGGTGCTGGCTGTGAATACGCTGGGAGTGCTTTACATCGTGCAGAACGGCGAGCCTACTATCGCCAGTGTTTCTGACTTTGCGGGCAAGACGATATATGCAAGCGGTAAGGGCGCAACGCCGGAGTTCGCGCTGCGTTATATCCTCACCCAGAACGGTCTTGACCCGGATAATGACGTAACTATCGAATGGAAAACGGAGCACACCGAGTGCCTGTCCGCCCTGCTTAACGACGAGGGCAGCGCAGCGCTCCTGCCGCAGCCGTTTGTGACCACCGCCCAGACCAAGAACGAGGGCGTAAGCGTGGTGCTTGACCTCAACAAGGAGTGGGAGAACCTCAACAACGGCAGCGCGCTCATCACCGGCGTAGTCATCGCCCGCAGCGAGTTCGCGGAGCAGTACCCGGCTGCCGTGGACAGCTTCCTCAGTGAATACAGCGCTTCTGTGGAATATGTCAATGCCAACACCGCGGACGCCGCACAGCTTATCGGGAAGTTCGACATAGTTCCGGCAGCGGTGGCAGAAAAGGCTCTGCCTTTCTGCAATATCGTGGTCATTTCCGGAGCAGAGATGAAAGAGAAGCTCTCCGGCTATCTGAACGTGCTGTTCGACAGTGAGCCTACTTCCGTCGGCGGCGCAGTTCCGGCAGACGAGTTCTATTACGGTGCATAAAAAGTTGAATATTTCTTAGGGGAGGGGATTCTCTCCCCTATATTTTTTAGAACGGAGGGGATATATGAAAAAGCGCCTTGTCACACTGGTCTGTGTGCTGTTCTGGCTTGCTCTCTGGCAGGTCGGCGCTATGCTGCTGGATCAGAAGCTGTTGCTGGTATCTCCGCTGGAAACGGCGGCGCGGCTCATAGAGCTTGTCCCCTCTGCGGAGTTCTGGCGCAGCGTGGGGTTTTCGGCGGCGAGAGTGCTGTGCGGCTTTGCGCTTGGGCTGTTCAGCGGAACGGCTCTGGCGCTGCTGGCGGGGAAAGTGCGGTTCGTGAAAACCCTGCTGGCTCCGCTTGTTTCAGCGGTGAAAGCCGTCCCGGTGGCAAGTATCACTCTGCTGGCGCTGGTGTGGGTCAGCTCCCGGAATCTGTCGGTGCTGGTGTCGTTTCTTATCGCCCTGCCGATAGTGTATTCCAACATGCTGGAGGGGATAGAGAGCCTTGACCCGAAGCTGAACGAAATGGCGGAGCTGTTCCGAATCCCGGCGGGGAAGCGGTTCGCCGGGATATATCTGTCGCAGCTGCTGCCCTACTTCCGGTCGGCGTCGCGGCTGGCGATAGGGCTAAGCTGGAAAAGCGGAGCGGCTGCGGAGATAATCGGCATACCCTCTGGCTCTATCGGTGAGAAGCTGTACGAAGCGAAGATCTACCTTGAAACCGCCGATATGTTTGCGTGGACGATAACCGTGGTATTGCTTAGCTGGCTGAGCGAGAAGCTGTTCCTGCTGCTGGTAAACGGCGCTGCGGAGCTGGTTTCCGGCGGGCGGCTGTTTCTGCGTATAAAGCGTGAGAAGCGTGAGCAACGCGGTCAGCGCCGTAATTATGCCCCTGCGGGGATTACAGTGAGCGACCTCAGCAAGTCCTACGGCGGGAATAAGGTGTTCGAGCGGTTCAGCGGCGAGTTCCCGGCGGGGAAGATCACCGCGGTCATGGGAGCCTCCGGCTGCGGAAAGACCACGCTCATATCGCTGCTTACCGGGCTTTTGAAGCCGGACGGCGGCTGCGTAAATATCACCCCGGCGGACGCTGGGTTTTCCGCGGTATTTCAAGAGGACAGGCTGTGCGAGAATCTGACGGTCACGGCGAATATCCGGCTGGTATGCGGCGACCGCCGCAGCAGCGCCGAGATAGAGCAGACTCTTGAACGGCTGGGGCTTTCCGGCTGGGGCGACAAGCCGGTGCGGGAGCTTTCCGGCGGCATGAAGCGCAGAGCGGCGCTTGCGCGGGCGCTGCTTGCGGACTACGGAGTGATAATGCTGGACGAGCCATTCAAGGGACTGGACGAGGCGACAAAAGCGCAGGTCATGTCTTACTGCCGGGAAATGCTGGAAGGAAAGACCGCAGTGCTTGTCACCCACGACAGCGAGGAATGTCAAGCGCTGGCGGATAAAGTCATAAAGCTATAATTACAGCCCGGAACACTGGTTTCCGGGCTGATTTTATATTTGTTCTTCCTCCGGCACAGCGATATTCAGCGCGCCGGGGACTACCTCTATAACCGCCGAGGTGTACTCGCCGCCGTTTTCGCCGTCCAGCGTCCAGCGGAACGGCTTTTCGCAGGATATTTCCAGCCGGGAGGTCTTTATGCAGACCACGTTGTCGCTGTCGAAGGAGTGGTTCAGAATTATCCGGTTGATGTCGTCTAGGTCGGGCAGGGAGCGCGGCATTTTGATGAACATGCAGTCTAGCTTGCCGTCGGTGAGGGACGCGCCGTCCGGGACGAGATTCTTCATGCCGCCGACGGAATGGGTGTTCCCCACCATGCAGTAGATGAAATCGTCCTCTATTTCGCCGTTTTCCCAGCTAATTTTCACTCTGCCGGAGTTCTCACGGAGGTACTTCGGCTCAAAGGATCTCAGCCCTTGCAGGAAATACGCGAACGCGCCGAGGACGTTTTTGGTTTTCTGGTTAGTGGTGTAGCTTATATCCGTGAACCAGCCGAACGCACTGATATACGCGAAATACCCGCCGTTGAAGCGCCCTAAGTCCACCGGGAGGAAATTCTCCTGCATTATCATTTCGGCGCATTTCACCATATCCTTTGGGATATTCAGCGAGGAGGCGAAGTCGTTCACCGTGCCGGAGGGAATGTACCCGCAGGGCGTTTGGATATGCCCGGCGGCAACTCCGTAGGCAAGCTCGTGCAGCATTCCGTCGCCGCCGCTGCTGACAATCAGGTCGAACTCACCGCCGCGGCGGGTGATATATTCCAGTGAGTCGCCGGAGCAGACGGTGGGGTGTACCAGCACGTCGTACCCTCCGCGGGTGAACACGTCGATTATCTCGGAAAGCACCTGCTTCACAGCGCCCTTTCCGGAGTTCGGATTGTATGTAAATAACAGCTTCTTCATTATCCCGCCGCCTTTCCTGTATATTGTAAAGATTATAGCACTTTTCCCCCGGTCTGTCAATAGCGCCGGGGTTTGCTATTATCCCGAAATTAGGGGGTATATTCCACGCAAGTTTATACAAAAATCCACCTTGAAATTTATGCCGCCTTGTGATAGAATAGTATAGTGAAATATAATGAGATTTTATGCCCATTCCGGGCGGAAAAGGAAGAAAATACATGGAACCTCACGATTACAAAGTTACAAAAATAGACGGCGAATACGCTACGCTGACTGAGCTTTCCACCGGGGAGGAGCTGTTCATTGCGCTGTTTCTGCTGCCGGACGGGACTGACCTCGGCACGCTGCTGCATTACGAAGATCTCTGTTATGAGATAACCGGGCAGGAGGGTTGAAAATGCTGCTTATGCTGGTAGTCGTGACCTGCTACACGATATGTTCTTTGAGTGATAAATACGCCGTCGCGAAGCTCAAAATGGACGGCAATACGCTGACCTTTATCATGGCGGCGGCGACGTCGCTGTTTATGATTGCCTACCTGCCGTTCGACAGCCGCCTGTTTGACGGGAGTTTCACCGCGTATCTGGCGGTGCTGCTTATGGCTGCGTCAAAAATGCTGGAATTCCAGCTTGCAGCGGTGATACTGAAAGAGATGTCCGCATTTGAGCTGAAAGCGTGGCTGGGACTGACGGTGTTCCTGTCCTACGGCACGGACTTACTGCTGCAAACCGAATCCCTCGGCATTGTGACGGTGTGGAAATTCGCGTTTATCGCGGTGACGGCGGCGGGGCTGTTCCTAATCGCGAAAGCCGGCGGGAAGAAGATAAACTACAAGAAGATACTGCTGCCGCTGGCGGGGTATCTGCTGTTCAAGTTCGGCTACGGACTTATCGTGACGTTCACAAAGCAGAGCGTTTCACCGTCGCTGTCGCTGTTCCTTGCGCTGGTGCTGCTGGCGGTGGTGCTTGCGCCGTTCGTCCACCCGATAAGGCTGTGCAGGGAGCAGACAAAGGGCGTGCTGATCGTGGGTCTTACCAAGATACCGAACGTCATAGGTCTGGTGTGCGAAAATATCGTGGCAACGCAGAGCATGGCGAACTATTCGTTCATACAGCCTATGATACTGGTGGCGCTGTTCTTTATCGGCGTGATACGCAAAGAGGAATGCACAAGGCTGAACATAATCGGCGGTATCGTGTGCATTCTGGGGATTCTGGGATTCCAGTTCATAGGATATCTGATCCCGGCTTAATAAATATAATAAATAGAGAAAGAGTGTGTAGACATGAAAGAACTTACCTCCGGCAAACCGCTGAAGCTGATCGTTTCGTTCGCGCTTCCGGTGCTGCTGGGACTTGTATTTCAGCAGGCATACAACCTGACTGACACGATAATAATAGGCAGGCAGCTTGGGCAGGAGGCTCTGGCGGCGGTCGGCTCTACCACGGCGGTGGTGTCGCTGATGTTCAACATCATCAACGGACTTGTAACAGGCTTCGCGATAATCGTTGCGAAGAACTTCGGGGCAGGGGAGCATGACGAAATGCGCCGCACTATCGCCCGGACGATAACATTTTCCGCAGCGGCGGTGGCGGTCATAATCGTGGGTATAGCCTGCTTTATCGACCCGCTTCTGAGGGCGCTCCAGACCCCGGCGAGCATATTCGAGAATGCGCGGACATACCTGCTTATCGTGGACTTTGGTCTTGTGGCAACGCTTATTTACAACCTTGAATCGGCGATACTCCGTGCGGTGGGGGACAGCGTTATCCCGCTGGTTATCCTTGTTATCTCCACGGTGCTGAATATCGGGCTTGACGTGCTGTTTGTGTGCGGGCTTGATACCGGCGTTTCGGGAGCGGCGCTTGCTACGGTGATAGCGCAGTTCGTGTCGGCGGTGATATGCTTCATCTACCTGCTGAAAAAGCGCCCGTTCCTGATGATAAAGCCGAAGGACTTCCGCTTTACCGCCTCTTCAACGGCGGAGCTTCTTTCCGCGGGCTGCGGCATGGCTCTGATGTATTCTATCGTGGATATCGGCTCTATCGTGCTGCAAAACGGAATAAACGGCTTCGGCGAGGATATAATTGCGGCTCATACGGCGGCGAGAAAGCTGTTCAGCTTCACGATCATGCCGTTTTCAGCGATAAGCGCGACGCTTGTGACCTACTCCAGCCAGAACCGTGGCGCGGGGAAGTACTCCCGTATCGGCAAGGGCGTGCGGGACGGGCTGTTTCTCGGCTTCGGCTGCGCGGCGTTCGACGTGCTGCTGATATATACGCTGGGCAGGCTCATGGTCAGCTTTATCCTGCCGGACTGCGCCCAGTACGTTGAGGACACCGCGGTGCTGTATCTCCAGGTAAACGTGCCGTTCTACTTCTGTCTGACGGTGCTGCTGGAGCTCAGAAGCACATTGCAGGGGCTTGGGCGGAGCGTCATACCTATCATAGCCAGCATTATAGAGCTGCTGTGGAAGGTCTGCACGGTGATGTTCATGATACCGTGGCTTGGGTACATGGGTGTTATCCTCTCAGAGCCGATAATCTGGACGGTTTGCGCGGTGATCATTGGATTTATCGCGCTGGTAACTATACGAAGACTGCCTAAGGACTGCGCAGAGCCGCAGATATCCACGGAGCAGGAAGTGAAAGGAGCAAACACATGATACAGGAGCTTTCCGACAAGCTGATCGACAATGTTTCCCTTGCGGTCAAGGGCAAGAGCCGTGAGCTTCGGCTGATCTGCGCCGCAATGCTGGCGGGAGGTCACGTTCTTCTGGAGGACGTCCCCGGCACCGGCAAGACCCTGCTGGCGAAATCGCTGGCGAAGTCTGTCAGCGCGGAGTTCCGCCGTATACAGTTCACCCCGGATCTGCTGCCCTCCGACATCACGGGTATAAACTTCTTCAACATGAAGCAGCAGGAGTTCCAGCTAAGGAAAGGCCCGGTGTTCGCTAACATAATTCTAGCGGACGAGATCAACCGTGCCACCCCGCGCACTCAGTCGGCGCTGCTGGAATGCATGGAGGAAAAGCAGACCACCATTGACGGCGATACCTACCCAATGGAACAGCCGTTTTTCGTAATTGCGACCCAGAACCCGGTGGAGATACAGGGAACATACCCCCTGCCGGAGGCGCAGCTTGACCGCTTTATGATACGTCTGGCGCTCGGCTATCCCGACCGAGGGCAGGAGATATCCGTTATCGGCGGGGAACTGGCGCAGGAGCTTTCGGCGGTATGCACGGCGGAGGACATCATTGCTGCGCAGAAAGAGGTCAGCGCCTGCAAGGCGGGCGAGGCGGTGTGCAGCTACATTGCGGATATCGCAGCGGCAACAAGGCGGCACGGTAATGTGAAGCTGGGACTTTCCACCAGAGGCGCGGTGGCGCTCCGGCGAATGGCGTGCGCGCTCGCCTGCCTGTCCGGGCGGGATTACGCAATGCCGCAGGACGTTATCGAAGCCGCGCCGTTCGTGATAAAGCACAGGATAATATGCCGCGGCTACTCCGGAGTGACCGGGAGCGCTGAAAACGCCGCGGACGAGGTGCTGCGGCAGGTCATGGACAGCGTAGCTGTACCTACGGAAAGCTGATATGGAACTTATCGTAATGGCGCTGATACTCGCCGCTGTGCTGGCGGCGCAGTATTTCATCTATTCCCGCTTTGGGCAGAGGGAGCTACGCTACACATTAACGGTGCGCAGTCCAGGCAGCGACGGCACAAACGCCGAGCTTGGCGAGTACGTCGTCGAGGCTTTCGAGGACGAGGAGATAGAGATAATCGAGGAGATAGACAACGCCAAAATACTCCCGCTGCCGTGGGTGCGCACGGAGATAAACTGCTCCCGCTGGCTGAGCTTTTTCGGGCAGGCGGAGGTAAAGGACTCTGCACAGAAAGGGCTTATCTCCGGCATATTCACGCTGCGGGGAAGGCAGAAATGCCGCCGCACATGGCGCGTGAAGTGCGAAAAGCGCGGTGTTTTCAGCATTGAGGACGCTGCGATAACGGTAAGCGACCTTTTCGGGCTGGTGAAGTCCGCGCGGGTCATCAAGATGAATCAGCAGATACGGGTGCTGCCGATACCCGCGGATATGGCGGTTTCCGGCATGTCCAGCGACGTGTTTATCGGGGATATCCCGGTGCGGCGGTTCGTGCTGCCGGACCCGTTCGTTATCAGCGGCGCGCGGGAGTATACCGGGCGCGAGCCTATGAACCGTATCCACTGGCAGCAGAGCGCCCGGACGGGCTCCCTTATGGTATACAACAACGAGTTCACCACCGAGCGGCGTGTGCTGATGATACTGAACATGCAGCGCAGTTTCCACGGGCTGAACCAAATGCTGTCAGTACCCACAATGGAGGCGCTGATAAAGGGCGCGGCATTCATGCTGGACTGGTGCTGCAAGAGCAACACGGTCTGCGCGCTGGCGGCGAATTCCCGCGAGAAGCTAAGTACAGAACCGGGCGAGGGCTACGAGCATACGATCACGGCGCTGCGGCAGCTTGCGGAGCTGAAAAACGGCTGCGGGGAGCATATAGATGACTTTGTTTCCGGGCTCAATTATACCAACTGGACGGACGTGGTGTTCATCAGCAGCTTTATTGATGAACACTGCGCAGACCTGCTGCGGACTTTATCCGAAAACGGCAGGGGCGTGACGATACTCACCACCGATATTGAGGAGACCGACTTCTGCGAGGTCTGGCACATTCCCCGCACGAAGCACTATCTTCCGGAGGCGGCTGAATAAAAGGACGGTGATACTATGCAAAACCGAATACTTCCTGCGCTGGCGGTGTTCTGCCAGTTCCTGTCGCTGTTTCCGTTCATGGTGCTGACCGAGGGTATCGGCTTTGGAGAGTATATCCCGTGGCATTACGCCGTATTTTATGCCGCTGCCGTGGTATTCTGGATATGCGGGCGTTTGCTGGGAGTGTTTTCGCAGAATCAAGGGCTTTCCCGCAGGGCGAAGCCGTGGGCGGTGTTCTTGGCGAGGATAGGCTTTCTTGCTCCCACTGCGGGATTCATTGTGGTTTGCGCGCTGCTGGGGCTTCACTCCGGGCTGTATCTGTATCTGCTTCCCGGTTGTATCGCGGGGTATTTCGGCGGGTATGCTTCAACCGGCAGGGAATACAGCGATATTTTCACCCGCGGGTGGTTCGCCGTGTATTTTGTGGCGGCGATAATCGCGGCGGCGCTGCTCAGCTTCACGCATGACAAGGCGCTTTCCTCTGCGGGAATGACCCAGCTCTGCGTCGGCTTCGGAGGGCTGATAATCCTTGCGGCGGTGTTGACCAACCAGACCAACATCGACATGCAGACCCGCCAGCGTGCCGGCGGGAGGGCGGTGCTGCCGAAAGGCACCCGCAGCTACAACGCATGGCTGATAGCTACGGTGGGGATAGTCGTAGTGGGACTGTTCCTGCTTACCGGACCCGCCGCCCGGCTGATATCAGAGGGCGTCAAGGCGCTGCTGCGCTGGCTGCTGTCGCTGCTGAACACAGAGGGCGACATGAACCTTGACGACGGCGAGATGTCCGAAAATACCGCCGAGGAAATGGAGTATGTCATCAACGAGAACCCGCTTGCCGACCTGCTGATGTTCCTGATGTGGGCGCTGATAGTGTTCTTTATCATTAAGTTCCGGCAGCAGATCTGGGGCATTATAAAGGAGTTCTTCGCGCCGCTGTTCAAGGTTCCTCCGCGGAAGGAGCAGGCTCCGTTCGTGGACGAGCTGAGCTCCAGCGGGTACGAGCAGACTTCTTCGCGGGAGCAGCGCCGCACCGAGCGGGAGCTTTACCGCCGCTACCGCCGGGAGACCGACCCGGTGGCGAAGTTCCGGCAGGGTTACGAGCTGTTCCTTGCAAGTCTGAAAAAAACGCCGTTTCATCAGCTTGCGACGGACACCACAACGATACATTCCGACAAGGGCGGCAAGGCGTTCGGCAGCCGTATCTCAGCGGAGGAGCTGGACGGAATGGTTCAGGTATACAACCGGGTGCGCTACGGCGGGGAAGTCCCGCAGCAGCAGGAGCTTGAGGCTCTCGACAGAATAATAGAAACTATTATAGGAAAGAACTGAACGGGGGATAAACCATGACTTTCAACGAATTACTGAAAACCGACGGACATATACTTCTTGACGGCGCTATGGGCAGCGTGCTCCAGCAGCGCGGGCTGAAGCTGGGCGGGCTTCCGGAGGAACTGAACTTCACCCAGCCTGAGCTTATCATGTCGATACACCGCGGCTATATCGAAGCGGGGGCGCAGGGTATCTACACCAACACTTTCGGCGCGAACCGCCACAAGCTCCAGAACAGTCAGTACACCGTTGATCAGGTGGTGAAGCAGGCAGTGTCCCTCGCGCGTAAGGCTGCCGAGGGAACTGACGTTCTTGTCGGGCTGGACGTAGGCTCGCTGGGCAGAATGCTGCGACCCACCGGGGATATGCCGGTGGACGAAGCCTACGACATGTTCCGGGAGATAATGACCGCCGGGCGTGACGCGGACTTTATCGCGATAGAAACCATGACCGACCTCATGGAGATCAAAACGGCGCTGTTGGCGGCAAAGGAGAACACAGACCTGCCGGTCATCTGTACCATGTCCTTTGAGCAGAACATGCGCACCTTTACCGGGTGCAGCGCGGCGGCAATGGCGCTGACCCTCTGCGGTCTGGGGGCTGACGTGGTGGGAATGAACTGCTCTCTTGGCCCGGACGAGGCTCTGCCGATCGTTGAGGAAATACTGAAATGGAGCAGCGTCCCGGTGCTTATCCGCCCTAACGCGGGACTTCCCGACCCTGCGACCAACCTCTACACCACCACCCCGGAGCAGTACGCGGGTGTCATGGAGAGGATAGCCGGAATGGGCGTAAAGCTGCTTGGCGGCTGCTGCGGAACTACCCCGGACTATATCAGAGAAGTCGGCAAGCGCATTAAGGGCAAGACCTGCGTTATGCCTAAGCCGGAGATCCCGGCGGCGGTGTGCAGCGCTTCGTCCGTGGTGACTGTCGATACCGTCAGAATTATCGGCGAGCGTATCAATCCTACCGGCAAGAAGCTGTTCAAGGAAGCTTTGAAAAAGCACGACCTTGACTATATCATGCGGCAGGCGCTGGAGCAGACCTCCGCCGGTGCGGAAATTCTGGACGTGAACGTGGGACTTCCGGATATCGACGAAAAGGAAATGATGTTAGCGGCGGTGAACTCTATTCAATCGGTGACGGACGCTCCGCTCCAGATAGACACCACCGAGCTTCCGGTGCTGGAAGCGGCGCTGCGGATAGTTTCCGGCAAGCCGATAGTGAACTCCGTCAACGGCGAGGACGAAAAGCTGGACACCGTGCTGCCGCTGGTGAAGAAATACGGCGCTGCGGTAGTGGGACTCACCCTTGACGAGCGCGGTATTCCCAAGACCGCGGAGGAGCGATTTGCCATTGCAGAAAAGATACTGAACCGCGCGCTTGAATACGGCATACCCCGGCAGGACGTGTATATCGACTGCCTGACCCTCACTGTTTCCGCGGAGCAGGACGGCGCGGCTGAAACGCTGAAAGCTGTCCGCATGGTGACGGAGCGGCTGGGGCTTAAAACGGTGCTGGGAGTTTCCAACATATCCTTCGGCTTGCCCAACCGCGAGCTGATAAACTCTACGTTCCTCACCACCGCAATGAACTGCGGTCTTACCCTGCCGATAATGAACCCGAACATTGCCTCCATGACCGGAGCGGTGCGGGCTTTCCGGCTGCTTTCCGGCTACGACCGGCACGGCGCGGAGTTCATTGAAAGCTACGGCGCAGAGGTGAAGAAGCCCGTCGCGGCGGTCGCTGCGGATATGGACATCACCGACGCAGTGGCGGCGGGTCTTAAAGCGGAATGTGCGGCGGCGGCAGAAAAGCTGCTGTCCTCCGGCACTGACCCTATGGAGGTCATCAACGGCAAGCTGATCCCTGCGCTGGACACTGTTGGAGCAAAGTTTGAGAAAGGCACGATCTTCCTGCCGCAGCTTATTCAGTCAGCGGGAGCGGCGCAGGCTGCCTTTGACGTCATCAAAAAGGCTATCTCTGACCGGGGCGGCAGCGGGGTGTCCAGCGGAAAGGTGGTACTCTGCACCGTCAAGGGCGATATCCACGATATCGGCAAGAATATCGTAAAGACCCTGCTGGAGAATTACGGCTTCGACGTGATAGACCTCGGCAAGGACGTTGATTACCAAGACGTAGTGGACGCGGCGATAAAGTACGACGTCCGCCTTGTGGGACTTTCAGCCCTCATGACCACCACCCTGAAGAGCATGGAGAACACGATAAAGCTGCTGCATGAAAACAACGTGAACTGCAAGATCGTTGTCGGCGGCGCGGTGCTCACGCCGGACTACGCCGAGAAGATCGGCGCGGATTTCTACGCGCGGGACGCAAAGGAAACTGTGGACATCGCACGGCGGGTCTACGGGCTTTCTGAGTAAAAAAATAACGGCTCAGTCAAAGGGCGTGACGAATAAAGAAGTTTTGAAATAATTTTTTAAAGGCTATGTGACCGCTCACACAGCCTTTCTTCTTTTCGGCTGGTAGTCAAGCCTGTTGGCAGTAGCAGTCGAAACCGCAACATTGAACCGCCAGTAGATGTCTATCTGCTGTGTGCGGTGTCCGCAGGACTTATCAGGAGCGTGAACTGCGATTTTATCAACAAATTCGTGCATAATCGTTGGCGTTAATTCAGTAACCTCGGAATATTTGCGAACTATCTCCACGAATTTCGCCGTGTCCGCAGTTTTCTGTTCCCTTGCCGCGATAAATTCCGTCAATT
>CAMCFA010000076.1 GCA_945873955.1 uncultured Clostridia bacterium | reverse complement strand
GGGATATCCTCCCGGTCGGGGTAGTAGCTCAGCAGGAAATCCCGCCGCATAGCCGCCGGGTCGTATTCGTCCCCGATGAAGAAATTCTCCTTGTCCACCAGCCTGCCGCCGCGGTATTTCACCGCCGCAACGCTGGCAAGACTTACGTTCTGGGCTAGCGCGATTATGTCGTAGTCCTCGGTCTTGTAGTCGAAAATCTTTTGTGAGTTTTTCAGCCTTGCAATCGCCTGAATCCTGTCCCGCAGCTTGGCGGCTTTCTCGAATTCAAGGTTCTCCGCCGCCTGCTCCATTTCCTCGGTGAGCTGCTCCACCGACTTCTGGCTGCCGGTTTTTAGGTACTCCAGCGCCTCATCGATTATCCTGCGGTACTCCTCGGAGGAAATGTTCCCCCGGCACACCCCCATGCACTTTTTTATGTGCATGTTAAGGCAGGGACGCTCCTTGCCGAAATCCATGGGAAATCGGCGGTTGCAGGTGGGAAGCATGAAGATCGTGTTAGCTTCCTCCACCGCCTGCTTGACGGTGAATCCGCTGGTGAACGGTCCCAGATAGTCTGCGTTGGGGTCGTTGGTGTTCAGCGCGTAGGATATGCGCGGGTACGCTCCCTTTGATATCTTGATGTAATTGTAACCCTTGTCGTCCTTGAGCAGAATGTTGTACTTCGGCTTGTGCAGCTTTATCAGACTGCATTCCAGCACTAAGGCGTCAAGCTCGCTGGGGCAGACGATGAAATCAAAGTCCGCTATGTTGTCGATGAGCTTCAGGGTCTTGGCGTTATGGTTGGCGTCATGCCGGAAGTAAGAGGTCACGCGGTTTTTGAGGGCTTTCGCCTTGCCAACATAGATTATCTTTCCGGTCTTGTCCTTCATGAGGTAAACGCCGGGGCTGAGGGACAGGCGGTTCGCTTTATCTCTGAGATGATCGATATTCTCGTTCACGCCGCCGCCTCCCAACGTACCATACTTATACATGATATATTGTAGCATTTTTTCGGACAAAATACAAGGGCTAAAGGGCAATTTTTTTAAAATCTGCGATAAAAATCGCGAAATTGCATAAGTTGCGCGGCAAAGGCGCATAATACTTCCGGAAAAAGCGATCCCGGCAGGAAAATGCCGGAAAAGGGAGGAGATCAAATGTCGTTTTATGGGAAACTCGCCGGGGGACTTATCTCCCTCGCGCTTATCGGAGGAAGCGCCGCTTATGTGGCTTCTGCGGCGGGGAATGTCCTCACCGCGGCGGAGCAGACCGCTGCGGAGCTTTCCTGCTATGTGATAAAGGAATACAACGGCGCGGTGGCGCTGTTCAGAGACGGCAGTGAGGAGCCTCTGGCGGTGTACAGCACTCCGCTGTCGGAGATCAACCCTGTTGACGCAGACCTGCTGAAAGAGGGGATACGCCTGCGCGGGCTGTCGGAGGTAAGCAGGCTGCTGGAGGATCTGGATATCGAATAGGAACAGGCGCTGCGGGTCATGCAGCGCCTGTTTTGGTAAATTGTAATTTAGCGGCGCACAAATGGCGCGTCACTCTCTCGCCGAAGTGCGTGATATCAGTGAAGTGACCTAAGGCGACGGCAGAACCCTTTTTACTTGTTTCTTGCCCCTTTCCCTTTGAATCCGTGAAAAACCGGGGAGGGGGAAAAAAGGGAGAGGGGAAGAGAAGTCTGAGGAGAAACCCGTAGGGGAAAAGGGGGGAGTCCCGGTTTTTGCCGGATTTTCTATCTCCCCCCTTTTCCCCGAAGGGTGTACTCCTCAGTCCCGTGCGAAAACAGTTTTAATCTGTTTGCTCCAAACAGCAACCGTCCACACATTAAATCTAACGTACCACAGGGTCATAGGCACTCCTATAAATTACAATTTATCATTCTACACCCGCGTCTTTTCCCTCTCCACCGAATAAATTAAAATCCCCGCCATAATAAGCACGCACACCGACATGCCGGAATTCACCGAAAACGCCGCCGTCTGCGCGGAATTTGTCGAGGACACCTCCACCGCCGCCGGAAAGAACATTGCCGGAGCAGCCAACCCCGCGCTGAGAGCCCCCGCCGGAATCCGGGAGATAACAAGCGGCTTCACCGGGACAGCCCCTCCGCTTATCGCCGTGACCTGCATAAGCACGCACACTCCCCCGAAGGACAGCACACCCGCACACACAGGCACCGCCGCCCCGGACGGCAGCATATCCCTTACCCTTGTGACCTCCAGCAGCGCCGGAACGATACGGCTGGAATTCTCACCAGCCCCGGCAAGCTCCAGCAGCCGCGAAATCAACCCGGTCAGCCCCGACATGTCCAGAAGCGCCATAATCGCCGCGAACAGCGCAGCCATTACGCAGACGGTGTACATCACCCGCGCGCCGCTGTCCGCGCTCCGAACGAAGCACTCCGCGCTGAGCTCCAACCCGCCGCCCTCTCCGGCGCTTTGCAGCGTTATTTTCTCCCCGGTACGGCAGACTATCACCGCTATTATCAGCGACGAAAGGAAGCACGCCCCGAACAGGATCCCCCCTGCCGCCGCGCTGCCAAAGACCTCCATACCCGCCGTGCCTATCACAAACGAAGGGCCGCTGCCGTAACAGCAGCACAGCATTCGCCCGGCGTCCCTGCGGGAGAGCCTGCCGGACTTCACCAGCCCGCTCAGCAGCTTCGCACCCACCGGATAACCCCCAATGTTTGACAGTACGAACACCGCGCACAGTTCCTCCGGAATTCCCAGCAGCTTTGATAGCGGGAACGTCAGCGGCTTCAGCGCCACCCGGTACAGCCCGCTCTGCTGCATATACACCGCCAGCACTGTAAACGCGAACAGCGACGGTACGACTACCTCCAGACAGCCGGAAACAGAACTCCTCACCGCCCCGGCAAGCGCCGCCGGGTCAAGCAGTATTCCCGCCGCCGCGCACACCAGCGCCGCCGACATCAAGTATTTCATCACTCTGCTCATGTCTTGTCCTGAGAATTCACCCCGGCGACCCCGCCGGCAGCGCCAAAGCCTATGCAAAGCGCCAGCTTCACCGGCAGCAGCACGCCCTGCACCTGCCCGAAGATCAGCGACAGCACTATCAGCGGCAGGCAGTACAGCACTCCGCACAGCGCGCCGGTTTTCAGCCCGCCGCGGCGGCGCATTTTCCCGGCAGTCCTGCCGCAGAGGAAGCTCCCCAGAGCCGCCGCCGGGACTGCCGCCAGCCACGACAGCCCGCCGTCCGCACCGGCTATCCACATTATAAGCGCGCCCGCCGCCGCGATTCCCGCCGTCAGAAGATACCCCGCCGCCAGCCCCGCTCCGAACGGTGCCAACCGCGAATTTCTCCGCCGCTTTCTCATATCATCACCCTTTCGATAGATGATAAATTATATGCCTCACTTGTCCTTTTTATGGCTGATTTTTTGTTCTGATATCATTTTAAGTAAGTTAGCTGCGCGGATTATGTGGATTATTCACAAAAATTTCACTGAAATTTAGGCTCTGTTAGCCGTTTTTTACATTAAACCCCTTGATTTTATTCCAAAAATCCTGTATAATATAGGTATGCAATTATACGGGGCGACCCGTCATTCCCATAAAAAAGGAGATACCACCATGGATCTAGAAAACATCACTCTTCTTGACGTAATCGACAGACGTACTCTCCAGAGCTTACAGGACGCATTCGCTGCCGCGACCGGAATGGCTGCACTTGCCACCGACGACACCGGCGCTGTCACCGAGGGGAGCAACTTCACAGACTTCTGCATGAACCTCACCCGTAAGTCAAAGATAGGCTGTGACCGCTGCAATCAGTGCGACCTCAAAGGCGGCGCTGAGGCAAGCCGCACCGGACGTCCCGCAGTATACTACTGCCACGGCGGTCTGATGGACTTCGCAGCCCCGGTAATGCTGAACGGAAAGCACATCGGCTCTCTTATCGGCGGACAGGTACTGCCGGAAAAACCGGACGAGGACAAGTTCCGCAGGATCGCTGTTGAGATCGGCGTTGACCCGGACCAGTACATAGCGGCTCTCCGCAAAGTAAAAATAGTACCCAAGCAGCAGATCGAAGCTGCGGCGAATCTCCTCTATCAAATGGCGAACGCGCTGTCCGAGGTAGGCTACCAGCGGCTTGTGGCTCTTGAAGGGCAGAAAAAGAAAGACGATATCACCAAGGACATCACCACAAAGTTCGACACCATAAACGACAGCATGAACGACGTGATGACCAATATCCAGAATCTTGAAAAGAACTTCGCGACTATCAAGGAGTCCGCGGCGGCTTCCTCAAAGGCGGTAGAAAGCACCGACGGTATCGTCAAGGCTATCGAGAACGCCTCCACCCAGCTCACGCTTATCGGCTTCAACGCTTCTATCGAGGCGAAGCGTGCGGGCGCTGCCGGCGCAGGCTTCAACGTTATCGCGCAGGAAGTCCGCACCCTTGCCGACAAGAACACCAAGCAGGCTAACGAGGTAGAAAACACCCTCAACGAGATCAAAAAGGCGATCGTGGGTATCAATGCGCAGCTCAAGACCTGCAACGAGGAGATCCAGAAGAACGCCGAGGTTCTTGAAAATCTAAAGCAGTTGGTAGACGAAACCAGCCAGCAGGTCAACAATTTGAAATAACGTCCCACAAACGGCTCTTTGCCGTTTAAAATAACCGGTACATATCAGAAAGGAATATCCGTCATGGCAAATCGTTTTATTCTCAATGAAACCTCCTATCACGGCGCAGGCGCTATCGCCGACATCGCCGTTGAAGCGAAGAACAGAGCCTTCAAGAAGGCTTTTGTCTGCTCCGACCCCGACCTCATCAAGTTCAACGTGACAAAGAAAGTCACCGACGTTCTTGACGGGGCAGGTCTGGCTTATCAGGTCTATTCCGACATCAAGCCCAACCCCACTATCCAGAACGTTCAGCACGGCGTTGAGGAGTTCAAAAAGAGCGGCGCTGATTACCTTATCGCTATCGGCGGCGGTTCTTCTATGGACACCGCAAAGGCTATCGGTATCATCATCAATAACCCCGAATTCGCTGATGTAAGAAGCCTTGAAGGCGTAGCTCCCACCAAGAAGCCGTCCGTTCCGATCATCGCAGTACCTACCACCGCCGGCACAGCGGCTGAGGTAACTATCAACTACGTTATCACCGACGCTGAGAAAAACCGCAAAATGGTATGCGTTGACCCCCACGATATCCCGATCATTGCTGTGGTAGACCCCGACATGATGTCCACCATGCCTAAGGGACTCACCGCCGCTACCGGTATGGACGCACTCACCCACGCTATCGAGGGTTACATCACCAAGGGCGCATGGGAGCTGTCCGACATGTTCCACCTCAAGGCTATCGAGATCATTGCCAAGAGCCTCCGCGGCGCAGTTGACAACACCCCCGAGGGACGCGAGGGCATGGCTCTGGGTCAGTACATCGCCGGAATGGGCTTCTCCAACGTGGGACTGGGCATTGTACACTCCATGGCGCACCCGCTGGGCGCTCTGTATGACACCCCACACGGTGTGGCTAACGCGATAATCCTGCCGACTGTTATGGAATACAACGCACCCTGCACCGGCGAGAAGTACCGCGACATCGCAAAGGCTATGGGCGTTCAGGGAACTGAGTCCATGTCGCAGGAGGAATACAGAAAGGCTGCCGTTGAAGCAGTTAAGCAGCTCTCACAGGACGTTGGTATCCCCGCTGACCTCAAGGCTATCGTTAAGCCGGAGGATATCCCGTTCCTTGCACAGTCCGCTTACGATGACGCTTGCAGACCCGGCAACCCGCGCGATACCTCTGTCGAGGAGATCACCGAACTTTATAAGAAGCTGATGTAATATAAGTACATAAGAACTCCCCCGGTTGGCTAGTCGGGGGAGTTTTCCCTTTTTTTGATATGCCAGCCGCTGATATAACAAAAAAACCGCCTCCCGAACGGGAAGCGGTTCTTGTTTATTAAGTTGTACTTAAATCAGCATTAGCTGTTGATTTTGGTAACAACGCCGGAACCTACGGTTCTACCACCCTCACGGATAGCGAAACGCAGACCCTCTTCAATAGCGATAGGAGTGATGAGCTCAACGTCCATAACTACGTTATCGCCAGGCATGCACATTTCCTTGTCAGCAGGCAGGGTGATTACGCCGGTAACGTCGGTAGTTCTGAAGAAGAACTGCGGACGATAGTTGGTAACGAACGGAGTATGACGACCGCCCTCTTCCTTCTTAAGAACGTAAACCTGACCGGTGAACTTGGTGTGCGGGTGAATGGAACCGGGCTTGCAGAGAACCTGACCACGCTCGATATCCTGACGGGTGATACCACGGAGCAGAGCGCCGATGTTGTAACCAGCAACTGCCTCGTCAAGGGTCTTTCTGAACATCTCAAGACCGGTAACAACGGTGGACTTGGGCTCGTCGGTAAGACCAGTGATCTCAACGGTATCGTTAACCTTAACTACGCCACGCTCAACTCTACCGGTAGCAACGGTACCACGACCAGTGATAGTCATAGTATCCTCAACAGGCATAAGGAAGGGCTTAGCGTCGTCACGCTCAGGAGTAGGAATGTACTCGTCAACAGCGTCCATGAGCTCCTTGATGCAAGCATACTCGGGAGCGTTCGGATCGGTGGAAGTAGAATCGAGAGCAACCTTAGCGGAGCCGCGGATTACAGGAATATCGTCGCCGGGGAACTCGTTCTGGGACAGAACATCTCTGATGTCCATCTCTACGAGGTCGAGCAGCTCGGGATCGTCAACGTCGTCGCACTTGTTGATGAATACAACGATTGCAGGAACGCCTACCTGACGAGCAAGCAGAATGTGCTCCTTGGTCTGAGCCATAGGACCGTCAGTACCAGCAACTACGAGGATAGCGCCGTCCATCTGAGCAGCACCGGTGATCATGTTCTTGATATAGTCAGCATGGCCGGGGCAGTCAACGTGAGCATAGTGACGCTTCTCGGTCTCATACTCAACGTGAGCGGTGTTGATCGTGATACCACGCTCTCTCTCCTCGGGAGCCTTATCGATCATGTCATAAGCCTCGAACTTAGCCTTGCCCTGAAGGGACAGCCACTTTGTGATAGCAGCGGTGGTTGTGGTCTTGCCGTGGTCTACGTGACCGATAGTACCAATGTTTACGTGGGGCTTGGTGGAATTATAATGTTCCTTTGCCATGGGTTTGTCCTCCTTAATAGGTAGTCCGGCATCCCCCATTGGGCGGGGGAAACCGTTATTCTTTCAGATAATAATATTGTAGCATTATTTTGCGAAAAAATCAAGTAGTTTCGCAGAAAAAATGCGCTGAGAGTGCCGAATCAAGTGCGATTCAGAACGAAAATCAGCCGTTCTGCTTGCGCTTGCTCATGATAGCCTCGGAAATGGACTTCGGAACCTCGATATAGTGGCTCGGCTGCATTACATACTGACCACGACCCTGAGTCTTGGAACGCAGGTCGTTGGAGTAGCCGAACATCTCAGAAAGCGGAACGAAAGCAGTTACCTGAACAGAACCGTTTCTGGTCTCCTGGTTCTGGATCTGACCACGTCTGGAGTTGAGGTCGCCGATTACGTTACCGATATAGTCGTCGGGAACAACAACGTCAACTCTCATGATCGGCTCAAGAATTACAGAATGAGCCTGCTTGAGGGCTTCCTTGATAGCCATAGAACCGGCGATCTTAAATGCCATTTCAGAGGAGTCAACCTCGTGATAAGAACCGTCGTACAGGGATACCTTGATGTCTACAACAGGATAGCCTGCGAGAACACCGGCGTTAAGAGCGCCCTGGATACCTGCGTCAACAGCAGGAATGAACTCCTTCGGGATAGAGCCGCCGACAACGTCGTTGCTGAACTCATAGCCCTTACCGGACTCGTTCGGCTCAACCCTGATCTTAACGTGACCGTACTGACCGGAACCACCGGACTGACGCTTGTACTTCATATCAATGTCAGCGGTGCCGGTAATGGTCTCCTTATAAGCAACCTGCGGAGCGCCGACGTTAGCCTCGACCTTGAACTCACGGAGCAGTCTGTCAACGATGATATCGAGGTGAAGCTCACCCATACCAGCGATGATTGTCTGACCGGTCTCCTGGTTTGTCCAGGTCTTGAAAGTCGGGTCTTCTTCAGCCAGCTTTGCGAGTGCGATCGCCATCTTCTCCTGACCCGCCTTGGTCTTGGGCTCGATAGCGAGGTCGATAACCGGCTCCGGGAACTCCATGGACTCCAGAATAACAGGGTGATTCTCGTCGCAGAGGGTATCGCCGGTGGTGGTGTACTTAGTACCTACTACCGCTGCAATATCGCCGCAGGGGCAAGCATCAATATCCTGTCTGTGGTTGGAGTGCATCTGGAGAATACGACCCATACGCTCGTTCTTGTCCTTTGTTGCGTTGAGAACGGTAGTACCAGCCTCAACGTAACCGGAGTAAACTCTGAAGAAGCAGAGCTTACCAACGAACGGGTCGGTAGCGATCTTGAATGCCAGCGCGGAGAACGGCTGGTCGTCGCCTGCATGTCTTTCAACTTCCTCGCCGGTCTCGGGATCGATACCCTTGATCGGGGGAATATCAAGAGGAGAAGGCATATAGTCGATAACAGCGTCAAGGAGCTTCTGAACGCCCTTGTTTCTGTAAGAAGTACCGCAGGTAACGGGAACGAACTTGTTCTCGATAGTGCCCTTTCTGATCGCCTTCTTGATCTCCTCGACGGTGAAATCCTCACCCTCGGTCTCGAAGTATCTCTCCATGAGCTCATCGTCAAGCTCGGCAACCTTCTCAAGCAGATTCTTTCTGTATTCGAGAGCCTTATCCATCATATCGGCAGGGATCTCTTCAACACGCATATCCTTGCCCATATCGTCGTAGTAAATATCCGCATTCATCTCAACGAGGTCGATGATGCCCTTGAAGTCAGCCTCGGCGCCGATAGGGAGCTGGATCGGGACTGCATTGCACTTCAGTCTGTCGTGCATCATCTGAACTACGTTATAGAAATCTGCGCCCATGATATCCATCTTGTTGACATAAGCCATTCTGGGTACATGGTATTCATCTGCCTGACGCCATACTGTTTCTGACTGAGGCTCTACGCCGCCCTTTGCACAGAAAACAGTTACGGAACCATCAAGCACTCTGAGTGAACGCTGAACTTCAACTGTGAAGTCAACGTGACCGGGTGTATCGATAATATTGATTCTATGCTTCTTCCAGAAGGCTGTGGTAGCAGCGGAGGTAATTGTGATACCTCTTTCCTGCTCCTGAACCATCCAGTCCATCGTCGCGGTACCATCGTGAGTTTCACCGATCTTGTGGTTTACACCAGTATAGTAAAGGATACGCTCAGTTGTGGTGGTCTTGCCGGCGTCGATGTGCGCCATGATACCAATATTACGGGTCATTTCGAGAGATACGTCTCTTGTCATAAATTCCTCCGTAATTCGGGAATTACCCGGAGATCGCTCTCCGGATAACTCGCCTGTTTCTGATTACCACTTATAATGTGCGAAAGCCTTGTTAGCTTCAGCCATCTTATGAGTATCGTCACGCTTCTTGCAAGCGCCGCCCTGACCATTGAGTGCGTCAAGGATCTCGTTTGCAAGTCTTTCCTTCATTGTCTTTTCGTTACGCGCACGGCTGTATGTGGTGATCCATCTCAGACCGAGTGTGCGTCTTCTCTCGGGGCGAACCTCCATAGGAACCTGATAGGTTGCACCGCCGACACGGCGAGCCTTGACCTCGAGCTGGGGCATGATGTTTTCCATTGCCTCCTCGAAAACCTCCAGAGCGTCTCTGCCGGTCTTCTCTGCAACGATGTCGAATGCGCCATAAACGATCTTCTGGGCTACGCCCTTCTTTCCGTCGAGCATGATATTGTTTACCAGTCTGGTTACGAGCTCAGAGCCGTACACAGGATCCGGCAAAACCTCACGCTTCGGAACATTACCTCTTCTTGGCACTTTACTTCCCTCCTTCATACGAAATGAAAATCATAGGTACTCGAAAGCATAACCTTCCGCCGTCCAAACAGAGGCTTTATGTCAATAATGCCTTGTCTGACAGCTAAAGTCAGAAATTACGCTTTCTTTCCAGCCTTCGGACGCTTAGCACCATACTTGGAGCGTCCCTGCATTCTCTTGTCTACACCCTGAGCGTCGAGTGTACCTCTGATGATGTGGTAACGCACACCAGGGAGGTCCTTAACACGTCCGCCTCTGATGAGTACGACAGAGTGTTCCTGCAGTTTGTGTCCGATACCGGGAATATAAGCTGTAACTTCATAACCATTAGAGAGCTTAACTCTGGCAACCTTTCTCATTGCGGAGTTCGGCTTCTTAGGAGTCTGAGTACGAACTGCGGTGCAGACGCCTCTCTTCTGGGGAGAAGACTGGTCTACCTGCTGCTTGCGCAGTGTGTTCATAGACTTCTGAAGTGCAGGAGCCTTGGATTTCTTTTCAGAAACCTCACGTCCCTTGCGGACAAGCTGATTAAACGTTGGCATTATTTCACCTCCAATAAAATTGTCGCACGATTGTATTTTTCCGGCAATGCCGCAAAATATACTCACACGCATTTATATATTTTAAAGCAAAAAACGGTGTTTGTCAAGAGTTTCACTGAAACTTTGTAGCAAACACCGTTATAGAGCCATTTGCACGGCTATTTTTTGTGCATATTATCTAAGGAAACGCTGATTAAACCAAGCTGTCAGCCGACATTCTCATCAGAAGCCGCTTCAGCCTCTGCCGCAGCGGCAGCCGCCTTTTCAGCCTCGCGCTGTTCAGCGAAAAGACCAGTTCCGGCGGGGATCAGCTTACCGATAATTACGTTCTCCTTCAGACCGAGCAGCGGGTCGATCTTACCGCGGATAGCCGCGTCGGTGAGAACTCTCGTGGTCTCCTGGAAGGAAGCCGCGGACAGGAAGCTGTCTGTTGCCAGAGAAGCCTTTGTGATACCGAGGAGCACTGCCTCGCTCTCCGGCATTCTGAGTCCGACCTCGCCCGCGTCGATCCTCTGCTGGATCTCCTCGCAGACTGCGGTGAGCTCGTTCTTGCCGATGATCGAGCCGGGAAGCAGATAGCTGTCACCGGGATCGGTAATGCGGATCTTTCTCATCATCTGACGAACGATGACCTCGATATGCTTATCGTTGATATCAACACCCTGTAAGCGGTAAACCTTCTGTACCTCGGCGATGATGTAGTTCTGAACTGCCTCCTCGCCCTTAACTTCCAGTACGTCGTGCGGATTTACCGAACCCTCGGTCAGTGCGTCGCCGGCGTTCACAATGTCGCCGTCGTAAACCTTAGGTCTGTAACCGAAGGGAACTGCGTAAGCCTCCTCGGTGCCGTCCTCTTGAGTGATGATCGCGTGTCTTGTCTTCTTGATCTCCTCAAAGCGAACCTTACCGGAAACCTTGGTGATGATCGCCGCGTTCTTGGGACGGCGGCTCTCGAACAGTTCCTCAACTCGCGGAAGACCCTGTGTGATATCCTCTGCGGAAGCGATACCGCCGGTGTGGAACGTTCTCATAGTGAGCTGGGTACCCGGCTCACCGATGGACTGCGCCGCGATGATACCGACAGCCTCGCCGATATTGATGAGCTGACCGGTAGCCAGCGAAGCGCCGTAGCAGTGAGCGCAAACGCCGTTCTTGAGGGCGCAGGTAAGCACGGAGCGAACCTTGACCTTCTCAACGCCGGACTTGACGATCTTCGCCGCGTCCTGATCGTTCATCAGCTTATCCTTGGACACCAGAACGTTTCCGTCCGCGTCCTTGAAATCCTCGGTGAGGTAACGTCCGATAAGACGCTCGCTGAGCTGTTCTACCAGCTCCTTGCCCTCGCGGATCTCGTATACGTCAATACCGTTGGTAGTGCCGCAGTCCTCCTCGCGGATAATTACCTCCTGCGAAACATCAACCAGACGTCTGGTCAGATAACCGGAGTCGGCGGTTCTCAGCGCGGTATCGGCAAGTCCCTTACGCGCACCTCTGGAAGAAATGAAGTATTCCAGAATATTAAGACCCTCACGGTAGTTAGCTCTGATAGGCATTTCGATCGTCGCACCGGAGGTGTTAGCGATAAGTCCTCTCATTCCGGCAAGCTGTCTGATCTGGTTCTTAGAACCACGGGCTCCGGAGTCCGCCATCATATAGATGTTGTTGTACTGGTCGAGGTTGTCGGTCAGCGCCTTTCCGACGTCTTCCGTCGCCTTGTTCCAGATACTGATGAACTCGCCCTTTCTCTCGGTATCGGAGATGAAACCGCGCTTGAACTGCTTGTTCAGCTTTGCGATCTTAGCGTCAGCGTCGGCGAGGATCTCTGCCTTCTGGGGCGGGATATCCGCGTCGCAGACCGCAACGGTGATACCGGACTTAGTGGAGTACTTATAGCCCATTGCCTTGATCTTATCCAGCACCTGAGCGGTGGTCGCTGTGCCGTGGATCTTAAGGCAGCGGTCGATGATCTTTCCAAGCTCGCTCTTGCCGACCTTGAAGGATATCTCGTAGTCAAGCTGATGTTCGGGGTCGGTTCTGTCAACGTAGCCCAGATCCTGCGGGATATGCTCGTTGAAGATAACGCGTCCAACTGTCGCGGGAACGATCCTTGTTATCTTAGTGTCGCCAAGATCCTTGGTGACTCTGATCTTGATCTTTGCGTGAATGGAGATAACGCCGTCCTGATAAGCCATCAGAGCTTCGTTCGCGTCGCGGAATACCTTGCCCTCGCCCTTTTCGCCGTCCTTTTCAAGCGTCAGATAGTACGAGCCAAGTACCATATCCTGCGTAGGAACGGTAACAGGACGTCCGTCGGAGGGCTTCAGCAGGTTCTTAGCCGCCAGCATGAGAGTTCTTGCTTCCTCCTGTGCCTCAGCGGACAGCGGGAGATGAACTGCCATCTGGTCGCCGTCGAAGTCCGCGTTGAACGCGGTACAGCACAGCGGGTGCAGCTTGATAGCGCGACCCTCTACCAGTATCGGCGAGAATGCCTGGATACCAAGTCTGTGCAGCGTAGGCGCTCTGTTCAGCAGTACCGGGTGATCCTTGATAACACATTCGAGGGAGTCCCAGACCTTGTCGTCTGCGCGCTCTACCATTTTCTTAGCCTGCTTGATGTTCTGGGCGCTGCCCTTTAGAACGAGGTCGTTCAGCACGAACGGCTTGAACAGCTCCAGAGCCATTTCCTTAGGC
>CAMCFA010000075.1 GCA_945873955.1 uncultured Clostridia bacterium | reverse complement strand
AAGCAATTTTGCTGCGCAAAGAGGATAAGAGAATCCACCCGGCAAATTACAATTTACCACCCCTAACCTAGCAAAACACGAACAGGAGACCACCATGAGATTCATGCACATATCAGACCTGCACCTCGGAAAACGGCTGAACGAAACCGACCTCTCCGCCGACATTGAACATGCTCTTTTCTCCGAGATATTCGGCAGGATATACAGCGAAGTCACCGCAGAAGCCCCAGACAAGCCAATCGAAGCCCTCATGATAGCCGGGGACATCTACGACAAAAGCCTACCCTCCGCCGACGCGGAGGAACTGTTTGGCAGACTGCTCTCCACCGCCGCCGGGCTGGGAATGAAGATCTTCTGCATAAGCGGAAACCACGACAGCGCCCGCCGAATTGCGGCAAACGAGAAACTCCTATCTAAGCTGGGGATATATATTTCGCGGGAGTTCTCTGCGGAAAACCCCGTCCGCGTGGAGCGGCTGGGCGAATTCGACATTGCACTGCTGCCCTTTATCGCCCTGCCGGACGTCCGCGCCTCTTACCCCAACGAGGATATCCCGGACATCACCGCAGCGGTGAAAACAGTGCTTGCCCGCGCCGGGCTGCCGGGCGAACGCCCCTGTATTCTGGCGGCTCATCAGGCGGCGTCAGAGTCCGGCATCGGCTTGGTGGGAACTCAGCAGTGCGTGTGCAGCGACGTGTTCAGCGGCTTCGCCTACACCGCGCTGGGACATATCCACACCCCAGCGGACGTTGGGGAAAGGGTGCGCTACTGCGGCTCTCCGGTGTGCTTCTCCGGGTCAGAGGCGAAATCCCCGCAGAAATACGTCGATATCGTAGACATAGAGCCGGACGGGAGCTGCGCCGTCCAGCACCGGGAAATTCGCCCCCTGCACGGCTTCAGGATACTTGACGACAGCTTTGAACGTCTGATGTCCGACGATTACCCTGCGACAACCGACTACTGCTACATAACCGTTAGTGATTTCGACGGCGTGACGGGAGTCACCCAGCAGCTCCGCACAAAATTCGTCAACCTGCTGTCGCTGAAATACCGCACCGAAACCGGCTCCTCCGCTGAGGAGGACGACAGCTTCGACGAGGACGGCTGGAGCTTCGGCGGGGAATTCAGCCGCTTCTGCCGCAAAGTAACGGGCGGCGACCCGGAGGAAGAACTGCTGAAAAGCGCGGAATATATCTTTGAGCTTACCGAGAAAGCGTTTGCAGAGGGCAGGATAAGCGAGCTTCAACAGCGCACGCCGGAGCTTTGTCCGGGCGCTTCGGAGGAAACGGGAGGTGACGGAGATGATAATTAAACGTCTGGAAATGTCGGCTTTCGGCCCGTACAAGGGCAAGGAAGTAATAGATTTCACGCAGTTTGAAAACGAGGTATTCCTCATCTCCGGCGACACGGGAGCCGGCAAGACCACTATCTTCGACGCGGTATGCTTCGCGCTGTACGGACAGCCCAGCGGAAGTCTGCGCCGGGGCGACACCCTGCGCAATCAGGACGCCGGGAAAAAAGCGGAAAGCTACGCCGAGGTCACATTCTCCGTCAGAGGGCAGGACTACACCGTGCGCCGTGACACCCCGGAGCTGAAACGCCCCGGCGAAAGCTCAAACGGGACGGCGGCAGCGGCGCTTTATCTCCCGGACGGAACAGTGCAGAAAAAGTATGTTTCTAAAACGATCACCGAGATCACCGGCTTCGACCGTGAGTCCTTTCTGCGGGTGTCAGTCCTGCCGCAGGGCGAATTCGACAAATTCCTCACCGCGAAAACCAGCGAAAGGCAGGAAACGCTCCGCCGAATTTTCAGCACCCAGCTTTACGACAACTACGCCGACGTGGTGAAGGAGTGGAACAAAAATCTGAACCGTCAGTTGGAGGATCTCTCCAAGCAGTATGCGGCGGCAGTTCAAGTGATCTTCCCGGAGCGGGAGCAGTTCCCTCTGTGCGAAGCCGCGGACAGGTCAAAGGAGCTGTCAGACCTGCTGGACAGCACCGCAGAGGAACAGAGCACAGCGGAAAACTCCGCCGAAAAGCTCACCGCCGAGCTGATACAGAACAGCCGGCTGAAAAGCGAAGCGCTGGAATGCAACCGTGCGCTGGAGCTTTACACAGCGGCGAAATCAGAAAAGGACGCTCTTGACGCGCAGAGCGACAGCTTCACCGAAATGCGCGGGCTTCTGGAAAAGCAGAAGCGCGCGGAAGAAGCACGCCCGGAGCTTTCCGGCAGAGATCAGACAGCGGCGCGCCACAAATCCGCGGCTGCAGAAGCGGCGGCGGCTGTTGTTCACGAAAAGCAGACCACCGCGGCTCTTGAAGAAGCCCGTGAATCGGACAGCACCGCGAAAGCCCTCACCGGCGAGCTGAAAGAGCTTACCGCAGAGCTGCCGAAGCTCACCGAGCTGCTGGAGCGCTGCCAGCAGGCGCAGAAGTCCGAAAATGAGGCAGAAGCGCTGCGCTCCGCTCTGGCGGACAAGCAGAGGTTGCTCACTGAAAATCAGGCGGCGCAGCAGGTCTGCTCTGATAAAATAAAAGAACTGTCCCGGCAGAAAAGCGGCTGCGAGATACTTGCGGCGAAACGCGCCGGCGTTGAGTCACAGCTCCGCGCCGCCGAAGCCGGGATAAAACGCGCGGAGCAGCTCCTCCGCAGCCTTGAAGCACTGAACGCCCTCACGCTGGAATACAGCGCAGCGGAGCAGACTTGCAAAGAAGCGCAGGCGGCTCTGGACAAGGCGCAGAATGATAACGACCTGCTCAAGCGGAGGTACTTCGCCGGCGAAGCAGCCCGTCTGGCAAGAAAGCTGAAAATCGGCATAGCATGCCCGGTGTGCGGCTCGCTGGAACACCCTTCCCCCGCCCCGTGGGAGGAAAATATCCCCACCGAATCCGACCTCAAAAAGTCCGAAAAGAACGCCGCCGCAGCGCAGAAAGCCAAAGCCGCCGCAGACAAGGCGCTCTCCGGTATCGCCGGAAAGCTGGGCTCTGAAAGAGAAGCCGCCGCCCGGGATTACGCCGAAGTGACCGGGGTTGAACTGCCGCAGTCCGGCGGTGACGCGACGGTGCAGGAAAAGACCCGGCGGCTCACCGAGGAAGCGGCGGCTCTGCAAAATACGCTGTCCGAATGTATTGCCGCCGAGGAAGAACTGCCGAAGCTCACTGCCGCGCAGGAGCAGCAGGAAAAACTGCTCACGTCCCTCAGACATCAGCAGGACGCTCTCACGAACGACATCTCCGCGCTGAACAGCTCCATAGCCGCCAAGAGCAAGGAAGCGGAACTTAACCGGCAGGGTCTTGACGGGCGCTCTGCCGCGCAGCTTAACGAGGAAATATCCGCCAAAAATACCCGCGCCGCCGAAATAGAGACCCAGCAGAAAACCGCCGCCGAGTCGCTTACCCGCGCCGAAAAGGAAGCCGCCTCCGCCGTGGCTCGCCGGGAGCAGTCAGACAAGGCTCTCGCCGACGCAGCAGCCGCGCTTGAAACGGCAGAAGCGGCTCTTGCGGACAAGATACGCCTGTGCGGCTTCGCAGACGAGCAGGAGCTGCGCGGTGCGCTTGCCAACAAGGAGCAGCGCAGCCGCCTTGAACAGCAGCTCGCGGACTACAACGAACGCCGCACCGCCGCCTTGGCGACCCTAGAAGAACGCGAAAAGAAGCTGCCGGAAATACGGGAGATTCGGGAAATAGCGCAGTTCGACGACAAGGAGCAGGCACTGAAAGCGGAACAGAACCGCGTCAGTGCGCAAATCAAGCAGCTCACCGCCAGAATTACCGAGCTTAACTCGGCTAAAAAGAGCGTTGACGGAATTATCCGCAGCGCGGGAGAGCTTTCCGCCGCGCAAAAGACCCTGTCACAGCTTGACAGGGTGATAAACGGCAGCGGGGAGTCCCGCATTTCCTTTGAGACCTTTATCCAGATGAGAATGTTCTCCGGCGTGCTGGAAGAAGCAAACAAGCGGCTGGTGGCGCTAAGCGGCGGGCGATACCGCTTTGTACTGCGTGAGGAGGGCATGCGCTCCAACTCCGCCGCCGGGCTTGATATCGACATAATCGACAACAACTCCGGCAGCGCCGCCCGCCGGGACGTTTCCACCATGTCCGGCGGCGAGCGGTTTCTTGCGTCATTCGCGCTGGCGATAGGTCTGTCGGACTACACCCTCCGCCGCGGCGCGGGCAGAAGCGCCGACATGCTGTTCATTGACGAGGGCTTCAGCACCCTCAGCAGGGACGCTTTCGACGAAGCGCTGTCGGTGATAGAGCAGCTCCGGGAACAGAACCGCACGATAGGCATAATCACCCATGTCGAGGGTATCCAAGAGTACTTCCGGGATATGCAGATTCACGTCCACAAGGACAGGGACGGCAGCACCACGGAAACTATCTGCCGGAAATAACGCGACCCCGAAGCGTTTTTCTCCGTCTGTTTTTATGGGTGAAAAATATGTGAAATCATGGGATTTCCAGTATGTGGCGCTTGACAGTATATGGGATAATGTTGTATAATAATGGTGTATTTACCGTTAAGGGAGGGGTTTTTATGAAACATCTGACGAAATATGCCGCTGCGCTCTCATTATCGCTGGCGCTGCTGAATCTTACGGGCTGTGCAGAAAAACCCGCCGCTGAAAGCAGCGATACAATCAACGCTTCTGTTCAGCAGGAGAATACCGAACAAACCGCACCGGAAAGCGAACCGCCGCAGCCGAAAACTGTTCAGGCAACGGCAGAAGCTCAGCCGGAAGAATGGACTCCCGACATCACACAGCGGAAAGAAATAGCCGACTCCGGAAGCCTTTGCGGAACAGCCTACATAGGGTTCGTTGAGCCGGACTCCGATAAAAACACCTGCCGGGAGATGTTCCTTAACAGCTCTTATGAAAAAATGTTCACAAATATCGGCGAGGTGCCGGACGAATATATCGCGTCCTCTGAGGGAGGAGTGGATCTGTTCCTTGTTATTCCCGGCTACGGCTGCAATGCCGTCGTATACTCATGGGATCTGAGCGAGGAAAACGATTTTGCCGGCGAAAAGGGCGAGGTCATACTCCGCAGCGACAACGGCGCGCCGTTCCTGCTTAAATGCAACCGCAGCGACATCATGCCGGACACGCTTATCGAGATAACCGACAAGCAGGGGCAGACGCTCAGCTGGAGTCCAACGATCAGTCTTAAGGACGGAACTGTTTTCACAAACATACAATCGGGAACTTCATCGGTATATGACTTTACACATTATTCTGTTCAAACGGAAGAATAAACAGCATTGGTTATAGAGGGGACGTTTATGGGGAACTTTAAACTAAGGAAAAAAATACTGCGCGGAGCTTGTGCACTGGTAACAGCGCTGACAACCGCCGCTGCTCCGGTTTTCAGCACAGGCATGGGCGCTTTCGCTGATACAAAGGACTACGACCAAGAGATCGCCGCGCTAGAACAGAAAGCGGAAAAGATCAAGCAGGAGAACCAGCAGCGCGAACAGCAGATAGGAAACCTCAGCGACAGCGTTGAGGAGAACCAGGCGCAGATGGATCTTATCCAGCAGCAGATCGAGGGTATCAACAACGAGATAAGCACCTACGGTCAGCTCATAACCACCCAGCAGCAGAAGATCTACGACAAGGAAGCGGAGATAGATTTCATTGAGCGGTCTATCGAGGACAAGGAAACCGAGATAAAGCAGAAGCAGGCGCAAATCGCCGATCTGGAAGCCCAGAACAAGGAGAATCTAAAGAAGTTCGCAAAGCTGATCAGAGCGCTGTACATGAACAACACCGCCGACACCCTGCCGATTCTTGAAGGCTCCGACGACTGGTACAACTTCTTTACATACGTTGATGTGGTGCAGAATATCAGCAGCCAGAACATGGAGTTCATGAACAACCTGCTGGACGATATCCACCACCAGCAGGATCTTATCGCCGGTCTGGAACAGGATATCAGCGATCTCAATGCTGATAAGGCGGATCTTCTGGACAAAAAGAACGTGCTTGAGTCCGAGCTTTCCAGCCTTGAGGACAAGAAAGCCGAAGTACAGCAGATAGCTGACGAGCGCACGAACGACCTCTACGACTTGAACTATGACACACAGACGATAAAGGATCAGATGTCCCAGATACGCAGTGAGATCAACGCCTCCAACGAGGACGTTGAAGCGATAAACAGCGCGATAGCCGACCTTATCCGCGCGAAGCAGGCAGAAAACAGCGGCAGCGGCGTAGTGTACAGCTCCGACGGCTTCCGCTGGCCGCTGGACAGCAACCTCCAGTATATAACCACCTATTTCGGCTATGACGCATGGCGCGGCGGCAATCACTACGGTATCGACGTCGGCAACGCAGGTATCGGCGGCAAGAACATCTACGCGGCGCAAAGCGGCACGGTCATCACGGCATACGGCGACGGCGGCTGGCACGGCGGCTTCGGCAACTACATCATCATCGACCACGGCGGCGGGATCTCCACGGTTTACGCGCATTGCAGCGCAGTAAACGTCTATGTCGGGCAGGAGGTCAGCAAGGGCGACGTTATTGGTTACGTCGGCTCTACCGGGTGGTCTACCGGTAACCACCTGCACTTTGAGACCCGTGTGAACGGCACAGCGGTAGATCCGTTCGGCTATTCCTACGAGTACGTTTAATATGAAGAACCCGGGGCGCTTAATTCCGCGCTCCGGGTTCTTTTCGGTCATGTATGTCGTTCGGGTGCATAAACAGCAAAACACCGCCCATAAACATGTTTTGCGTATGAGATGTTTTTCGGAAAAGACACACATATCCGCTATAAAGGCGCCCTGCGTCATTTTCCGGTTTTGCGGAGCAAAATGCCAGTCCCAATCCGGGACTGGCAAGGAAAATGATGCTTCCATAGAAAAACACCGCCCACAGGCGGTGTTTTTCTATGTCTAATCTATACAAAATAGATTTTTCCATCATCTGCAATTATGCATTTATATTATAGGACAGCGAAAAAAGTCAACGAAACAGGAGCCATTCAAACAAAGCTCCCGAATTTTCTCAATGGTTTACGAAATTATACTGGTGACTTCCATGCCACCAAGAAACCGCATTCTAATCGTCTGCTTATCCACAATCCGAACCTCCTCCACAATCTGCCGCACAATGACATCGTCATACTCCGACAGCGAGAAGTCCTCCTGATCCAGCCGTTCCAGCACAGCTTTCATCTGCTCAGTGTCCTTTTCTGAGGAAGATACCTTTGCTTTCTCGCCCTCTATGAACTCCCGCAGACCTTTCATTTCCTCGCTAAACCTTTGTATATCCGCCATAGCAGAAGCGCTGCTTTCAGGAACAGTAGCCAGCCGAAGTAGCTCATCCATATTCCGGCTCAGCTCATCGAGCCGCTGCTGTGCTGCAAGGACGCTGCCGTTCAGGTTCGGGTCGAGTACCTCGGACACGCTCTGCCGGAGTATCTCAGCAACATCGCCTTTGACATCGCAGAATTCGTTTATCACCGAAATAATGGCTTTGTGAAGCGATTCTTCACCTACTGTCGGTGAACACTTGCAGACCTTCTTCCGCCTGTGCAAAGCAGCTCATGATAGTTGTCAGCATTTCACTCTCGGCGGTCAGCGTGTTTATGTTCTCTTTTTCAAAGATGACCGCGATATTCAGTAGCTTAAGCTCTCGTATGTAATTCAAGCTATCCACTGTAATCCAGGCGAACCGGGACAGGGACTTTGTGAGAATGATGTCGATTTTACCCTTGCGGCACCGCCGTATCATGCGCAGGAATTCCGGGCGCTTCTTAACCTGAGTTCCTGTAATGCCCTCGTCAGCGAAAATCCCAGCCATGTTCCATTCAGGGTTGCCGTTGATTTTCTCCGTGTAGTAGCTTATCTGCGCCTCGTAACTGGTTTCCTGTTCTTCCTCGTCGGTGGAAACACGGCAGTATCGTAAACATTGCCCTTTATGGTGAGGCTGTCGGTCTTGTTCACAGACAGCATTCCGGCGGGAGTCCAGCAGTCCATTACCCATGTATAGACCTTGTAGCTGCCGTCCGGGTACCACACCGGTGTGAAATGGGTTCGGTTGTTGTAGGTGCTGTACCTGTTCTCCCGGAACTCCATTTTGCTGCGGGAGGTCACCTCAAGCAGCCGCCAGCAGCTCTTGTACTTGAATTCGGGGAAGTAGGTCACGGCATTCTGCACATCAGTATGTTCGCCGTTTCCGCTGACAGTCGTGCGAACTACCTCGTTAATACCGTACCCGGATTTCATGGTTGAAGATGTAGCAGTCGGATTTTTCTCGTCCGGAGTGATCTTCATAGTCGCCGTCATTGACGCGCGGTAGGACTTGCTTCGGAATTTCCACTCGCCCTCGTCAACCCATTTTCCACGGTCAACCCAGCGCCGTCATGTCCAAACCCAGCGTGAATGCCACACCCATTTGGACTTCCAGTAGGATTCCCACACGCTCCACGAAAGCAAGGTTTTCTGCGGCTTCATGGGAACAGTTGTCGGAATACTGAAGCTGTCGTTCCGGTCGTATGCGGTAGGGTCGGGCGGCGGATTTTTGCTGAGATCCACAATATTCGCTGAGATATTCGTTTTGCTTGCGGACGCTCCTCCCGTAACCACAATCCGGATATTCACAGTCTGCTCGGTAGTTGGAGTGTGCCATTTGCACCAGACAAGCTGCGAACCGCCCTCCGGAAATACAACATTCCGCACGGTATACACACGATTTTTGATGTAGAATTTCACAGTTACCGGATTGTCGGGAGTATGCTCTCCGCCGGACACGGTGACGCTGGTGTAAACGTCCGTGTCCAAACGGTAATCGTAGTCGCCTGCGGCAATTTCGGTATCCGGAACTTTCTCCTTGAACGACACAATTCCAACGCCGAGATTCTTGATTATATCGCTGTCCGTGACCTTTATGTCAGTCGCGCCTGTCCATGCGGAATAGCCGAGGTCGTCCTCCTCAAGGAACAGCGCAAACGGCAGGTTCTTATGCGACAAAGGCCCGAATTTGTTTATGAGGTCGCCGCCTGTGAGCTGGTTGTACAGCGCGGCTTCGGTGGCTGTCATCGCAGTCTTTACACCGTTGTAGGTGATGTACATTATCGGCTCTATCATCAGCTTGTAATATTTCGATTACAATGCTCCCGTCAATGCCAAACGCTGATGATGAAAGAATCGGGCTAATGGAACTTGAAAAAAGAGTATAGCAAGTGTTTCAAGAAATCATTGAAAACACTTATGGGAACCTCTAAAAACCGGTTTGAAAAGTGAAAATGGGAAGAGTACATCGAATGCGAGGAAAGCCGACGAAGTAAGGCTGTATGCCTTACGAGGAGGTTTGACGAAGCAGGCGGTGTGCTATGCACATTTTCACTCAAACAAGGTTTTTAGAGGTGACCTTATTCAATATTATATTCAACAAAAACTAAAACGCCCCGCAATACAGCAGAGCGTTTTTCCTTTTGTTCTACACATTTAATCAGCCGCTAATATCATTCGCTGACAATAAACCGTTCGATTTTCCCAAGCACATCAGATATTTCGTTTTCCTCATCAGAGATGATTCTGAGTTCAAGCGGCTTGCTCAAATCCAAGCTGAATATACCCATTATTGACTTTGCGTCAATAATATATCTGTCAGCAGCTATATCGATATCACAGCCGCAGGAGCTGACTGCGTTCACGAAATCCTTGACTTCCTTCACCGACGGCAGCCTTATTATTACTTTAGTCATTTTCGCTCCTCCTCATTCTATCAGCTATTTCCTCGGGCTGCGGCATTACCCTGAGCGCTCCCTTGCGTTCGGTAACTATTGCTGCTGCCGCATTAGCAAAGCTAAGCATATCCGAAAGCTCCTGCTGCGAGTAATCCCGCAGCCCGTATTCCAGAACCTTTGAGAGTATCGCTCCGCAGAAGGTATCTCCTGCGCCTGTGGTTTCTATTGTTTTTGCAGGAGCTGCAGAAGCGTAAGCGCTGTTTTCTCCGGAATACGCGCGGCTTCCGTCCTTGCCCAACGACAAAAGCAGCAGCATTATATTGCTGTACCGACTCCGCAGCTTTTCTACCGCACGGTCAAAGTCTTGTTCGCCGGTAAACCATTGAATTTCGTTGTCCGATATTTTCAGAATATCGCAGTTCGCTATTCCGTACTCAATCTTCTCTTTTGCCTTGTCAAGGCTGTCCCAGAGATTTTCACGGAGGTTAGGGTCAAAAGAAATGATAACACCGTTTCTTTTTGCAATCCCGACCGCTTTTCGTGTAGCTGCTTCGCATTCTTCTCCGGTCATTGAAAGAGAACCGAAATGAAATATCCTGCTGTCGGAAATAAGCCGCTCGTTCACATCTCCCTCGCTCAACATCATATCTGCGCCGGGGTTTCTGTAAAACGAAAACTCACGGTCGCCGCCGGGCAGCGTGTGTACAAAAGCAAGGGTAGTATTAACCGCCTTGTCGGTCACCAGACCGTCGGTATTTATCCCGACTTCTTCAACGGCATTTTTCAGCTGTCTGCCGAAAATACCATCGCCGATTTTACCGATAAAGGTCGTCTTATAGCCCAGTTTGTTCAGCATAGCTAGGACATTGCAGGGTGCGCCGCCGGGGTTTGCTTCCATAATCGGGTTGCCCTGCGCGCTTGTTCCGTTCTCGGTGAAATCTATCAGCAGCTCGCCCAGCGCGCAAACGTCAAATCTGCTCATGATCATTCCTCCGTATCGTCCATAACATACAGCTCGGCATTACCTATAACCTTGTCCGAAAGATCGTAAACTGCATTTGTTATGACATACTCGCCGCCGTTCACGAAAAACTCAATCATATTCCCGTCAACATAAGCCTCGATTTCCGCATTGCCGCTCAGCACGGGGGTTTCAAATATATTCCGCAGTTCCTCGTGATTTCTGATAACGGCGGTTCTGTCGGCAATTATTCTGCCCTGTTCTCTGCGGATAATATAGCCGCCGATATCAAGCTGTTCGCCCTCGGCAAGGCTTGCCTTTACCATATAAATTCCGCTGGGCGAGGTCGCTTTTCGGGTGAATTTCGCCCGAATATCGGGGTGAGGACGGAAGAAGATGTGACCGTCCTTTACTTCGCAGACGCGGGGAATGCTGAACATACCTATCGAGTTGTTATCCATAGGCTCGGGCATTCGCAGCCATGCCACAACTATCCGCCTGCCCTCCTTGTCGGTGGTGCTTTGGGGCGCGTACAAATCCAGCCCGTAATCGAGAAACTGAAACTCGCTGCCGATTTTCATAGAGCAGCTCTGCTCGTCAAAATCAACCAGCGTGCATACCGCCTGATTTCCGTCTTTTGTTCCCATGGGCGAAAAAATCAGCACGTCGGAGCCGTCAACCCTAAAATAATCGGGGCATTCCCACATCCAGCCGTAGCCCTCGGCGGTGGCATAATTCACATAATCCCAATGAGCAAGGTCGGCGCTTTTGTAAAACAGCAGCCTGCCCTGATTATTCACGGTGCTTCCGAGAACGACGTAGTAATTTCCGTCGCCGCCGCGCCAAATCTTCGGGTCGCGGGTGTGATTCTTGTCGCCGATTTCAGTATCGGTAATCGGCGGGATAACCGTGGTCTTACCCCTGAAATTGTCGAAGCTAAAACCGTCCTCGGAGGAGATGTGAAGCTGCGCCGCAGTAAATTTATCGTCAAGACAGCAGTTGGTGTTTTCGGGGTCGGGAACGTCGTATCTCACACCTGTATATACAAGGTGCATAGCCCCGTCCTTTTCGATAGCGCTGCCAGAAAAGCAGCCGTCCCTATCGTCTGTTTTGGTAGGAAACAGCGCTATGTCAAGGTGCTTCCAGTTCATAAGGTCGCTGCTGACAGCGTGACCCCAGTGCATTCTGCCCCACCTCGGAGCGTAGGGGAAGTTCTGATAGAAAAGGTGGTATTCGCCGTTGTAGTAAATAAATCCGTTGGGGTCATTTATCCAGCCCCTTGGTGCTTTTAAGTGTATCTCTTTCATTTTGTTCTCCTCCTTATTATATTAGAAAAGGCTTTCTTCTGTTTCCTTGTCAAAGAAATGAATCTTCGACGGAACGAATGTGAAATCAATCGTATCGCCCACTTGGCTTATCTCATATTTAGATACTCTCGCAACAGTAACCGCGCCGCCGAAGGTGAAATACAGGTTGTTCTCGTTGCCCATAACCTCGGTGTTCTCCACCACCGCGCTCTGCTTTCCCTCGCCGTAAACCTCTAAATTCTGCGGGTCAAGCTTGATGTCCTCGCCGCGTATTCCGAGGATAAGACCAGTTGTTTTCCCGCCAAGCTTCGAGATAATATTTTCCGGGAGCGGAATCTGCTTTCCGTCCGCAAATTTAACGGTGTTGCCCTCAATAGTTACATCAAAGAAATTCATCTGCGGAGAGCCGATAAAGCCCGCCACAAACTTGTTTACAGGGTGGTCGTAAAGCTCCATGGGCTTTCCTACCTGCTGAACAACTCCGTCCTTCATGATAACAATTCTGTCCGCCATAGTCATTGCCTCAACCTGGTCGTGGGTGACGTAGATTGTGGTGCTGCCAAGCTGACGGTGCAGCTTGCTTATCTCGTTTCTCATACTTACGCGCAGCTTTGCGTCAAGATTGGAGAGCGGCTCGTCCATAAGGAACACCTTTGAATCCTTGACGATAGCGCGACCGAGAGCTACTCTCTGCCGCTGACCGCCGGAGAGGTTCTTCGGCTTCCTGTGGCGGTATTCTTCAAGCCCGAGTATGTCAATCGCCCAGTCGGTTTTGCGCTTGATCTCATCGCTCTTAACTTTCATGTTCTTAAGCCCATAGGAGATATTCTTTTCAACGGTCATGTGGGGGTAAAGCGCATAGTTCTGGAAAACCATTGCAATTCCTCTGTCACGGGGAAGAACGTCATTCATTTTCTTTCCGTCTATGTAAAGCTCGCCGCCTGTGATATCCTCAAAGCCTGCTATCATTCGCAGCGTTGTTGATTTGCCGCAGCCGGACGGACCTACAAAAGCGATAAATTCCTTCTCCTCTATATCAAGGTTGAAATCGGTAACCGAATTTCTTGCCGCGTTCGGATATTTCTTGCAAAGACCCTTTAACTGAATATAGCTCATATTAGCCCTCCTTTGAACCTGTCGAAACAACGCCCTCAACGATTTGTTTTGAGAACAGCGAATAAATGATGATCACCGGAATGGTTATAAGTGTGATTGCCGCAAGCGTCTGTCCCATTGTTGTGTTTTCGTTTGCGGTGATTGCGTTAAGACCTATCTGTGCGGTCAGCAGGTCGCTTGATGTGAACACCAGCGACGGCCAGAGGTAGTCGTTCCACACGCCGAGGAATGTAAACACGCTGACGGTTGCAACTACTGTTTTTGACATCGGCAGAACCATTGTGAAGAAGTATTTCACCGGACCGCAGTGGTCAAGCTGCGCCGCCTCGTACACATCGTCCGGCAGGCTCACAAACACCTGCCTGAACAGGAATATATTGAACGGATTTACTATCATCGGGAGTATGTAGCCGATAATGGTGTTCAGCAGTCCCATTTTCGCTATAAACAGGAAGTTTATCGTGATGATCGTTTCCGAGGGAATGATCATCAGCATCATAATTATCAGCAGCCACTTGTCCGCGAAAGGAAACTTGATTTTCGCAAGGGCATATCCCGCAAGTCCGTTGACGATTATACCGAGTACGATAAGCACCGCCGCGTACAAAAGGGTATTTCCCATATAGATAAGAAAGTTTGTGTCGGTTATGACCGAAACGTAATTGTCGAAGAA
>CAMCFA010000074.1 GCA_945873955.1 uncultured Clostridia bacterium | reverse complement strand
TTGCGGCGTTGCTTTTGCGCCTCTTCGAATTTGTATTGCCTTTTTTCAATTTTGGTGTTCAAAATAGGGATGTTTTAGAAATGACTGGTTGTTGAGGAGGCACTAATTATTAATTATGATAAAAAAGGACTGCCACGTTTATTTCTCATAGGCGGCAGTCCTGTTTGTGTTGAATTCAGATCGGTATGAATGGTGCGTCCTTTGGGGAGGTTTTCAGTTGTACCAAAGCAGGAATGTTCCATATCGCTTTAAAGGAAACCAACTGTACAGAAAAGCTATATTGAGCTCAAACTATTTACCGTGCTGCTCCGCAAAATACCGGAAATATATCTCAATGAGCTCCATTGCCTCCTGCTCGCGTTCGGGCTCTCTGTCGCACATCTGGATCAGCAGCGATACCGGCGCCGCAAAGGACATGGAAAGCAGCTTCGGGTCGTCCTGTTTCATAATGCCGTTATCCATCATTTCCTGAAATATCCGCTGATACAGCCCCTGTACGCTGTCGATATTGTATTTTGTGGTAAGCAGGGCAATGCTTTGATTGCGGAACTGCTCCATAGTCAGCATTCTGCGCACTTTTCTAATCATAGGGTCGTGAAGGGTAAACAGTATCCTTTTCAGCGAAAGAGTAACAAGCTCATTCATTGAAGCAGGCGTCTTGCCCGGATCGTCCGTTGAGCCGAAGTTTGCTTCATAGTAGCTCTCCGCCTTTTCGATAAGCGCATTCAGAATATCCTCTTTACCCTTGAAGTGCTTATACAGCGACGGCCCTTTTATTCCCGCATTTTCTGCGATGAGGTCAACACCCACACCGTCATAGCCTTTTTCGGAAAACAGTGTAAGCGCCGAATCCAGTATCCTGTCTTTTGTCGTCATTTTTTCCATGATGTATCACTCCTTATATGCTAACGTTCGTTCCCTTGTATATTATTATAGCCGAGTATGTTTCCAATGTCAAGAGAAAATCAAAAAAATCTGATGATCACGGTTCAATTTTGACAATCCTCCTTGACAAGTGAGCAGGGGTATGGTATAATAATGCCAGAAAACGGTCGTTAGCTTTGGCGTGGCGGCAGGTTTTAAGGCATAACAATTCAATTACTGGTGAAGAAAAGCCGCACTAAAAATCGGGAGCTTGGGAGAATAAAATGAAAAATTATACTCAGGTTTATGTGAAAAATAGTTTTGAAGCCGCCAAAATGTACTGTAAAGCATTTGGGGCAGAGATCACACGCGAGTTTAAAAATGAGGACAACACGGCTTATGACCACTGCGAATTGTCTGTGAATGGCGAAGGCTTTTTGGCGTTAGCCGAAGCTTCAAATCCTTGTGATATAAATATAGTTCACAAATACAAATGGGAAACTATGACATTTAACGTGTTTGAGATGGGGACTGAGGAAGCAGTTTATAATGCTTTTCGTGTTTTAAGCGATGGCGGTGTGATTATTGAGCCTATTCACGAGCTTCCGTGGAGCAAATGCTGTGCAACTGTTATTGATAAATTCGGTGTGTGCTGGTGGATCTCAATTTGAGATAATCTGATTTGCAGAGTTGTATAATGTAAAACAGCCTATGGGATATGAATAACAAAATCGGTGCAATTTCTTGACAGGAAAGTAAATGTGCGGTACAATAAAAACGCGAAACGTTGGTGATATGGATAAGGTTTATTACTCGTATGCAAAGAGTTTGTATCGTTATTTTTATGGAGAAAAATGATCATTTCTTATCTTTTCGAGTCTTACTACCCCGTATTCGTCCGGCGTAGTAAGACCGTTTTTATAATTATACCCCATTTTCAAGTAGAAGCTGACCGCAGTAAGAGATGAGCCGACTTCCGTGCGCCATGCACGGAGAAAATACTCATCGGATTCCAATGTTTTGATAATTCTTCTTCCTATACCTCTGCCCTGATATTCGGGTAAGACAAAAACGGAAACCAGATAGCTTTCGGTGTCGCTTCCCCAATAGCCTGTAATTCCTCCGCACCCGATGATTTTTCTGCCGTCAAGGACGACATAGAAATGAGATCCTGCCGCCCTTGAAGCGATGATCTCCGGGGAGTGGCTCTTTATGTTCTCCTCGATGAATTCGGGGGAGTAATCCTTTCTGTTGCTGACAGAGAGCGTTGTGCAGATAACATCGGAAACAGCAGATTCATCACCTTTTCGGAATTTGCGGACGGATATGTTTTTATCGCAATAAACAGGTCTTTTGTATTTTGACTCTTCGTGATGTTTTCGGCAGGCTTCGCAGTCACCGTGGCGCGGACAGCTTTTCTTTTTACAGGGACAGGATAAATTGTTTTTCATGGATATATGGATCCTCTTGTGTTTATAAAATTCCTGTGAGTGTCATGGAAGATACGATCTCAGCCGTTTCCTGTCCGTTTGATCTCTTAGGTCTGCAAATCGGCACCCATATCCCGCATTCGTAATCGGGACTTTGCATATTGCCGGCAGAATAGACCTCCAGCATTGCGTTGCCGTTGCCTTTGTATTTCTGACCTTCGTTAGGATACCACTCCTGCCATACCTGCGTGTTAAGCTCCTGAAGAGATCTCGGCAGAGCGCCTTTAGCTGAGAACATTGCCCAGTCGCTTTCGGGAAAGGTGTAGAGCTTTAAACCCTCAGGCACTTCGCCGCCCTTATACAGACCTGAGATCCAATATTCAAAAGAGCCTTTCTTTTCGTCGCAGATAGCATACATACCTATTTGATTTTCGAGAATTGCTTTTTCAATGGGCGTTTCTGGCTTCATTGTCTGCCACAGCTTAGCGTATTTTTGGCTGTATTCCTTGTCCCAGAATTCGGGGCATTTCGCATAGCCCTCCTCCGGGCGGATAGAGGTTGAAAATCCTATAAAGGTCATTGACGGTTTGTGTTCATACTTTACTTTCATCGTAGCTCCTCCGTTATTAATTACTGTGCTGCCTGAAACGTTTGATCATTATGATACTTGATCTATAAATCTTTTGATCGGCTAATGGGCTAACGTTCGTTTCTGCTTTAATTATAGCCTATAAGTATCACTTTGTCAAGAAAAATTTTAGATTGCAAGACTATTGTGAGGCTTTTACTTGACAAGTCAGAATAGGCGTGATATAATAGTGATAGAAAACGTTCGTTAGCTTACAGGGCAAAAATGAAATAGAGATTTATGTATGATAAAAATTGAAACCGAAAACTATATGAACTATATTAACTGCATAGACCGGAACGGCTGCGGTAAGGTTTATCCCCGTTCAATAGCTGAGTCGATACAGACAGGGGATATATTTGTAAACTCCTGCGGAGATAACCGTTCTGCGCTGTACTGGCATTACAGCGGTTTTGCATTTGTTTACGGCGTATGCGACGATCCTTTTCTGGAGGCTGTATATGAATTTATGTCGGATAAGAACAACACTGCGCAAAGGCGGTTTATTCTGTTTGTGAATAATGGATCGGCTGAAACATTTTTTCGCGCAAAAAAGGATACCGTCATTGAAAAGCGGCGCTTCTTTGAATACAGTAGGAATTACCCCGTGATCGAAGCGGCCCTGCCTGCGGAATTTAGCCTGCTCGAGATAGATAAAGAACTGCTGAATAAGATCACCGGAAAAATTACGCCCTCCTTTTCGTGGGATAATGATGAGAGATTCCTTGAAAAAGGAAAGGGCTATTGCATGACCGACGGGAATAATGCAGCGGCTTGGGCTTTTCTGCGGCGGTAAGCAGCGAGGAAATAGATATAGGCATAGAAACCGACAGCAGATATCGCAATCAAGGCTTTGGATTCATCACTGCGCAGAAGATGATACAATATTGCCTTGACCGGCATAAGAAGCCGGTATGGGCTTGCCACGCAGGAAATACGGCTTCAAATGATCTGGCAGTGAAATTAGGTTTTACAAAGGTGTCGGAATGCTGGACGGTAAGAATAAACAAGGGATGGATATGTGCAGGAGCGGTATCGCAAACCTATCTCACGAACAGATATCCTGCCGGCAATGTTTTGTTTTTTGATCGGAGGGAATCGTAATGGAAGTTATAGATTATTTTTCAAGCGACAGACAGGAATACTGGCTTTCCGAGATCGGAAAGAGCGATTGGGGCGCCGGTCAGTTCTTGTATAGTCTGTTGAAGAAGGGAGAGTTGCAAGACTTTATCGGCGAGAATGCTAAGGTTTTGCTGCTTGTAAATGACGATGAACTGGTGTCTTTTTGTACTTATGCAGAGAAAGATGATATTCAGCCGACTGACTTGACGCCTTGGATCGGATTTGTTTACACTTTTCCGCAAAGACGAGGACAGCGCTGTGTTGGGAAATTATTTGACAAGATCGCTAACATCGCAAGATCTGAGAATATCAGTCAGGCTTATATCTCAACAAATCATGTTGGTCTATATGAAAAATACGGGTGCGAATTTTATCAGATGATGAACGACATCGGCGGAGAACCTTCCCGCGTATACATAAAGCGTTTTGAATAAGAACACTCACAAATATTTATTGCATTTGTTTTATAGTTTCCTCCCGCGAAATGATCTATGTTATACAGCGTAGACAAATGCAATACTGCAAGAACCGCTTTCGGAATAGTCCGGGAGCGGTTTTTGTGTTTCCTTGGAAAGTGTCTCAAAGTTCCGAATTACCTTGAAGGTGACTGATTACTGTCCTTTACATTTTGTGTATTGTATGGTATAATAGACCATATTGAAAGAGCAGGTATTCTCGGATCCTGCCTGCGGAATATGCATAAGACAAGAGTATGCTATTTTGCAGACACGAGAGAGCTTAATTGTTTTTTTGTGTGACCTTTTCGCACAAAACGCTGTCTATTGTAATGAGCAAGGATAAATTATGCGGAACGGAGGAACGAAATGGAGGACGAGCAAATTATAGAGCTTTATTTTGCAAGATCCGAGCGCGCGATAAGCGAAACTGACATTAAGTTCGGACGATACTGCACAGTTATCGCATACAACATACTCCACAACAACGAGGACAGCGAGGAATGCAAGAACGATACATATGTGAAAGCGTGGAACGCCATACCGCCGAAAAAGCCGGACAATCTCAGAGCATTTCTTGGACGAATAGCAAGAAACCTCGCCTTGAATATGTATGAGCACATGCACCGCAAAAAGCGCGATATAAACAGCACCGAGGCGATACTTGACGAGCTTTCGGAGTGTATCCCAGACCCGAACACTGATGTTGAGCGCATAAGCGAGAGCTTAGAGCTTTGTGACAGTATCAATTCCTTTCTGGGAAAGCTGTCAGAGGACAATAGAAAGATATTTGTCAGACGGTATTGGTATGCGAGTCCTGTTGAGGAGATCGCAAGGGATTATGGTTTCAGTCTGAGCAAGGTCAAAACCAGTCTTATGCGAACACGAAAGAAGCTGAAAGAACATCTTGAAAGCGAGGGAATAGTTGTATGAAAGAAATGCGGGTAATGCGGGCAATAGGCGATATTGATGACAAGTACATTGACGAGGCTGCCCCTGTTCAGACAAAAAGAAACGCCATACGTCTGGTTTCGTGGGCTAAGTATGCCGGAATAGCTGCCTGCGCGGCGCTTGTTCTGGGTATAGGCGTGTTCACGGTAAAGCAGAACGCAGGCATTGTGGACGATCCTTCTCAAATTGGATCAGACTTGGTACAGGCAGTGAACCCCTTTGAAGAATTCACCACCATTGACGAAGCCGAAAAAGCGGTTGGTTTTGATATTGAAATTCCCGACAGCTACGGCGCATTTTCCGACAGGAGCATTTCGGTAATGTTCGGAACTATGATAGAAGTACAATATCGCGACGCTGACGGCAATGTGGGTCTTTGTATCAGAAAAGCGAGCGGCACGGACGACATAAGCGGAGATCACAACACATACGATACTGCCGCCGAAATAACCGTCGGCGGTCACCCGGTCGCGCTGAAGGGGAACAAAGACAATTATTTTCTAGCGGTCTGGTCTTTCGAGGGGTATTCTTATGCTGTTTCGGCAGATCAAGGCGCCTCGCAGGACGAACTGCTGGAAATAATAAAAAATATTCAATAATTTTTATAAACACTGTGACCCGGCGAAAAAAACTGTCTTTTAGGGTGAAAGGCAGTTGGAGCGCTGCCAATAAAAAATTAACATCAAAGGAGAAAAACATCATGAAAAAGACTATCAGACTAACATCAGCAGCTATGGCGGCAATTATTGCAATTTCCTGCGTAACCTTCGGGGCGTTTGCGGACGACACTTCGGAATACCTCGACATTGACGCAGGCTATGCAGATGTGATCACAGGCGGCTGGGAGGTAAACAGCGGCAATACCTCAATGAGTAAGAATCCCGAAGCAAACGCCGCTTTCAAGAAGGCGACCGCGGAACTTGACGGCGTAAGCTACAAGGCAATAGCGGTTCTCGGCACGCAGGTCGTTGCGGGGACGAATTACGCGATACTATGCAGAGCCACACCGGTTTATCCCGACGCAACACCCGAAGTCAAGGTGATGTACATCTATGAGGACTTAGAGGGAAATGCTGAAATAACAGGCTTTCAGACGATAATCGGCGAAATGCTGGACGGCGGCTTTGCGGCAAACCGCGGCAAGTTTGCAATAAGCAAAAACAAGACCGTTTACTCCGCCTTCAAAAAGGCTATGGAGGGGCTTACGGGAGTTTCCTACAAGCCTGTGGCATACCTCGGAAAGCAGGTCGTGGCGGGCAGCAATTATCTTATCCTCTGCCGGAGCAGGGTGGTTTATCCGGGTGCTCCGTTTGAGTGGTCGCTTGTTACAGTGAACAAGGCTCTTGACGGCAGTGTTTCTATTGTTGACATAAACACTCTTGAGCTTGGCAATACCGATGACACCGCCGCAGAGGGAGGTAACATGTCTGTGCAGATACCAAATCCGTGGCAGGAATACCAGACGGTTTCTGAGGCTGCAAAGGCGGCTGGTCTCAGCTTCAACGCCCCCAACAAGCTCGGTAAGCACAAGCTGTCGTATATCCAGGCTGCGGACGGCATTGTGGAAGTAAGATACACCAAAACCGGCAATGAGATATGTATTCGCAAGGGCGCGGGAACAGACGATATAAGCGGCGACTTCGGCACTTACAAGAACGTGACCGAAAAGAAGATAGGCGGCTGCACCGTGACCCTCAAGGGCAACGGCGACGGAGTTATTTCCGCTGTATGGACAGACGGAGAGTGTTCCTACTCCATATACTCCGAAAACGAATTGACAGGAAAGTTCGTGAAGAGCATTATTGCAAAAATAGGATAACCATTCAGAAAGCACGGCAGCGTTCAACTGCCGTGCTTTTTATATACTGACCTGCACGGTTTAGCGTCTGCTTTTTTATTAGAGGCGGCGGTCAGACTTCTCTACCACCGCCCATTAAGAAGTAAAAAAACTGCCAAAGCAATTGCGGAAAAGCCGACTTGAATATATGAAAAAAATATGCTATAATGAATTATTCATATCTGTGCAAATCGTATTTCAGAAAGGATAACCGTATGAAGAGATTACATAGAAAATGGCTTTCGGCGTCATTGGCGGCGGTCGTGGCGGTAAGCTCGGCTTGTGCGGCGGGTGTTACTGCGTTTGCGGGTTTCGGCAAAGACTATATCTCTACTGAGCCGGAGATCATGCAGACTCTGTTCGACGGGCTTTGCGAGGGAATAGTGGATATCGCCGCGGGCAAGCGCACAAGCTCTGTTATCAAGGTCGATCTGCCGACAGATATTCCATTTGACAGCACAGTGGATATTCACGAAAACTGCCTCATTCTTGAAGCTATACTTGTCGAATACCCCTATGAATTGTTCTGGTTTGATTTTACAGAAACAGGCGGTTTGCAATATTACTATTACTATAACGATACGCCCGACGGACAAGAGTATCTCACGGCTGTTGAATATAAACTTTCTTTTGCGCAGGCAGCTAAGGCGGCGGAAAACGCAAAGGCTATCGTTGAAGAAAAAAAGGACAAGAGCGACTTTGAAAAGCTCACCGCTTACAAGGATAAGATATAGTATGAACAAACTGCCAGATTTTCAGAAAACAGACCTTGAATATGCATACGACGGCGAGCTGGGCGCGATATATTCTGACGAACGCACCGAATTCAGAGTGTGGTCGCCGTATGCAGAAGCTGCGCTGGTAAAGCTGTATCCCAGTGCCGATTCGACCGCGCCTTGTTCGGTGATGAAGATGAAAAAAAGCGGCGGGGTGTGGAGCGTTTCCGTTCCCGGAGACCTGCACGGGGCGTACTATACCTACGAGATCACAAACGGCGGCGTTGCGCGGGAAACGATAGATATTTACGCCAGAGCTGCCGGGGCAAACGGCGTCCGGGGAATGGTCATTGACCTCAGCCGGACTGACCCAGACGGGTGGGCGCACTCGCAGCCGGTGGCGCTTCCCGATTACACCGACGCCGTGATATATGAGTTGCACGTCCGGGATTTTTCCTCGGACGAAAGCGGAAATTTTAAGGTGCGCGGTAAATTCGTATCGTTCTGCGAAAAAGACCCTGTGAACGATTTCTGTGAGCCTATCGGACTGGAGCATATCCGGCAGCTTGGCATAACGCACATTCATCTTCTGCCGGTGTTCGACTACCAGACGGTGGACGAGAACGACCCGGACGCCGGCTTCAACTGGGGATACGACCCGCTGAACTACAATATCCCGGAGGGCAGCTATTCCACCGACCCGAATAACGGCGCGCTGCGCATAGGGCAGTTCAAGGAGCTTATCAAGGCGGCGCACGACCACGGACTTGGCATAATAATGGACGTGGTGTACAACCACACCTACTTGACCGAGGACTCCCCGTTCACAAAGACCTTCCCGGATTATTACTACCGCCACAGACCGGACGGCAGCCTGTCGGACGGCTCTGCCTGCGGGAACGAATTCGCCAGCGAAAGGGCAATGGCAAGGAAATTTATATGCGACAGCCTGTGCTACTGGGCGGAGGAATACAAGCTGGACGGATTCCGGTTTGACCTTATGGGGCTTCTGGACATAGAAACGCTGAACCTCTGCGCAGAAAAGCTGAAAAAGATCAACCCCTCTGTCATTTTGTACGGCGAGGGCTGGACAGGCGGCGCTTCTCCCCTTGACGAAAGCAGGCGCGCCATGAAGCACAATGCTTCAAAGCTGCCGCAGTTCGCGATGTTCTCCGACGATTTCCGCGACGGAGTAAAGGGCAGCGTATTCAGCGACAGCGACTGCGGCTTTGTGAACGGCGAGCCGGATAAAACCCGGACAGAGCTTATCAAGTCTGTGATGTCCGCCGGTATATACCACAGCGACATTGAAAGACCCCGCGCCGAGATATGGGCAGATAAGCCGCAGCAGACGGTGAACTATGTTGAGGCGCATGATAATCTGACACTTTATGACAAGCTCAGAGTGTCTATGCCCTCTGCCTCTGACGAGGAGATAGCTGCGGCGGACGGGTTTGCGGCTGCGCTTGTATTTCTGGCGCAGGGGATACCGTTTATTCAAGCGGGGCAGGAAATGCTCCGCAGCAAGCCCGACGGGGAGGACGGCTATGTCCACGACAGCTATAAGTCACCGGACAGCGTGAACGGACTCAAATGGAACGACATAACAGTCCATCGCAGCATTGTGGAGTACTATAAAGGGCTTATCGCAATAAGAAAGCGTTTCCCGCAGTTCAGACTGAGAACTGCCGAGGAAATACGCGCTAGGCTGAGTTTTGAAGATCTGGATGCAGGCGCATTCGCCGAGCATATTGACGATCTCATTCTGCTGGTGAATCCCACTGATTCTGCACTGAATTACACAATAAACGGACAAGCAGAAATATATGCTGATGGCAGAAAAGCGTCAGACCAACCGCTGTATAGGGTGGATTCTACCATATCCGCTTACCCGCATAGCATTACTTTGGCTAAAAAGATTTAGCAGCAGTGTCCGTTTGGCTTCCAGCAGGCGGGCAGCTCCGGAGTGCCGCGGCGTTTATCGCAGGAGCTGCACGCTGACCGGCAGCGCATTTTTTCCCCTCGCTGACGTAACACATATTCTTCCTTTTGAATATATTAAAATGAGCTTTATAACAGCTCGGAAAGGAATGAATATAAATGGGTGTAACAACATCTACCGTGTTCCGGTACTATTGAGGTGAACGAGTCGATAGACTATGACGACGCAGAGGGAAACGACGTAGATTTCCCGTCGCCGTATATCACGGTAGACTGCGGCACAGACGTATTCCCAGAGGAATGTCCCGAACCCGTGGACGTTGATATCGACGGCTGCGAGGACGCTGTGGAATACGACGCCGGCGACCTTGGAATGGAGTCGCTGGGGCGCATTTTGCAGCTTACCGTGACCTTAAAGAATGTCTGCCCGCACAAGCGGGTGGCGTTGGCGGCGATAGTTACCGAGGTCGGCTACGACGACGTGGAATACAAGCGCGGTCTTAAAACCATGACTATCCCGGCGCACTCCGGGGATTCCTGCCGCGACGTAACGGTAAGGTGCATTAAATTCGTCCTCCCGGAGGATCTGGACGTATCCGGAAAGGATAAGGGAATATGCAAAAAGCGCCGCTTCAAGGCAAGATTCATAGCGCACTATATCGACAATGATTTCGACTGCTGTGATGTGGTGATATAAACCCGTTCTATCCCTCTGACGGAGATCGAGAGCCACCTGAAAGAGCTTCGCGAGTGGCTTTGGGTGGTGCTTTAGAGTAAAAAAAGAGCCCGGCAAAAGCCGGGCTCTCATGTGTTGATCTGGGATCAGTAGCGTCTCATATATTCCGCGGGAGAATAGTAGGTCTCATAGTTTTCATAATAACCGTCTTCGTATTCTTCAACAGAAAGATATGTGTCAAAGTCAGTGGTGTAGTATACGGTCTGGTTGTCAGATTTGCGGTAGACCATGGTAACAGAACCGTAGCCGAACGAGAAGCCGTACACCTTGTCAGCGTCAAATGTTGAGTCGTTGATCGTGAGGGTGTGGTCGTCGTTCTTCCATGTGCCGTTGAACTTCTTCAAAATCTCGGACTGGTTGTCGGTGGTTATTCTGTTAAGCACGGGGTATGTGCCGTAAGCGTAACCGTCCTGAACGCCGTCAAGATAAGTCCACGAGGAGGTATAGCCAAGCTCAAACTCGATCTGTGAGAAATAAGAGCCCCATGAGTTGTTTGTTACTGCCGTTCCGCAGAGCTTACCATTATCGAAGTATACTGTTATAACTGCGTTGTCCAGCCCGGAAACCTTAGAGCTGAGGAAATCCGCAGCGTCCTCGATATCACCGTCAACTATATCCTCGCTGAAATAATAGTTGTAGCCGCTGCCGCATGACCACTTTCCGTCCTCAACATTGAAGACAACAGTAGATGTCCAGTCGTCGTATCTGGTGGAAATATTGTATTTGCTCATGTACTGAGCGAATGATGTGTAAATTGTGTCAGCATATTCATTGAACTCGCTGACGGTTTTGGTAAGACGTTCGTCCGCCTGCTTCGCTGTTTCCGCGGGTCCTTCGCCGTAGTATTCCTTGTACTTCTCCAGAGTCATAAGCGTGGGGCAGGAGCCGACAGCGTAATCCTCTGATATATTATCGTACTGCCACTCGTAAATGCGGTCAAGCAGGTTGTACGCGTCGGGTCTTGCGGAGGGTATCTTGGACGGGTCGGAGGTCCTTGTTACCGTAACGCCGACGGGGTAATACATCGATCTGTACTTCCACACGAATACTTCCGCGTAGGAGTCGGTGCAGTCGAGAGTTCCGTAGAGCGAACGGAGCATTTCGTCTCGCTCGCCGCAGTTGTCGATAATGGAGAGAGAACCGTTGCTGTCAAAATACAGCTTGATGATCTCCAGATCGTTTCCTGCGAACTCGCTAAGTTCAGTGCGGTAGTAAATATCTTCCGCATAATAGTTGGCTTCGCTGATCGTATAATCATTGTAGCCGCTGTAAACCGCTAAGCGACCGCGCATGCTCTTAAGCTCGTCAGTGTAGTTCTTTATCTCGTCAGCGTGGAGCACTGTGCTGCCGATCGCGTCAACAGAGCTGTCGGAGAGTACCGCGTCCAGACGTTCCAGCACTGCGATATAGTAGTCCATAACTGCCGGGTCGCTCATGGATACATCGGAGTCAACGCTGATCTCGTTCTGAGGATTCGACATATCGGGCAGGTCAAAGCCGAGTCTGGGCTGAACGTCCACGGTGAGTGAAACTCCGCCGAGCTTGCCGCCGTCTACGCCTATAACATTCTTGTAGCCACCGTCGGCGCCCTGAGCTTCCAGAGTGAATTTCAGTGACGACAAAACTTCGCTCATTGCGATATAATCACCGTTTGCTGTGTTTATTTCGCCGTACATGTTCTTGACCGCAGAGCCGCCAAGGCTAAACGACAGCTTGCCGACAGGCAGCTTCATACCGAATGCGTCAGCAGTGCCGACGCCGCTGAATTCGCCCTTGACGGTGATCTTGTCGTCGCCGCTGGTGCTTGTGGAGATATCCATTCTGAATGTTCCGTCAGCAGGGGAGGTGTTCTCGGTTTCCAGCTTCACGAGCGTCTTTTTCTGGAGTTTAAGCTCAGCGTAGGAACCCTTGTCGCTTTTCGCAGAAGCCAAGGATACCGAATTCTTTTCGCCGTATGAATTCTTGCCGCTCAGCGTGAAGGTAACTCCCAGCGGCTTGTTGGTGTTCGTGACATAGCTTTCTATGAGCAGCTTCATGTCGTGTTCTTCTGCGTCGAAGCTGGACAGCGAGCTGCCCATGCCGCTGTAAATATCCTCAAGGGTATCCGCTATATCCGACACAAGGTCGTCGAGATCTTCACCGGCGATCTCGGCGGTGATGTGGGTACAGCCTATCTCGTTGTCGCCTATGCTAATGCTGCCGCTCTCATACACAAAGTCTGCCTTGGTGTAGTATTTCATGAACGACTTGTGCAGATCGGATATGCTGTCCTGAAGATCATTGATCTCCGCCAGCGTTTCCGGGACAGTCACGGTCGTGGTGTTTTCAGTGGACAGCACCGTGTCGTTCACGCTGGGAAGCATTATCGAGATCTTGTCAGAGTCGATCTGCACCGCCGCGTCAAAAATGCCCGTGCCGTAATCTGCGGCAAGACCAGCCTTTACCGAGTCCTCACCCGCGGATATCCCGCCTTTGAGGGTGATCCCGTTCAGCTCCTTCAGTACTTCTGCGGCGCTTTCTGAGTCTCCTATAAAGCTGTCTGTCAGACTGCCGGACTCTATCTGCACGTTAATGGCAGTACCGAGGTCGTTTGCTGAGAAGCTCTCGGCAATGTTCTTTGTGACTTCTATCGCCAGTTCGTTAGCTGTGTATTCACCCGGCTCCGGCATGATATTGCTGCTGGACAGCACGGAGTTTATATCAACAGCGCCGTTCTGTACGAGGTTCTCCGCAGCGTATCTGTCAAGAACAGACGCCGCGTAATTACCGTCGCCCATAAACATGTGCATTACAGACGACTGCGCGAAGATCCAAGTGAGTGCGCCTGCGCCGACAAGTACCGCAGCGCCGCCCGCGATGATCCATGGGAGAATACGGCGCTTTTTAGAGGGGTCACCGGAAGGCTGCGCGTTCGGGGTCTGCTTCTCTGCGGGGATCTCAAATGTAGGAGCGTTGGGCTGCTGCGGGATAAAGGAAGCCGTCTGCGGCGCTTCGGGAGCGGCAGGAGCTTCGCTCTGCTGTGGGATAAAGGAAGCCGCCTGCGGCGCTTCGGGAGCGGCAGGAGCTTCGCTCTGCTGTGGGATAAAGGAAGCAGTCTGCGGCGCTTCGGGAGCAGCGGGAGCTTCGCTCTGCTGTGGGATAAACGAAGTAGCCTGCGGTACTTCGGGAATTG
>CAMCFA010000073.1 GCA_945873955.1 uncultured Clostridia bacterium | reverse complement strand
GGTGCTCAAAAAATTTTTCTCTTAATTGTGTTGCACTTGTATTGACAATCTATCAATAAAACACCGCAAGCTGAGTCCTGTCGCGCAGGCTCAGTTTTTCCAGAATCTCACTAAGGTAATTTCTCACTGTTCCCTCGCTTAAAAACAGCTTTGCAGCTATTTCCTTGTTGCTCATTCCCTCGGCAACAAGCTTGATAATATCCTGCTCTTTCGAATTAATATCATATCTGGAGTAGTCGAAATCCGATCTTGCTTTCATCATCACGGGAAGCTTTGTTACGACCTGTTCACCAAATACGCTCTGACCGCCCATGACCGCCTCAAGCGCAGAAGCAATGCTCTCAAAATCCTGTTTCAGTATATAACCCTTGGCGCCTATGCTGAGGGCTTTTACTATGTATTCATCATCGGAAAAAGTCGTCAGATATAGAATTTTTGCCCCGCCGTGCTTTTTGAGTATCTGCTCGCCCGCTTCAAGCCCTGTCATGTCCTCCATGCGTATGTCCATAAGCATAACATCGGGGATATGCTCATCATAAAGTCTTATGGCGTCCTCGCCGCAGTTTCCCATTGCACAAACTGTTATCCTGCCCGTGCTTTCAAGAATGGTTTTCAAAGACAGCGCTACAAGCTTGTCATCATCAATTATCACTATATTCATCTAAAATCTCTCCATTATTCTTCGTATGTTTTCGGTACGGAAACAACCACACAGAATCCCTTTTCCGTAGCGGAAATGTTTATTATTCCACCCATGTCCTCAGTTCTTTCGCGCATGGTTGAAAGACCTATACCGCTGTCGGTGATTTCGCCGCATTTTCCGTTGTCGGTCACCTCAAGCTTATAGAAGCCCGGGTGCTCTATGACGGATATTTTGACGCTGTCGCCGCTGCTGTGCTTGACGGTATTTGAAAGGCACTCCCTAAGTATTCCCACAAAACCGAGCTTAACCTTTTTCGGCATACTTTCGGAAAAATCATAATCACATGTGACATTGAACCGGCTCCGTATAGGCTTCACCGCGTCGTTGACTGCAACCTTTAGATCAATTGAATCATCATGTAGCTTATGTACACTGTTTCGTATGTTGGTCATTGCATTGTCAAGGGTGTCCTTTAAACTTAATAGGCTTTCTCGCTGAGCGTCGTCCTTGTTTACAATGATAAGTGCCCCGACCTGAAGTATCGAACGAGTAAGCATATGCCCGACATTATCGTGGATCTCCCGTGCGATCCGGTTGCGCTCGTTCATGGTAGCAAGCTTTATCTCATTATCTTGATTTTCGCAGAGCTGCTTGTTTTTCTGCTGGAGCAGCAGGTTCATTTCCTCCGAATCATCTCTTGTCAGTATAAGTTTCTTTTCCGCTTCTTCAAGCCGTGCAGTTTTGTTCCAAAGAATTAACGCAATTAATGCACCGCAAATCAAAAGCATTATCTGAAAGACGCTGAAGCTGCCGGCATATACGATAAAAGATATCGCCGAGAATGCCGAAAGCCACGGTCGCTTGTCATAAAAATAATCGTAGATCATCAGCGGTATCATACAACAGAACACCGGCTCTGTAAAGCAAAGCACTGCCATAATTATTTCCGAAACGAGAGATACCTTTGACGAAAAGCTCTGGCTTACCGCCGAAAGAAACACCGTAATAAGCAGCGCAATGACCGGAACGCTGAAATCCGCATACCCAACGAGTACAACAAGGCAAAGCAGCAGTACCGCCGCTTTATCTGCAAGCCTGTTCAAATCCGTCCCCCCCGATATGATTTATTTTTTCATAGTTCAATTATACCATAAAAACAAATGCGTAGCATTTGAAGCGGCGTATGCCGCTGTCTGCGAAGCAGACTTTTCAGCCGTTCAATAAACACCCAGCCGTCCAAATCTTTGATTTGGAGAACGGCGTGTGTTTATTATACCATAACCGCAAGGTTATGGTATAATTGTCCGATACGCACGGAGCAAATCTTTGATTTGCGTATGTGCGAGGACTTTTGATATATAATAAACGCTCTGCGTTTATTATACCACAAAAAACAGTTTGTGTCTATAAAAAAATTACAATTGTCATATCAATTATTGACGATTGCCACTTACAATCCGAACGAGATGTGTGTATAATATAATCATATCACAAAGGAGGTCACGTCATGGCTGATACAATAGTAAAAATTGAAAATCTCGTAAAACGGTATAAGGATCTGATCGCCCTTGATCATCTTAATCTTGAGATCAAGCAGGGCGAGGTGTTCGGACTGTTAGGTCCGAACGGTTCGGGTAAAAGTACTACAATAAGCTGTCTGCTTTCGCTTCTTGCTTTCGACAAGGGAAATATTGAAGTATTCGGCAGGAAAATGACGCCGGATAATTATGAGGCAAAACGCAACATCGGGATCATCATGCAGAACGTGGCGGTATTTGACGAGCTTACCGTCATCGAAAACATAGACTATTTCTGCGGACTCTACATCAAGAACCGTGAGGAGCGCAAAAAGTGCGTTCAGGACGCAATAGCTTTCACGGAGCTTCAGGATTTCACACGTTTCTATCCCAAAAAGCTGTCGGGTGGACTGCTCCGACGTCTGAACATTGCCTGCGGGATCGCGCACAAGCCTAAGCTGATCATTCTTGATGAGCCGACCGTTGCCGTTGACCCGCAAAGCCGGAACAAGATCCTCGAGGGCATTCAGAAGCTCAACGCGGAAGGCGCAACGATAATTTACACGTCCCACTACATGGAAGAAGTCGAGCAGATCTGCACACGGATAGCTATCATGGATAAGGGAAAGAAAATTGCGGAAGGCACTAAGGACGAACTGAAAAAGATGATAAAAAACACCGAGACCGTGTCGGTTGAAACCTCGGCTGTTCCCGCTGACGTTCTTGAAAAGATAAATGCCCTTCCGCATGTATACAGCGCTTGCTGTACTGACGGCAGGCTTGAGGTGAAATGCTCCGGTGGAAAGCATAACCTTATCAGAATACTGAACGTTCTTCAGGAAAGCGACCTGCATTTTGGCAGAGTGTTCTCCGAGCTTCCCACGCTCAACGACGTGTTCCTTGAAATCACGGGCAAGGCTCTGAGAGATTCGGACTGAGCGAAAGGAGAAAATAAATGTTCCTACACAATTTGAAATATGAATTTCTCCAGAATATTCGCGCAAGATCGCTTATCCTCTGGCTTATCCTGTTTCCTATAATTCTCGGCACATTTTTCAAGGTCGCTTTTTCGGGAATTTATGAAACCACAACCGTATTCTCGACAGTACCCGTTGCGGTCGTGGAGAAAGGCAGCAACGAGAATTTCAGACAAGTAATGGAGAGTCTTTCCGAGGGCGACGACGCACTTTTTGAAACCTATTATTCCGATGAAGAAAGCGCTCTGAAGCTGCTTGAAGAAAAGAAGGTCTCTGGTATTCTCTATGCAGTTGACGAACAGGTTTCCATTACCGTAGTGTCAGCCGAAGGCGGCACTTCCGCAGAAGGTATCCGCAGGACGATAATTAAATCCTTCGTCGAGCAATACAACGCAAACAGAAGCATTATCATGGATACAATTTCGCACTCCCCGGAAAAGCTCAACGATGTGGTATCGGAGCTTTCCGAAGACATGAAATGCAATGAGAATATTCCCCTGACGAACGGAAATCACGACAACATGCTCTCTTATTTCTATAATCTCGTGGCTATGGTCGCGCTACTTGGCTCAGACCTCGGACTTGGCATTGCCGTTTCAAGTCAGGGTAATCTTTCTGCTATCGGTGCAAGGAAGTGCTGTTCCCCCACCAGAAAGATCGTGTCGATAATTACGTCCATGCTGGGCTGCATCGCCGTTCAGACAGTATGCATATTTTTTTCCATTTCGTTCCTCGCTTTCGTGCTTCAAGTCGATTTCGGCGCCAAGCTCCCCATGGTCTATCTCGCTGGCTCGGTAGGCGGCGTTCTGGGCGTATCCTTCGGATTTGCCATTGGCTCTGTCAGCAAGCTGGGCGTAAACGCAAAGGGCACTGTCACAACAGCATTTACGCTTGTATGCTGCTTCTTCAGCGGACTAATGATCGGAAATATGAAAGCTGTCGTAAGTACTTACGCACCGTGGTTTAATGAGATAAACCCCGCGGCAGTCATCTCTGACTCGCTCTACTGCCTTAACTTTTACGATGACTATACGCGTTTCACCCAGAAGATCATCACCATGCTTGTAATGTCGGTGATCTTCATGCTGATCGGATTCTTCCTTACAAGGAGGCGCAAATATGCAAGTCTTTAATGCATTTCTGAAAATCTCAAAGAAAACCATTCCCATGGCGCTTATCTATATAGGATTATTCCTCGTGCTTCTGACATTTTTTGTAGACAGCAGCGCCCAGAATAACACTTTTGAAGCGGAACGTCTCAGCGTAAGCGTGATCGATATGGACAACACCGAAGAAAGCAAGGCGCTTATCAATTTTATCAGTCAGCGCCACGATCTCGTGGAGATCGAAAACGACAAAGACACGATACTTGACGCGCTGTACTACGAAAGAACCGACTACGTTCTTAATATCCAAGAGGGCTATGCCGAGAAGCTATCAAACGGCAAGACTAACGAACTGTTCACCAACTACAAGATCCCAGACAGTTATACAGGCGTTTTCGTTGACAACCTTGTAAACCAGTATGTTTCCACTCTTTCTGCATATATCGCAGGGGGAAACAATATGAGCGCGGCTATAACAAAGACCGAAACACTGCTCTCGGAGGAAACTGCGGTAACGGTTCAGAGCTTTTCGGACAATAAGTCCGGCACCGAGGATTATCCCATAAAAACGGCTTATTATTTTCAATTTATGGCATACATCATACTGAGCGTTCTTATTACGATACTGTCCTCTGTTATTCTCAAAATCAACAGAAAAGAGATACGCAGCAGGACGAACTGCTCCTGTCTGACCGTGACCTCGCAAACCGCTCAGATCATTCTCGGAAGCACGGTCGTTGTTGCCGTAATATGGGTGATCTTCATTGCTGCGGCGCTCATTATGAACGGCGGAGCATTCACCGAAAAATTCCTTCTTGCGTTGTTAAACAGCTTGGTATTTACTATCATATCGGCAGGGATCGCAATACTCATTGCGGCTGTTGCGCCTAAATCAAACGTGGTAAACGTTATCTCAAACATTGTTGCTCTCGGTATGAGCTTTCTCTGCGGTGTTTTTGTCGATCAGAGCCTGCTCGGTGAAGGCGTTCTTTCCGCTTCAAGGTTTCTCCCGGCATACTGGTATGTCAGAGCCAACAATATGCTTTCGGGAATGTCAGACGAAGTATTCAGCATTAACAGCTTTATGTCCTTTGTTGGTATTGAGGCGATTTTTGCGGCGGCTTTGTTCGCGATTATAATTCTTATCAACAAGGTAAAGCATAACGCGCAGTAAAGTTTGATCAGACAGAAGTCAGCAAAAAAAGTCGAGAAATTCTTCTCTATATGTGATATACTGTAGGTCACCTCTAAAAACCTTGTTTGAGTGAAAATGTGCAGAGCACACCGCCTGCTTCGTCAAACCTCCTAGCAAGGCATACAGCCTTGCGTCGTCGGCTTTCCTCGCATTCGGTGCCCTCTACCCATTTTCCCTTTTCAAACCGGTTTTTAGAGGTTCCCTGTAATTATTGCAGTTGTGATGACAATGGAACGGTTATCACCTTGCACGACCGCTCTGGCGGCATTCCGAGGTTCAGATACGGTATAGAAAGAAAGGCTAAATATGGAAGCAATTAAGATAAGAGGACTCCGGTAGAATAATCTGAAAAATATATCGCTGGATATCCCCAAGAACAAAATCATGGTATTCACCGGTGTTTCCGGTTCGGGTAAATCCAGCATTGTTTTTGACACGATCGCGGCAGAAAGCCAGCGCCAGATGAACGAAACATACAGCGCATGGATAAGAGGACGACTGCCTAAGTATGAAAAGCCTAATGTGGAATTGATCGATAACCTTAACCCCTCCGTAATAATCGACCAGAGCAGACTTGGCGGCAATTCAAGATCCACAGTTGGTACGATAAGCGATATGTATTCCGCATTACGACTGCTTTTCTCAAGAATAGGCACTCCGAGTATCGGGCCAGCTTCATATTTTTCCTTCAATAACCCCAATGGTATGTGCAAGACCTGCGCCGGGATCGGAAAAGTCATGGACATTGATATAAGTAAGCTGATCCATGAGGATAAAAAAGGGCGGTAAGCTGATAGGTCAGAATGTGTTTATGAAAGCCGCAATCAAAGCCGATGACGGACGGGATATTCCGATCATGACAATGGGGCCGATCTGTATCTCACCGGAATATAAAAGACAAGGCTATGGCAAGATACTGCTGGATTATTCTTTGGAAAAAGCGGCGGAGCTTGGAGCCGGAGCCGTATGCTTTGAGGGCAACATCGCTTTCTACGGCAAGAGCGGTTTCACCTTTGCCAGCGAATATGGCATTCGTTATCATGGATTGCCAGAGGGAGAGGATTCCTCGTTCTTTCTATGTAAGGAACTTATCCCCGGATATCTGGACGGTATTACCGGAGAGTATAAAACTCCACAGGGATATTTTGTCGATGAATCAGAAGCCGAAGAGTTCGATAAGAAATTCCCTGCAAAGGAAAAGCTGACACTTCCCGGGCAGATTTTCTAAATATGCACTTAACTGCTGAATAAGAGTCCGGAAAAACGCCGGGCAGAAATCCAAACTGAACGGAAAAGCTCCCGCCTTATTCTATAAAGCGGGAGCCTTTTTCGGTTTTACTTCATGCGCTAGTTGATGTTGTCTACTTTTACGGGAGCGCCGCAGTGCGGGCATTCAGTACAGGTGTGTTTGATGTAGACCCCGTTGCAGTAATCACAGACGACCTCCTGGCATATTGAGTTAACGTTTATTTCAACAGCCTTGTTCTTTGCTTTTTCTTCGGCGGAAAGAGGCTTTGCCACAGCTACTATTCCCACAATAAGGATCACGATTCCGATAGCCGGGAAAACAAGTACGGGTAACAGCTCAATGATTCCATCGGAATTAATAGAACCCGGCTGTACATTTATATTGTTTATGGCGGCTATTACAGCCTCATCGAATGAGTAGCGGTCACTTGCCACAAGATATCTGTGAAAATCGCTGGTGAACTGATTCTCGACCGAGGTACTCAGTATTTTTGTGCAGTCATCTCCGCACATCAGCTCCCAGTGCCAGTCATCAGCACGATCAAGGGTACTTCCCACATAGTATATCAGCCAGTGCCGCTCGTCGTCCCAGCGGGAAACATAGCAGTTATAAGCCTGCGTTTCGTATGAACTGCCCATATATGCGTTTTCGGGGCGTCTTGTAACAATGGCGAATGTGACGCCGGTCTTTTCCTGGAAGGCTTCGAAAGCGTCGGTAAGCTCTGACTTGCTATCTACGATCCCTATTTCGTCGTCTATTACGATCTGGGTATCGTAGTTCAGGGACAAGGGTCCGGAAACGACAACCTCCGATATGGACGCTATTACAACAGGCAAAGACATTAACAGCCACATTACGGCGAATACAATAAAGAAAACACCCGCAGATCTTGTCGAGGTCACCTTGTGGTTAGCGTAGTAGTAATGCGGTCTGCCGTTATAGTAGTACATATAGCGGTGAGCGCCTCTGAAATAGGTCTGGGACACACGATTGCTGCTACCCGAACCCCCGCTGCGATGACTTCCCCCGTGGGATCCTCCGCTATGGGAACCTCCGCCTCCTGAATGCGGCATTTTGATCAACTCCTTTTGGTTTGTTAGGATAAAAATTGTGCGAGGACTTTTGATGTATAATAATCACTCTGGTTTTATTATATCATAATTTTTGCAGAAAATCAATTACATTTGTAAAAAACAGTTCCCAAAATTGTAGTGCTATAATAGATAAATCTCTTATAAATTATCAGGATCTATTGACAAAATTTTGCTATTGATGTATAATAGGTTTGTGATTTTAATTTTCTGCGAAAAATGAAAAGATAATCCTGACAAATGCAGTTTCCTGTGCTATACTGAACCAAATTATTTTTATCAAAGGAGACAGACGATATGTTTATGCACACTCATCGCACACCATTAACATTCATATTCAGAAATGAACACTTGTCTGCCGTTTATCACATTTCTTAATGTGTTTCATCTGCATTCAAAGCGTGCATTTCTTATGAAGTGCACGCTTTTTTTGACAAATAAAGTATGCGGTGTTGCCTTAATTTACAATTCGACCAACCGCAATTCAACAAAAGAAGCTCACAATGACAACAGAAAAACAAAAGCATTCCCCTCTGTCAAATGTTCTGTATATGCTGAGAATATTGTGGCGGGGCAGCAAGGGCTACGTCATCTACACCTTCATCAAGGAATTCAACGAGAATGTATTCTGGACGATATTTTCAGTATATCTGACGGAGTGGATCTATGTTGCTATCGAAAACAAGACGCCCTTTACGGCGCTCGCTTCATTCGTTGGGGCAATGTGCATCGGGCATATCGCTATCCACATCACGGCGGCTATTCACCAGCTTTGCGAAAAGCAGTTCCTGCCGAAGATGTATCAGGACTTCTACAAGCGTGTTATCCGCAAGTCAATATCAATGGAGTACGCCGAATTCGAACGCCCCGATTTCTACGACAAGTATACGCATGCGCTGAATGAATGTCAGTGGAGAGGCAGTAATATCCTCTATTTCTCCGCCTATCTCGTGGCAGGCATTGCTTCGGTTATTGCGGCAACAATTATTGTTGCAGATGTAGACCCGTGGTTGCTGCTGTTCATCGTGCCAATGGTCGCGATCTCTATGCTTTTCGGTAAGAAGGAGGGCGACCTCTACTATTCCCTTGATATGTCCAACACCCGTGACGGACGTATCAGCGGCTACGCAAAGCGTGTGTTCTATGAAAAGAAATACGCGGCAGAATTGCGTCTTTTCGGCATAGGAAAGCTGCTTCTTTCACGTCACAAAAAGGCATACGAGGAAATGGAGGAGCGCACACGCAAAATTCGCAGAAAGCTGTGTATTATCGAGCCTTTAAAGTGGATCTTATACAACATTCTGTCAACCATTCTCCCCTTTCTTTACATAGCATTCGTGCTGAACAATGGCGAGGTGCAGACCGCCGCTTATGTTGCGATGATACCTGCACTATCGACCCTTTCGTGGCGCACCTCTGACGCAGTTGAACTTATCGTTTCACTTGCTAAGGAAAGCGCATTTGTAACTAATCTGCGTGAGTTCCTTTCCTATGAGCCTAAGACGAATGCTGACGAGCTTATCAAGGCGACAACTCTTTCAGATATTGAGATCAAGGATATGGGCTTTACCTATGAAGGCGCAGAAAAACCAACCCTTCACGATGTGAATATCAGTATCAGAAAGGGCGAGAAGATCGCCATTGTCGGTCATAACGGTGCTGGCAAGACAACGCTTGTAAAGCTCATCATGGGGCTTTATGACCCTACTGAGGGAGCTATAAAAATCAACGGTGAGGATACCGCAAAATACGAGCCGAAATCACTCCACCGCCGTTTCGGTACTGTGTTTCAGGATCTTCAGGTGTTCGCACTTCCCCTTTCCCACAACGTGCTTATGCGCAAACCGAGAAATGACGAGGAGCGCAGACTTGTTGAGGATTCGCTACGAAAGGCGCAGTTCGGCGACAAGCTTGACAGCCTTGAAAAGGGTATTGACACAATGGTTACCAAGGAATTTGACGAAAACGGAATGGGTCTTTCTGGCGGCGAAGCGCAGAAGATCGCGATTGCAAGGGTATTTGCGAGAAAACCCGATATCGTGATTCTTGACGAGCCAAGCTCTGCGCTTGACCCTATTGCCGAGTACAATATGTATAAAAATATGCTTACCGCAACGGACGGTGAAACGGTCATCTTTATTTCACACCGTCTTTCTGCGACCCGTGACGCTGACCGTATCTATATGTTTGAGCACGGTACAGTTATCGAGCAGGGCAGCCACGCCGAGCTTATGGCGCTGAACGGAAAATACGCCGAGATGTGGAAGCTGCAGGCACAGAATTATCTTGCCGAGGAGGTGACAGCATGACCGCAAAAAGCGAAAAGAAAAAAGATAAGATCAAGATGAAACGTCTTATTTCCAATGTTTTGTATGTGATAAAATACGCCTTTCGTCATGACAGCAGGCTTCCCCTTTCCTATATTATCAACAGGTGTGTATTTATGGGAATCGGCGCATTTATCGACACCTTCCTGCTTATGGAGATCATCAACATTTTCACCACGACTGCTGATATTCTGAGCGTTGTTAAGGTGCTTGCAGTTATGCTCATTCTGTTCGCTGTCCGCATGGTTGTTTTTCGCTTGCTTGAAAACTATTTCTGGACGAAGATGATAGGCTTTGAGGGTAAGGTTCAGCGGGAGCTTATGGAAAAAGCGCAGAAAATGGATCTGAAATGCTATGATATTCCCGAATATTATGATGATTTCGTAATTGCCGCTTCCCAATCCGAGGAAATGTGCAAAAAAGCCATTATCAGCGTAGCAAACATTATTTCTCAGATCGTTGCAATGCTTGTCGCTGGCACAATGATCTTAACAGTTAATGCGGTAATTATAATCTTCCCTGTGATCGGCTTTATGGTGAATATTATAACCCGTTTTACGATCACAAAGCTTGAATATGAATACAACCTGGAAAAACAGCGTATCGGCAGAAAAGCTGACTACTCAAAGCGAGTTTTCTATCAGCCGGAATATGCCAAGGAAATCAAGCTGACGGGTATTGAAGAAGCACTTATGGAGCAGTATGACGAGTCTATCGCCGAGGAGCGCAAAATGGCGCTGGGCTACTCACTTAAAATCATTGTGCCGACCCTTATAAACTGGATAACGGTTTTCACACTGTGCCAGTTCTATGCTGTTCCTGTTTATCTTGCGTATCTTGCAATTGAAAAAAAGTCAATTCAGCTTGGCGAGGTTGCGTCACTGAAAAACGCTACCAACAGTATAAAGAGCCAGCTTGACCAAATGAACTACGCATTGGTGGATTTTCAGATCGTCGGACAGTATGCCGAAAAATTCCGCCGCTTTATGGATCACGAAATAAACATTGAGGGCTGTGAGGGTGAGCTTCCTGTTCCCGAGGACGACTGCACGCTTGAACTGCGCAATGTTAGCTTCAAATACAAGGATACTGAAAAGTATGTGCTTAAAAACGTCAGCATGACGATAAGAAAGGGCGAAAAGCTTGCTCTTGTTGGTGAAAACGGAGCAGGAAAGTCCACGCTCATAAAGCTGATCATGCGGCTATATGATGTGACCGATGGGGAGATCCTTTTCGGCGGAGTTGATATCCGCAAGCTGAACATCAAGGCTTACCGTCAGAAAATCGGCGCAGTTTTTCAGGATTTCCAGATCTACGGTGCAACTCTTGCGGAGAACGTAAAGACAGATTTCGTCAATGAAAACGACAGCGAAAAAATTATTGAAGCGCTTAACAGGGCTGATTTCGGCGAAAAGCTGACAACTCTCGAAAAAGGAATCAACACCGAGCTTACCAAGGAATTTTCCGATGAAGGAACAATGCTTTCGGGCGGCGAAGCTCAAAAAGCGGCGATCGCACGAATGTTTATGCGTGATATGCCTATTGCGATCCTTGACGAGCCAAGCTCCGCACTTGACCCCATTGCCGAGTACCGCCTCAACAAGAGTATGCTTGATAATGCGGAAAATCAAGCGGTTATCCTTATTTCCCACCGTCTTTCCACCACAAAGGACGCTGACCGCATAATTCTACTTGAAAACGGCTCGATCACCGAAAGCGGAACACACGCTGAACTTCTTGCCAATAACGGCATTTATGCTGAAATGTGGAATGTTCAGGCGGAAAAATACTGCGCTTCAATATATGCGTGATTCGGATTCTCAAGGCAGCGGACAAGTCGCCGGACGCATATTCAATCTTTCTAAGGTCAGTTTTGTTCTGAATTATAGGCAATGGCAAAGGTATATCAAAAAATCCCTTTTGATATGGCTATATGCCAGTTTGTCGTTGAGATAGTTGTACATATTCTAATGTGTTCTATCGGCTGGGATATGTAGAGGTTTATGGTACTGGTCTGATGAAAATAACGGACTCATATAAAGGCAGCTCGGCGAATAACAAGCTGGATGTCACCAACGAAGCGTTTAATATAACGCTTCTGTTCAACCCGGAGGTAATTCAGAAGCTGGGCTGATTATACAAAATACCGTGAGCAAAATTAATCCGCTCCCGGTATTTTTTTGCATAAAACTCGTCAAAAACCATGATTTTACAGTCGCGCGTCTTATAGACTTTGTCAATCAAGAGATGTGGTATTAACATCATCAGGTTAGCAATAAAGAATTTTTGTAAAATTTTTAACCCATGAAATTCCGTTGCCTCTATATGTACGCATCTTATTGTTTTCCTCTTTTGAGCTGATAGCTGCCTCAGAAACCGCCGCAATAGCATAATTGCGGGAATTTGCTCTGTGACCTCGGACAATGTACGGCGGCTCGTTTGTATTAAAATATATTTTCTAAAAGCCTATTTCCGTTGTTTTTGATGAATTGCCGTTCCACGATGTCTTCAATGCCAAAGATACGGCGCAATATTTGAGGGGATTTATCCGCAGTGGGATAACACTGTTTATAGCATGTATTGCCTTTGTAATACTAAAATGCGCAGGCTTTGGTCCTGCGGCTCTGTTTAATTCAGACAGCAATGAACCATTGTCTTTCAGTATTATTTCAATGCTGACAGGTGAAATGCTGCTGTGGCTTATTCCGCTTACTCTTGTACTTTTCGCTGTTTATTTTGCTGTTGTTCGTCATAACTCACAGTATGCCTGCCCGGGCGGCGCAAAAATAAAAAAGGCAAAGGTCAAGGCAGAAAAAACGACAGATCCTGCCGCACCGCACTGCGAGCCTGTGGGTTTCCTTTACAAGGAACTCAGACAGAATAAGAAAAGTATCTGTGCTGTAATAATTCTTCCGTTTCTTATACTTGTTTTTCTGACAGGAATTATTGCTATTGCTTCACTGAACGAGGAAAACGGCGGTGATGGCTGGATAGTCAGAACACTGACCTCCGACGCAATTCGTATTGTGTCCATCGCTCTTGGCTTTTTTATTGTAAGCGGCTTGCTGCTGAGTGTTTTTCACGGCGATGACAAAAAGCTCTGGGCGTATTTTACAGTTTCTGCGCCAATGGGTGTAAAAAAGTTCTTGTACACAAAATATGTACTGTCCTTTGCTATGTGCGGGCTTTATTTCGTTTCAAGCTATTTTGCTGAAACTCTTATTACTACGATCCGCTGGTTTGCCCTTGGAGAAGAACTTATCAGCTTTACAAGTATATTTGTCTTGATTTTCTTTACGCTTATTCTGATGAGTTCGTTTTCAATTCCGATGATGATTCGTTTCGGCGAAAAGAAGGGCAGTATCATAAATCTTATCATAGTGCTGTGTATTGCCCTAGCGGCAATATTGGTACTGTCGTTTATTCCCAGGGACATTCAGGACAAGGTATTCGCATGGCTGGCAGGCTTCATGACCGGAGACCATAGCGACCTTACAACGCTGCTGCTTGGACTATTCCCTGCTTTCTCTGTGGGAGCATATATTCTGTCCTACAAGGTATCCTGCAAGATCTTCATAAAGGGAGTGAACGAGTATGATAAATAAAAAGCTCGAAGCAAAAAGGCTCATCATCTTTCTTCTGCTGGCATTCGGCATTTCGTGGATCCCTGCAATTATAATGAACTGCGCTGTCGGCTATCACGAATGGTTTGAAACCTACAAAATGCCTTTTTTTGCTCTTATTGTACTCTTCGGGCCTGCTCTTGCCAACGTAATTACCCGAAAAATCACACATGAGGGCTGGCATGACAGTATGCTGCACTTGAAATTAAAGGGAAATATAAAATACTATCTGATCGCAGTATTCTCGGTAGTTGCTACGGCAATTGCCGAGGGTATTCTCACAACAATTATATACGGCAACGCCGATTTTTCCGATATAGGCGGAGGTATGAACGGTATGCAGCTTATCGGAAACGTGCTGTTTACTGTTTCGACTATTCCGCTGATGGCTTTCAACACCTTTGGTGAGGAATTCGGCTGGCGAGGATATATGAACCAGA
>CAMCFA010000072.1 GCA_945873955.1 uncultured Clostridia bacterium | reverse complement strand
GACAAACGGAACGTTTGTCGCAGAAACAAGAGTTTTCCCCCGGTCAATGACTGCGTAGCAGTCATTGACAAACTCCCCTATAAATTACAATTTACACCTCATTCAAAAACAGGCACTGTTTTTTCAGCACCTGTTTTGTTATTCACTTATTCATTTCCCAATGTGCAAGGGTGATAGTTTCAAAGCCCTTAGGCGAAAGTATCGGCTTGGCGATACGCTTCTTTGTTTCCTCGGACAGGCAGCGGTTCTGTGCGAACTCCGCGCCCGCCTTGGTTATCTCCGCAAGGTAGCCCTCACGCTGGCGCTTCGCCTTTTCTGCGATGAAAAGCTCTCCCTCCGGGCAGAGGATAGCGGTGTAGCCGCCCTCTCCTGCGATAAGGTCAAGCTGCTTCAGCAGCGCGGGGTACATGGGCTTTTCGTCCACATAGCCGCAGGTGGTGATGACTACCAGCCGCTTTTCGTGCATGCTTTCGTCCCGAAGCTCGTGGAAGCTCGCGTTCTTGTCCTCCACAAGATTGCCCATGTACGGAAGCATGAAAGGCAGACAGCGGTCTGTCATTGCTTTCATCTGGGACGGCATACCGAAGAAATACAGCGGGAAGCTCTCAATAACGATATCCGCCGCCTTTATCTTCTCATAAATTTCCTGCATGTCGTCCTTGAATACGCACTGCCCCGGAGTCTTGCTCCAGCAGGAGAAGCAGCCGCAGCAGGGCTTGATGTCCTTTTTGTAGAGGTTCACCTGCTCTACCTCGGTGCCCTCGGGGAAGCCTTTAAGGAATGATTTTGTGATGTTCAGGGTATTGCTGCGCTCCGCTTTCGGGCTGCCGTTCAATACTAATACTCTCATTTGTTCTCCTAATCCCGTGTATCAGCGCAGACTGATACTGTAATAATATTTTTTCCCGCAGGCGCTGATCCTGCCGTTTGTGAATTCTCCCTGCGCCGGTGCGCCGTCGTTTCCGACGAATTGCCACGGATAGCTGCCGCAGCGTTTGTACTCCGCCTCGCGGTCAGTCCACGCGGTGTAGAAGTACCTCTCCCTGTCGGAGCATACAAGAAAGCTCTCCAGTTGGCTCTTGCTCATGAACGTCCGGGCAAGCTGCTCCAGATATTCACGGCTGTAATTCCTCACCCGCTGGATATCCGCGCCGACCCGCGCGTCCTCCCCGACAGCCAAGCAGCAGAAAGCCGCTCCCTCGGAGTGGGATATGCTGAAATCAATGTCGCTGCGGTTTATCACGCAGGGTCTGCCGTCGGAATTCCTTGCTATCGCAAGCTCCGCACGGTTCACGCCGTTCTTTTTCAGCAGCTCGTCAAGCAGCAGGAAGCCGCAGGCGCTCTCCACAAACGCCTCCACTTTCTTTCCGCGCTTGCCGTAAAGATACCCGAAGTACTCCCCGCACAGCGGCGAATACTCCGCCGCCGCGCTCTCAATGCGGCTTATCAGCCCCGCGCCGCCGGAAACCATACACGCGGTGTAATCAATCATCAGCTCAGCCATAAACAGCGTTCTTATCCATAGACGTGAACAGCATGCTGCCCTTTGCCCGGACAGCGCCGTCCACAGAGATCACCGCGGAAAACTCATAAGCCGCCGCGGAAGCCATAGTCACCTTGACCTCGATCTCCAGCCTGTCGCCGGGAATGACCGGCTTCAGGAACTTGAAGTCCTTGACTTTAAGCAGCACATACAGCTTGTTTTCGTCCTCTGCCGCGCCCTCCGGAGCTATCACAAGGCTGCAAAGCTGCGCCGCGCTTTCAATAAGCAGCACACCCGGCATGATAGGCGAATCCGGGAAATGCCCGGTGAAATACGGCTCGTTCACCGAAACGCACTTTATTCCCTTTGCGGAAACGCCCGGTTCAAGCTCAGTCACCCGCTCTATCATCTGGAACGGCGGGCGCTGCTTAATGCGCTGATTTATTTCAAGCAGATTCATCATAAGCTAAGACCTCCGTCAAGTACGATCACCTGTCCCGTGACATAAGAGAAAGCGTCAGAGCAAAGCTCAGCCACTACGTCCGCGACTTCCTTCGCCGTGCCAAGACGGTTCATCGGGATAGCCTTCAGATACTCCGCTTTCTTGTCCTCCGGGATAGCGTCCAGCATTTCCGTTTCAATGAATCCCGGAGCTACCGCGTTCACTCTTATCCCTCTGGGAGCAAGCTCCTTTGCCAGAGTCGCGGTCATGGAGTTCACCGCGCCCTTTGTAGCGCTGTATACGCCTTGACCCTCTACCGCCAGCACAGAGCTTACAGAAGAAACATTGACGATACAGCCCTGCTTCTTGCTCATCATTTTGAGAGCCGCCTGCTGTGCGCAGTGGAAATAACCCTTGATGTTGATATCAAGACTTCTCGACAGAGAATCCTCGTTTATCATCAGCAGATACGCGTCATCAACTACCCCGGCGTTGTTCACCAGAACGTCCAGCCGCCCGAAGAGCTTGTGCGCCTCTCTGAACATAGCCTGAACCTCTTTGAGGTCGGCGGTGTTCGCCTTTATCGCAGCAGCCTTTCTGCCCATAGCTTCAATGGCGGAAACTACCTCCTGCGCCAGCGCCTCGTTTGAGTTGTAATTCACCACAATGTCGTAACCGCACTCCGCCAGCCGCAGGGCGCAAGCCTTGCCTATGCCGCGGGAAGCGCCTGTCACCAGTGCAACCTTGTCCAAAATAGTCCTCCTTATGTAAAGGCAGGGAGAACTCCCCCTGCCCCATTTTTATGTTACGCCTTTTTGAGTACCACCGCGGAATAAGACCCGCCGGCGCCCCAAGCCGCTGCCAGAATGTACTTATACCTGGAAACGTCCACGTCGGATAGCTTCCCGCCGACATAAGCCGGAACAGTATCTCCCAGCTTTCCGCTGAGAAGCTCCGCAGCGTAAGCCGCCTGCATTGTACCCGCAGCCGCTCTCGCCTCGCCGATAGTCTGCCTTACGGCGAATACCGGGATATCCATTTTAAGCGCCTTGCCGTAAGCGGAAAGCTCCAGCTCGTCGATGACCTTGTGACCGTCGCCGAAGCCGCTCACCGCGTCGATATCCGCGGGAGAAATGCCCGCGTCGGCGCATGCCTGCTCTATCGCCTTTACCAAAGCGCTTTCAGAGCCGGAAACAGTGCCGTATTCCACCGCGCAATGAGTCATAGCGCAGCCCGCCACCTCGGCGTACTTCTGAACGCCGCGCTTTTCAGCGGAGCTTTCGGTTTCCATTACCAGCGAAACAGAGCCTTCGCCCAGCACAAAGCCCGACTTATCCAGCGAATAGGGCGCGCTGTCCGCCAGCAGCCCCAGCTTTCCATAAAGCTCTGCGTCAACGTCGGTGTTCTCGTCGGTGCCGCTAGCTACCATAATGCTCTCCCCGCCGGAGTGAAGCACGTCCGCAGCGTAACAGATACTCTGAATACCCGCCTGTACGCTGTTTGCAACGGTGACATTGTAGCCCTTTATTCCCGCGAAAATGCTGAAATAACCGCCCGCAGCGTTGTAAACCGTGTTCGGGAACGAGAACGCGCTGCCGTTCGCAGTGCCGCCCTCGACTACCGCTTTCTGGAAGCCTACGATCTCCGTCATAGGACCGTCCGCAGTGCCGATGATTATGCCGATATCGTTCTCGTTGCTCTCGTCAATAGTTACCTTACCGTCCGCAAGAGCCCTCATGCCGCTGATGAGCTGCAGCTGGCTGAAGCGATCCAGCTTGCGGTAGAACGCCATTTTTATGCCATGCTCCTTGTAATCCTCGGAGCTGATGTTCGCACGGATTCCCTTGCCATCGCCTGCGTTTTCTGCGGGAGTTCCGCAGAGCTTGCCGATACCGGTGATGTAGATCTTCTCGCGGTTGGTGTTGTCGGGAAGGTCGTGGGGCTTCTTCGCGAAAACTATGCTGGCGTTGTTGCCGCCGAACGCAAAGGAGTTGGAAACCGCGTAATTCACGGTCTTTTCTCTCTTGGTGTTGGGAACGAAATCTATCTCCCCAGCCTTTTCCTTTAAGGTCGCAAGGTTCTCCTCGGTATAGCCTATCGTCGGGGGAACAGCGTCCTCGCATACCGCCTTGACAGTCAGCACAGCCTCGATAGAGCCAGCCGCGCCTAAGCAGTGCCCCGTCATGGACTTGGTGGAGCTTACCGACAGATGCTTGTTCTCGTCGAACAGCGTGTGCAGTGAAAGGAACTCCGCCTCGTCATTCTTCGCGGTGCCGGTGCCGTGGGCGTTGATGTAGTCGATATCGGTGAATTCCAGCCCGGAGTTCTTCACCGCCCTGCGGATAGCGCTCATCTGCCCCTGCCCGTCGGGACGGGGCGCAGTGATGTGGTGCGCGTCAGAGCTTACGCCCGAACCCAGCACCTCGCAGTATATCTTCGCGCCTCTTGCAACGGCGTGCTCGTAGCTCTCGATAATGAGTATACCAGCGCCCTCGCCCAGCGTGATACCGTTGCTGTTGTTGAACGGTGAGCATGCGTCCGCGGACAGCGCGTGCAGCGCGTGGAATCCCGCAAACGCCAGCGACGAGAAGCTGTCAGAGCCGCCCGCAACGAACGCGTCCGCCTTGCCCGCCCGGATAAGGTCGCAGGCGTAGGAAAGGCTCATCGTACCCGCAGCGCATGCGTTCACGATATTCGCGGTAGCGCCGTTCAGCCCGAAATGCCTTGCAACGTTGTTCGCAATAGCGGAAGCCGGCATTTTCAGTATATCAGACGGCTTTGCAGAGCCTGTTTTGAACTCGTCGGTGTAGTACTTGTCGATGCTTGCCGCGCCGCCGACGCAGTTGCCGACGATAACGCCGATACGGTCGGAGTTCTCCGGTGTTACGGTGTAACCCGCGTCCGCCAGAGCCTCCCCCGCCGCCTTAATGCACAGCAGGGAGCTGCGGTCGTAGTCCTCGTGCGAAAGCTGCTCGGAGCTTTCAGCCACCTCTGCGCCCTTGTTTGCGTAACAGCCCTCGGTGCTGAACGTCTTTACCTCTCTGATACCGGAAACTCCGCCGACGGCGGCGCTCCAGCACTTGTCGGTATCATCGCCAAGCGCGCAGATAAGCCCCAGACCTGTTACAACGCATCTTCTTTCGTTTCCCATGAGTTATTCTCCCATGTGTTCCTCAACGTACTTGGTGAGGGTTTCGATAGACTGGAAGTTCTCTCTTGCAGCGCCGGTCATCTGAACTCCGAACAGGTTGTCGATACCTGCAATGATCTCAATAGAGTCGATAGAGTCAAGACCGATGTCGTCGCCGAACAGCTCGCTGGTGTATTCCAGCTCGTCCTCGGGGATTCTAAGGTTCTCTACCAGCATGCCCTTGATCTTCTCTGCGATTTCTGTGTTCATAATAAATACCTCTCAATCAATAGTTTCTGCGGAGCTTGCTTCCGGCGCGTAGCTTTCGGTATAAGTACCGATATCGCCGTATTTCTGCTCCATAATGCCGTAAAGTCGTTTGGTTTCTTCCTCAGCCTGCTTCATAAGCTGCTTTGCGTACTGGGAATGGCGCATATTATCGGGGCAGTTGCTTTCGATAGGCTTACCGACCAGAAGCCGCTGCCGCCTGCCGAACACCATGTGATACCCGCCGTAGATCGCCGCAGGAACGATACACGCCCCGGCAGAGGCGCAAACCAGCGCCGCTCCCGGCTTGAACTTCTGGATCTTTCCCTCTCTTGCGATACCGCCCTCCGGGAAGATTATCAGAGAGCCGTTGTTCTTTACGATCTGCTCTGCGGTGGAATACCACCCGGCGTCCGCGCCGTCAAGGTCTATCGGGAAGCACCTGCACCAACTTATCATGCGCCCGACCGCCTTTTTCTCGTACCAGTCCTTTTTCACCAGAACGTAGGGCTTGAACAGCCCCAGCACCGCCCCGGTGAACGCTCCGTCAAAGTGGTGTGTATGGTTGAAAACAAACACCGCCGCCTTGCCCTTTAGCTGCTTTTTGACAGCCTTGTCCTCCCACTCGACCTTGGGTCTGAACAGGAAGTAAACCGTCCATGTAATAAGCGTCTGGAAGAACCTGCCCCATAAAGACTGCTTTAAAGGGCTTTTTTTCTCCTGATCCATTTCAGTGTTCCTCCCGCCGGAAATCACCGGCTACATTTAATTATACAATTGATCCCGGCTTTTTTCAATGGACAATCAGCGCCAGCAAGTCCTATAAGGGACAGTTTGTTGCATTACTGTTGCGTAACGCTTGTTGCAGAAGAAAGTTTCTGCGAAATAGACAAAAATCCTCACACAAACAGCCGGGAATTAGTCAGAAAAATCCATTCTATTTGAGAAAAATGTAACCTTTCCCCGGCAAGATCTGTTATAATCTATGAAAGAAGGTGAACGCATGGACAGGAAAAGACCTGTAACGCTTACATTAGCGCTGATACTGCTGATATCCGGCTGCCGCTCCAGACAGTCCGCCGAGAATAACCGCACCCCAGACCAATACGACAGCACAAACCCGCCCTACACCAGCGAGGCCCCCGTCGGCGAAAAGGACGACGAACAGTCCGAACCCGAACCCGCCGCGACCCTGCATACAACGGCGGAGTTCAGCGGGAAATACAGCCGCCCGCTTGTGCACGACTCAGCCACAGACCCTCTTGAAGCCGCAAGGCGGTATGTGGAGAACTATACGGAGCTTCCGTATGTTTCCAACCTTGAGGTAAAGGACGCGTTTTTCTCTGATGAGCTTACACAGCAATATTTAGAATACTGGGTGCTTGCCGAGAACAGCGAGATCAGAAAGGACTATGGCTGGACGGACGATATGGCTGAGAGGGGCATTTTCAAGGTCGTTCATGTGGATTACTACGCGAATTACGACCACACCCAGACCTCTTTCGACATGGAGGGCGACTGCTTTATCAATATCTATATGGTTCAGTATGAGGACACCGGGTTATGGCAGGAAATTGACCATGACTACCGCCCTGCTGTCAGAAGCGATACAGTATAGTTGACACCCCCGCAATTCTGTGATATAATTATCCTCACTAAAAGGAGGGGATATCATGGATTGTTCATTCATTACCGGAGATAAGAAATTCAATTTCCGGGTGGGCGCGGTGATAACCGACGGCAAGCGCCTGCTTGTAACCGCGGACAGACATTCCGACTGGTACTGGGTGACCGGCGGGCGGGTGAAATTCGGCGAGACCGCAGAAGCCGCCGTTCTCCGGGAGATACGGGAGGAGCTTGGCGTGAACGCGGAGATAGACCGGCTATACTCAATAGAGGAAAAGTTTTTCCGCGCAAACGGAATGAGATATCACGAGCTGGAGTTCCTGTATCTGATAAAGCCGTTCGACCTTTCACTTATCGACTATGAAGCTATCCGCTGCGACGGCGACTGTCGATTGGTCTGGCTGGACATAGACAAAAAGCCGGACAAGACCGTGTTCCCCCGGCATGTTTTTGAAGCGGTGACAAATCCCTCTCCGGAGGTGAAATTTTTGGTGGAGAATGATCTTTAATTTGAACCGTCTCATTGCACAGCGCATCAATTCATGCTATAATGGCTTCGGAGGTGGAAATAATGGCAGACGAAAGCAGCAAAGACTTCAACGCAATGCTTCACGACAGCAAGGACATGCCGAAGATACAGGTGATAACAGACCCCGCCAGCATTGAGAAATACGGCGGCGACAGAATGTACTTCGCACCGCCGATAGACTACGACCGGGTGATGAAGCGTATTCCGTCCGGGAAACTCACCACCGTTGGGGAAATACGGGCGTATTTCGCGAAAACCAGCGGCGCGGACTTCACCGAACCTATCACCGCCGGGATTTTCGTGTCGATAGCGGCTTGGGCGAGCTTCCAGCGCAGCGGGGACGAAACCCCATGGTGGCGCACCCTCAAAGCGAACGGCGAGCTTAACCCTAAGTACCCCGGCGGCGTTGAAGCACAAAAATCCCGGCTTGAAGCCGAGGGGCATACAATAATCCAGAAAGGCAGGACAAATATCCGGTATTTTGTAAAGGACTACGAGAAAGCCCTGCTCAAGCTGGACTGAACACCACATAAAATCGACCCCTGAGAGCCGTGCGCCCTCAGGGGTCTGATGTTATATTAGGTTACTGTCCCGCCATAATTCTGGAAAGCCTGTCCCTCAGCGCAATGGTTATCGCCGAAGCGCACACTATCTTGATAGCGTCCCCGGCAAGGAACGGTATCACGCAGGACGCCATAGCGCTCTCAAAAGCAGCTCCGGTCGCGATCATGAACCACGCCGTGCCGAACACATAGCATACCACTGTACCGAGTATCATTCCCACCGGGACGCCCCACACCGCGCCTATCCAGCCCAGAACCTTGCCGAAGCCCTTTTTCTCAGCAACGGACTTCATCATGCCGCTCTTGAAGAAAAGGTCAACGAACAGCCCAGTCAGCAGTGCGCAGGGAATGTACCCGAATATGTAGCCGCCGGTCACGCCGAACAGCTTCGCGAAGCCGCCCGCACCCCCTGAGAACACCGGAAGCCCCACCGCGCCCAGCAGAACGTACACCACCACCGCGATAGTTCCCTTTTTCGCGCCGAGGATTCCCCCCGCGAGGTACACCGCGAACGTGGCGAGAGATATCGGCACAAGCCCCGGCATAGGCACCGCGAAAGGTCCCGCAACGCAGATAAGCGCCGCCATTACCGCGATAAACGCCATATTCCTTACCGTGAAGAATTTGTTCGGCTTCACAGCAGCAACTGAATTGTTTACTTCTTTCATTGTTTACTTTCTCCTGACTTTTAGTTTACAATCGAGTCTTGATAAGTATACCACACAATTGTAAACTTGTCAAGAGGTTTATGGTTACAATTCAGATTTTTTGAGATAAAATTCCGCCAGTTTCTCCGCCGCTTGATGAATATCATACCCATTTGCCGCGACCTGCTCCGCCGCCGACTTGTCCCGCATACCGGAACAGCACAGCGCCGCGCACGCCCAGTCCTTCGCATTACCCAGCGGCAGGAACTGCGCCGAGCCTGTTATCTTAGCCTCATTAGGTACTTTCTGGGAAAGCAGACAAGGAAGCCCCGAACACTGCGCCTCCACTGCCGCCATTCCAAGCCCTTCATAATTTGAGGGCAGCAGGAAGCAGTCCAGCGCGCTGTACAGCCGCGAGGTATCCGCAAGCTGCCCGGCGAAAACCACCCGGTCAGCAACGCCGGCGGCAATTGCTTTCGCCTTTATCAGCTCCATGTCCTCCCCCGTACCCGCCATTACAAGGCAGGAATTGCGGCTTTGCGCGTGAAGCTCCTTGAATACATCAATAAGGAAGCCCTGATTCTTCTGCGGGCAGAATCTCCCCACATGCCCGAAAACCTGCATATTGCCGGAGATTTTCAGCTCCCGGCGCATTTCCCGGCGCTTCTCCGCGCTGAAGCTGAACCCCTCCGTGTCGATAGCATTAGGCATTATCCGCACCCGTTTCACACCGTTCACGCCGGGTATTTCCGGTTCGTCCAGCGGGACTGTCGCCCTGCTGCCGTAGAGCCACCGCGCCGCATACTCCGAGCAGGCGAAATAATCCGTCGCGTTCGCCCGCGAAAGCGGCTTCAGAAGCGTTTTGGCGAGATTCCTGTGCCACTCCCGTGCGCCGCCGGAGGTGCTGTGGTTGTGCAGTATACGGGTCTTTACCCCCGCCTGCTTCGCCGCCAGCAGCGGCAGATAGGACAGCGTGCTGAGGTGACAATGAACGATATCGTACCCGTTCTCTTTCAGAAGTCCCCGCAGAACTTTCAGGTACTTCAACGGGTGCTTGAATGTCGGCAGCACGAAAAGCCTTCCCCCAAGCGCCTTTATCTCCTCAACCGGGCAATATTTCGAGCCTTTGAACAGGTAGAAGTCAAACTGCACCTTCTCCCTGTCTATCGCGCGGTAGTAGTTCATCACCACCTGCTCCACTCCGCCGCCGTTCATCTTGCCGAGTATCTGCGCAACACGGATCATTCCGCCGCCCTCCGTTTCCGAAAAAACGGGCGGTGTCCGGGAGTCACCCTTTCATCGCCCGTTGTTATTTTTCACTCTGTCACTCTGTCACTCTGTCACTCTGTCACTATGTCACTCTGTCACTTTCCTAATTCGTAGGCTCTCTTTGTGCAGGCTTCGCAGGCTCTCATGACGTCGCCGGTGAGGTCGCCCTCATACAGCTTGTCAAGCCCGGCGAGAGTAGTTCCTCCCGGCGAGGACACCTGCTTTATCAGTTCGTCCACGGTCATGCCGGACTCTGTGAGCATCTTCGCCGAGCCAATAAGGCTCTGCGCGAACAGCCGCAGCGCCGCGTCCTTGTCTATCCCGACGGAGTCGGCGTAGTCCACGAACCCCTTCGCGTACAGGTAAATGAACGCCGGAGAGCTGCCGTTTATCGCGATTATCTCCTTCATCTTGTCGGTGGAGATGACCTCCGTGATACCGCAGCTTCCAATTATCTTACGGGCGAACGCGAACTCCTCCGCGCTCACCTTATCGTCGTGGGACATCGCAGAGGCTCCGCAACCCAGCATCATCGGGGTGTTCGGCATTACAAGGACTACCTTTGCGTCCGGAATAGTGCGTTCTCTGATGAACTCCGCGGAAATCCCCGCGCAAATCGAGATGAACACGGTTTCCGGTCTGACGCTGTCCTTTATTTCCGCGAGGACTTCTCCCAAGTGCTGCGGCTTTACTGCCAGCAGGATATAGTCGCACTTCTCCGCGATCTCCTTTGCGCTGCCCGCCGCGGTAGCCCCCACCAGCCGGAGGTTCTCCAGCTTCTCAGGGCTTGCGTCATAGGCGAAAACCGCCGTGTTGCCGAGCTTGCCCTCAATTCCCTTAAGGATAGCGCCGCCCATATTGCCGACGCCGATAAAACCGAGCTTTGTCATGTTAGTTCTGCCTTTCTTTCTGCCCCGCGTGGCGTAGCTTGCGGTCGTAAAGCTGCTTTACCGGCAGAAGCACCGCCATCATCATGTACGAACCGAGGCAGAATGTTATAATATTTGTGGCAACTCTTGCCAGAAGCAGCGCGCCGAAGCTGTCCCCGGTGATATAACCGACGCTGTAAAGCGCCAGCGTATTCAGCGTGAGATTGCACACAGCGCACACCACAAGTCTTGCCGCAACGATCTTTATTATAGTCTTAACGGTTTTCTCGCTCTTTATATTATAAAGCACCGTGCCGTAGATAAGACCCTCCAGCCCGGAGATAAGCACCAGCGCCGGGATAAACGTACCTATCGGATTCACGAGATAACCGATTATATCGGTCAACAACCCCGCGAAAAGACCGGGGACAGGACCGAACAGGATACCCACCAACGAAAGCGGCAGGAACGTAAAATTGATCTTAATGAAATCGCCTATCCTTATTGAGCCGAAGCCGTCCAGCACCACCGCCGCAGCCAGCAGCAGACCGATAGTAACTATGCAGCGCACGCTTTTCAGCTCCTGCGCCGATTTTTTGAAAGTGTTAAAGAAGTTATGAAAAAAAGCCATGACTTTATCCTCCGTATCTTTCGTAACTCCGCCATATACAAACAGAATAAAGCCCCATGGCTTCTTATTCGATTTATGTACAGCGAGATGCGAAGAACGTACCGCAGCCCTCCGCCCTGAGGGCTTTCGTCCGCACGGCAACTCTCCGTCCGCGCGGCACTTAACGCACGTTCTCCTACTCTGTGTTGTAGTTTAATTTAATCAGTGTTTCCCTAATAATATCAGAAGCTGATATCGCTTGCGATCTTGTAAAGTCTTTCGTCAAACGGCTTCTTCATGCTGAGCGCTTCCTGAATATCAACGTCGTAAACCTTGCCGTCCTTCATGCCGACAACGCGGTTGCCGATACCCTTTTCGAGAAGCTCAACTGCATAGTAGCCCATTTCGCTTGCTACAACTCTGTCGCGAACTGTGGGGCTGCCGCCTCTCTGAACGTGACCGAGGATAGTTGCTCTGGACTCGATACCGGTCTCCTCGTTGATACGCTTTGCGATCTCCTCGGTGCCGCCGACGCCCTCTGCAACGACAACTATAAACTGCTCCTTGCCGTTCGCTCTTGCTTCCTTGATCCTCTTGATAACGTCCTCAATGTCATAGGGCATTTCCGGAACGAGGATAGCGGTAGCGCCGCATGCGATGCCGGTGTTCAGCGCAATGTGACCTGCACGTCTGCCCATTACCTCAACGACAGCGCAGCGCTCGTGGGAATGAGAGGTGTCGCGGAGCTTGTCTACCAGTTCCATAACAGTGTTCATAGCGGTGTCGTAGCCGATAGTGTATTCAGAGCACTGGATATCGTTGTCGATAGTTCCCGGCAGACCAACGCAGGGAATACCAGCCTTTGAAAGGTCAGCAGCGCCCCTGAAAGAGCCGTCGCCGCCGATAACTACGATACCTGCCATGTTGTTCTGCACGCATATATCCTTAGCCTTGAGTACATACTCCCACTCCTTGAATTCAAGGCAGCGGGCGGTGAATATCTCAGTGCCGCCTCTCTGGATAATGTCGGAAACATCTCTTGCGGTCAGCTTTATCATATCGTTGTTGAGCAGACCGTTGTATCCGCGGCGGATACCGATAACCTCAAAGCCCTTCTTGATTGCAGCTCTCGTTACCGCACGCACTGCGGCATTCATGCCGGGGGCGTCGCCGCCGCTCGTAAGTACGCCAATTCTTTTCTGCATTTTTAATTCTCTCCGTTTCATTTGTAATTACAGCCGAGCCTAGTACCCGACCCTATACGTTTATATTTTACTACAAAACCGCCGGGATAGTCAAGCGTTTTTTGTAAATCCGACAATTTCCTTTCCAGAATAGTGCTTTTCCACAAAAAAACCAAATTTGCGGGTGATATTCTGTGCAAAATCTGACATCTGCGCCCGCGCCTACATAGAAAAGAATCTGTATGAAATACTATAATGATACTAGACAAATCTCATATATTATTGTATAATATATCCACGGGGATATCCCGCAGATACAAAATAAACCGCAGGAACGGAGGAATAATATGTCAGTATTAACCATTACAAAGGAAAACTTCAAGACCGAGGTAGTCGAAAGCGACAAGCCGGTGCTGCTGGATTTCTGGGCTTCATGGTGTGCGCCCTGCATGATGCAGTCCCCTATCGTGGACGAGTTCGCCGAGGAGCGCTCCGATATAAAGGTAGGCAAGGTGAACGTTGACGAGCAGCCGGAGCTTGCTTCCGCGTTCAGTGTTCAGAGCATTCCAACGCTGGTGGTAATTGAGGGCGGAGTTACAAAGGAAGTCCTTGTGGGACTGCACACAAAGGAGCAGATAGCGGAGCAGTACAAATAAACAGATCAGGGGCGGCTTTGGCTGCCCTTTATCGCAGGAGGTATTTTCATGAACAGCATAAAGGTGGCTATGCTCCAGCTTCTGCCCGCGGGAAGCGCCGACGCTAATCTCCGCAAGGGGCTGGAATACTGCGAAAAAGCCGCGGCAATGGGCGCGGACATAGCGCTTTTCCCGGAGATGTGGAGCTGCGGTTACTGCATTCCGGAGGATATTTCGGAGCTTGAGCAGCTTGCCGTGCCGCGGGACGGGGAATTCGTGAATTCATTCGGGGAAGCGGCGAAGCGTCTGGGAATTGCGGTCGGAATTACATATCTGGAGAAGTACCAGCCGCTCCCGCGCAATACTGTCACGATGTTTGACCGCACCGGAAAGCGGCTTTTCGACTACGCAAAGGTTCATACCTGCGATTTCGGCGATGAGCGGCGGCTCACTCCCGGCGAGGATTTTTACACTGCGGAGCTTGATACAAAAAGCGGTTCAGTTATCGTCGGGGCAATGATCTGCTATGACCGGGAATTCCCGGAGAGCGCGCGGATATTGATGCTAAAGGGCGCGGAGCTTATCCTTGTTCCGAATGCCTGCCCGATGGAAATAAACAGGATATCCCAGCTTCGCGGCAGGGCATATGAGAATATGCTGGGCATTGCCACAGTGAACTATCCTCACGGTCAGCCGGACTGCAACGGACACTCCACCGCTTTTGACGGCATTGCCTACCGCCCGGAGGACAGCGGTTCAAGAGATACGCTTATCATCGAAGCCGGGGAGCGGGAGGGGATATATCTTGCGGACTTCCCCATTGAGGAGATGCGGGAATACCGCCGCAACGAGGTTCACGGCAACGCCTACCGCCGTCCGCAGAAATACGGTCTGCTGCTTTCGGAGGAGCGGAACGAGCCTTTTATCCGGGAGGACTTCCGTAAATAAACACAAAAGCCCTGAGAAACTAAAATCTTCTCAGGGCTTTTATTATCCTGCGGAACGGCGGATTAACTGTTCCAGTATTGTTCCCGGATCTGCTCAAGCTGCTGCTGTTTCATCTG
>CAMCFA010000071.1 GCA_945873955.1 uncultured Clostridia bacterium | reverse complement strand
TCAGCCGCAGCCGCCAGAGCTTCCTTTATCTTGGAAGCGTCCGGGATACCAGCCATTGCCTGATCCGGCTTTCCGCCGCCCTTGCCGCCTGCGACAGCCGCGATCTCACGAACCAGGGTTCCCGCGTTCGCGCCCTTTGCTACCGCGCTCTTAGAGCACTTGCAGAGGATATTGCTCTTGCCGTCGTTTGTTCCGGCAAGCACCGCAACTAAGCAGTCGAACTTGTCGTTCAGAGAGTCGCCGACCTTACGCAGACCGTCCGCGCCGGTACCGTCCAGAGCCGCGGTGATTATCTTCACGCCGGCTACCTCCGGGCAGCCCTCGCCGAGGTTGCCGAGCTGCGCGTTTGCGGCAGCCTGCGCCATGCTCTCTATCTTCTTGTCCTTTTCGCGAAGCTCGTTCATAACGCTCTCGCAGCGATGTACAAGCTCGTTCGCGTTGGATATTTTCAGCACCTCGCATGCCTTCGCGGTGGTGTCCTTCATGGAGTTCAGCAGGTTCAGCACGTTCATGCCGGTTACTGCCTCGATACGTCTTACGCCGCTTGCAACGGAGTTTTCAGAAACTATCTTGAACAGCCCAGCCTGCGCGGAATTATTGAGGTGAGTACCGCCGCAGAACTCGGTGGAATACTCGCCGACGGAAACAACTCTTACCACGTCGCCGTACTTCTCACCAAACAGCGCCATAGCGCCCTTCTTCTTTGCTTCTTCGATAGGAAGCTCCTCGGTGACAACCGGAACCGCCGCCATGATGACCTTATTTACATACTCCTCGACTTTAGCCAGCTCTTCGGGAGTTACCGCGCTGAAATGGCTGAAGTCGAAACGGCACTGATACGGGTCAACGTAAGAGCCCGCCTGATGTACATGGTCGCCCAGCACACTGCGCAGAGCCGCCTGCAAAATATGCGCGCAGGTGTGGTTGCGCTGAGTTGCGGCGCGCTTTTCCTCGTCCACCTTTGCGGTGACTGTTTCTCCCTCGGAGAAGCCGCCGCTTACCACCTTACCGTTGGAGATGAACTGTCCGCCGGGCAGCTTCTTGGTGTCGGAGATCTCGATAACGTTATCGCCGCTGACTACCAGTCCGCAGTCGCCGACCTGACCGCCCATTTCTGCGTAGAACGGAGTTTCCTCCAGAACCACGGAAACGTCGTCGCCCTCCTCGCACAGCGGGGAGATCTCGCCGTTCTTCACGATAGCAAGCAGCTTTGTTTCCTTTACAAGGTCGGTGTAGCCGACGAACGTGGTCTTGAACTTGTCCAGATCGGAGTTCTTCGCGTTGTCCCAGCCGCCGCTCAGCTTCTTGTTCTTTCTGGCGGTCTCCTTCTGCTCCTTCATGAGCGCGTGGAAGCCCTCCTCGTCAGCGGAAAGCCCCTTTTCCTCAAGAATTTCCTTTGTGAGGTCAAGCGGGAAGCCGTAGGTGTCGTGCAGCTTGAACACGTCCGCGCCGGGGAGCGTCTTTTCGCCGCTCTTGAGAAGATTATCTATCATCTCGTTGAGGATCTCAGTACCCTTGTCAATGGTCTTTGCGAAGCTCTCCTCCTCGGTCTGAATGACCTTCTTGATGTAAGCGCGCTTCTCTCCAAGCTCCGGATAAGCGGAGAGGTTCTCGTCGATAACGGTGTCGCAAACCTCGTGCAGGAACGGCTTTGTGCAGCCAAGAAGCCTGCCGTGTCTTGCCGCGCGGCGGAGCAGTCTGCGGAGAACGTAGCCTCTGCCCTCGTTGGAGGGGAGAACGCCGTCGCCAACCATAAATGTGGTGCTTCTGATGTGGTCGGTGATAACGCGCAGGGAGATGTCCTTTTCCTCGTCCTGCTTGTAGTCAATGCCCACGATTGAGCTGATCTTCTTGAGTATATTCTGAACCGTATCGACCTCAAACAGGTTGTCAACGTCCTGCATTACGCAGGCAAGGCGCTCCAGACCCATGCCGGTGTCGATATTCTTTGTCTTTAGCTGTGTGTAGTTGCCGTGACCGTCGTTGTCAAACTGGGTGAATACGTTGTTCCAGATCTCAATGATACGGTCGCAGTCGCCGACTTCCTCGAAGTTGTCCTGACCGATGTGGTCAAAGTGACCGTACTTCTCGCCGCGGTCATAGTGTATCTCGGAGCAGGGACCGCAGGGACCACTTCCGTGCTCCCAGAAGTTGTCAGCCTTGCCGAGCTTAATGATACGCTCACGGGGAACGCCCACCTCGTTAGCCCAGATATCTCCTGCCTCGTCGTCCTCCTCGTAGATAGTCACCCACAGGCGCTCCGGCGGGATCTCCAGCACCTTTGTCAGATACTCCCAAGCCCACGCGATAGCCTCGTGCTTGAAGTAGTCGCCGAAGGAGAAGTTGCCAAGCATTTCAAAATAAGTGCCGTGCCGCGCGGTCTTGCCGACGTTCTCAATATCCGGGGTGCGTATGCACTTCTGACAGGTGGTCACTCTGTGGCGGGGAGGCTCCTCTATGCCCTGAAAGTACTTTTTCAGGGGAGTCATGCCCGCATTGATGAGCAGGATAGAATTATCCCCCTGCGGAACCAGTGGAAAGCTGTTCAGCCGCAGATGTCCCTTGCTCTCAAAGAATTTCAGATAGCTCTCGCGGAGGTCGTTTAGTCCAGTCCATTTCATAGTTTTTGTCCTCGTTCTTTTTTAAATAAGATAGTTATTCCCATTTGAATAACACATACATATTTATTATAATACCTGCTTTGTAAAAAGTCAATACCGCGGCGCGAATTTTCTTATATCTCCGGGAAATCTGCCAGCGAAGTGATGAAAACATCACTGAATTCGCTTACGTCACCGCGGGGAGCGGTGTTCTCATCGTAGATACCCACCACGAAGAACCCCGCATTGCGGGCGGTTTCGGCGCAGTAGGCAGCGTCCTCAACGACAACGCAGTCGGAGATGTCCGCGCCCAGCCGCCGCGCCGCCGTCAGATAGATGTCCGGTTTGTCCTTTCGCGCACCTGCTTCGGCGCAGTCGATATAGAACTCAAAGAACCTGCCCAGCCCGAACTTCTCCATGAACGGCCGGGACACCTGTTTTTCAGTGGCGCTGGCAATGCACATCACCGCGCCGGAAGCTTTCAGCCGCTCCAGAAGCTCGACTGCGCCGGGCTTCGGCTGTATCACTTCTGCGTAATTGCGGCGCATTATCCGACGTATCTCGTCCATGCGCTGTTCGTCCGGTAAGCCCTCCAGCGGAAAATGCCCGTACCAGTAGCCCATGCTGTCCGCCAGCGTTCCGTCAAAATCGAAAATGTAGTATTTTTTCATTTGTACTCCCCCTTTTTTCTTCTGCTGTCTGAATATCATTTTAAACCACCGGAGAGGAATTGTCAAGCGCAGGGCATTGATCCATATAAATCGCCGCTGTGTAAGAATTTTTTGTCAGAAAACAACGAAAAATACAGCCAACTGCGTTTTTTTTGCCGCAACTTGTTGCAACGTTCTGAAATATGTGATATAATTAAAAAGTATGGACTTCCACAGGCATTTAAAATATAGATAGGAACAATAAATGATAAAAGAAAACCAGAAGCTGTTTAATCGGCTGAACGTTATAACAGACGCTCTGGCGGCTGTTATTTCTATCGCGGCGGCTTATACTCTGGTATTCCACCTGCTGGATTTTGAAAAGAACTATCCTCTGGCGGATTACTTAAAGCTGCTGCTGATATTTATACCGTTACAGCTCATGACCTACGGCTGCATGGGGCTTTACGACTCCTTCCGCAGCAAGCGCTTCACGACGGAGCTGGGACGGCTGACCGGGGCGTTCCTGCTGGACGGTCTGGCGCTGGTCGCACTGCTGTATGTTATACAGATAATCAATATGTCCCGCTGGGCGCTGGCGATATTCCTCACGCTGGACTTCGTGATCGTAGCGCTGAAGCGTTATGTGCTTAGGCGAACCCTCCGGAAATTCCGCGAAAGCGGCTACAACAGGAAATATGTGCTTATTGTCGGCAGCGGCGCAGCCGCACAGGACTACCTGCGCACTATCCGCGAGGAAAAGCACTTCGGCTTTGAATGCGCCGGGTATGTTTCCGACGCCGGAGAGCTTCCGCGGGCAAAACGCATGGGCGGCTTCAACAGCCTGCTGAACGTGCTGGAGGAACGCAGCTACGACGAGGTGGTGTGCGCCCTCGACGCGGACGACTCCGAAAAGCTGGGAGCCGTGGTCGAAGCGTGTGAGCTGACCGGAACAAAAATCTCAGTGATACCAACGATATACAAGTACATGAGCAGCACCCCTGCGATAGACGTGGTTGGGAATATCCCGGTGATGAATATCCGCAGGATCCCGCTGGACAATATAGGAAACGCCGTTCTGAAACGCGCTACCGACATTGTAGGCTCTTTGCTGCTGCTTATCATCACCTCCCCGGTGATACTTATAAGCATGCTTGTCATCAAGCTCACAATGGGAGGCAGGGTCATCTTCCGGCAGAAGCGCGTGGGACTTAACAAAAAGGTGTTCACCATGTATAAGCTGAAGTCCATGCGGGACAGCGCAGAGTCCGACACCGCATGGAGCACGGACGCCGATCCGCGCCGCACAAAATTCGGCTCGTTCATACGAAAGTTCTCGATAGACGAGCTTCCGCAGCTCATCAACGTGCTGAAAGGCGACATGAGCCTTGTCGGACCGCGCCCGGAAATACCGTTCTACGTCAATGACTTCAAGAACAAGATACCCATGTACATGATAAAGCACCAGGTCAAGCCGGGTATCACCGGGCTTGCGCAGGTGAACGGCTACCGCGGTGATACGTCGATCGAAAAACGCATTGAGTACGACGTGCAGTACATAGAAAACTGGAGCTTCTTTCTGGATATTTCTATACTGTTAAGAACTGCCCTCAGCGGCTTTATGAACAAAGAAAAGCTCTCCCCAGACAGGGAACGGAAGAAAAAAATCAAACCATACAAAGCGGAGAAATACAACATGACAAATAAGGATAAAGGAAAAATCGATTTAGTGGCGCTTGCCATGTTCCTGCCGTCAGTGATAGCGCTGGCGATCATTCCGGTGATAATACATGTATCCAGCGTTGTCACCGACCTTAAAGAAACCTACATGTACTTCGGCGGAAACGTGATAGACGGAGATTCCGGCACGTCCTACCAGCTTTTCGACATGTATTCCCAGAGCAAGGGACTTGCAATAGTGGTACTGGCGCTGATTATGATAGGCGTGGCGCTGGTATGCTGTCTTTCATTGTTCCGCAGGATAGAAAAGCGCTCTCTTGTTTATGTGGGCTGTTCGGTGGCGTATGTGATCATGACCTTAGCTTCGGCGATGAATTCACAGTACGCTCATATCGCGTTCTACGGCGAATACGACCGTGCCGAGGGGTTCTTCACCACGGCGTGCTATTTCGTGATGTTCCTGTTCACAATGTACGCGTTCCGCACCTCCGGGAATTTCAAATTCGTGGCGATAGCCCTGTTTATCTGTGTAGGCGTGAATACCGTCATGGGTATTTTCCAGATCACCGGAAACAGCCTGCTACAACAGGACTGGTTCAGAATGCTCATCACCGACCCGGATCTTCGCGATCAGGAAGCAACCATTTCCTCTAACAGCACACAGATCTATGGCGCGCTGTACAACAGCAACTACGTCGGCAGTTTTACAGGCTTGATTATCCCGCTGTTCTCCGTAATGGCGATTTATTCCGAGAAAAAGCTGTGGAAGATACTCTATATCGTTTTCGACCTTATGGCTGTCGTTATGCTGGTGGGAAGCTCCGCGAGAAGCGGCGTCGTTGCGCTTGCAGCCGCGCTGGTCGTTGGTATCATCGTTTTTGCACGTCAGATCGGCAAGCACTGGAAGCGCTGCGTTATCATTGCCGCCTCTGCCGCTGTGGTAGTTGTCGGAGCGAATTTCGTGACCGGAAACAAACTGTTTTCTCGTGTTCCCTCTCTGATAAATGACGCCGTCGGGCTGTTCCTGCCGTCTGACAGCGAGGACAGCGACCTATATTCACATCTGCCGCTGCGGGAGATATCCGCGCAGTCAGACGGAAGTATGAAATTTACCGGTCAGTCCGACTATTTTACCATGTCGTACGACCCCGAAGCAATGAACTTCACCTATACCAACAGCGCCGGAGAGCCTGTTGTCGCTGTATCGAATTTCACCTTCGACGACGCCGGATTCTCCTCGGTAAAGGTTGAGGCAAATTACAATGCAGGCACTGTTCTTGTTTCCGCCGGAGATATCTCTGCACGATTGTTGATCGATGAAAGCGGCGTGCTCTCGCTGGACGAGAACTATGCTTGTGTGCTTTTCTCCGATAAGGATTCATCACTTCTGGAGATCGGCTCTCTCGGCATTGGCGAGCTTACTGTCGGCGACAGAATGATGTATATTGAATATGACCCGGACTACAAACGTCTTTTCTTCACGGACGAAAACGAGACCGACATAACTCAGAATGAAACGATCAGCTTCTCCGACGAGCAGTTCAAGGACGTACATTTCTTAATGCTGGACGCGGACGGTTCGCAGCTCACGCGGGACGTGTTCGCAATGTATTTTAACGACGCCAGATCAAGCTCTCTGTTCTTTAACCTCAAAAACGAGAAGAAGCTGGAGGTCATAAACTACCGCACAGCCGACGCAGTGAACCCGGTCAATGCAGACTATATCGGATTTGAGGGCAAGGAAAAGATAGGTTCTTCAAGAGGATATATCTGGTCGAGGACTTTGCCGCTTCTGAAGAACTGCCTTATCACCGGATATGGTCCGGACACCTACGCCTATATCTTCCCACAGAATGACTACCTCGCAAAATACTACTCCTATCAGGACTTCGGCGAAGGCTTCTATATCACCGTTGACAAGCCGCACAACCTGTATCTCCAGATATTCTTCAGCAACGGTCTGATAGCGCTTATCGCGTTCCTTGCGATAGTGATATTCTATCTTGTTGACTGCTTCCGGCTGTATGCCCTGCGGAAAGAATATCGGTCAGAGCAGATCATGGGCGCCGCAGTCATGCTGGGTATCGTCGGTTATCTTGCGGCAGGGTTATTCAACGACTCGGTGGTGCATGTCGCACCGGTATTCTGGATCCTGCTCGGAACAGGCGCTGCGCTGAATACTATCAATCGCCGCGCAGACAGGAATATCGCCGTGGACGAGGATTATGTTCCTTTTGCAGATAATAAGAGTTCCACACTCACAGCAGAGCAGGCAGAAAAAGAGGCAGAGATCGCCGCAAAGGCTCAGAGACTTTCAGAGCTTTACCGCGAAGAACTTGAAGCGGAAAAAGTAAAGAAGGCGAACGAAGCCGCAGCACGAAAGCTGGAAACACGTCAGTATACAAAAGAAGACATGAGCAATCTGCTGGAATCTGTCCGGGCATTGCGGGAAAAATATGAGGCTGAAAAGCCCCAAAACAGTGAAGAAGCAAGCGCAGGCGCGGACAGCCCGGATACCACAGACAGCGGGGACAACAAAGATGATAACGTCTGATCTCCACACCCACACCAGCTTTTCCAGCGACAGCGACCAGCCAATGGAGGGCGCAGTCCTTGCTATGATCGGCAGGGGGCTGAAAACCGTCTGTTTCACCGAGCACATGGACATGGACTACCCCGGCGGCGAATTCCTGCTGGACACCCCGGCTTACCGCACGGAGCTTGTGCGGCTCAGGGACAAATACTCCGGCAGGATAGAGATCCTGTTCGGGGTGGAGCTGGGGCTGATGGACTATCTCGCTCCGCGGCTGAGAGATTATCTCAGCGAATGGGATTTTGATTTTGTGATCGGTTCTTCTCATCTGGTGGGAGGGATAGACCCCTACGAGCCGGAATATTTCAGCGCCAACGGCGACTACAACGGTATTCTGCGGTATTTTGAGAGTATATTAGCGAACATCAAGGTGTTTGATGATTTCGACGTATATGGTCATCTGGATTACGTTGTGCGGTACAGCACCGCGAAATCCTACTGCCCGGCGGACTACCGCGAGCTTCTGGACGAGATACTGAAAACGCTTATCTCCATGGGCAAGGGGGTTGAGCTGAACACTGCCGGTCTGAAATACGGGCTTGGCTGGGCGCACCCACACCCAGACGTTCTGCGGCGCTACCGCGAGCTTGGCGGCGAGATCATCACCGTCGGCTCAGACGGGCATAAGGCGGAGCATTACGCGTGGGAGTTTGAGCGTGCCGCGGATATCCTCAGAGCCGCCGGATTTGAGTATTATACGCTGTTCCGCAACAGAAAGCCGGAAATGATAAAGATCTGATATGAAGCTGCCGTAATTATGCGGCAGCTTTTTTATTATGGTGAATGGACAAATTGTAATTTATAGGAGTGCCTATGACCCTGTGGTACGTTAGATTTAATGTGTGGACGGTTGCTGTTTGGAGCAAACAGATTAAAACTGTTTTCGCACGGGACTGAGGAGTACACCCTTCGGGGAAAAGGGGGGAGATAGAAAATCCGGCAAAAACCGGGACTCCCCCCTTTTCCCCTACGGGTTTCTCCTCAGACTTCTCTTCCCCTCTCCCTTTTTTCCCCCTCCCCGGTTTTTCACGGATTCAAAGGGAAAGGAACAAGGTAACAGTGAAAAGGGTTCTGCCGTCGCCTTAGGTCACTTCGCTGATATCATGCACTTCGGCGAGAGAGTGACGCGCCATTTGTGCGCCGCCAAATTACAATTTACCGTTACATTTTTATTGTTCAAAGTTTACATAAGTTTTTGTGAAAATTGTGTAAAAAAGATGAAATTCACCAAACCCACTTGTATATTTGCGATAAATATGATAAAATGAGTATGGGTAAACCATAGTCGTTTATCTCAACTAAATCCCGAAAGGAATGATTTAAATGAAAGTTACTATCACCGCTAAGAAGCTCACGATCAATCAGGCATTCACCGACTACGCTGTGCAGAAGCTCAGCGCAAAGCTCGACCGCTTCTTCCCAGAGGAGGCAGAGGCGAAAATTACTCTGGAGGAGCGCCGGGATCTGATCATTCTGGAGCTTACGGTAAAATATAACGGCATTATCTATCGTGCGGAGCAGTCCGCAAAGGACAAGAACGACGCGCTTGATGTGACCGTTGACCGCGTTATCCGTCAGATCAGAAAGCAGAAAACAAAGGTAGAAAAGAGCCTGCGCTCCGGCGCGTTCGAGGGTCTTGCACCCGAGGCAGAGGAGCCGGAATATGAGGTCATTCGCGAGAAGAAGTTCCTCCTGCGCCCCATGTCAGTGGACGAGGCTATCCTCCAGATGAACCTGCTGGATCACACCTTCTTTATGTTCAAGAACGCAGATTCCGGTCAGGTGAATGTCGTGTACAAGCGCGACGAGGGCAATTATGCCGTTCTCGTTCCGGAGGAATAATTTACTTAGCTCTCAACTCCGCCGCAGTCCGCTCTGCGGCGGAGTTCTGATGTTGTTTGTGCATTGAGCATAAAAAATGCAGAAAAAATTTGTGCAAATTCCCGCCCTTGAAATGTAAACGTTTTACTGATATAATGTAAATAGAAAATAAGCCGTCACGACACGGCATGAAGATGGAGGAATACCAATGAACTACGGACATTTCGACGAACTCAACAAGGAATACGTCATCACCCGCCCGGACACACCGTCCGCATGGGCAAACTACCTCGGTTCTCCCGAGTACGGCGCTATCATTTCCAACAACGCCGGCGGTTACAGCTTCGTAAAGAGCGGCGCTAACGGACGCGTTATCCGCTACCGCTTTAACGGCGTTGCAAACGACACCCCCGGCAGATACGTTTACCTGCGCGACCTTGAAACCAACGACTACTGGTCTGCTTCGTGGGCGCCGGTTTGCAAGCCCCTCGACAGCTTCAAGAGCGAGTGCCGCCACGGTACTGCTTACACCGTTATCACCTCTGAATACAGCGGTATCAAGTCCGAGGTCACATATTATGTACCCAAGGACGCTACCTACGAGGTTTGGGCTGCTAAGGTAACAAACAACTCCGACAAGCCCAGAAAGCTGGCTGTTACCGGCTACTGCGAATTTGTGAACGACCCCAACTACGAGCAGGATCAGGTAAATCTCCAGTATACCCTGTTCATCACCCGCACCTACTTCAAGGGCAACTATATCCACCAGATGCAGAACGAGATCTACAACCCCAACAGCGGACGCTTCCTCGGTCTTGCCGCTGCTAAGGTTGACGCTTACTGCGGCGACCGCGACGCATTCGTAGGCTCATATCGCAGCTACGCTAACCCCAAGGGCATTGAAGAGGGTCTGAAGGGCGACCTCAACTACAACACCAACTCCTGCGGCGCTCTGGAAAGCGATATCGTGCTCCAGCCCGGCGAAACTAAGGAGCTGACCTACGTCCTCGGCGGTCAGAAGACAGAGGCTGAGATCACCGAGATAATCGCAAAGTATGAGAAGTCCGGCGCAGTAGAAGCAGAGCTTGCCGAGCTGAAGAACTACTGGCACTCCAAGCTGGCTAACTTACAGGTACACACCCCCGACGCTGACTTTAACAACATGGTAAATACATGGAACGCATACAACTGCTTCATCACCTTCATCTGGTCGAGAGCGGCGTCCTTCCAGTACTGCGGTCTGAGAAACGGCTTCGGCTACCGCGATACCGTACAGGATATCCAGGGTATAATCCACCTCGCCCCCGAAATGGCTAAGAAGCAGATCGAATTCATGCTCTCCGCGCAGGTAACTAACGGCGCAGGTCTGCCGCTTGTTAAGTACGACCACAAGGCAGGTCAGGAGAATCACCCCGACGAGAACGACGAGAACTCCGTATACGCAAAGCAGACCGGTCACCCCAGCTACCGCGCAGACGACGCTCTGTGGCTGTTCCCGACCGTATACAAGTACATCTCCGAGAGCGGCGACAGCGCGTTCCTTGACGAGGAGATCTTCTACGCTAACGACGGCGAGAAGGGTACTGTTTACGACCACCTCAAGAGAGCTATCGACTTCTCCATGAACCACCTCGGCAACCACGGCATGCCCGCAGGCCTGCACGCAGACTGGAACGACTGCCTGCGCCTCGGCAAGCAGGGCGAGTCCACCTTCGTTGCGTTCCAGCTAGTTTATGCAGTGAAGATCCTGCGCACCTACGCAGTTGAGAAGAACGACACCGAATACATCAAGTACCTTGACGAGATCAAGGCTAAGCTGGACACTATCCTCTCCGCCTGCTGGAACGAGGATAGATGGATCCGCGGCTACAAGGAGGACGGCACAATTATCGGTCAGCGCACCGATCCTGAGGCTTCCATGTGGCTCAACCCGCAGAGTTGGTCTGTCATCTCCGGCTTCGCGACCAAGGAGCAGGGCGAAAAGGCTATGGACAGCGTTGAGCGCGAGCTGAACACTCCCTACGGCGCAATGGTAATGTACCCGCCCTACGTTAAGCACGGCTTCGACGGCGCGCTCATGCAGTGCTTCAACAAGTGCACCAAGGAGAACGCAGGTATCTTCTCTCAGCCGCAGGGCTGGCTGATCCTCGCTGAATCCAAGCTGGGTCACGGCAACCGCGCATACAAGTACTGGAAAGAAGCCGCTCCCGCTACTTACAACGACAACGCAGAGCACAGAGTTCTTGAGCCGTATGTTTACGGTCAGTTCGTTGAGGGCAAGGACAGCCCGTTCGCAGGACGTGCGCACGTTCACTGGCTGACCGGTACAGCTTCCACCGTTATGGTAGGCACTACCGAGGGTATTCTGGGTCTTAACCCCGAAACAAAGGGTCTTGTTATCGACCCGTCTATCCCCGCCGAGTGGAAGGAATTCACCATGGATAAGACCTTCCGCGGCAAGAAGCTCCACGTTACCGTAAAGAACCCCAACGGTTCCGAGCACGGCGTGAAGTCCGTCACCGTAAACGGCGAGAAGATCGAGGGCAAGCTCATTCTTGACAGCATTCTGAAGGCTGAGAATGAAGTAGTTATTGAGATGTAATTAATATTAAGACTGACCTCCCCGTGAGAAGCGGGGAGGTCATCTCGTCTAAAAATCTACTTTTGTCCGCGAAGCGGGCTTTTGAAATCCGTTTTTTGCTCCGGCTCTGCCGGGGCAAAAAACACTTCTATCCGCACAAGTGTGTGAATTGTCGGCAAAGCCGACAATGAGTGCGCGTAGTGCGGATGTTTGTCGGAAAAGTCCCGTCGTGACTTTTCCGACGATCTGACCTCCCTGTGAAAAGCGGGGAGGTTTCATTTTTCATCACTTTCACCACACTGCTCTGTCAAAGTATGACAGTATAATTTACTTGTCAACGGCAGAAAGTGAGGTATAATTATGATAAGCTCCGTCGATAACAACATCATAAACATGGTACTGAACAACGCGCAGACCCAAAAATCCCAGAACACCGGCGAGACCCAGAAGCCCAGCGTGACAAACGCCGAAGAAACCGCGCTTAGCTCCGCTCAGCAGACGGCAAACACCGATACGCTGGAACTCAGCACACAGGCGCAGTCCTACCTTGACGAGGTCAACACCGACGAACTGTATACCTACACCGGCAGCCAGCTCAAGCAATTCCTCAATCTGGGCAAGATAACCCAGAGCGAATACGACGAGGAAATGGCAAGCCGAAACAGCGGTACTGCCGCAGAAGAATAACATCAGCAAATTCCCGTTACATATCATTAGATCCCCCGCTTTTTTGCGGGGGATTTTTAGTGAATAATGTTATAGGTAAATTCTATATCAAGTAATAGAAAATCAGGATTTGACAAATACCTACGACTATGATAAACTTAATACAGAAAGAAAAACAAACTACTTCTTGGAGGTGTTGAAATGAGAGTAAACAGACCGCTTAGTACAGCGTCAGCCGCAAAGCGAATGTGCCGAATGTGCCGCTGAATCTCACACAAACCCAATGAAACAATGAATTTACGACCCGGACAAAGCTCCGGAATAACATAATTTAATTTAGGAGGACAAACACCATGTCAGAGAAGAAATACAGATTTGAAACCTTACAGCTCCACGTTGGACAGGAGCAGGCAGACCCCGCTTCGGACGCACGCGCAGTGCCTATCTACGCGACTACCTCTTACGTTTTCAAGAACTCCGCTCATGCGGCGGCTAGATTCGGTCTTGCCGACCCCGGAAACATCTACGGTAGACTCACCAACTCCACACAGGACGTTTTTGAAAAGAGGATCGCAGCTCTTGAGGGCGGCGTTGCAGCTCTTGCCACCGCTTCCGGCGCGGCAGCTATAACCTACACTATCGAAGCTCTGGCGAAGCAGGGCGAGAATATCGTAGCCAGCAAGACCATTTACGGCGGAACATACAATCTGCTTGAACACACACTTCCGCTCTACGGCATAACCACCACCTTTGTTGACCCGGACAACACCGCGGAGATCGAAAACGCGATCAACGACAAGACAAAGGCACTGTACATAGAAACTCTGGGCAACCCGAACTCCAACGTAGGAGATATCGAAACATGGGCAAATATCGCGCATAAGCACGGTATCCCGCTGGTAGTTGACAGCACCTTTGCGACCCCGTTCCTGCTTCGTCCTATCGAATACGGCGCGGATATCGTGGTACATTCCGCTACGAAGTTTATCGGCGGTCACGGCACTGCGATAGGCGGCGTTATCGTGGACAGCGGCAAGTTCGACTGGAAGAAGTCCGGCAAGTTCGCGTGGATCTCCGAGCCGAACCCCTCCTACCACGGTATCAGCTTCTCCGACGCTGTGGGAGCGGCGGCATTCGTTACCTACATCAGAGCAATCCTGCTAAGAGATACCGGCGCAACGCTTTCGCCGTTCCACGCATTCATCTTCTTGCAGGGGCTGGAAACTCTGTCGCTGCGTGTTGAGCGCCATGTATCTAACGCGCTGAAGGTAGTCGAGTACCTCAGCAAGCACCCGCAGGTAGAGGCGGTACATCACCCCTCCCTTGTGAGCGAGCCTACTCACGAGTTGTATAAGAAGTACTTCCCGAATGGCGGCGGCTCTATCTTCACATTTGAGATCAAGGGCGACGCGCAGACCGCTCAGAAGTGGATCGACAATCTGCCGATATTCTCACTGCTTGCTAATGTTGCAGACGTTAAGTCGCTGGTTATCCACCCGGCTTCTACGACCCACTCTCAGCTCACCGAGGAGGAGCTGCTGGATCAGGGTATCAAACCCAACACCATCAGACTTTCTATCGGCACGGAGAACATCGACGACCTGCTTGAAGCGCTCGACACAGCGTTCAACGCAGTTAAGTGATCAGTACTTGTTTGTGTACAGTATTCCTTTCCTGAAATAGAATGATTTAGGGCTGTTGCAGTATTGCGGCAGCCCGTTTTGTTTGCCGGGTATAGGGTGGTAAATTATAATTTGTAGGGAAGTTTGTCCGTGGCTGCCGGGGGCAGCCGCGGACAGGGGGAAAACTCTTGTTT
>CAMCFA010000070.1 GCA_945873955.1 uncultured Clostridia bacterium | reverse complement strand
CGCTTCCTTTTGGAAGCCAAAAGGAAGCGAAAAGCAATTTGCTACACAAAGGGAAAAAGAGAATCCGCGCTATAAATTACAATTTACCGCTCTTACTACGAAGCCCTGTTCCTGCGCAGCACCGCACCCACTGCTGAGAATCCCGCAAACGCCGCGATATTCACGCAGACTATACTTGCGCCGCCGGGAGTTCCCAGCTCATAGGATATCACCATTCCGACAAGGAATGTCATCACCGATATCACCGCAGAGCATATCGTCACCGCCCGGAAGCTGCGGAACACCCTCATGCTGCACAGCGCCGGGAAAATGATAAGGCTGGATATCAGCATTGAACCCATCATTCTCATGCCGATAACGATAGTCAGCGCCGTCAGGAGCGCGATCAGCATGTTGTATGTTCCCGCCCTTGTGCCAGTGGCGCGGGCGAAGTTCTCATCAAAGGTTATTGCGAATATCTTCGTGTAAAAGAAAATAAACAGCACCAGCACCAGCAGCGCGACCACAACGCTTATTACCACGTCCTCGTCGCTTATCGCGTAAATGCTGCCGAACAGATAGCTGTCAAGGTCGCTGTTCATTCCGGAGAGCGACACCGCCATAACGCCTATCGCCAGCGCCCCGGTAGAGATCAGCGCGATCGCCGAATCTCCCTTTATCTTGCCGTTGCCGGAAAGCCGCAGCAGCAAAAACGCCGCCGCGATCACCACCGGGATAGCCACCGCCATAGGCGCCCAGTTCATCACCGCAGCTATTGCAAGCGCGCCGAAACCCACATGAGAAAGCCCGTCGCCGATCATGCTGTAACGCTTCAGCACAAGGCTCACGCCCAGCAGCGCCGCGCACAGCGACACCAGCACTCCCACGATCAGCGCACGCAGCAGAATTGGCGTGCTGAAAAACGCGGTAATTATGTCAGCCATTCTCCTCGCCGCCTTTCAGAAAGTCAGATGAGCCGTCCTCCATGAATTCCTGCGGCGTGCCGTAGAACCATGAGTCCTGCCGCAGACAGAGTATATGCGACGCATATTTCATCGCCGCAGAAATATCGTGAGTCACCATAATCACTGTCACATCACTTTGATTTATGCTCGAAACAAGATCGTACATCTCCGCAGTCACCATAGGGTCAAGCCCGGAAACCGGCTCGTCCAGAAGCAGCAGCTTCTTAGTCGCGCAGAGCGCCCTCGCCAGAAGCACCCGCTGCTGCTGACCGCCGGAAAGCTCCCGGTAGCTGCGCTTTTTCAGATGTGTGATACCCAGACGTTCCATGTTCTGAGCCGCCATTTTACGCTCCCTGTCGGAGTAAAACGGGCGTATCCCGCGGGAATTAAGGCAGCCAGAAAGCACCACCTCCCACACGCTCGCCGGGAAATCCTGCTGCGCCCCGGTCTGCTGCGGAAGATAGCCTATCTCGTTTCGGCGCAGCCCGCCGCTGAAAGTGATACTGCCGCCCACCGGCTTTTTCAGCGAAAGCAGCGCCTTTATCAGCGTGCTTTTGCCGGAGCCGTTCTCGCCGACGATACATAAGTAATCGCCGTTGTTCACCCGGAACGACATGTTCCGAATGACCGTCATATTTTCGTATGAAAGCGTGAGGTCGTCAACGCTTATCAGATTTTCCTGTTCAGACATTATGTCAGCCTTTCAGTAGTTCAAAAAGTGTATCGTAATTTCTCTGCATGAGAGACAGCCACGTTTCCCCGGCGGCGAAATCGTCCGCAGAAATTTTATGGCAGGTGTGGAACTCCCTTACCTCCAGCCCGGAGTCCTGCGCCAGCACATCAGCAAGCCGCCTTGCAGAAAGCTCAATGCAGAACACCGCCGGAACGACGTCAGTGCCGCCCGTCAGCTTTTCCAGCAAGAATGTCATGGTCTGCGCAGAGGGCTCGGTCTCGCTGCCGCAGCCCGGAAACGCCGCGTAGTAATTCAGCCCGTACTCCTTGAAGAAATACAGCAGCGGGAATCTGTCGCCGAAAACGAAGTACCTGTCCTCTCCTTCAAAAAGCTGTGCGAAGCTCCCGTCCAGCTCGTCTATCTGCGAAGCGTAAGCTCCGGCGTTCTCCTGCAATTCCGCAGAGTTCTCCGGGAAAAGCTCCGCCGCCGTATTCCCCAGCGCGCGGACTATCGCCGAAGCGTTCTTTGGGGAAGTCCAGACATGCTCGTCGTATTCTTCCTCATGGGCGCCGTGTTCCTCCTGCTCCTGCATACCCTCGGAAAGCTCCTCGTCCAGCAGCGTTACCGCCTCGGTCATGCGGAAGGTCGCAACGTCCGGGGCGGATTTAAGCACGCTCTCCACCCACTCATCCGACTCGCCGCCGTTGTAGATGAAAAGGTCGCAGCCGGATATTTCAACTATGTCCTTTGCGGAGGGGTCGTAGCTGTGGCTCTCCTGTCCGGGTTTCAGCAGCATTTTGACCTCTGCGGTATCGCCGAACACCTGTCTCGCAAAATCGTATGCCGGGAATATCGTGGCGATAACTACCGGTTTATCTGCGTTATTGGAGCCGCTGTCGCCGGAATTCCCGGAGTTCCCCGCAGAGCAGCCGCAGAGCGCAGCCACCATTGTCGCCGCTATCACCGCAGCAATAATTCTCTTTATATTTCTCATTTCTTCTCCTGTTCCCTTTGCTCATGTTCTAACTGTTTCTGGCACTCGCTGCAAAGCCCGTAGATTATCGTTCTGCCGATATCCACGGTGAAGCCGTGGCTGCTCTCGATATGCTGCTGCATTTCCGTCATGAATGAGCAGTCCATGTGAATAAGCTTCTGGCAGCGGTCGCATTTCAAGTGGAAGTGGGTGCTGCACTTATGCTCGTCCATTAGCTGGTAGCAGGCGCCGGAGCCGTCCCCGGAGAAACGTTTCAGCACGCCCTGATTCGCCAGCTTTGTGAGCGTGCGGTAGACGGTAGCCTCGCCGACGGAAACCTCCCCGCTGATTATTATGTCCTTCGCGGTGAAGCAGCTCCCCTTGTGGCGGCTGAAAAACTCCACAATTTCGTCCCGCTGCTTTGTGTTGTAGTTATTTCTGTCCAGAATGCTCACCCTCTCAAAATTGATTTTGATTTTCACTTTCAATTTGACATTATAGCATACTATTTCAGAAATTGCAAGAGGGAAACGAAAAAATATTGAAAAAAATTACAGAGTGTGGTATAATGAGAATAATAATAATTTGTAGGGCGGATTTCCTTTTACTCTCTGCGCAGCAAAATTGCTTTTCGCTTCCTTTTGGCTTCCAAAAGGAAGCGGGGCGTGGGGCAGAGCCCCACACTCAGCGCGAACGCGCCGTCACTCGCGCGACAGCGCGCCACTTGGCGCGAAGCGCCATATACGCGTTCAAAAGCGCTAAAGGGGGAAAGGGGAAAAACAAGAGTTTTTCCCCTCGTCCGTAGGCTGCCCACGGCAGCCACGGACAATATCACAGAGAAATTACAACTCACCTACAAATTACAATTTATACTTTACAAAAAGGAGCGTGAACCGGTATGCTTGACTACTGTCTATGTCCCAAATGCGAGCGCATGATAATGCTGGACTCAGAATTCGATACCGGCTTCTGCCTTTACTGCGGGACGCACATCAGCTACGAGGAGTCGCGGGAGTTCTTTCTGGAGGGGCTGAAAAGCGCCGTCCCGGACGAATTCACGCTGGAAGCAGACCTAAGCGAGCTTATCGACGAGGACGAATGTGAGGACAACTACGGCTGCGACGAATGCCGAGCGGAATCCTCCAAAGCGCAGGAATTCATGGGCAAGTGGGACTTCGCAGGAGCGTTCCAGCACTACTCCGCCGCCCTTGAATGGCGCCCGAAGGACTTTGAGGCATGCTGCGGAAGGCTCACCGCCGGGCTGTTGAAGCTCAACGACGTGGAAAACTGGGAGCAGCGCCTTGCGTACTGCGTTTCGCTGATACGCTCCCAGAACGACTGGAACATGGCGCAGAAATCGCTGGAATACGCGCTGGACATTATGGAACGCTTCCTGTCAAAGGGCGGTAGGTTCGTGTCGCCGGCGTACACCTACGGATTTTTCAACAGCCTGTGCGAGAGCTTCCCCGCGCTGCGGGAAAAGGCGGCGGTAATCTTTGCGCACTGCGTAAACGTGGACAACGCGCCCTTCACCGACGCGGCGCGGCTGGATCACGAAACCACCCGCTTCGCGGTGGGAAGCTACCCCTCCGAGCCGGACAAGAACCTCAGCCGCCACCTGCTGCTCATCATGAAATATCACCCTAACGAACGGGCGAAGCACTCACTGTGCCGCGCGCTGTACGTCTACGACAGAGCGGTGTGGCTGCGCAGCCGCGACGAGGCACGCATTGACGACATTCTGAATTTCCTTGACAAAATGTTCGACGACAGCTACTCCACCGAGGACAGGAAAGCCGCGCTGGACGCAGGGTACGACTTCCTGCTTATGGGCGGGATCGAACCCGGCTCTACCCAGCGGGAAAAGCTGCTGTTCCTGTCCGGGGTGTACTCCTATCGGCAGATCAAACGCATGGAGAGATTTTTCAGCGGCAGCGCGTTTTTCAATCGGCTGTACCTTGACGTGTACCTTAAACAGAAAGGCGCAAGCCCGCTTTCGGCGGAATATAAGCGCGTCGAAATGAAGCTGAGATCGCTTACATAAATCACTTTTTCAATGGCGATTATTTATTTTTCTAAGGAGATAATCTATGGATCCGAATGAAATTTATGCATTAGAAAAAAGTATGTGGGAGTCAGCAAAAAACAGAGATCCAGCAGCATTTCTTGACCTTGTTTCAAAAGACGCTGTAATGGTATGCGGCGGTTATAGATGCAGCGGCAGTGAATATGCTGAGATCATTGCAATGTTTGACTGCAAATCTTATTCGATCGAACATTTTGAAATAGTTGATAAAGACGCCAGCAGTATTCAAGTTCATTATGTGATCCATTTGGAAGTTAATAATGACGAAAATAAAGATCTTGCTGGAACATTCCATATCACAACAACATGGCACAATATTGAGGGTACATGGAAAGTTGTATTCAATATGGATCAAAGAGTATTTGATTGATCCTTGTACATACCCTTAAATCACTCACAGAAAGGACATACCACCATGGCAAACATGAAAAAACTCACCCGCGACTACGGCGAGATCGTCTGGACGGGAAAGAAATGCATTCTTGGAATGCCGATCTCCTTTACCCGGTACATTCTCACCGAAACCAAGCTCATCACCAGAGTGGGACTGCTGAACCTCCGGGAGGACGAGATCGAGCTGTACCGCGTCTACGACAAGTCCATGAAGCTGCCGTTCGGTCAGCGCATAGTTGGCTGCGGAACTATCACCCTGCTCTCAAAGGACAGCGACACCCCCAGCAAGGTGCTGCAATCGGTCAAGCGCCCCCGCGAGGTAAAGCGCCTGCTGGACGAAGCAGTGCAGGCGCAGCGCGACAAATACAGCGTCCGCGGCAGGGACATGATGGGAGCCTCCGCGCACATGGAGGATCTGGACGGCGACGGTATCCCGGACGACCCACATTTCTGCGATCACGACTGACAGCGCATTTTTCCCAATTTCTGCGCATTTAATGGTCAATACGTCAATTATTACAAAAATGTAACCTGTTTCCGGGTAAAAAGCACTTGATTTTATGTTCTGAGTGATATATAATATAAATATTCACCAGATATTTTAAAGTCACGAATGTGAAAATCAAGGAGATCACCAGATGTCAGACAAAAAAGACGGACTGAATATTTGCCTGATGAACGATTCGTTCCCGCCGGTAATCGACGGAGTTGCAAACACAGTCCTTAATTATGCAGAAATAATTAACAGCGAACTAGGCAAGGCGACGGTTGTCACCCCGGAATACCCCGGAGTGCAGGATAATTTTCCGTTCCCGGTAGTAAGATATACCAGCATGTCCATAACGGAGAAAATATGTAGCTACCGCATGGGTTATCCGTTCTCCGCCAGAAAGCTGGATTCCCTCACAAGCAGCGGGTTTGATATAATCCACAGCCACTGCCCATTTGCCTCTATGGTCATGGCGAGAGTGCTGCGGATTAAAACCGGACTGCCTCTCGTAATGACCTACCACACGAAGTTCGACATAGACATCAGACGCGCACTGCCGACAAAGATGATGCAGGATCAGGCGATAAAAATGCTGGTCGCGAACATCTCCGCCGCCGACGAGGTATGGACGGTGAGCGAGGGCGCGCGGCAGAACCTCCTCAGCATAGGCTACGAGGAGACCGAGGGCAGACAGATACGGATCATGGAAAACGGCGTGGATTTCCCCCGGGGACGCGCGAATCCCGACGACGTTGAGTTCCTGCGGTCAGAGCTGGGGCTTACCGGGCACCCGGTGTTCCTGTTTGTGGGACGTCTGCTGTGGTACAAGGGTATCAAGCATATCCTGGAGAGCCTGAAGATCCTTGACGAGCGCGGGGTAGACTTCCGCATGATGTTCGTCGGGGACGGCGCAGACCGCGAGGAGATCGAAGCCTACACCGAGGAACTGAAACTCACTGACAAGTGCGTTTTCACCGGGGCGATATACGACCGTGAGGAGCTGCGGGTATACTACACCGCCGGCGACCTGTTCATATTCCCGTCGCTGTACGACACCAACGGCATAGTCGTGCGCGAAGCCGCTGCCTGCGGAGTGCCGTCGGTGCTTATCAAGGGTAGCTGCGCCGCAGAGGGCATCACCAACCGCCGCACCGGTATTCTTACCGACGACGACCCCGCGGCAATCGCAGCGGAGCTTGAATACGCCGCCAGCCACCTTGACGAGGTACACCAAATGGGCGACCATGCAATGAATGAGGTCTACATGTCATGGGAGGACTCCGTCAAGAACGCATACGCCCGCTACGGAGAGATCATTGCCAACTGCCGGGACGGAAAGACCAGCAATCAGGAAACTGATCTGCAAGTGGATTTCTTCTCCGGAATAAGCCGCATGACCGACGCAGTTCAGCGGTTCAGAAGTATTCCCGCGGTGTCCGCTATCCGGGAGACTAACCATCGCAGCATTGCAAAACGTCGCGCGAAGAAAGAAGAAAAGAAAAAACTGGACGAAACAAGTTCCGGCACGAACGAATAAACGAAAGCCTGAGAGCGCGTAACTCTCAGGCTGTTTTTTATGTAAAGTCGATCTCGTACCTACTGCCGTTTGAAAACAGTATGCCGTCCGTCAGCTTTATGCGAAGAATTATAGTGTTCTCGTCGGAGAAATCGTTGTGTCCGTTGTCTATCCACTCAGAAAAGGCGGCTCTGAGCTTCTCAGCAACAGCCGCGTTCTCCGGCTTGCCGAAATATCCCAAATTCTCACCCACACCATGCCCGGTCAACCACTCCCCCGCCACCGCCGCGGCGGGATTCTCAGCAAGCTGCTTCATCTTCCCGGACAGCGCGTAGGTTATGATGTAAAACGCGCCGTCCTCGTAATATGCGTCAACATTCCGGACGTGGGGGACGTTCCCCACCGAGGTTGCAAACGCTATCAAGCTGTCTTTTCCGAAGCGCTCACGCATTATCTTCTCAGTGGTTTCGTTCAGCTTTTCCATGATGTCATTCTCCCTCAATAAAGGCATTACATCAGCCCGCAGCCGCAGGCGATTTCTGTGAGCCTGTCCACCGACTCCCGCAGGCGGTCGAAGCTGTCGTAATTGTCACGGTACAGCTCAACGATATACGCCCCGTCATAGCCCATAGCGGACATCTCCAGCATGAGCCGCCGGAAGTCGAACGAACCCTGTCCCACCGGCAGGCAGTCCCTGTCACCGTCGCCGTCGCTGATGTGGAGGTGTATTATGCTGTCCCACAGCGCCCGGACGTACTCAAAGGTGTCGGTGTGACTTCTGCGGCTCTGCTTTAAGTCCAGCACGAACTTCGCAAGGTCGCCAAGCTCGCGCTTCATCATTTTCAGGAACTCAATATCCCCGGACATGCAGTAGCTGACGTTCTCCTGCGCGACGGTCACGCCGTACTCACGCGCCGTTTCCGCCAGCAGCCGGAACTGCTTGATGTAGTGCTCCGGCGGGCATTTGCTGGACAGTATCGCGCCATGAAGCACGAAGATCTTCGCGCCGATACGCTGCATTGTTTTGAAAAATCCGCTGTACATATCTATCATTTCCTGTATCCGCCGGTCGTAGGTCGAAAACAGGAACACCGATTCCATAGGGGAGGAAAACGGGTGGAAGCTGATGATGTTCATACCGTTCCCGCGCATGGTGGCTTCAATATCTGACACCACCGGGTCGTACGCTTCACAGGTGCTGTTTGCGAACAGCTCCGCGTTCTTTATCCCCAGCGCCGCCAGCTCCCGGAACGCGTCCTCCGCGTGCAGCGGGTAGAGCGAGGCGCTTGAAACGCCTATCTTCATTCAGACACCCCCTACTTTTCCATTTCGACGCGCACTCTGCCGTCAATCAATACCAGCTTTCCGGAGTGAGGATTCCCCTGCCGGTCAAGGAAGCCCTTCAGCGTGATAGAGCTGCCCTTTTCCAGCACCCGCTTCGCCTGCGTGGGGGTGACCTCCTTGCCGTAGATCTCCTTCATGAAGAAGAACCCGCAGGCGCCCCGGCTGTCCTCGCAGGAGTAGGACTTCTGGAACTCATAGACGTTCTTGCCGCAGTTGGGACATTTGCCCACCACAGGCAGCCGCGAAAACCGGAACGGATTGTTCTCCCGTGAGGTCTCCCCGGCGTTGTCCCGGATAAGCTGCTTGGTGTAGTCGATTATCTCGTCAAGGAACTGCCGGTCGTCCGCCTGCCCCCTCGCTATCTTCTGGAGGGTGCTCTCCCATTCAGCGGTCATGGCGGCGGACTTCACCTTTTCCGGCACGACGTCTATCACGCGTATGCCCTTGTCGGTGGGAATGAGCTGCTTTCCCTTGCGCTCCACATACTGCCGCTTGACCAGCGTTTCGATTATCGCCGCTCTCGTTGCAGGGGTTCCCAGCCCCTTCTTTTCTACCTCGTCATCGTCGCCGTAGTCCTCGCGCCCGGCATTCTCCATTGCGGAAAGCAGCATGTCCTCGGTGTAGCGCTTGGGGGGAGTGGTCTTGTGTTCAAGCTGCTTCACCGACTTCACGGGAAGCTCGTCCCCCTCATTCAGCGGCGGGAGCTTTCCGCTGCCGTCCTCGTCAGCGGCGTCCTCGTCCGGGACTATTCCCTTCAACCCGGACTTTATAGTGGCTTCAAGCTGCTTCCAGCCGCCGCTCACGACGGTCTTTCCTCGGGCAGTGAATTCCCTGTCCCCGCACTCTATCCTTGCGGTGACGGTATCGCAGGTGTTCACCGGGGACACCGCCAGCAGCAGCCGTATCGCTATCAGCGACAGGACGTTCCAGCAGTCCTCCGTAAGACGGCTGAAATCATACCGGGATATCTCCTTTGTGGGGAGCAGCGCGTGGTGGTCGCTCACCTTGTCGTTATTTATCAGCCGCTTGATGTCCGGGACGCAGCCCTGCGCTTCGTAATCCGCCCCGAACCTGAACGCTCTCGCAGTTCTCTGCACCATATCTGCGGCGGTCTGCTCCATGTCGTCGGTGATGTAGCAGCTATCCGTCCGCGGGTAGGTGATAAGCTTGCTCTCGTACAGCTTCTGGGCGCAGTCAAGGGTCTGCTGGGCGGTGTAGCCATAAAGCTTGTTCGCGTCCCGCTGGAGAGTGGTAAGGTCGTACAACTTCGGCGGATTCGCGTTCTTCTGCTCCCGCACCACGGACTTCACCACCGCGGTCTTTCCGCAGGAAGCTGCGGCGGACTCAACGGAAAGAGGCTCTATCTGGTCGCTTTCGGCGGTGAATTTCCCTAAATTCAGCTCCAGCGTGTAGTACCTCGCCGAAGCGAACTGCTGTATCTTCTTCTCCCGCTCGACCAGCATGGCAAGGGTCGGGGTCTGCACTCTGCCCACGGACAGCAGGCTGCGGTATTTCACCGTGAAAAGCTGGGTCGCGTTCATGCCGACTATCCAGTCTGCCTTGTTGCGGGCAAGTCCGCTGCGGTAGAGCGCGTCGTAATCGCTGCCCGGACGCAGATCACGGAAGCCCTCGCGGATAGCCTCGTCCGTCATGGAGCTTATCCACAGCCGCTTGAACGGCTTTGTGCAGCCCGCCTGATAATACACATAGCGGAACACGCACTCGCCCTCCCGCCCGGCGTCGGTGGCGCAGATTATCTCGTCCACGTCGGGGCGATCCATCAGCTCTTTCAGCCGCTCGAACTGCGGCGCGGTGCTTTCCGCGACAGTCCAGCGGAATTCCTCCGGAATGATAGGCAGGTTTGACAGCTTCCACGGCTTACTGTATTTTTTGTCGTACTCCTCCGGCGCAGCCAGCGCCACCAGATGTCCGAAGCACCAGCTTACTATGTAACCGTTCCCCTCGGTGAAGCCCTCCTCCCGGCGGCTGTTCGCACCGATTACTTTGGCTATTGAGTTTCCCACGGAGGGCTTTTCGGCGATAACTAATTTCATTACAGAACCCTTTCCTGAAAATATGTATAAATTTTTACCAGCAGATCAGCAGCCTTGACAAAAAGGCGATACAATGCTAAAATATAGGTAACGGTAATTCAAACCATGATACCCGGAGGTACTGCCATGGCAAAGAAAGACGACAATCGAAAAAAAGACAACGACAAGCTCCACCGGCAGGTCATCTTCAACTGGATAATCTGCGGTGTTTCCTTTGTCGCGATAATTATCCTGCGGTTAGTGGCGCAGAATCAGTGACGCCGCGCCCATTCAGCGACACTCAAACGGCTGTTCGGCTCAGCAGCCTCGCGCTGCCGCCGGACAGCCGCACTTTTTTACCCCGATATTCTCTTATTGAGGTAGTTGAGGATATCCCGCAGTACCTCCTCCCGGTTCAGTTCAAACAGCAGCTCGTGCCGTGCCCCGGGATATATGCGGATATTCACTATACAGCCGTGCTCCAGATACTTCATGCAAGCCGCCCGCACTCCCGCGCCGTACTCCCCCACCGGGTCCATGGAGCCGGACAGGAACAGTATCGGCAGGTCTGTGGGGGTGTTCTCTATGACGCTGCGGGAATTCGCGCACATCAGCGCGTTCAGCAGATCCTTGAAGCCCGCCACCGTGAACGTGAAATTACACAGCGGGTCGGCGTTGAATTTATCGACATTCTCGTCCACTCTGGACAGCCAGTCGTTCGGGGTGCGGCGGTTCTCCGTCCGCAGGTTGAACACGCCGAATGCCAGCTTTCTGCTGAACTCCGGGCGGAATCTGCTGTCCTTCGTGTGGCACAGGACTTCAAGCAGCCGCCGCAGCGGCGCAGAACCGGTCACTCCACCGGCAGTCCCCATTATCACCGCGCCGTCCCACCGGTCAGCGAACCGGGACAGATATATCCGCGCGATAAAGCTGCCCATGCTGTGTCCGATAAGAAAATGCGGTATTCCCGGAAATTTCTTTTCCATAATGAGCTTCATGCGGTGAAGGTCTTTAACCATGCACATATACCCGCCGGTTTCCCCGAAATACCCCAGCATATCCGGGTCTGAAACGGAATTTCCATGCCCGATATGGTCGTTTCCGCACAGGGCGATCCCGTTGTCGCAGAGGAATTCCGCAAATTCGCGGTAACGCTGGATATACTCGCACATTCCATGGGACAGCAACACGGCTGCCCTTGGCTTCTCCGGCAGATACATATAGTACCGGCAGCGGCACAGCCCCGACGTGCTTGGAAATGTTCCGGTGATCCTTCTCATAATGCCTCCCGTCACTCCGGGACGACTGCCTCAAGTCGATATATCGGCTGTCCCAGCTCAGTGAATCTCTTTTCGTACTCTGTCATAATATTCCCCTCAAACCCGCTGTTATGTAAGTCAAGGGAAACGTTTTTCATCACAAAGCCGTTCCGGGAAAAATGCTCTATCGAAAACTCGAACAGCCGCATGTTGTCGGTTTTCTGGTGTATCTCAGCGCCGGGCTTCATTATCTGCCTGTATATCGTCAGAAACCGCGTGTGGGTGAGCCGGTGACGTGCGTAGGTCTCCTTCGGGAACGGGCAGCTAAAATTGAGATAAAGCCGCTCCACCGTGTGCGGGCGGAAAAGGTGTTCCAGATACTCCGCCTGCCCTAAACAGAACCGCACGTTCCTGATATCGCTGTTCATCAGAGCCTCAGCGCCGGTGACAAGCACGTTCGGGGTCTTTTCCACCGCGATATAGTTGATGTCCGGATTGCGCCGCGCCAGCTCCAGAATGAAGCTGCCTTTGCCGCTGCCCACCTCCAAGTGAAGCGGGTTGTTGTTGCCGAACACCTTCTCGCTGTCGAAGAAAAGCTCCTCGTCCAACGGGTCGTTGGCGTGTTCGTTCTGATTCTGCATTACCAGCATTACCGGACGGCAGGCTTCCAGCCGCTCCTCCAGATGCTTCTTTTTTCTCATTCGCATGGGGTACACCTCCCGCCCGTAAGGGCGTTATCGTTCAAGAATAAACCGCCGCCGTACATTTACCGCACGGCGGCGGTCTGAATTATAAGTCGTAATTGTAGTTTGCGAAATCAAAGGTCGCGAAGTAGTCCGCAGCGGTCTCCGCGCGTCTTATCATCTTGACAGAGCCGTCCTCGCGAAGCAGCAGTTCCGCGCTTCTGAGCTTGCCGTTGTAGTTGTAGCCCATTGAGAAGCCGTGCGCTCCTGCGTCGTGTATCGCAAGATAATCGCCGATGTCGATCTTCGGCAGCATTCTGTCTATCGCGAACTTATCGTTGTTCTCGCAAAGACCGCCGGTGATGTCGTACTTGTGGTCGCAGGGCTGGTTCTCCTTGCCGAGAACGGTGATGTGGTGGTATGCACCGTACATCGCCGGGCGCATGAGGTTCGCAGCGCAGGCGTCAAGCCCGATATATTCCTTGTAGGTGTGCTTCTCGCGGATAGCCTTTGCGATAAGCATTCCATTCGGCGCAAGCATGAAACGTCCCAGCTCTGTGCAGAGGGATATGTTGCCAAGCCCAGCGGGAACAAGGATCTTGTCGAACTGCTCGTGAACCTTCTCGCCTATAACTGCAATATCGTTTGCAGGCTGGTCGGGACGGTAGGGAATACCAACGCCGCCGGACAGATTGATGAAGCTAAGCTCCACACCGGTCTTTTCCTTGATCTCCACCGCGGTGCGGAAAAGGATCCCCGCCAGAGTGGGGTAATAATCGTTAGTCAGCGTGTTGCTGGCAAGGAACGCGTGCATACCGAACCTCTTCGCGCCCTTTTCCTTGAGTATGCGGTAGCCCTCAATAAGCTGGTCGTGGGTGAAGCCGTACTTTGCGTCCCGCGGGGTGTCCATAACGTTCGGGCTGCCGTCGGTCTTGAACTCTCCGCCGGGGTTGTAGCGGCAGGAGATAGTTTCCGGGATACCGGTCAGCTTATCCAGTACGTCGATATGGGTGAAGTCGTCAAGGTTGATGACTGCGCCCAGCTTGTATGCCAGCTTGAAGTCCTCGTCCGGCGTTGCGTTGGAGCTGAACATGATCTCATGCTCCTTTGCGCCCACCTGATCGCTCAGCAGAAGCTCGGTGTAGCTGGAGCAGTCAAAGCCGCAGCCCTCGCTTTTAAGCACGTTCATGATGAACGGATTCGGGGTCGCCTTTACCGCGAAATACTCCTTGAAGCCCTTGTTCCATGAGAACGCCTTATACAGGCTGCGGGCGGTCTCTCTTATCCCCTTTTCGTCGTAGATGTGAAACGGCGTGGGGTAGGTCTGTGCGATCTCTTCGATCTGTTCCTTTGTTACAAATGGAATTTTCATTGTCTTTTGTTCCTTTCTTTTTGTTAGTCTATCCTAACTGCTTTTATATTATCACATATTGTTTCATTTGTCAATAGTTTATCTGAGAAAAATTTCCGGCAGGTCGGTAATGCTGTTTACTGTGAAGTCCGGCTTCATGCTGTCGTCGGTGATATTCTGCATACCGCCGTACTCCTGCTTCACCCAGACGGTGTGGAAGCCCAGCTTCTTCGCCGGGACGATGTCGTTGGTGAGCTTGTCGCCTATCATGAAGCATCTCTCCACAGCAGCACCCGTCATGCGCAGCGTTTCCCGGAAGATAGTCGGCGACGGCTTTGAGTAGCCTATCTCGCCGGATATCGTCAAGTGGTCGAAGTATTTCAGCACGCCGAACTGCTCCAGCCGTTCCCGCGCGTTCTCCGGCTGATTCGCGATAACTCCAATCCTGTACCGCTCGTGCAGCCTTTGCAGGACTTCCTCTGTTCCCTCGTACAGCCGCTCGTGCTCAAAGTTCCACGGCTCTTTATAGCGTATGCCGAATTTCTGCAAAGCGGTGGGGTACTCCGGCAGATTTTCGGCGGCGGCGCGCTGCATTTCTTCTTTGAAACGATCCGCCTTGCGCATTACGTCGTTTGTGCCATAGGTTGGTGTTCCTTCAACAAGTATCGGGATATCGTTCGCCGCGGCGGTGCGCCTTATTCTGTCCTCCCACGCGGCGGACTCGTCAACGAACGTCCCGCCCATGTCGAAGAACAGCCACTCTATACCCTGCATTGATTCACACGTTCATGTACTTCGCAAGGAACTCAGCGGACAGACCTATCCAGCGGCGCACATTGTCCAGATAGAACGCCTCGTTCCAGCCGGTAGCCTTGTCGCAGGTAGAAAGCCCGTGAGGACCCTCGTCGAACAGGTGAAGCTCTACCGGCACCTTGTTGGAAACGCACGCCTTCGCCATTACCAGCGAATTGTGCGCGGAAACGCAGTCGTCGTTCGCGGTCGCCCA
>CAMCFA010000069.1 GCA_945873955.1 uncultured Clostridia bacterium | reverse complement strand
GATACAAATATCCGTTTGACTGAGCCATTTGTATTTTTTCATCTTCATGGTATCCAATCAAGCAGCTTAGCACAGGGCATGAAAATGTCGGAAATCTTTATTTCATGTTTCGATTGACACCAAACCGACAATATGTTACAATAAATATGACGAGTAATATAATAATACAGGGGGAACGCCTTTATGAGTAAAATGCCCAGAATATATGCAGATAGTACGATTGAGAGAATGTACAGAAAGCTTGCGCTGCCCGATGAAACAATAAAGCTTTTGTTCGACTACCTTTCCGCAATGGCGAATTTATATCAGCTGCTGACGCTGAAAGACGCATATAAAATCATCTCCGAGCAGAACAAGGGCATGATAACCGAGGAGCAGTTTATTGCATTTTCGGAGATCGCGCGCCACGAGGAGCATGAGTGCATTTCCCGGGTGCTTTACTTTGTGGAACATCACTGGAATGAGTTGCTGAAATTCAGCCGCCGCACTGAGTACCAGATGAACCGCTGGGCGGCAAGATACGGCTATAAAAATAATCCCAAGGAGATAATGGAGGACGCCAAGAAAGGGGCTAATGGACGATATGCCTGCGTGAATATCACGAACTGGAGCACCATCGAGTTCAGAATGTTCCGTGGTACGCTGAAATACAACACGCTCATAGCAACTCTGGAACTGGTTGACTCTATCTGCGATATGGCGTTGACCTACACGGACAGCGAGGTTTCAAAAATCAGCTGGACGGATTTCGTCAGCGGTCTTGACGAAGAAACCTGCTCCGAACTCATCACTTACCTCAAAGAGCGGCAGCTCTATGTTAACGTACCGATTGACAGCAAGGAGGATAACTGATATGTGCGCTATTTTCGGCTTAATCGACTACAACCACACTCTCAACGCAAAGCAGCGCGAGAAAGTCTTGCGCGTACTTTCGCAGGAATGCGAGGAGCGCGGAACTGACGCCACAGGTTTCGCATATAACTCTCGTGGCAAACTCACAATTTTCAAGCGCCCCTTTGCTGCTCACAATATTCACCTGAAACTCCGTGAGGACGCAAATGTCATCATGGGACATACTCGCATGGCAACGCAGGGAAACAAGCTTGACAAGATTTCCTTATTCGGTATTGCAATATCGCAGATACAGTTGCCGTCGTGAAGTTCGTCCTTGCTTACGATTTTAAGATAACCTGCCGCAAGGAGGAAGCTGTAAATCGTTGTCGGGCTGCTCTTTATTTCGGGATAGATAACAGAAGTATCAACATAAGAAGATAACATAACTGCGGAGCTTTTTCAACCATTTATTCGTACAAGCTGTAATATTTTCGGATTATCCTAATATATTATAGCAAGGAAAACTGGTGAAAGGAGCACAGTTATGACCTACAAAATAACCACAACATCTCCGGAAGTTCAGAACGACCAGCTCCGCCTTGAAGCGGCACGGAGGGTCTACGAGGAGCTTCTGCGTTACATAAGCAGCGCAAAGACCGCCTGATGCCGGGAGGGACGTTGAATGACCGCGATATACGCCCGGCAGAGTATCGACAAAAAGGACAGTATCTCAATTGAAACACAGATAGAAGCCTGCAAGCGCTGCTGCGTCGGCGAATATCGCGTGTACTCTGACAAGGGCTGGAGCGGCAAAAACCTCGACAGACCGCAGTTTCAGCAGCTTCTGAAAGACATCAGAGCAGGTGAGATACACAAACTGGTCGTCTACAAGCTGGACAGAATAAGCCGTTCGCTGAACGATTTCTCCAACCTCATGGAGACATTCAAAAAGTACGGCGTTGAGTTTGCGTCTACTGTGGAGACCTTCGACACTTCAACCGCGATCGGACGCGCCATGCTCGGTATAATCATGGTATTTGCCGAACTTGAGCGCGAGAATATTCTGCTGCGCGTTAAGGACAACTACTACGCGCGCGGCGAAAAGGGGCTGTACCTCGGCGGGGTGCCGATATATGGCTTCGACAAAATACCCACAAGACTGGACGGGATAAAGACATCGGTGCTTGTTCCGAAGAACAGCGATATGCCCACGGTGGAATACATATTCAGCGCCTACCGGGAGAGCGGCTGTTCCCTTGGAGATATCGTCAGAACGCTGAACGAACAGAGCGTCCTCTCTCCTGCCGGAACGCTGTGGGACAGCAGCAAGCTCAGCCGCCTGCTGCGCAGTCCTGTGTATGTCTGCGCGGATATGGAGGTGTACCGCTATTCAAGGAGAAAGGCGCGCGCATTTCCAACCCTGCGGAGGATTTTACGGGCGAACACGGCTGCTTCCTCTACGGCAAGAGGGAATCCAACGAGCGCAAATATACAGATGTTCACGACCATGTGCTGTCGATAGGGCTGCACGACGGCGTGATCTCCTCGGAGCTGTGGCTTGATGTTCAGCGAAAGCTGGACGGAAACACTCAGCTGAAAAAGGGCAGGAGCGGCACGTATTCATGGCTGACAGGGCTGCTGAAATGCGGCAGGTGCGGCTACGCAATGCGCGTTGTTTCGGGCGAATATTTCTACTGTTCAGGCAAGGCTAACCACCATATATGCGAGGGCATTTCGGGTAAGCCGGAGATCAAGGCTGCCGAACAGGCGGTGTATGCCGAGCTGAAACAGAAATTCAACGAGATACGCGAACTGCATCCAACGGGAAAGCAGCAGGTCTCGCCGAAAGCCAACAAGCTGAAAATGCAGCTTGAAACGCTGAACTCCCAGATAGACAACCTTGTTGACAAGATCGCGGAAACCTCCGCCGCGATAGGAAAGGTGCTTGAGGAAAAGCTGGAGCGGCTGATAGCCGAGCGCGAGGGCGTAAGGCAGGAGCTGGACAAGCTGGGCGGTGACAAGCCCCGGCAGAGCTACGAGTCGGTGATACCTCTGCTGGACGAGTTCCCCGATATGCCGACAGAGGTAAAGCGGCAGATAGCCTCCCAGTTTATAGCGAAGGTACTGATGTGGGAGGATAGATTGGAGATACAGTGGAAGTTCTGATTTTGGGCAGACCGTGGGGTCTGCTCTTTTTTGTAGAGGTGCCCTATTTTTCATGTTTCGATTGACACCAGACCGACAATATGTTACAATAAATATGACGAGTAATAATACAGGGGTAACGCCGTTATGAGTAAAATACCCAGAATATATGCGGAGAGTACGATTGAGAGAATGTACAGAAAGCCTGCGCTGCCTGATGAAACAATAAAGCATTTGTTCGACTACTTTTCAGCTATGGCGAACTTTACTTAGGGAAATGCTGATTAAACCAGATTTGGTACGCTTCGCTTTAATCAGCGTGTCTTTAGCAAAACAGTATCAAACACATAAAATTAATTGTTAAAGGAGAATGAAAATATGATCGTTGCGTTTTTGGATTTACTTGGGTTTTCCCAGCTGGTGAAGCATGACATAGAAACTGCTGATGATGTCCTGCTTGAATTTAATCAAATAATTAAAACTAAATACATCGATAATCTAACCAATCCCGTTGATTCATACCCAGAAAGCATGACTGATTTTGCAAAGAGTACCAGCATTACTACATTTCAGCATATGATAAGTGTAAGTGATTCTTTGGTCATAGGCGCAAGCGAGAAAAACGCTGATGATTTTATTAAGCAGTTATCAAAGCTTGTTGCAGCGTTTGCAATAAGATCATTAGAACCATTCAGGGCGCACTTTGATGATGTTTACAATGTTAAGAATGAAAAACATGCCAAGGGAAGAAACATTCAGGGAGGTTTAATTTATTACAACGCTTTCCCAATTTTATTCAGAGGCGGTATTTGCGCTGGAAACAATGTTTCTTTTATGACTCAGTTCCATATTTTTGATGGGAAGATGACAACCAGCGCTACGAATGTTGTTGGTCAGACGTATATAAATGCATATCGCCTTGAGGGAACGGATAAAGGTCCGCGGCTGTTTTGTGATGAAAGTCTTTCAAATCTGGTCAGCGGCAGCGTTAAGTCTAAGATCGTTCAGACGTCAAGAAAAGGCGTCAGTGAGATCCTTTGGACATACTATGCCTGTGAGGCAGAATCGTGCAGCTCCGAAAAGAACTGTAATGTGAGTAAAAATGTGTTTGATGGATTGATCGTTCCAACTCTCAACCTTATCAGATACTACAAATCAAAGGGGTCAGAAGAAGTTAAGCATTACATTGAACTGCTGGGAACTGTCATCAAGGGCGTCGAGCTTTATGCTTCTGATAACAGTATAGATATTACTTATATAATGAATAGGATTCAGTCGGAGTTTCCTGATTATCTGTTCATCAGCTGCTGAAGCTATATTTTGAAAAATGAGTTCGGGATATCGCCGGGCTCATTTTTTTTATCATAATACTAATCTTTGCTTATCGTAAAAAAAAAGAACGAAAAATCCCGAAGTTTGCAGTAAATTGCAGTTTCAAGGGTCGGATAATATTATCACAAGGAGTGATGAATTTGAACACAAAAGGCTTTGTAAAGCTCCCGCGCAGCCTGCTTGACTGGCACTGGTACGGCGACCTGAACACACGCTCGCTTTACCTGCACCTGCTGCTGACCGCCGCGTGGGAGGACACCCGTTTCATGAACCGCGAGATAAAGCGCGGTCAGTGCTGCGTGACTTTAAAGGAACTGGCAGCATCAAATCACCAGAGTATCCAACAAGTCCGCACAGCGCTGAGCCACCTCGTTCTGACAAACGAGATAACAGTCGAACCGACCACGAAATACAGCATAATAACGCTGACGCAGTACGATATGTACAGTCAGTTCAACAAACCGCCCAACACACGAACAGCAGGCGAACAACAGGAAATTCAACACGAAATTCCCACGAAATCCAACAAACCTACTATTATAGAAGAAAAAAAGAAAATAAGAAAAGAAGAAGAAGATAATGCGCTGCGGCGGCTTCTTGATTCAGTTGTCAGCGAGTATAACTCGATATGCACAAGTTTTGCCGCAGTGAGCGGAGAGCTGACCTATCAGCAGGCTCAGCTTATCCGTCAGGCTGAAAAGGAACTGCACGGAGTTACGTTCCGGGATTATTTCACAAGAGCGGAAAATTCGGACTTCCTCGCCGGGAGGACAGGTAAGTTCAAGGCTTCGTTCGAGTGGCTTATAAGACCGGAGAACATAGCAAAGGTGCTGACCGGAAAGTACGACAACAGCTATTCAGCTCCCGCGCAGCAGCCGGAGAAAAAGGAGCGCGACTATAACGCTCCGCTGTGGTGAAAGGAGTATCTATGTTTACAGAAGCTATCGGGAATATGGTAAGGAACGCTATGGCGGCAAATCCGAACGCCGGAGAGGAATACACGGGCGACGACGGACTGCTGCACTGCGGCGTATGCGGCGAGCCTGTCCAGCAGGTGGTGGAGGAATTGATAAAGTTCCTGCCCGGCGGGATAGCGCCTACACAGTGCCGCTGCATGAGGGAGAGGTTCCGGCTGGCGCGGGAAGAACGCGAGCGGGAAAAGGCGCAGCAGCGAACTGCGGAGTTACAGCGGCTCGGCTTCGCTGACCCCGCGTATATGCGATTCACCTTCGACCGGGACAACGGCAGCTCCCCGAAAGCCCGTGAAGCCGCAGAATGGTACGTTGAGAACTACCACCGGCTCCGCGCAGAGGGCAAGGGAATGCTGTTCATGGGGGACACCGGCACCGGAAAGACGTTCTACGCCTGCTGTATCGCCAATGCGCTGATACAAAAGGGGGTTCCCGTCTGGGTGACGACTATGCAGCCGCTTCTTCGGAAAGCCGGGGATTTCAGCACGGCAGACGGTGTGTTCAACCAGATAAAATCCATTGACCTGCTTGTGCTGGACGATTTCGGCACCACCCAGAACACCCCGCGCAACCTCGACCTGATGTTTGAGATAATTGACGCAAGGGCAAGAAGCGGACTGCCGCTGATAGTCACCACCAACCTGGATCCCGAAGAATTCAAAACAGAATCGCTCGGACTGAAGCGCGTTTACAGCCGCATAAAGGCGATGTGCTGCACCTGCGAGAAAAGCCCCGTCAGAATGACCGGCGAGGATCTGCGGGTACAGAGCGCAAGGGCAGCTCATGGAGTTCATTCCGCAGGCTGACCGGGGTTTCAAAAAAGTGAATGTTTTTGTGCGTTATTTCCCCGACATTGCTCCGTAAGCCATTTCAGCCGCCTCGGTGGAGATATCGCAGCCCATTCGCCAGATGGGGACGTTGGACGTCACAGCGTCGAGAAGCTCCAGCAGGGCGTTCATGCGCTCACCGTCGGAGGGGCGCAGGGTCTGGTCTAGCAGCGCGAACACCGACCGCTCCGGCGGCAGCGGCTCGATGAAGTTATTCTGACTGCGCTCCAGAATGCATATCCCACGAAGCGGTACGCGCAGGTTGAGGTTGAGGTCGCTTTTGCCGCTCCATGGAGTACCGCAGGCTGTGACGGAGCCGTTTTCCACCATGACAGCAGGCTTGTCATCGTTGAGTATCTGCGCGCGCCCGCCGAAATGCTTCAGCCAGAGCGCTGTGTGGGTGGACTTCCCCGTGCCGCTGGGCGCGGAGAACAGGTACGCTTCCCCGTCCATGACAACGGCGCTGGAATGAAGCATAAATCCACCGTGTTCCAGCAGCGCATAGTAAAAACTCTCGGCAGTGTTTATTATTTCGCAGTCATCATCGGTCAGGTCAGACTGTCGTGATTTCAACCGGTCAATGTTCTGCTGTGAAAATGGTATAGAGATCACCGGAGAAATTGTGCTGTCGATAAGGTACTTTTCAGCACGGGCAGTCATTACCGGAAAGCGGAAATCGCACTCCACCGGAAGCCCGCAGAGGTTGTATAGTTTTTTCATTCAGTTTTGTAAATTCCGTAAAGCATTGGCGGCAGACACATGCCTGCCGCCAAAACGTTATGTTCCTGTGATCAATTAGCGTTGTTCATATCCATAACAACATCATTATTGTTGCCGGTAAGGTCATAGGTATCATCTACCGTGTTCATTCCACCACCGCTTGTTGTGATGATGTCCTCGGTGCTGAAAGCAGTTATTTCGATCTCGGGACTTGCATATATTTTCTTCATGTTTTTTCCTCCAATACAGGTCAGTCAACAACAGGTTTGATAGTTACACTGTCGACAGTTATATCAGCAGGGATATTGATTATCTTTACTGCAATGAAGTAGTGGTCGTCGCTTTTTACGGTAACGGGATCTCCACTGGTATTTTCATACTTGAAACCCTTGAAGCACTTGTTTGTGGTCTTGGTAAGGGACTTACCGTTGGACAGGGTAACCGTTATCTCGTATGCGCTGTACTTCGCAGCGTCTGCCTTTGTGATGGACTTGACATAAAGCGCCTTAGTGCCGTTTTCGGTATTGAAATCGGAAACCTTTTCTTCCTTAAGGGTATCGTAAGAGGTTTCGGTTTCTTCATCATCGGTGGTTGCCTGCGAGGGAACGAAGGTAACTTTCTTTACAGTCAGGTTCTGACCGCTAACAGCAATGCTGTTGCTGCCGGTTTTCTTCATAGCATCGGCGGTGACCTCAAACTTCATAGTTGTTCCGGTCACGTCATAGTACTCTTTAAGACCGTCAACAACCGGCCATTTACCTGTGGGGTACTTTATAGCCATCTGAGCGCCTGAACCGGGTTCAACCTCTACAACGATAGTGCCTGCGCCGAAACCAGAAACGTCCTTCTCGATTTTAATGTTCTCACTCCAACCAGAGGGCAGTTCCTTATTGCCTTCCCAAAGAACGATATCAGTTGATGTCTGGGCAGCCTTTACGGTAACGGTGCATGTTGCGGTCTTATCGCCTGCCTTAGCGGTGATGGTCGCTGTGCCTGCTGCTACTGCGGTAACAACGCCGTCCTTAACGGTCGCTACCTTTTCATCGCTGGACTTCCATGTAACGGTCTTGTCAGTAGCGTCTGCGGGAGCAACTGTTGCGGTGAGGGTCACAGTTTCCTCGGGCTTAAGCTCTGCGGTGGTCTTGTTGAGGGTAACGCCGGTAACATTTACAACTGCCGGGGTAACAGTGACTTCGCATTCAGCGGAGAAGCTACCTGCCTTTGCGGTGATTTTAACTGTACCAGCCTTTATTGCAGTAACTACGCCGTTCTCAACCTTTGCGATGGTTTCATCAGAGGAAGTCCATACTGCCTTATCGGTGGAATTATCAGGTGTTATCACTGCGGTGAGAGTTTCCGTCTTACCAGCTTCAATAGTAGTGGTGGACTTGTTGAGCGTAATGCCGGTTGCATCAACCTTCTGATCGGTTACTTTAACCGTGCAGGTAGCAGTCTTGCCGTTTGATGTTGTAGCGGTGATGGTCGCTGTGCCTGCCTTGACTGCGGTTACCTTTCCGGTACTGTCAACAGTTGCAACAGATGTGTCGCTGGACTTCCATGTAACAGCCTTGTTAAGTGCGGTGTCAGGAGTGATATCCGGTGCAAGTGTTTCTGTGCCGCCTACAATAATTGTAGTGGATTCCTTAAGTGTAACTCCGGTCACTGTGATCTCTTTAAAGGTCGCAGATACGGTAACTGCCTGTGCGGGCATTGTAAAGGTTTTGTTAGTAACTTCCACGGTTGTTTTGTCAGCGGCGGTTACGGTGATGGTGTCAAGCTCATAGCCGGTATCGGGTGTAGCGGTTACGGTAACGGTGTCGCCCTCCGCGGCTGTCTTGTCAACTGTAACGGTACCGTTGGTTGCGGAGGAAACGGTTATGTCGTAGGTCTTAGCGTTTACGGTAACTGTGCAAGTCGCTGTTTTGTCACCAGCCTTTGCGGTGACGGTCGTGGTGCCTTCTGCGACTGCTTTTACCTTACCATTTTCGTCAACTGTTGCAACAGATGTATCGTTTGATGTCCATGTAACGGCGGGGTTGGTCGCATTAGTAGGTAATACTGTTGCTATCAGGGTATCATCAGTGTCGCCCTCAGTCAATGTGAGGGTGGTCTTGTTGAGGGAAACATCAGTTACAGCAATGTCGGACTTTACATCCTTTACAGTTACCTTTGTTATCACAGCATCGTTGTTGTTCTGTAAAACTATTTTGGTCATACCATCAAAGGTAGAAAGTGGTATTTCGCCACTAGCTGCAACGCCATCACCCTTAGAAGGCAAAGCATCGGTTGCTGGAGTCCATTCTGATGAATTGTCGATAACCTGAACATTTCCCCAGCCAGCGTCACTCCCAGAAGTGTAATACACTACCAGCTTTGCTTCGCTGCTGAATTTTGAAATGTCAAGGTCTTTGTCTGTTCCTAACTCAATGGGAACTTCACTATTGTTTTCTTGTGTCGGAAGACCTGCTATTGACAATTCAGTTTCTGTCCACTCTCTGGTGTCAGCAGTAACAAGCTTTGCGCTTGTAATGGTAATCTTGGGGTCAAAGGTATTGCCAATCACAAAAGAACTTTTTGGTTCAACCAAAACGGAAATAGCTTCATATGTTTTTTCTTGATAATCTTTTAAGTCAAGGGTAAGTGTTCCTTCTGCTTTAGGTGAAGATGAAGCCTGAATCCATCCTACTGTTCCACTCTGAGCAATAAGATAAACATAATTTACATCATCAAGATTTTCGCAGGTATAGGTTACTTCAATTTTGTCATACCCTTTAAATGAAGCTGCATTACCCCACTTGCTGTCCAGTGACAATGAAGGCTTAGCTAAATTACCTGGATTCCACTCATCCTCTGCTAGTATGGAACTTCCGATACTACCTGTTGATAAATCAATATCGCCTTCAGCACCAGCCGTAACCTGGCAAACAATCGCCGAGCTTACCGCCATAATGCCCGCCATAGAGGCAGCCATTAATCGTCTAAATCTCATAAAAATAAACCTCCTAAAAAATAATATGTGGGTATTAAAGATAATCCTACATTTTCAATTATACTTTTATTTAAAAGGACTGTCAAGCACAATTATGCTCTGTCACAAAAATTCTACCAAATCAATGAACAACAGTGGGATTTTTTGTGCAATATTACCTCTAAAATATGTAAAATGCTGTTATTGACATTACATAACCAATTGTATATAATAGAAATATAGAATTTTACGAAAAGAGGTCAACCAATGAAAATAAAAGACGGATTTCTGCTGAAAAAGGTCGGCGGACAGAATGTGGTAGTGGCTCTTGGCGAGGCAAGCCGCAGCTTCAACGGCATTATACGGCTGAACGATACCGGGGAATTCCTCTGGCGGCAGCTCCAGCAGGAACGCACCGAGGAACAGCTTCTCGCCGCGCTCACCGCCGAATACGACATTGACCCGGAGCAGGCGAGGGCGGATATCGCGGAGTTCCTCGGCTCGCTGAAAAAGGCGGCGCTCCTTGCCTGAACAGGAGCGTTTCCGGCTCGCGGACTACGACGGCACTATCCGCGAGGTGCTGGACAGCGGCGGTGAATTCACGCTGTTTCCAAGAGGTACCAGTATGCTGCCGCTTATCGTTGAGGGGCGGGACAGCGTTGCGCTTGTAAAAGCGGACAGGCTCCAACCGGGGGATATCGCGTTCTATCAGCGGGACAACGGTCAATACGTCCTGCACCGGATAATCGGAGAGAATGACGGAACATTCACCATGTGCGGCGACAATCAGCTCTCGCCGGAATACGGAATTAAACCTGAACAGCTCATCGCAAAGGCAGCGTACGTCACCCGCAGGGGTAAGAAGCTCACGCCCCGCAGCCTGCCTTACAGAGTTTATGTCAAGCTGTGGAACATCTTCTTTATCCGCAGAGTATATTTCAAACTTCGGAGGATAGCTAATGGCGGAAAAAAAGCCGGATAAGGCGGCAGTTTCATGGCTGTTTGAGCGCACAAAGGGACGGCGCGGCGCGCTTGCTGCGATAATCGCCGGGAATGCCGTATTTGCGGCGGCGGGGGCGGCGTTTTCGCTGCTCTGCCGGGGTATCATAGACAGCGCGGTATCCGGCGACAGGTACGGCATACTCGGCTATGCGGCGGGGCTTGGCGGGTTCGTGCTGTTACAGCTCGTTCTGCGGCTGGTGTGCAACAGCCTGTCGGAGTACGTCCGCGCCGGTCTTGAAATGGATATGCGCGGAAAGCTGTTCGGAAAGCTGCTTTCCGCAGAATTAAGCTCGGTGACGAAATACCACAGCGGCGAACTGCTCAACCGTATGTTCTCCGATGTGAAGATATGCGCTGACGGTATCGCGGATATCGTTCCGGCGGCGGTGAACATGGTGACGCGGCTGGTCTGCGCGGGCGTTATCATGGTATTTCTGGAGCCGTGGTTCGCGGCGCTGTTTGCGGCGGCGGGAATTGTCGTGTTCGCAGTGACGAGGTTCTTCCGGGGACGGCTGAAAGGGCTGCACAGGCAGGTTCAGGAGAAAGAGGGCGCGGTGCGTTCGTTCCTGCAGGAATCTCTTGAAAGCGCCGCAGTCGTCAAGGTTTTCGGCGCGGAACAGAAAATGCTCCGCCAGAACGACCGCAATCAGCGGGAGCATTACAAAATACGCATGAAGCGCCGCGCTATCGGGATAATCTCCGGCGCGGGGTTCGGGCTGATATTTCAGGCGGGGTACGTTCTGGCGCTTGTCTGGGGCGCTTTCGGCATCTTCAACGGCGGCATGACCTACGGCACGCTGACGGCGGTACTGCAGCTCGTAAATCAGATACAGTCGCCGTTTGCGGGGCTGTCGTCGCTGTTCCCGCAGTACTACGCAATGCTCGCCTCGGCGGAGCGCGTTATCGAGCTGGAATCCCTCCCGGAGGAGCAGAAAGCCGCTAAAACGCTTGATTACGCGGATTTTCAGCGCCTTGAGGTCAGCGGTCTTCGCTTTGCCTACGATGAAAACGGCGAAAAGGACGTTATCTCCCGCGCAGACTTCACGCTGAACCGGGGCGAAACTGCGGCGCTGACCGGAATTTCCGGCGGCGGCAAATCAACGCTGTTCATGCTGCTTCTGGGCGCATACCGCCCGAATGACGGCGCGATACGGATTTGGGGCGGCTCCGGGGAGTTCTCCCCCGGGCAGGAAACGCGTGGTATCTTCGCGTATGTCCCGCAGGGGAACTGCCTGTTTTCCGGCACTATCCGGGAGAATATCGCATTTATGAGCAACGCAGAGGTTTCCGACGAGGAGATCATGCAGGCGGCAAAAGCGGCATGCGCCGAGGAATTTATCGCGCAGCTGCCGAATGGACTGGATACGCGTATCGGAGAGAACGGCTGCGGGCTGTCCGAGGGGCAGGCGCAGCGGATCGCGGTGGCGAGGGCTTTGTACAGCGGCGCGGGATTTCTGCTTCTGGACGAGGCTACCTCCGCGCTGGACGAGCAGACGGAGCGGAAGCTTCTGGAGAACATCTCCGCGATGGACGGGAAAACGGTGTTGATAGTCACCCACCGACCCGCTGCTCTGAAGATTTGCGGCAGACAGCTTACTTTAAAGGACGGAGTTATCGAAGAAAAATGACAAATCAAGAATATCTCATTAGACTGCTTCGAGGGTTGCTTTCCGGACAACCCGCTCAGGAGCTGCCGGAGGGGTGCGATTTCTCCCGGATATTTGGTTTGGCGCAGAATCACAGCGTAGCGGGAATGGCTTATTACGCCGCGGAAACGCTGAAATCCCCGCCTGCCGGAGAGCTTGCGGCAAAGTGGCGGCAGGTACGGGACAAGGCTCTCGTCAAGGACATCACCCAGCAGGCGGAGCTTGAAACGATAAGCGCTGCGTTCACAGCGGGCGGAGTGCGTTTTCTCCCGCTGAAAGGCTGCATTATAAAGGGGCTGTACCCGCAGACGGATATGCGCACGATGTCGGATATTGACATACTCATCGACCCGGAGAATGCCCAAAAGGCAAGGGATATCATGCTGGCTCTGGGCTACACCTGCGAGCATTTCGACTACGAACACCACGACGTATATTTCAAGCCGCCGGTGATGAACGTTGAGGTACACCGGGAGCTTATGGGCGCGGAGGGACGCGAGTTCGAGGTCGTTTTCAGCGACCCGTGGAGTATGTGCGAAAAAGCCGGCGGACTGCGGTTCGATTTCCGCGAGGACGCTTTCTTCGCGTACATTCTGGCGCACGCGATAAAGCACCTTGACGAAAGCGGCACCGGGATACGCACGGTGATGGACGTGTGGGTCTGCCTGAACTCTGAAATGCATATCGACCGCGAAAAAGCCCTTGCAATGCTGGAGCCGTCCGGGAAAGCCGGCAGGGCAGGTCTGCTTGTCGAGCTTTCGGAAGTGTGGTTCGGGGAGCGCCCCCACACGGAACAGACCAAAGAGCTGGAACAGTACATACTGGGCAGCGGTACCTACGGCACCGTTACCAACATGATATCTAACGACATGGAACGCGCCGGGAAGAAACAGTACTTCCTGCGGCTGCTGTTCCCGACCTTTGAGCACATGAAACGGCAGTACCCCGTGCTGAAAAAAGCGCCGGTAATGCTGCCGTTCTGCTGGGTCATGCGGCTGGTCACAAAGCCGTTCATAAACCGCCATGCCAACGCGGAAAAGCTGAAAATGCTGGTCAGAAAATAAATATCAGTTCTTTTTTAGCCTGCGCCTTATACTATTTCCTTATCAACCTATAGACAAAGTCTATAAGGTGATTAAGAATTAGTATTATTTGCTGATGTTTATTCAATTCTAACTGCTTAGTTTCAGAATCGATTGAAATAAAAGAAAACCGCTCTTGGAGTCAGCGTTTGGCTCGGGGAGCGGTTTTCATCTATATTGACCAGTTTTGCCTAAAGATTTTTAGTTGAAGGTTTACTGACTCGCTTGTATTACTTTTCATCCATATTCACAGAATAACCTTCATTTCGCTGTATTTAAAATACATTTAACGCTTTTGAGATAGACTAATTAACACATTACATGGTAAAATTTATAATGTATCCGAGGAACTGTTTGCTGATAGCATTACCGCTGATAATATACTCGACAGCATGGCGTCATTCTTCTGTCTGGGTTTGATCAGCAATTCCCGGAAAAAAATAATGAAATGTGTATAACATGAGAAAAGCAAACAAATGTCTTGCAGGACTACTGACAGCCGCTTCAATACTTGCCGTGCTGCCGACAGCAGCGTCTGCGGCTGCTCCTGACCACATCGTGATCAACCAGATATATGGAGGCGGCGGAAAGGGCGATACTCCGTTCTCGCACAGCTTTATTGAGCTTTATAATCCTACCAGTGCAGATATTTCTCTTGAGAATTACAAAATTACATATTCCTCCAACAGAGAGAACTCCAAAGGAAAGCATAACGGTTCCACATGGCAGAGTGATGGTTCGGTAAAGGTTGAGGAACTCGCGCTTACCGGCACCATCAAGGCGAACAGCTCCTTCCTTGTCCGCTGTGAGGCAGAGCCGGAGTCTATGGCGGTATTTACTCTCGAAAGCTTTGATATGGAATGGGAACAGGTCATTGATAATGATCAGTCTGTGGAGATTTATTTGTATAATGGCGAAGAACGTATCGACGCTATTTCTACAAGAGTAACTGACTTCCAGAATGTCGGTGAAGGCGACGCTCCCGCAACGACTGATATTTCCAAGCAGAAGTCGCTGCGCAGAACCAATTTCTCCGATACAGACAATAATGCCGCTGATTTCTCGCTGCTTGTATGGAATGACCTTCCAGAGGAGAATAAGCAGGAATTCATCAACGCAAACGCACCCCACAGCAGTGCAGACGGTGAATGGACTGAAAACAAAGAAGTTTCCGGCGGTGAAACCGAAGATCCGGAGGAGCCCCAGAAGCCTACGCAGGACTCCATGCTGAAAACCGAGGGCTTTGAAAACGATAATGCTGTTGCATTAAAGAAGCTCGGCTCTTATGTTACAGGAGTGTCGAATAAGGACGGCGGCGTTGCTGAGATAGTATCGTATGATTCGGTGAACAATAACGCATGGGTGGTAAACGGCGCAACAGGAAAGCTGGATATTATAAGCCTTGTGAATGTT
>CAMCFA010000068.1 GCA_945873955.1 uncultured Clostridia bacterium | reverse complement strand
GATACAAATATCCGTTTGACTGAGCCATTTGTATTTTTTCATCTTCATGGTATCCGCCAAACCACCCCGCGTCATAAACAAATCACCCTCTGCCGTAGAAAGCAGAGGGTGAAAATTATTTGCAGAAATCAGGCAGCTTAGCACAAGGCATGAAACTGTCAAAAATCTATTTTTCATTTTTCGATTGACACCGGACCGACAATATGTTATACTATTATCCCATTAAACGATGGATAAAATCATCGTTTAATACCACCGTGAAACGGTGGCGCTGCGAAGCAGCGGGGATAAGCCGTTCAATACTTCTCCAGTCAAAACCTTTGGTTTTGACTAGCCGCCTTACAGGCGGTTAAATTATGGAGATTAGTATTACATTGACATTTTGCAGTGATTGTAGTATAATAAAGATGAAAACAGCCATTTGCGAAAGGAGTATGATCGCATGAGTGATATTAAAATCAGAAGAACAACGAAATATTCGGTTAAAGTAATATCCTCAGATAATTCAAGCAGCGTGGTATCGAAAACAGATGCTGAAATGGACGCAAGAGCAAAGCAGGCTGTAAGATCAGCCATAGAGAAAGCAAAATTCTGTAAAAAGCCTGTCGCACATTACGACACGGTTTCCAAGCGTACTTATGTAGAGTATCCAAACGGAGAAAAGCGTTATGTCGACTAGGGAAACGCTGAATAAATCAGATTCGACCCGCTCAAACGCGCTAACTCACAGGTCTGAATCTGATACGCTTCGCTTTATTCAGCGTGTCCCTAGAAAGCCAATGCTGCTGGTGCTTGCCGTTCCTAACGGCTCAGAGAAAAGCAAAAAGCGAAGGATATTTCATCAAGTGCATTTTCGTTCTGACTATTGATCCGCTTGTCAATGTTGCCAGAGTAGAAGCAAGGGTCGCGTCCGGCGGTCATGATGTTGATAAAGAAAAGATAAAAAGCCGATACTACAAGTCGCTGGCAAACATAAAAGAACTGATGACTTTAGAGTCATCACTACAAAGTGTGGGTCGCAGGGAGGGGGTGACGGCCGGGGAGATAGATTGGGAGGTTTCCGCAACTGAGAAAGATGGCTGAGATCAGATGATCGATGTTCCGAAATCCGTATGCCATTCGAAGCGTCAGCTTCACCTTGTTATTTGTCGCCTCCATGCGTGCGTTGGAAATCCCGTAGCGGATTGTGGCAAGAATGGCGTTCTTGTGCCGCTTGATCTTGCGCTGTAGCTCTACAAACTGTGGTATCCTGCATGACCACGCCCTCCTTCGCCACTTCTCAATTGCCGCGCCGACTTCCTCGACAGGTAACTTGAAAATGAGCCGCAGCTCCTCCTTGAGCCGATACGCCGTGGCCAGTCTGCGATCCCTAAGCAGGATCTGCTGTAGCTTGGTCTTGTAGCGCTCGTTCAGGTTGTCCGGATTCATGAGCAGTGGATACTTGGCTGACTTGACTATTTCAACCCGCTGTTCCGCAGCAGTCTTCTCAGTTTGACCACCCTTCTGCCTTCCGCGTCCGCGCTTTGGCTGCCCTTTTCGTTCAGCGGCAAGTTCCATTCTCGCCTTGTTCCATTCCTCTTTGCGCACTGCATCCAGAAGCTCTGTACACCAGGAAACTACATGGAATGGATCAATGCAGAAGGTTGCGTTCGGACAGTAAGCATATACAGTGTTCTTGATCCACTGAGCGCCATCGCCGGATACAAGGTGGATTCGCTGGCGTTGTTCCGGTGTCAACAGTGTAAAGAATTGCTCTAAGACTGCCTTGCCATAGCCCTTTCCTGCCCAAACGACGGCGTTGGTATCATGATTCAGAATGAGCGTGAGATACTTGTGCCCCTTCTTGTAAAAGGTTTCGTCGATCGCGATATTCACCAGCCCGTCAAACCGGCTCCGTCCTGCGGACAGTTCTTGCTCCACTCTGGTAATCATGGGTCCGACGGTATCCCAGCTGATCTGCAGATACTCGGCAATCGCTTTTCGTGACAGGTGCAATGATAACCATACGGCGGTATCCTCGAAGCTTCGGGTAAATCTGGACTTGTGCCGTGCCCAGGGAACCTGCTGCACAACGACACCATGATCCGGACAGTTGACTCTGGGAGCCTCTGCCTCAATGAAAATCATTGTTCCAGCACCCAAATCCGGTGCTCGCCATCTGCGCAGACCTTTCCCGTGGTCGAAGCGGGAGCATTTCCGACCGCAGACGCCGCACCGAAACTGGGCGTTCTTTCTGGGTCTTGCCCGAATGACAATCTGTTCGCCGACAGATGTTGCTTCCAATTCTACATTTTCTATTACGATGTTATTAACACCAACCAACTTTTTTGCTAAACTTGAAACTGTCACGGAGCTCCACTCCTGTCCTTGATTTCTAGACAATTTCAAGTATAACATATGGAGGAGTCCCGTGGCGCTTTATTTTTTTACAGCTTTTGCTCTTTCTTACCCACACGTTCTAGGGAAGAGCCTGACTTTATGTGATATACTTCATGTCTATGACAACACGGTTGAACCCGTCAGGATCATTAGGAAACACAAGGAAGATGTTTCTGTTTTTCCGACTGAACTGTGGACGGAGGACATGATCTTAGATCTGCTTTAAACAAACCGAATAACAAATCAACCGCTCCCCAAAGCTTCGTAAATCGGCTCGGGGAGCGGTTTTCCATCTGTATCAATCCCTTCAACGTCCCACTGGATAACTTTCATTCCCATACCTTCAATGGTGGTGATAAGGGAGTTGTCGTACTCGCCGTAGGGCGCACGGTAGAGGGCGGGTTCCTCTCCGGTGAGGGATTTTATCTTGTTGGAAGCCTCCCGGGTGTCGTTGATGAGGTCGTTGACATTGATACCCTCAACATGTGGGTGCTGGTCGGAGTGGTTCGCGATCTCATGACCTGCGGCTGCGAACTGCTGGACATCATCGGGGTAGCGGTCGCACCAGTCGCCGGTGATGAAGAAGGTAGCCCGGGCGTCGTATTCGTCCAGAATGTCGATAAGCTCCTGCGTGTTGGAGTTCTCCCACGCCACGTCAAAGGTGAGTGCTATCTTATTGTCCCCCCGGTCAACGCTGTAAATCGGCAGCAGCCGTTCCTGCGCCTGCGTTCCCACTGATGTGACTATCGCACCTATCCCAGCCGCAGCAGTTGCCGCCACCAGAAACCCTATCACTGTCAGGCGTTTTACTTTCTTTTTCGTGAATGTTACCATGCGCATAACTCTGTCCTCCTGCAAAATACTGCGGCTTTGCCGCCTATGCTTTCTGGTGGAATATATGCGTACTGTGGGACAAATATGACAAGCAGAAATAATCTTCACATTCAACTCAGTTTTTTTCTTCTTTGATACCTTGAATTTCCCCGTACTCCCTTTCTAGTTTCTCCAGATCAAACACCAGCATTCTTAGCTGAGAATTTCCGATGTGTACCGTCTGGGCGGTTTTCTCAACGCCTGCTTCATGCTGGCTGCGTATATACCGGCACACAAGCAGCTCCTGCCGGACGGACTTATCAGAGGTCACAAAGGAACGTCCGTTGTCCGACCAGAACCGGCAGACCTCAGTATATGCAGTCACAGGGTGAACAGACAGTGTTTTCCTGCTGCGGTTGATGAACCCGCAGAAATCCGCAGGCAGCTCTTTATCCGGCTTCTCATCGCAGATCTTCAATCTACCGTTCCTGATACTTTGCGTCAAGGCATAGCAGTACATATCAGCAGGCTCCATGTGCCGGGATTGTTCATCGCTGTCCATTACTGTGTCCAGAATTACTTTTTTCCAGACCTCAAGCTGCGTATGAATATCCGTCTTGCACACAAGATTTTTCTCGTTTGCGTAAAAGTTCAGCAATATCTCTCCGGTAAGCTCCAGACAAGCCGCTGCATCAACAAGGCGCTTTGAGCGTATTGATATCTCATAATTCCTGCGCTTTACCGGAAAATTCACCATGATGTAGTTTACTACGTCCGCGTATTTTTCGGTAAGGTAGTCAACGAAAAACCTTATATGAGTAAGATAATACATCGGATTATCCTGATAGAATTTCAGCAGATCAGGATTATAGGTTTTGCGGTCAATATTGATTATAAGAAGCCGCTGAAGCGATGAAGCAGATCCGTGTATGTATTCTCCGGTCATTGCGCATACGCTGTGCGGCTTGAATTCCTCCCTCAGCTTGAGGTCAATGTTTCCTCTGCCCTTGCCGATGCCATCACCATAGTATCTTATCAGTTTTTCAAGATTTCCCCGCAGCTTCAAGGATTCCGTTCCTAAAGCAGAGGGGCGGAAATCGTCCACGAGCAGTACTTCGTCGTAGGTACTGCCCATTTTTATTTCCAGAGCGGTCATCGTGTCGTTGAAGTTGGCGGGAATATCGTTAGCGCTGTCTTTCAGTATCCTGAAAAAAACCTTGCTTACCGAGGTTTTCAGACTGCCGGTCATTCCGCACAGGAACAGCACAAATCTGGGCGGAAACCCTGCATTTTCAAACAGCCGATACATTATCCCAAGATGAGCAAAAAGAAAGAGCGGAAGAGTCTTTGCCATATTTTCCGATAACAACAGCATTCTCATTGCGTGATAGAATGAATCACAGCGGGTGATATCTTGGGAATACACCAGCCTTTTTCCGCTTTCGCAGGTTATGGTACTGCTTGGGTCAATCATGTCGTTGACGTATCCGTAGGCATAGATCGGGTTCATTTTTGCGTCATATCCCGACACATATTTTATCCACCCGGAATGATGGTATATGTTGGTCGTTGGAGCTGACTTCATCTGAATTGAAACACTAGCTGAAACATATTTGTCCGCCCGCTTGAAATCCGGGTTGAGATACAGCATGGGGTATTCTTTTCTGGCTGTTTTGGCAACGCTCTCAACATCGTCACTAGGTATTTTTATCTTGTATATTTGCATGAATTCCGGACTTATCGCCGCCAGTACCAGAACTTCTTGTGTGTGGTCGTAATAATGGTGTGCTTCCAGTTCAATTGGTACAAGGCAGTAATTGGCGATTTTCTCGTATGATACCTCTTTCTTCGGTTCATCTCCTACCATAGTCGTGAGAAGTGTGATACGTTTACGGCACAAAGTTCTTTTATAGAAGCACAGGTCATTTTCGCCAAGAGGGTATTCGTCGCCGTTAAAAATCTTCTCTGCAACATCTTCCGTTGTTTCGGACAGATTATTCTTTATCTGAGTCTTTTCAGCAATATAATTAGCAAGGTCTTTGTTTATAGTTAATCTGGGACGTATGCTCTGCTGGAGCAGTTTATCGCCGCTGAAATCCAGCACTGCGTAATAGTGGTATGTCGGAAGCTGAAATTTTGTTCCCCGGCTGTCGGCGAACACTTTTTCCGTACCGGGCGGATCAGTAGTTTTTATTGAGATACGACTATATATGTCGGTATACACCACCTGCCGTGAAAAGGTAGGCATCTGTTTATCCGCCGGAAAGTCTACGACTCGGCAGAATCGCAGATTAAAGGGATAATTACCTTTCTTGATAATTGCCTGGTCGATATTGGGGCATCGCATCACTGAAATGTAAATCGGCCGCTTATGAATGTCAAGAATAAAGGGCTCTGTGTCCAGAAAGTTCATATCAGTTTCCTCCTGTCGTGTGTGTAACTGTACCTACCATGATGTCATTGCCTTTAAAAAGTATATCATATTTTTTAAAATAAGTCAATAAAAATTAATAATTCAAGTGTACTTAATGTACTTAATTCTAAAAAAAATACACTTAGTACATTTGAAAACTATTATATTTATTGCAATATATTTTTATAACTATATATGGTCGTTATCCCCTATCTGTTTGCCGGGAGGAGTTGAGAAAGACTACCACACGTGAGATAAAAAAGCTAACCGTATGAAATCTAGGCAGAACACCACCTGCCGGATTTTATATTACAACTAACAGATATATAATAATCAAAAATAATATATTCTATTAACTAATAAATAAGGGTAACGCTGTAACACAAATGCGTTATCCTGCTAATGCATACTGTTATAGTATGCATGTACCTAAGGGAAAAAGTACTACAGAAACTGAGGTTTATCAAATGACATCAAATAAACAGACATCAACTACAATATCTATAAGATTAAAGCATGAAGAGTTGGAGCAAATCAAAAAGGAGGCAGCAGCAATGGGAGTAAACCTGAATCGGTATATAGTAAATACTCTTATCAATGGCAGCCCGACAGCTATTGACCCTGAAATGATGTGCAGACTAAAAGAGGCGGCTTTTATAATCACAACACCGAAAGCATTGCAGACAGAGGACATAATAAACAGACTCAGAGAGGACGTGGATTTTATATGGCAGACATCATTAAAATTGTGAATGCAGATTACAGCCGCATTGATGCAATGCAGAACCTTATTAAATATATCATTACGGACAAGGAAAGGAAGCCTTTATTGTGTTCCTATTATGGCGGAATAAACATTGACCCTCTTAACGCCTTCAATGAGATGATGTATGTAAAAAAGTATTTCCGCAAAACCGCAGGGCGGTTAGTCAGGCATTTTATAGTAAGTCCTGAAGCTGATTATTTTATGCCGCGGGAGCTTTATTATCTGGCATACCGGATAAGTTCATATTATAGCGACAAATATCAGATAATGTTTTCTGTACATGAAAATACAAATCATCTTCATCTTCACTTTGTTATAAATACCGTAAGCTTTCTTGATGGCAAAATGTTCAGTGAGGGACCAGCAGATCATTACCGGTTCAGACAGTATGTGCTTAATCTGATAGATGAGCTTGACAGAGATGTTGCATATCAGATGGCTATGGGTGACTAGGGAAACAGCCGTATCTTCTTGCGGACAGCGCGGAAAAGCTGCCTGACTATATGTCGGTAAAACGATATTGCGTTCTGAGCCGTTTTTACTGTCCTCTTCTGGAAATATAGTCGATAACAGCAGGTTTGGGTATCATCCACAGCTTTCCTTCTTTAAATGCCTTTATTTTTCCGCTGCGGAGAAGTTCATAAGCCTTGTTTCTTCCTATACGAAGCATATAGCAAAGCTCTTCAATGGTGACCATGTCGTCGTATTCGTTAAACATTGAATTCTACTCCTTTTGAAGTGTTTGTATTATTATGTTTAATTATGAAATGCCAAAATCTGATTTGATAGGTTATTAAAGTTTTTTTATATAATATATAATTACTTTCTACCCCAAATGCTTGTATTCATGAATTAACATAGCCCGGTCATATTTCCGGATTTCAATAATATATTATAGCAATGGAGTAAAAACATACAACCTCCCCAACACCATAATAAAATGATGAAAGGAGCCATTACTATGACTACATACACAATAACCACCACCGTGACCTCTTCCGATTCCAAGCGGGAGCAGATGAGGATTAACGCCGCTCGGGAGATATACAAGCAGCTTCTGAAATACCACAGTGAAAAATACTTGAGAAAATCGGCATAAACTGACGGCAGAGGAAGTGATAAAATGACGGCAATTTACGCCCGGCAGAGCGTTGACAAAAAGGACAGTATTTCAATAGAAACCCAGATAGAAGCCTGCAAGCGCTGCTGCGACGGTGAATATAAAATCTACTCGGACAAGGGCTGGAGCGGTAAAAACCTCGAACGTCCGCAGTTCCAGTCGCTTCTGGCTGACATAAAGAGCGGCGGCATTGAGAAGATAGTCGTATACAAGCTGGACAGAATAAGCCGTTCTCTGAACGATTTTTCCAACCTCATGGAGGTGTTCAAGAAGTACGGCGTGGAGTTCGCGTCCACCGTCGAAACCTTTGATACCTCGACTGCGATAGGCCGCGCCATGCTGGGAATAATCATGGTTTTCGCGGAGCTGGAACGGGAAAATATCCTGCTGCGCGTAAAGGACAACTATTACGCCCGGGGGGAAAAGGGGCTGTATCTAGGCGGTGTGCCGATTTTCGGGTTCGACAAGATACCCACAAAACTGGACGGAATAAAGACTTCGGTGCTTGTTCCAAATCAGCAGCTTTCCACCGTGGAGTATATCTACAACGCCTACCGGGAAAGCCGCTGTTCCCTCGGGGATATTGTGAAAACGCTGAACGAGCAGGGGATTGCTTCACCTGGGGGAACGGCGTGGGACAGCAGCAAGGTCAGCCGCCTGCTGAGAAGCCCGGTGTACGTCTGCGCTGACGTGGAGGTCTACCGCTATTTCAAGGACAAGGGCGCGAAGATATCCAACCCGGTGGAGGATTTCACCGGGCAACGGGGGTGTTTCCTGTACGGCAGGCGGGAGTCTAACGAGCGCAAGTACACCGATGTGCATGACCATGTACTGTCGCTGGGACTTCATGACGGGGTCATACCCGCGGATCTGTGGCTGGAGGTTCAGTATAAGCTGGACGGAAATTCCCAGATAAAAAAGGGCAAGAGCGGCGCGTATTCATGGCTGACCGGGCTTATCAAGTGTGGGAAATGCGGTTATTCCATGCGGGCGATGGGCGGAAAGTACTTTTACTGCACCGGCAAGGCGAATCTCCACCTGTGCGGCGGAATTGACGGAAAGCCGGAGATCGTTGATGTGGAAGAAGCGGTTTATACTGAATTGCAGCGGAAATTCGACGAGATACGGGATATAGTCATCGACGAGAAAAAGCCGCAAAGCTCTCCGAAGGCAAACAAGCTGAAAATGCAGCTGGAAACGCTGAACTCCCAGATAGATAACCTTGTGGACAAAATCGCGGAAACCTCTGCGGCAATAAGCAAAGTCCTTGAGGAGCGGCTGGAGCGGCTGATAACCCAGCGGGAGCAGGCTCAGCAGGAGCTGGACAAGCTGGGCGGCTCGTCTAAGCCGAAGCTGCTGTATCAGGACTTGATCCCTCTGATAGACGAGTTCACCGAAATGCCCATGGAAACCAAACGGGATATCGCGGGGCAGTTTATCAGCAAGGTGCTGCTGTGGGAGGACAGGATAGAAATTCAGTGGAAATTCTGATATCTCGTTTGCAATGGTCGTAAATTTCAGTTATATATTATCTTCATGTAGCTATATATGAGCTATCCGTATATAACGGCTCATAGTAATTTCCCCGAAGCTTTCACGGCTTCGGGGATTTTTTATGCCCGGGAAAGGAGTAAATATGTTCACCAACCCACGCTACGCCACACGGGGCGTAACCACCACAGTGCCGCTCATGCTCCAGATAATCCTTTGGGATTTGGTTGACAGCATGGAAGTCGAGGAAAAAGACTACCTGCAAGTCTTTCAGCTCACAACAGACGGCACGACACAGCACATCACCCATTCGCAGGAACAGCCGCCCTACAAGCGCCAGCTTGAATTCCGTACGGACAACCCCATCACGGCAAAGATTTTCGTCATTGACGACGAAATTCACACCACAATGCTTTTGGCAGAAGAATACTGATTTTAGGAGGAACACACCATGGACAACAAAACCGAAAACACCCGCCTCGTTTGCAGCTGCTGCGGCGCAGAGCTTGACACCGAGGACTACTACGAAATGCAAGGAAAGTTGATCTGCCCCGACTGCTACCACAACGAAACCGTCGCCTGCGAACACTGCGGCGAACGAATCTGGGCTGATGACAACGCCGGCTCGGACAATATGCCGCTCTGTCAGCGCTGCTATGACGATTACTACACCACCTGCGAGTGCTGCGGCAGAATCATTCATCGCGACTACGCCAATTACGACGATGACGACGATTATCCCTACTGCGACCGCTGTTATGAGGAGCGTTGCCAGAGTTCCATTCACGAATACAGCTACAAGCCCGATCCCATCTTCTTTGGTGACTCGAAGCGCTATTATGGCGTGGAACTTGAAATCGACGAGGGCGGCAAGGACAGCGACCACGCTGATACGCTTCTGGGTATCGGCAACAGGCTTGCGGAACACATCTACATTAAGTCCGACGGCTCGCTTAATGACGGAATGGAAATTGTCACACACCCTATGACACTTCGCTACCACAAGACCCAAATGCCCTGGGCAGACCTCATGGAATCCGCAATCCACATGTACTATCGCAGTCACAAGACCAGCACCTGTGGGCTTCACGTCCACGTCAACAGAACAGCCTTCGGCAACACCCGGGAAGCACAAGACGAGTGCATTTCCCGGGTGCTTTATTTTGTTGAGCACCACTGGAATGAGCTGCTAAAATTCAGCCGCCGCACTGAATACCAGATGAACCGCTGGGCGGCTCGTTATGGCTACAAGAATAATCCCAAGGAAATCCTTGAGGACGCTAAAAAGGGCTGCAACGGGCGTTACGCTTGTGTGAATATAACCAACTGGAGCACAATTGAGTTCAGAATGTTCCGAGGCACTTTGAAATATAACACCCTTATTGCAACGCTAGAGTTAGTTGACGCTATCTGCGACATGGCTCTGACATACTCGGATTCAGAGATATCCAAAATTAGTTGGTCTGACTTTGTAGGCGGTCTTGATGAGGAATACTGTTCCGAGCTTATCACCTATCTCAAAGAGCGCCAGCTCTATGTAAACGCACCCGTCGATGTAAAGGAGGAAGATTGATATGTGCGCAGTATTTGGCTTAATCGACTATAACCACACCCTCAACGCTAAACAGCGCGAGAAGGTCTTGCGTGTGCTTTCGCAGGAATGTGAGGAGCGAGGAACGGACGCTACCGGCTTCGCCTACAATTCCCGTGGCAAACTCACTGTTTTCAAGCGCCCGTTTGCCGCTCACAAGGTTCATCTGAAGCTCCGCGAGGACGCGAATGTTATTATGGGTCACACCCGAATGGCAACGCAAGGGAACAAGCTCGACAACCGCAACAACCACCCATTTTCGGGTTTGGTGAATGGAACGCAATTCGCTCTTGCACATAACGGCGTACTGCATAATGACCTTACACTCCGCTCCCAGATGAAACTCCCGAACACGCCCATTAAGACCGACAGCTACATAGCGGTGCAACTTCTTGAACAACAGAAATCCCTCGACATGAAATCCATTGGTGAGATGGCGGAGCTTGTCGAGGGTTCTTTTGTGTTTACGATTCTTGACGACCGTAACAACATCTACTTCGTCAAGGGCGATAATCCGCTTGCGCTGTATCATTATGAGAAGTATGGTTTCTACATCTATGCAAGCACCGAGGCAATTCTTGACCGCTCGCTTACTCGGCTCGGCATACTCGGTTTTGAGCATACCGAGATTGACACCAACTGCGGCGACATAATCAAGATTGACGGCACGGGCGCAATGGAGCGAGGTTTGTTCGACACCTCAAATCTGTACGCTTTCGACTACCGCTTTCTGCGCAGCAGCTATTGGGATTATCACGACCCAAACAACCATGAGCCGCAGGATGTGAAACAGCTCAAAGACTTCGCCGCAAGCATTGGAATAAATAGAGAGGACATTGACCTGCTTTTATTCTACGGCTACTTTGTTGAGGAAATCGAAGAAATGCTTTATCAACCCGGCGAATTTGAGAAGGCGCTTTCCGAGATTCTCGACGAGTGCGCCTACGACTATTGCGGTGAGTTCTGATGAAGAATTTCGTATTCGGATACGCTCGTGTTTCAACGGAGCAACAGAACCTCGACAGGCAGATTGATATGCTTGAGAAGTACGGTGTTGACTTCATCTACAACGAAAAGATGACGGGAACGAAACGTAACCGCCCCGAACTTGAAAAGCTGTTGGAGCGGCTAACAGAGGGTGATACTGTTGTGGTTGAATCCCTCTCCCGCCTAGGCAGGAGCACTAAAGACCTTATCTGGCTCATGGAAACATTCAATACGAAAAGCGTGAACCTCGTTTCACTGAAAGAATCCATAGACACCACGACCAGCACAGGCAAGCTGCTGTTCACTCTAATGTCTGCGCTTGCGCAGTTTGAACGTGATGTCCTTGCTGACCGAACCAAAGAAGGATTAGCCGCCGCTCGTGCCAGAGGCAGGAAGGGCGGACGACCTCCGGTTGACCGGGAAGCCATCCGCAAGGCAGTGAAGCTCTACAACACGAAACAGTATTCTGTCCGGGAGATAACAGAGCTGACCGGAGTAAAACCCTCGACCCTCTACAAGAACCTGCGCTCTTCGTAAAACGAACGTTATCCGCACATAGATTTCCGCAGAAGTTTTCGCACAGTTTCAGCCCCGAATTTGCATAAAATCCGGGGCTTTATTTTTTGTGTGAAAAACGAACGTTTTTTGAATATGCTGGCATTTCCGGCTTTGAAGGAAACACCCTGTGAAACTGCGCTTATTGCTTTCAGCTAGCAGTCTTATTGGAGCTTTTTCAGATATTACACCGAATTAGTGATTCACCTTTTGTATGTTTAATTTCCTGTGCATAGTTATCCTGTTCAGATACAATATGTCTGGATTTCGTCAAAATCATCAGCCATTTCGGAATACGATTTTTCGTATTTGACAAACGTGCTGTTGATCCCATGCATTCTGATCTTGTCTATCCAGTTAAGCACATTTTCTCTCTTGCAGCCAGCATTAAGAAGCCCATAGTAAATATAGGCGATCTCATTTTCGACGTTTGTAGAGAATATTATGGGATCGTCCGAGTTTATTGTTGTCAGGACGCACGCATCATCAGAGTCATTCAGACCCAAGCCGGAGTGGTTGAGGTTAAGAATTGGGTGTGAAAACACGCTGTCGATATCGCCTATTGCCAGATTGGAGCTGGGATTGGTTTCGACATATATTCCGAGGTTCTCTACCTTCGACCGTAACTCCTTCTGAAGTTCCTTGCACATTCTGATCTCCTCATCGCTTATTCTGATAAATATCGGTTCATGATGTTTCTCAAAACGGCAGGGGCAAAAATGCGAATACAGCAGCTTATCCATATCCCAGACGATCGTTTTATCAGTGTTACACGGATTGAGTTGACACAACTTTTCATTGTTGAATTCTGCAAGTCTATCGGAGTCAAGAAATTTGAATTTCTCATTATAGACCTGCCACAGCATATATACGCTTACGCCGTCAATATCTGAGTAGATCTTTTTGGCGGTATCCATTATCTGAAACTCAAGATTTTGAGGTGCAGTGGAAACGCTTGAGCTTTTGCTCTTGCTCCACAGCCACAGTAGGTTTTCCAGATGCTCCATTATAGGCAGTACCACCACTCTGTTCTGAGCTATGAGCTTATCGATATCAACTCCGAGGGCGATCGCATGACCTAATCTGTCGCCGGCGCAGTAATGAAAGTGCGTCAATACTTCGTCGATATGGCGAAGCCCTGAAATAATATGTCTGAAATCCTCGCCCACATGGTATGTCAGCCCTATGTTATGTATTCTATGTCCCGTTTTGAGTGAAACCGGCAAAACGTAATTGCTGGGTCTGAACTCTCTGAAGATCGGAGCAAATACCCATGGCTCTGCCGAGTTTTCCAAAGATGCCGCGTCGATACCCACTACATAATCAGAAATAAGTGGATACTTTTCGATAAGCCGGTTCAATGCTTCGGCAAATCGTATGTTTAGTATTCGCATCGTGCTGTAATCAACGCAGTCGAATTCCTGCGAGCGGTCTTTTACTATGCAACTATATCCGCTAAAGTTGTCGCAGTCATTCTGCTTGATGAAATGGTACACCAGTCCCAGCTTTGGAAATATAAGCTTTTCAGGGTCAGCACTGCGTTCGACCCTGTCATTAATATATCTTCGGTATGCCTTGAGGATAAGCTTGATTTGTGCAAGTGTTTTTTGCTGAATTTCTTCAATACTTGTCAGGGTAGTACGCGAGCTGGATATTATTTTGGGAGAGATTTTGACCTCAAGGACTTTCAGATTTCCTGTGCGGCACTGTTCTTCAAAAATGGAATAATAAGCGTTTTCCCTTATGACGCTGAATGGCAGCTGCGGGTCATAGAGAAAATTGGTAGCGCTATTGTATATGTTCTGAAAATAATCCAGACCGCCGATCACGTTCTGCTGAACCTTATCCTTGAAATATTCTCTTTTATATCTGACGTACATCATCAGCTCCCGGCACAATTCAGTATCATAGCTGCTGTTCAGATAGCTGAGAAGCTTGAAATACCAGATGATCTCTGATGATGTTCCTTGTTGTGCATATTTGCTGAAAACCGTGTCCAGAAGTACGTCTCGGTTGGAACGTTCTCCTGTCTGATATGTGCGGTAAAGCATTTCTTTGAAACGCGACAGTTCTTCTGTCTTTGGTTTGTTTGCAGTACAGCATGACCTGAACTCTTGATAAAAATTCATACGCAAGTGTTCGTCCAGAGAATCGGTCAGGAAACGTTCAAAGCTTGTCCCCGAACTGCTTTCCAGAAACATTGCCGAGTAAATACGGAATAGAGTACAGAACCAAAGCTCAGAAGTTTTATCTTTGCAGTCAAATAGTTCGGTACAGCATTTCCACACATCGCTGTATGACAGACCGGCATTCATGTGGAGATGTGTTTCGGCCACTCCTTTTTTCAGAATGTTGTTGAGCGGGACATCTGCGAGAGCCAGCAGGTTGGGCACATTGACAAGCATTTCCGGTTCTGTCACCCCGAAGTTTATGTATGCCGCTGAGATGAAAAGATCAGGTGTAATGGTACGCGTGACATAATTCCACAGTTCGATCTTATGGAGTCCGTCATAGTTGTTCAGCAGTCTTTCTGTATCATCTGACCACGAGCGTACCGATACCAGCCCGTCCCTGAATGTGATAAATGTGCGTGCTACGTCGTTGATGTGATGAAGATAAAATCTTCCAAGATCGTGTCTGTCCGGATCATAGTATTTCATAAGCTTGTAGCCCGGATAGAAAGCGTCCGCAAGCATTTGTGCGTCATCAAGATGCCCCCATCGCGAATCCTGACTGAATCTTTTCAGAATGCTTTTTCGTGCTTCAGTCAGTTCTTTTTTTTGATTGTTTGTGATTGCTTTCGCTACCGAGCTTTGCACCGCATATAAGACTTGAATATGCTTTGACATAATTGCACAGCAGATCGTTTTGGTTGAAATCGACAGCGATAAATGGCATAAGCATTGTATCGGCAAGGAGTTGATTGTATTCACTGTTGTTCATAAGGCGTCACTCCATTTCCATAAGGTTGTCCCATTCTCTTTCGTGAAGATTTTTAATGTACTGCTTTGCATATTGGTCATTGGGTAGATTTTCATAGATAGTTCGCATCTCTTCAACGCTCTTCATGGTTTTTGAGGTGCTGAAGTTTTTTAAGGATAAAGCTGAAACTGCGTCAAGATAACCTTGCGCATTATCTATAATGAAATCGCATAATACCCAATAATAGTATTCATCATCAATAGTTATTGTAGCGGAGTCTTCAAGAATTCTTGTTAATCTTCGATGCCATGATGCAAAGCTCAGCATATTTTCGCTTTTAGGCATAAGAGAGTAAAATGATCTTAATGCGTTTACCAAATACAAACGATTAAGGTTTCCCTTGTTCTTTACGAATACATCGATAAATGATTTCATTGCCATTCTTAAGGAAGAATAAATATATACATCATCTATTTCATTAGCAAACGATTCTAGATAATTCAAGGTGGTGTTATAGTCAATAAATGAAATTGTAATACTATTCAAAGCATTTCGCAGAGAAAGAATGGTTGAATCCATTTGTTCAACAAGGTCGTATGCAACTCTGATACTCATTTGACTGGAATGCTTCTCAGAAGAGTACCACTTTTTCAGCAGATCATAGTATTGATTGTATGTTTTTATATAGTATTCATCAACAAATGAAGGACTTTCCAAAACGAAAAGATGTTTGCTTAAGGCAACACCGCATAATTGAGCATTAAAACACCTGAACTCTAAAACAAGTGG
>CAMCFA010000067.1 GCA_945873955.1 uncultured Clostridia bacterium | reverse complement strand
ACACGATAAATCTAACGTACCACTGGGTCATAGGCACTCCTATAAATTACAATTTCCCACCTCAAAATCAAACAAGAAAGGGGACAATATACAACATGAAATGTATTCCTGTAAAGGAACTCAATATTCTGGCGGAAACGCCGAAAGCGTTCGTGGTCGCCTCTGAGAACGCCTATGCCGACCGTATCTCAGCAGCGGCGGAGCGTATCTACATTCAGCGGCAGGAGCGCCCGGTAGTGCTTATCTCCGGACCGTCCGGCTCCGGCAAGACCACCACCGCCAGCCGAATCGCCCGTCTGCTGGCGGACAACGGCTGCCGCGCGCACACCATATCAATGGACAACTACTTTCTGCCGCTTTCCGACGAGGAAAAACGGCTTGCAGAGCTGGGACAGTTCGACTTTGAATCCCCGCAGCGGCTGGACACGGAGCTTTTCAAGGAACACTTAGAAAAATTGAACCGCTGCGAGAAGATAGACGTCCCGTCGTTCGATTTCGCGGAGCAGAAGCGCCGCCCCGGTATGCCGCTGGAGCGCCAGCCCGGTGATATCGTCATCATGGAGGGCATACACGCGCTGAATCCGGACGTGACCGGGCATTCCGACAGCTACACCAACCGTGTGTACGTTTCCGTCAGAACCCGTCTGGAGGACGACAGCGGGCTGCTGCACCCCTCAAAGATACGCCTCATGCGGCGGCTTATCCGTGACAAGCTGTACCGCGGCAGGAGCATAATTGAAACTATGGAGTTCTTTAAGTCGGTGGAACGCGGCGAGAACCTTTATATAATGCCGTACAAGGGCAGGGCGAATTTCGATATCGACACGTTTATCGGCTACGAACCGCTGGTATACCGGGATATCCTGCTGCACGAGCTGGAGGAGATCTCACGCACCTACGACAACTACGCAGAATACGCGGATATAGAGCGATTCCTGCGGCAGCTCACGCCGCTTGACCGGGAGATCGTACCGGAAAATTCACTGGTGAAGGAATTCATCGGCTAAAGACATAATGAACAAAAGAGCAGGAGAAGAAATGAATATCAGAGGTTTTACAAAGCAGGACGTTCCCGCAATGACTGAAATATGGAACGAGGTAGTTGAAGCAGGTCTTGCGTTCCCGCAGGAGGAAACGCTTACCGCTGAGCAGGCGGAGCAGTTTTTCGCGTCCCAGAGCTTCACCGCGGTCGCGGAGGACAACGGCGTGATAGCCGGGCTGTATATACTCCACCCGAACAACGTCGGGCGCTGCGGACATATCGCCAACGCAAGCTACGCAGTCCGGCGGGAGCTGCGGGGAAAACAGATAGGCAGGGAACTGGTCAGCCACAGCCTGCGCAAATGCGCGGAGCTTGGATTCCGCATATTGCAGTTCAATGCGGTGGTCGCCGACAACAAGCCGGCGCTGGCGCTTTACGAAAGTCTGGGCTTCAGGCAGCTTGGGGTCATTCCCGGCGGATTCCGCAAAAAGGACGGCAGCTATGCCGATATAATCCCGCATTATTTTGACGTGAGCGTGCTGAAATGATGAAGCCGTGGTTTTATGACGAGTTCGTCTGCACCGCCGCCAAATGCAGCGACAACTGCTGTATCGGCTGGGAGATAGACATTGACGAAAAGGCAATGCGCCGATTCCGGAGCGTCCCCGGCGAGTTCGGGGAGCGGCTTCGCGGCGCGATTCACGGCGGCGGACAGCCCACCTTCGCGCTTGCTGCGGGGGACAGGTGTGCGCTGCTGCGGGAGGACGGTCTGTGTGAGCTGATACTTCACTGCGGGGAGGACTGTCTATGTGATATCTGCGCGCTTCACCCGCGGTTCTTCAATGATTTCGGCGAGGTGCATGAAGCTGGGCTGGGGCTTTGCTGCGAGGAGGTCTGCCGGCTGATGTTCAGCCGCAGCGGGCCGTTGAAATTCCTGCCGGACGAGGGCGACGCGGCGGCGATAGCCGGGGAATCCGGCGAAATCGCGGAGCTGCGGCGGGCAAGGGATATCCTCACGGGTATTTTGCAGGACAGGAGCCTGCCTGTCGCTGAACGCCTGTCCAAGTGCGCCGAGTACGGCTGGAGCGTTCAGCAGTGGCTTGAAGCAGGGGACGAATCGGGACTTCCGGAGCTTCCTGCGGAGTGGCAGGACATTACGTCCCCGGAGGATATATCCCGGCTCATTGACACACTGTCCGACATGGAGAGCATAAACGACGAGTGGACGGAGCTTCTCCGGCGGCTGGACGTGAATCAGCAAAGGCTGACTAAGGCTCTGCCGGAGTACCTCAGCCGCACCGGCGAGGAATGGCGGTATGAGCATATCGCGGTGTATTTCCTGTATCGGCATTTCACCGACTGCCTTGTGGACGGCGCAGTCTACGCCCGGACAATGCTGGCGGTCTGCTCAACGCTTGCGGTAATGCTCATGGACTGCCTTGTGTGGCTGGATAAGGGCGATATCACCGAGTGGGACAGAATACTGAACCTCAAGCTGTACTCAAAGCAGGTGGAATATTCGCAGGAGAATATCGACCTGTTTCTTGAGGAATACAATTAAATTTAAGGCTGTCCGAGCAGGGCAGCCATTTTAATAAAAGAAACTCCGGCGATGAATTTCTTCACCGCCGGAGCAGGGTATATCTGAAACAGCCGCTTTATGCCGCCGGCTATTCACGGACGTGCCGGGCTTGCCGGCAGACGACTCTCGCCTTGCAGGCGACTTTCGCCTTGCAGGCGGCTTCCGCCTTGCAGGCGGCTTCCGCCCGGCAGGTCACCATTGGCACGGCTGTGGAATTTACCCTGCCTTATTGTATGCCGGGTCATGCCGAGGGGTGATTATACGCGGGGCGGCGGCTCTGAAAAATAAACGCTTAGTCGGATATCACTTCCGGTTCGTATGCAGGGCTGGAAGCGCTCTCCCCGACATTGACCGAGAACAGGTAGTCGCATGTCCCGGCGGGCATTTTCACAGTCACGCTGCACACCGCGGAAAGCTCCTGCTGCGGCATGGTAAGCTCCCTGCCGGTGAATTTCAGCGGCTGAACGCTGTCCTCTGTCCAGTACTCCGCGGCGGTAAGCTCTCCGCCCTCCGGCAGCATTATCGTGAGGGTTTCGCCGGGAAGTACCCACAGATCCGGTTTGACGTGACCGCTCTGGTACAGCTCCCACGGGGAGTCAATGTCGGTCATCTCGGTGACGGTTTCGTCACCGTCGGTGGAGGTCCATTCGTATGCGCCTTTGGTCATGCTGAACCCTATCCCGCCGGTGAAAACCCGCAGCTCCGGCGGCTTTGACGGGTCGGTGAGAGTGCGCTTCACCATGAAGAAGTAATCTGCTTCTCCCTCCGGGAACTTCGCGGAAACGCACACCACGCCTTCATATATGTCCTCCGGGACGGTTATCACGCCGTCCGCGGTGAACTCCAGCCCGCTCACCGCGTCACCCTCAAGCGGATAAAGCTGCACCCCGGTTATTTCGGCGCCGCCCCAGAGGTTTATCTTCGGCTCGTTTTCTGCTACTGCGTCCAGGTCAACAACGGCTATGATGAACCCCTCCGCGGCGCAGGCTACCGGCCCTATTGAGTCGGCGCAGACCATGTCCCCGCCGACGTCCCATGTGTATGTTCCGAGGGTCATTGCTGCGCAGTTCACAAGCCCGTCACCACTGTAAATAACTTGAAGCTGCGGCGGTTCGCTGCGGAGCTCGTCCGGGGTCTCGGGGATCTCCCACGCTATTTCGGTTTCTGCATTAACAGCGCTGTCGATTTGGTAAGTCGCAGGGACGGACAGCGGCGCGTCCGAGGTCACGGAAGTACCTCTCGCCTGTTCGGAAGTACAGCCGCTCAGCGACATGAGCGCCGCCGCGGAAGCTGTGAAAAGAGCCATAAATGCGATATATTTTTTCATAAGTTACCTCCTGTGTAGGTGCTTTTGATAATAATACCGCGCAGCCGCGAAGAAGGTTGCAAAAAGAAGCATTGACTTTCCCGGCGCAATACTGTATAATTATTACAATATCAGAGGGGGTGCTGTCATGACAACAGCGGAGCTGCGGGAGCGGCTTTTTTCCTTGCAGGACGTGAAATACAGGGATTTTCAGCGCAGACTGATACCGAATATCCCGCCGGAAAGCATTATCGGAGTGCGCACGCCGGAACTGAAAAAGCTGGCGAAAGAAATTAGCGGCGGCGCGGGAGAGTTCCTGTCGGAGCTGCCGCACGCTTATTTTGAGGAAAACCAAGTCCATGCGTTCATTATCGCAGGAATGAGGGACTTCGGGGAGTGCCTACGGCGGCTGGAGGAGTTCCTGCCGTATGTTGACAACTGGGCGACCTGCGACCAGATGTCGGTGAAGCTCTTTAAAAAGCACACCGGGGAGCTTCTTGAATACGTCCGGCGGTGGATAGCTTCTGGCAAGACCTACACCGTGCGCTACGGGCTGGGGTGTCTGATGAATTTCTACCTCGACAGGGAGTTCCGGGGAGAATATCTTGAGCTTGCGGCGAACATTCGCAGCGGGGAATATTACGTCAACATGATGACGGCGTGGTATTTCGCCACCGCGCTGGCAAAGCAGTACGACGCCGCCCTGCCGTACATTGAGAACCGCCGCCTTGACGAGTGGACTCACCGGAAAGCAATACAGAAAGCCATTGAGAGCTACCGTATTTCCGATGAGCGCAAGGTGTATCTGAGGACGCTGAAATGAGCCTGAAAGAACGCGCCAAACGGCTTAAAAGCGAGATACCGGCGGTGTATCTCGCCCTCAAGGACAAGCAGACCCCTCTCCCCGCCAAAATACTTGCCGGGATAACCGTGGGCTGCGCGCTGTCGCCGATCGACCTGATCCCTGATTTCATACCAGTGTTGGGATATCTGGACGACCTGCTGATCCTCCCGGCACTGGCGGCGCTGATGATACGGCTGATCCCGCCGGAGGTCATTGAGCGCTGCCGCCGCGAGGCGGAGGGCATGTGGGAGAACGGCAAGCCGAAACGCTGGTATTACGCGATACCGATAGTGGTTTTCTGGCTGCTGGTGGCGGCGGTGATAGTGAAAGCGGTGTTCTGGTAATGCTCAGTGAAACCGCAAAATCTGCGCTCCGGGGTTGACAAACCAACTGATATGTTGTATACTCTATTCTAGGCGATTATTCTATATTTATATAAACCGGAGGACAACTGAAATGACTATCACAAATGACATACGCTATATCGGCGTGAACGACCACGACATTGACCTGTTCGAGGGGCAGTATATCGTTCCGGAGGGTATGGCGTACAACTCCTATGTTATCGTTGACGACAAGATCGCTGTAATGGACAGCGTGGACGCGCGTTTCGGCGGGGAGTGGCTCGCGAACCTTGACAAGGAGCTTTTCGGCAGAAAGCCGGATTACCTTGTGGTTCAGCACATGGAGCCGGATCATTCCGCGAATATCGCGAAATTCGCCGAGAAGTTTCCACAGGCAAAGATCGTAGCTTCCAAGCAGGCGTTCGTCATGATGAATCAGTTTTTCGGCACTGATTTCGCAGACAGACAGGTGGTAGTCGGCGAGGGCGCAAAGCTGGAGCTGGGCAAGCATACCCTCAACTTTGTGACTGCGCCTATGGTTCACTGGCCGGAGGTCGTAATGACCTACGACAGCACCGACAAGGTACTGTTTTCCGCGGACGCGTTCGGCAAGTTCGGCGCGCTGGACGTTGACGCCGAGTGGGACTGCGAAGCCCGCCGCTACTATATCGGCATTGTCGGAAAATATGGTATGCAGGTGCAGACTGTCCTCAAAAAGGCGGCGGCTCTTGATATCGCGGTGATCTGCCCGCTGCATGGTCCTGTCCTCACCGGCGATCTCAGCCACTATATCCAGCAGTACAACACATGGTCGAGCTACGGCGTTGAGAGCGAGGGCGTTGTGATCGCCTACACCAGCGTTTACGGTCACACTAAGGAAGCAGTGGATATCCTCGCGGCGAAGCTCGCTGACAAGGGAGTCAAGGTCGCAGTGCAGGATCTGGCGCGGGACGATATGGCAGAGGCGGTAGAGGACGCATTCCGTTATGGGAAACTGGTGCTTGCCACGACTACATACAACGCGGACATCTTCCCGTTCATGAAAGAATTCATTAATCATCTTACCGAAAGAAACTACCAGAACCGCACAATCGGCATAATCGAAAACGGCACATGGGCGCCTACCGCGGCAAAGGTGATCAAGGGAATGCTGGAGAACAGCAAGAACATTAAGTTCACCGATACCACAGTTACTATCCGTTCCGCAGTGAGCGAGGAGAACAAGGCTCAGCTTGAAGCGCTGGCGGCTGAACTGGCTTGATTTAAAAATGAACACCGCCTCTGGCGAAATCAGAGGCGGTTTTTGTATTATAGAATTTTCAGCGCATATTTCCGGGAAAACAGAGCATAATATCTAAGGAAACGCTGATTAAAACAAAATCGCCCAGTTCAAACGCGGGAACTCACGCGGCTGATTTTGTTACGCTTCGCTATAATCAGCGTATCCGCAGGAAACGCTGATTAAATCAAATTCGCCCCGTTCAAACGCGAATACTCACGCGGCAGAATTTGATACGCTTCGCTATAATCAGCGTGTCCTAAGACAGAACCTCCGCGCACGCGCCTGCGGAAAAATCTTTAAATCTTTTTAAAAAAATCTGTAAAACCTCTTGACAAATCAGAATCGGCGTGATATAATATTATTCGTTAAGTCACTGGGGTGTCGCCAAGTGGTAAGGCATCGGACTCTGACTCCGCCATTTCGAGGGTTCAAATCCTTCCACCCCAACCAAATGTCAAACAGCAAACAGATTGCACAGCTCAGAGGAGTAGTGTAATCTCTTTGCTGTATCATGACATAAATTTATATAAAACACGGAGCAGCTCCTGTAGGGCAGTTGCCGCCCCGTGATTTTATACGATTGTTGCCCTCCTAGTTGTTACACTTTTGCTTTTGATGGTTTGTCCGCAGCTGCATCGCACACTGCTCCACCCGTTTTTTTCTTGCCGAATATTCAAATATCGGCTGGTGTGACTGCTCTGTTTACCCGTTTCCCAACGGGGTACTCGCTCGACCGTGTTTACCGGAATGGAACGGCAACGGTTGTTGTGGCGGAAGTCCTAACAGCAGAAAAACTTGTTCTCACAACAGAGGAATTCAATTGTAGGCAATAAACCCAAGCTCAAACTAAACGAGTAAGAGCCGTCCAGACCATAGCACTTTCTGAACAGCTCTTGACAAAATGTATCTCAATATGCTAGAATAGAAACGTCCACTAAGAAATGGGCGCAGAATTCAGCATATAGAAGGCACTCGTAAAAGTCGTTCAGATATTGCAGTATCTGTTCGATAGCTTGTGTGTGTGTGTGTACACGCACACACAAGTCGGGTGTTTTTTATTGCCATTTCATATTATACACCATGTGTTTCAAAATGTCAATACTGCTTATAAGTGTAAACTTGTGTGATTATTGACGAAATTTTCACATGGTTTTTGGTGTTTTTGACGTTTTGTGAGGTAAATATACGGAAAATCCCCTCTCGGCTTCGGGAGGGGATTGTGCTATATGTAGCACAATTTATTCAAAGCTGAAAAGAAAAAATTACATACCTTTTTTCTTTGAACTGTGCGTGGGCTTACTCGGATCAGTTTTAGAAGTGGCAGAAAGGACTGGTGACTTATGCGATATATCCGTGTTCTCACGAAATTTGTTTCTGGCTGAGATATATTCGGCTTTAAGGTTCAGATCTGATTGAAGTATATGACAACGCTCATTATATTTAGTTTGAGCAGCTTTAAGTTGTTCTAATATGACTTCGTTTGTTTGACTATTGAGTGAAGCTTTCTTGTAGTTTATTTCTGCTTTATCATACTTTGCTTTCAGTTCGGGATTCTGCCGCAATATTTCATCTGATTCGTGCAGTACAGTAAGGAGTTTGGATAGCAATGTTTTATCTTGTTCCTTATTCTGCTCAATGGGAATAGGTAGTTCATTTTCACAGCAGAACCTTTCGTATGCTTGTTCAAGCAATTTAAAGTCGCAGGCATTATTTAGCATTTTCGGGTTCGTTGATACTGTTAGAGCGTCATAAGTTTTTCGTGCTGTTGCTTGTATTTTTCCAACATTCCTCCTGCAAAATGCCAACTCATCAAAAACTTTTCTGCGTCTTTGCATATCTTCTATGCCAGAAATATTCAATTTTGTCAGCATTTGATTTGGAACGGGTATCATGTACATGAACTTTAATGAACCATATTTGTATGGTTTATCAGATGTCTTTTTCTTTTTTCCGAAAATGACTATTGTGTTAATATCAGACTTCGTATTATGAGAAACTGGAACAAAATAATTGAATCCATTGTTTTTTAATATTGCTCCATAAAAGAATTTTTCGCGACTACTGTAGTGAGTATTTGGAACACAGGTAAATCCTCTGTTTTTCAATTCATATTGCTTAAGGAATTGAATGTATTCATTATCGACTAGATAAAAGTCTATATCCATCATACACCTCAAAAAAATAATAAAAGCCGAGCTGCCCCGGCTTTTATTTGACTGCTTTTAACGTCGCATTTTCCCATAGAATGGAGGGTAGCGAAGCACCACTAAAGATAACACGTCGCATTTTCCCATAGGGTGGAGGGTAGCGAAGCACCACTAAAGATAACACGTCGCATTTTCCCATAGCATGGAGGGTAGCGAAGCACCACTAAAGGTAGATGAGCAATCTAACATCTCAGGCAGTATTCCTGCTGATTATATTATATATCATGATGAGTATTTTGTCAAGTGTTTTCCAAATAAAAGCAGACCAGAATAGTGCTACATATAGCACATAATGAAAATCATAGCTTCTCACGATAAATAATCCTCCCGTATACGCGGGAGGATAAAATCTTCAATCCGTCAATTTGTAAGCGCCAGACGGCAGGCACATTCCATCCATCCGTCAATTTGTAAGCGCCAGACGGCAGGCACGTTCCTAGGGTACATTTACCCTAAATCCATTATACATCATCTTTTGATTTTTGTCAACCCATTTACGCAAGAATTATTTTCAAGTCTGAAAAAGAAAAATGTGCTATAAATAGCACCACCGAGCAATCAGAAAATCACTCGCTTGACCTCGTAGTCCGAGGATTTATTGCGCATAAAGAAGTCTACCAGAGCGCAGCGATAAATGCACCGGATTTTGCACCCTCTGAAGCTACGGCTGAGGTTCTGGTGGTAATGACCGCATAGGTTCAACTTCGGCTTGCGATGTGAAATGTAACCGGAAATTCCTTGCAGACCGCAGTGAGCGCTGTCATTCCTGCCCATGACGTGATAGGCTGTATCATGCGAAATCAGAATATCGGCTGCCGGAAGTTTTTTTGCGGCAAGAACGCTTTCCCTCTGTGTGAGCATGGAGTAGTCACCATGCTTGTACCGATGTGAGCCACTAAGTCCGGCAATAGTTACTCCCTGAACGGTAACCGCCTTTCCGGTTAGGTCAGTTATGCCGCAGCGTTCAAGTGCGCCCGGTTCATCGTGGTTTCCCAGAACTCCGAACAGAGGTTCATCCACTACAATACTCCGAATAATCTTGAGAGCTTCCAAAGGTATATCTCCAAGCAGGACGCAGCAGTGAAAATCATAATCCTTGATCATCTTCAGTTCCTGTTTGTCCCATGCGTGCAAATCTGCAATCACCATCATTCGCAGGAAATTTTCTATCCGATCAGGGGACTGGCTTCTCTGGGGACTTTCTCGCTGATATACTGCATTAAAGCAATTATCCCGCTGTTCATGAAAATCTCCGCTGCCGTCGTTGCATAATGCGCACGGTACGGCAATATATGAGTTATGTTCGCACCAGAAAATTATCTCGTGTGCATTCGGATTGTAGTTTTCTCCTGTCCCGATCCCGGACTCGGCAATGTTTACAAAAAAAGCGATACTGCCGTTTCGGTCGGAGTAGGGAATTTCATCAAGCTGGTATTCTTCAAGCGGAAATCCGTCTACAATGCTCCTTCGGCTTGCTTTCAGTATAATTTCACGTGTTTTCGGTTCAATTCCATTCCCCCATGCGTAGCCCGATGAAGCTGCGACTTTTGCGGCAAGAGCCTGCGCCTTGTTTTCAATTTCGTTTATTAGTAGCATTTTATATTCCTCCAAAAATTATATCAAGTCTGAAAAAGAAAAATTATTTCCCGTTGTACATATCGTGGTTTACCGCAGCGTTCCAGTAGCTTGACATTGTAGTCGGAGCATTGTACAGAGCTGTTATCAGGTAGCTGCGAATATTGTACACATCACTGGTATTCTTTTTCAGCGCGGCAAGAACGTATTCGATATGATTTTCGTTCAGCTTGAGGAATACACTCTTGACCACCTCATGCGGGACGTCCGCACCGTTCACCCGGATTGTCGGTCTGGGAAAGCATATCACGTCTATGATAAGCCTTATAATCTCTTTAATTTCCTCTTTACTGTTCGGGTTCTGCTCAACAAGGAAGACATACCCGGTATTCTCCATGACTAGCTTGCCATAGTAATCATAATCCTCCATTAGCTTGTTGGAATCAATCTCATCAATCATATCGTCAGCCGGAACGTGAGCTGCTGGATTGTCCTCGCGCGTGCGCGTGATAGATGGATTGATTATATTTAGATTATTTATTTTAGTTTTATTAGAGTGTTGTTCCGCCGAAAGGGCAGAGCTTGCTCCTCCCTTTTGGCGGAGCAAGGAATCACCTTTCGGCGGTGCTTGCTCCGCCCTTTTGTCGGAGCAGGGAGAAACGGCTTCATTATGCGGAATTTCAGCTTCCGTTTCGTTGCAGGTCTGGGCAGGAACAGACATAGTGCCACCAAAGGCAGCGGAAAGGAAATCCGTCATTCTCTGGGTATTCTCGTTCGGTTCGACAGTGGGCTTGCGCTTCTTCTCATAGCTTTCGGCAGCAGCAGGCTTGATCCGGCGCATAGCTTCTTCACCAGCGTTCAGTAAGCTCTGGATAAGGTCAATATCCTCGACTATGTAGAAGCTGCGCTTTGCAGGCATACCCCGCAGCTCACAGCGCAGCAGTCCCACCTTGACGAGAGCGTCAATGCAGCGCTTCTGCTGCTTTTCTGACAAAGCTGTGCTTTCCTGCAAATCCGGCGCGGTGGAATAAAACCACCCATCATCGAGCATACCACGCTCGGAGTACCAGTAATATTTTGCAATAAGTGCGCCGTAAGTTACGGCTTCGTTCAGTCCGATAGCGTGAGCCAAAGGACGATTTACGGTTACGGTGTTGTTCGGGTTGAGAAGCTGAAAAACTGCGTTCATAATAATTTCCTCTTTCTGTTTTTGAATATTTTACCTCTGCGGTAACTGCAATTTACTGCAAAGAAAAAGCCCGGCATTTAACCGGGACTTGTTATATCGTTTGCTTTTTGTTTTGAGTTTTTTCCTCTCGTTCCTTACGTTCGCGTTCGGCGGCAACAAGGTTATCTATGTAGTTGCCCTCGATGATTTTTTCGTAGGTTCGGATCAGATCGGAAATACGGCTCATCTTCGTCTGTTCCTCTGAAACTTCATCTTTCAGAGAATTTATATACATAGGTGAAAGCCGCAGCCTTTTTTCAAGACTTTCTATTTCTTCCGCGCTGGTAATGCCGTATTTATCGGCGGTTTCCTTTGCAGCAGCAAACTTGACCTTGTTCATAGTATCAAGGTATTGATTATTCTGCCGGACTGAAAAGAAAAATTTTAGCTGCGCAATATCAGATTTCAGCGTTGGTATATCATCGGTGAGCTGCTTTATCTTCGCAAGAGTGTCGTTGATTTTCTGTTGGCTTGCTTCGGCTGCTTCGTAAATTTCATCACGGGAGTTCAAGTTAAGCTCTCTCATCGTGAGTATCTGCTCTGAAAGATGATTGATTTCTTTATCATTCTCAAAGCAGTAAATCTTTTTCGGGTTTGTCTTTTGCGGACGGAAACGGAATGTGCGGACTGCAATAACGGTCTGAGTGATCGTTGTATAGAAACGCTGCTCTGTTTCGTTTGCATTTGCAGAACGCGCCTGCACCATTTTCGGAAATTTGTCACGGTCAGCAATTCGCTTTTCTATGTTCTGCGGGAGGTATTCTTCGCCAAGAGTTTTCAGTCGAACAAATCTTTGCGCCTTTGGTGACTTGACCGCAAGATATTTTCCCTCTTTAATTTCGTAACCTTTTTCACGGAGCTTGTCGAGAAGCTGCGTGAAATTTTCGCTGGAGTATACCAGCGTATCTATGTCGAGCTTAATCTCATCATGTATGCCGGAGGACTTGTTGGGAAATTGATACTTTGCGGCAATAGCGCAGCAGTTTTTATACGCCCAGTCCGGAACATAAAGTGAGTTGCTTTCTTCCACGAACGGAATATTTGAGCGCTGCAATTCCTCCGAGATGAACGCAAGTTTATCAGGTGAGTAGACCTCAAACGCAACAAATTTTGCTCCGGCTCTCTTTGAGAGTATCCGAATTTTTTCATCGCGCTTTATAATTTCCGAGCGCATAAAGTCGTTTTGTTTTTTGATAAGCTGAATATCTTCCTGAGAGATTTCTGCGTCCGGTTTTTGTTTCAGCTCATTTATGTGACTGTTGATTTTCTCAAGCTCTTTTCTGCTTTCCTTGTATTCATCAACCGTCATGTGAGCGTAGTGTGCGCCCTTAACGTCATGAGAGAAACCGTATTTCTTTAGGATTTCGCAGAGCTGCTTTTTTTCTGCTTCAGCCCAGCCTTGCCACTCTGACATCTTTTTTGATTTTGAAGAAATACCTTGTTCCTCCAGAGCTTTCTTCAAGGAAACTCTGGTAGAAAGTCCGCGCGTCTGGTTGTGGCAGACAGGAACAAAATCAATATGGAGGTGTGGACTTGCTTCATCGAGGTGCATGACCGCATTGAAAACTTTTATGTTCGGATTACGTTCTTCAAAAGCTTTCATGTATTCATCAAGCATTTGCTTTGCACTTTCAAAATTCTCTGCACCTATTCCGCAGTTGTCCTTATCTCCGATTTGGACAACAACTTCATAGAACAATTTTTCCTGCTTCGATTTTTCAATGTGAGAATAGTAATCATCAATTCTTCGGTCTGCACGAATTTTTGAGTTGTATTCTTCAAGCGCTTTGTCGAAAAGCTCATGATATTTTTCGCGGAGATCTTCTTTCTTGTATGTAATGTTTTCGGTTATTCTTTCACGAACAACATTCTTCGCTATGAATTCACGGTTGTTATGTTGAAGCACTCCTTTGTCAACACGGAAAGTCAGAGATACGCTCTTCTTTTTCGGTGCAGAGGAATTGCTTCCGGCACGAAAAGTTGCTGACGCATTTTTGCTCATTTTTTTGTCCTCCTACTTGAATTCTGGATTTCATTTTTTTGCGCTGTTTTTTGATTATCGGGAAAATTTGCTTTCTTTTTTCAGTCATGCAAATTATGGAGTTCCAACTATTTTGAGGGCGGATTTTGGCACTAAATCGAGGGAAGTCCGCAAAAGTGCTTATACTCAATAAGCACTTTTGGCAAACGTACCGTTTTCCAAAAGCTGCCATTTCGCTAGGGACACCCTAGAACCCGTCACAGTTTGCCGAGCAAACTGAAAAAAGCCGCCTTAAAAAATTTCCGCAGATTTGCGAAAAATTTTCAAAATTGAAATCGAAAAATGATTTTTCTTTTTTCAATTCTGAGCCAGATTTTCTGACGAAAAAGGCGGCTTTGTTCAACTCACTCAGGGAAAATCCCTGAAACCCTTTTTGGCTGATTTTTTTCAAAAATCATCTGTGAGAGTGCGTATTTTTTTGCGGCGCAGTTTGCGTTTTCTGCTGCGATTGCGGCGTGAGAGATTTGAGTAAATCGTTGTAATCTTTTACGCCATGATCTTCAAGAATTTTGCGGCAGGCGGTCAGATTATTGCTTTCCGTGAATTTAATTCCGGCTTCGTCATTGTCAACGCAGCTATACATTTTCATTCCGCTTTCCGCTAACTTTTTTATCGAATTTGGTTTCAATCCAGCCATAGAAACGAGAACGGAATTGTTGATTTTCTCTTGATTAGCAAGCTGCTTGAACGATAGAAGATCTATCGCACTTTCAAAAACATAGCACTTTTTTGGTTCTCCGATTTTCACGGCGAAAACGCTGTCGGACGTTCCTGCTGCAACGCCTTTGTAACGCTGGAATGAACTTGTTCCTTGAATTTCTGCACCGATTATTTTTCCGTTATCGTCCTTGTGAACGAAAACTGCGTTACCTCTTGTATCCTGATAAAGCAGTCCGTCATGTGCAAGCTGAGATACTAATTCGGGGCTGATTTTTCTGCTCTGGCAGAGGTAAGCGAAAACTCTTTTCATGTTATCAGCTTTCTCCGGGAGGACAAGTTCGCGTTTCCTTTCTGAAAAAGAAACGTCTTGGTTCTGCTTTTTTTCGTAAACAAGTCTACCGCCGGAGAGCTGTTCGACAGCAGTTTTGAAGTCGATACCCAGCACATCGGTCAGGCAGTTCACCGGATTTTTGCCGCCGCGATTATTTCCTTGCTGCGAAAAGCAAAACCATTCATTTGTCTGCGTGTTCACAAAAAGACCGCCGTATCCTTTAACGTGCAGCTCATTTTTCCTGAGTTCACACTCATATCCGCTGCGTTGAAAGTAATCGGCAAGGTCAGCGTTTCTTGCTTTCTGAATAAGCTCATCATTTATCTCCGACATAAGATTCATCGTCCTTTCTGAAAAAGAATTTGCCCCGCCAGAGCTTGACGGGGCATTGAAAGCTGTTTACCTTTTTTTCTTCGTTGATGGAGTTTCGGGCTTGATACCCTGCTTGTGTTCGGAAAGTTCTTCGTCGCGATCGTTCTCATCATTGACGAAAACTTCATCGTTCCTGCCGCAGTCAAGTTCCGCATTGAGCTGCTCCAGACGTGCGGCTTTCTGCTGAAGCTCGTCAGCAAATTCAAACGGCTGAGCGAGATTTTTTTGCGCTTCTGCTATATCAGATTTATCTCTTGAAATCAGGCTTTCGCACCTTGAAATTTCTTTATCAATACCTGATTTAATGAGATTTTCCATGCGGGTAATATTGCCGAGATTATTGTCAAGTTCGACTGTTGTACTGTAAGTCAGACCGCCGAAACGTTTGAGATTTATGTTAGCAAGAGAGTTTGTAATCATGGTTATCGGTGAAAGAGTTATCTCAAAACCTCTGTATTCACCAAGCTTCTTTTCTTCTCGCCGAGCTATGCACTGCACGATTTCTTTCGCAAGAACCTTTCCGGCTTCTGAACGCTCTGAGTAAGTGTTTCCGTTCAGCGTGACAGAAAAATCATCGGACGCTGCCTGATGAGCTTCTGCATATTCCTTATCGCCTTTCGCAAATTCTATGCGCTGCTCCATTGATTTCAAATCTGCTGTTCTATCGCGTATCAGGTCTTCGAGCTTGTATTTATTGTTGTAGTGTTCGCTTTCCAGAGTACGCAGGCGCGATACATCTGTGTCAAGCTCGATTTTCTCCTTTATGCGCGGATCTCCGGTTGCAAGAGCCTGCATTTCGGAGTAGTTCAGCACCATTTCGTCAACGTCCTCGCACGTTCTTGCGGGAGTTTTCCCGGACATGAGCTGAGAAATAAATTTCTGCTTCGTTACGATTATGTTCATCATGTATGCGTCAAACGTGTTCTCGGTAACGTAATTGTATACGCCTACATTGTCGAACTGGTTGCCTTGTCTGATGATACGTCCGTTGCGCTGCTCAAGGTCAGACGGCTTCCACGGAATATCGAGGTGGTGCAGCGCAGCAAGCCTTGTCTGAATATTGGCGCCTGTGCCGAGCTTCGAGGTTGAAGCCAGAACGATACGCTTCTGCCCGGCGCGGAGCTGAGAGAACATCTCATTGCGCTGGTTCTGATCCTTCGCGTCCCCGGCGGTGCAGATTTCGTTTTCTGGAATTCCTCTGCGCTGGAGTTCCTCTTTGATATAGTCGTATACGGAGAATTTGCCATCGGTGGAGTTTACGGCAATATCGCAGAAGATAGCCTGAACGCCTTTCTGAGCTTCGGTGTTCTTGTAAATCTCCATAACCTTGTCGATACAGAGATTGACTTTGCTGTCCGGTGTATTCTCAGCTTCAGGGTTTATCGCACGTGCGTCAAGACCCAGCAGCCGGGCTTCATGCGTGACTTTCAGCATATTATCCACGGTTGGATCAATTGTGCCGTTGTGGATTTCCTCCGAACGCTGTGCGAGTACCTGCATATACGCCTTTTGGAAATCGTTTGGCTTTGCCACTATTGTCTGCGGCTTGCCGCCCTCCAGCTCAGGCACGGGCAGCTTAAGCATATCGGCGGTGCGTATATCTGCAAATTCCTTGTACATTTGCATGAGTTCGGGGAGGTTGGTAAACTTGGCAAAGCGCTTTTTGGTGCGGAAACCGTCCCCGGCAGGCTTAAGCTCAAGCTGAGAAACTACCTCGCCGAAATTACTTGCCCAGTCATCGAATGTCTGGAGCTTTGCCTGCTGAAGCAGGTCAGGACGGAGGTAACGCTGCATTGTATAAAGCTCCGTCATGCTGTTTGTCACGGGAGTTCCTGTTGCAAACAGGATATTCTTCGTTCCGTATGTTTCGTTGAGGTACTGTGTTTTCATCAGTATATCCT
>CAMCFA010000066.1 GCA_945873955.1 uncultured Clostridia bacterium | reverse complement strand
CTCCTAGTAATTTGTACTGTTATGTTTATTGGTAATATGGTTTATTTTGTTATTTAGTATTAGTACGTATTAGAAATAACCTATAGCTTTGATAAGATTGTATCCGCCAACTAATCCCGCGGCTATACAAATACCCTAAAAAGTGCTACAATAACCACAAGGTCCAACGAAGTCCCAGAAAGTCCCGGGACTTAATGGAACAAGATGGGAGTTGATGGAACTGAGCAGGATAAGCGAAGCCAAAAAGCGAATAAGGCTAGAAGCATGGGCGGAATAAGAATCGATTAACTTTTTAGCCATAATAATAACCTCTTGATTAAGAATTTCTTGCTTTACTGTTCTTTTATACGGGGGAGGAGAGAAAATGTAATATATCATTCTTTAAATATAATTGTAACAAATTCCTTTATTCTTCGTATAAATGAACAGAAACCCCATACGATTAAAGGAGGATATTATTATGATCAAACCGGAAGACCCCAGATATGTTAAGGACACTAGGGAAGGCATGGATCAGGAAAACCAAAAACCCATACTCGAAACATATGAGGAGTTTATGGAAGCCGCCGTGGACGCTGCCCTTGGCGAAGCCATGAACAAAGACAAGCAAGGCTGGGACATAGAAGTCGAGGACCGCTACAACGCCAACAAAGACCTCAGATACTTTAATATGAAGAACTACGACAAGCGTATCGTGGGACGTACAACAAACATCACCGATATTTTTGAAGCCGCGAACCGCCTTGACGATTTTATCAAATATCAGAAAGATCCTGTCAAGAAGGCAATGGCTATGGCATTAAGACGTGCTGCATGGGATTATTACGACAAGTATTTAGAAGGCAATACGTTTTCTACCTGCTATAATGCATTGGAGAATGTCAGGGAAAAATACAGAATTACAACGGAGCTCGGCAACCAGTTAAGGAAAAAGGATCGCGAAATGATCCAATTAGCCCAAGGAAAAGATGAAAAGGACGAAGAAGGTAAGTCTCTCATTGCCAGCTATCGCAAATTTGAGAATATGCCCATTGGCGAGCAGGTTCGGCTTGTTACGAGCTTTGTGAAGTCATTCACCGGCAGAAACGTCCTCAAAGACCACCACGGAAATGTTTTGCCGCCCGTCCAGTCAGAAGAGTATTTCATGGATCTGGTAAACAAGGAAGCGCAGAATATCTGCGCAGCCGCTGCAAAAGGTGACAAGAAAAAGTTCGGCGCAAAAGACGAATATGAAAATCGCGATTTTGCGGATCTGGCTTCCTCTTTTAAGCAGGCGACCAAACAGCAAAGAGAAGGGTATTCCAATGCGATAAAGGAGTTCAAGGACAAGGACCATTATGCAAATATGGACATTGCCCTGGATATCGACCATCTTGATTTGACCCTTGAAAACAACCCCATAATTGATATCTCGGTAGAACAGTTTATTGAGAAAGAGAGCAAAAAGGACAAGAAGAACCAACAGGGTGAACTAGTCGGGCTCTCCTACGCGGAAATTGAATGGGGCGAAGCAAACATTGATTCTATGCTGAGAGGTCTTTACACCGACGATGAGTATAAAAAACTCCGCCGCGCGGGAATCGACCCTGCAATGGGACTTATGGTGGACGGAAAGCCTCTGGACTGGTTTAAAGTTACAGAATATGGAGCTTCTTATGACAAGCAAGATACACTCACAAGAGCAAGACAGAAGTGTAATGTTTTGGCAAAGGCGCTGAACGGGTCAAAAATCGACGCATTCAAGTTTGTTCCCGACGGAAAGGGCGGTTTGAAAAAGGGGAAGTTGTATCCCGTAAAAACAAACCTTGAAATGAAAACCGATCAACCCCCAAAACGCTCTATCTGGGAATGGATCAAGAAATTTTTTGGCTTTTCGGTCAAGCCCACGATCAAGGAGAAGATACAAAAGGCAAACGAAGAAACAAGAGATTATCTCAGCTATTTTGATCCCGATAAGAAAAGCCGGGGCTTGCCCCCGGAGGAAGTCATCAATTTGCTCTCTGAGGCAAAGAGGGATGAGCTGTCAACAAAGCTGAAAGTAAACATTGACCGTGATGCAAGGAACCTGAATGTGTTTGAAAAAGAGTTCTTCGGTGATGTTTTCGATAAATATCCCAATGACGATATGAACGATGAGTTTAACTTCTCCTTCGACAACATTAATGACAATGAAATGTCAAAAGAACAAAGACTTCAGAAAAAAGTGAAGAGTGCCTTTTCTTTCATCGACTATAACGAATACGATAAGAAAAACGAGGCTGGGAGAGCGGAAGCGAAAAAATATGTTCCAGACTCCACTGATATCATTAGTACAATGGGAAGGCAAGGTTCACGGGTAAACATGGCTATCCTCTACGGTATGACAATGGGTTATACATATGATGAGATGACCGACACTTCACTTAACGGAAAAGAACGCCGCAAGGAAGTGGGCGAATATTTCATCAAAGAATTTGCCACCATGGACTATGACAAATTTATGCAGAGCAAGAACCTTCAGGATAACGACAAAACCAGGGAAGCATATCTCAATTACACTCTGGGGAAAAAGGAAAAGCTCGAGTTGTTCAGCCTGAGAGCACTTGAAGCAATCGAACGTGAGCCAATTATCCGACCCAATCCCCAAGACTATAACGAAGTGGTGGGACAGATCACAAAAATGAATGGTTTTTTCAATATGGCGCACGATTTTATCCAGAGTATACAACCCCTTACCGCCAATAAAATCGCTCCTACGAACACAAAGGCAAATATCCTGACAGACAGATCATCAACCATTCATGATTATATAAATTCCAAACTGTATCCCGTTTCCTCCATGGCTTTCTGCACTAAAAGATTCTCCAATGCTCTTGCAAGCGATACTTTCGTGAGAACCAGCGATACGGTTGATGACCCTTATACAGTTACATGGGCGGCACAATCAAAGGCAGCGCTGATATATTATTATGATCAGACAGTAGATTTAAAAAACTATGGCGATATTATGAATGATGCCAAACTCAACTCCTATCTTTCCGCCGTTGTATTTGAGTCGCGATCTGATAATTTCACCGAGAAACAGGCAGAAACTTACCTTAAATATGACCTGCAAATTCCCCTGGCTAATAACATACTTATATATGATAGGGAAGGCAAGATCATGAAAAAGGACCAAAAAATAGAAGACTTCACCCCTTCAATAAACAATGCTGCCGCCGGATATAGAAATGATGTGGATAAAATGAGGGCTTATGTTGACACAGATGAAATCATCAAAAACAAAGGCTCCGTTGCGAAGACGTTTGAGGAGGCTATCGCTGTTGGAAAGGAAGTGATCAGGGAAGCAGTTACTTTAGATAACCTGATGAAGAAAGACAAAAAGCCTGAACAGACTGCCAAGAAGAAGCCCGCAGAGAAGAAGACTCCCGAAATCAAGACTCCCGAAATGGGCGGACTTGGAAAGAAGTAATACTAATTCTTACTCACCTTATAGACAAAGTCTATAAGGTGAGCCGCCTGCAAGGCGGCAAGTCAAAACCTTTGGTTTTGACAGAATCAGTATTGAACGGCTTTCCTGCGGCTTCGCCGCTCCCAGCGCTTTGCGCTGGGAGCAACCTATAGATTTTGTCTATAGGTTGATTAGGAAATAGTATAATAAGCCGGCTCAAATGATCGGCACAAGAAAAGCCTGCGGCATCAGATGAACCGGGCACAGATAGGAAGCGGCTAAGAGCGATCTTGGCCGCTTTTGTTGTAGCTTCAGCACAAAAAACCACCGCTTGAAGCGGTGGAATAAAGTATCCGCCAAACCACCCCGCGTGAGGCAATAGCAAGCCCCTCTGCTTCTCAGAATGCAGAGGGGCAAAGTATTACCACGCCTTACCGGTAATTATATCGTACACCAAGTTATACGGGTCACATAGAGCGTCACGTAGTTCGTCGTCGCTCATTTTGTCGCTGTGGTCAACAATTTCGCCGATGCGTTCGGCAAAAATCTCGGCAGCCTCGGCGTTTTCGGAATACATCTTGTCATAGCGCTGAATAAGATAATGGTTAAAATCAAGTGTAAAAGACAATCGCGAGGATTCTTCGGCGATGAATTTCCGTACAAATTCCACCATAAAAGCAATATTCGGACCATATTTTTTTCTTGCCATAAACCCTCCTATTTGCAGAAATCGGGCAGCTTAGCCCAGGGCATAAACCTGTCGAGTTGCTCTGGTGCTGGGTTTTCGCCTAGCTTGGGCAGCTCGGTAAGCAGGTGCAGGAGATAACCGTAAACGTTGAGGTTATTGAGCTTAGCCGACTCAATGACCGAATACCACATCATGCTTGCGTCAGCACCCTTTTTCGTGTCGGAGAACAACCAGTTCTTCCGACCCATGACGAATGGCTTCACAGCACGTTCCGCACGATTATTTGTGAGTTCCAGCCTGCCGTCAAGAAGGAACGTTTCAAGCTCTCTGCGGTTGTTCAACGAGTAATTCACAGCCTTGTCGAGATTCGAACCGCCGACTGCCGAAATACTTCCGAGAAGCTCCCAGTAACGCTCCAGAAGCGGCTTTATATGTTCGAGTCGCTGCTCGTAAACCTCATCTTCGGGCAGACCTTCAAGGCGCTTGTCCTCGGCGAAAATCTGTTCCACCAGTTCAAGAGCCTGAGCTGCTTTTGAATTTTTGTCCTCAATACCTTTGGGCAGACACTCCACCCACTTGCGCCTTGCGTGCGACCAGCAGCCTAATCTCGTGGCATTTACAGCCGCATTGTAAGCCGCGTAGCCGTCTGTCTGGAGGTAGCCGGTATAATCGCCGAGAACCTCTTCAACCACCTTTGCTGAACGCGTCGGACGGTGGAGATACAGCACCATTTTGAGTTTTGAATTCTTTCCCGAACAGAACACCCAGCACCGGGACTGCCCATCGACCTGCTTGCCGTCGCGCTTCAGAACCCGCAGAACAGTTTCGTCTGCGTGAATGACAGGCTCTTTAAGGAGCAGTTTCATCATGCGTTCTGACAGCTTTGTTATCCACTGTGAGCTTCGGATTATCCAGTTCGCCATGGTCGTCCTGTTAAGCTCAATGCCCTGCGCTTTCCAGTACTGTTCCTGTCTGTAAAGCGGCGTTCCCATCTGGTATTTTTGTTGGATTACATACGCAATAGTTCCTGCGCTTGCCATGCTTTTCTTAATTACGGGAACGGGCATATCCGGCTTTATAATTCTTATGTTACCCGGGTCTTTTTCCTCACAGGACTTGCATTTGTATTTCTTCTGGTAATAATCCAAAATCTCAATCTGCGCGGGGATAATATTCAGCTTGCTGCAGACGAATTCTTCACCTATGCAGACCAGTTCTTCGCCGCATTCCGGGCATTTTTGTCGTCGAGGTCGATTACGATTTTCTTGTGTTCAACGCTGGCGGGAAGCTCCTCGCGGGAAAGTCTTTTCTTCCTCTGATGAGAATTAACCGTGACTGTTTCAACGGTAGGCTCCTCAGCCTTTGCAGAGGACTCCTGCTCAGCTTCATTGAACAGCGAAAGCTGCTCTGAACCGTTGATATTGCTGAGCTGCTCGCTTGACTTACCGAACATCGCTTTTCTGCCTTTAACAAGCATTTCGTTGAGGTTTGAGAGCATTATGTTCTGCTTGTTGACTGTATCCTTTAATTCAGAAATTTCAGTCTGTAATTTCTGTATAAATACGAGTGCTTCTTCAAGATTATCCGGCAATTTTTCTGTCATTTGAAGCACCCTCTTTCTGCGTTTTTTCTTACCTCTATTATACCACAAAAACCGCATTATGTCCAGCTTTTTCGGCATTTTTGAATAGAGAAAGCGAGGGCATTTTTACCCTCGCTTTTGTGCTATATGACGTCTCTTTTCGGTGCTCTTTTTATTGCTTTCGGTTGCTCGATTGAAAGTCCCTGCAGCAGCCAGATATATTGCTCGTGAGTCAGCAGTTTTGCATCCGCGCCGTTCCTTGGCCACTGAAAACAACCATTGTCCAGCCGTTTGTAAAGCAGCAGAAATCCGTCGCCCTCCCACAGCAGCGCTTTCATTCTGTCACGCCGTTTTCCGCAGAACAGGAACAGGCTTCCCGAGCATGGTTCCAAGCCGAAATTCTGCTTTACTATTCCTGCCAGACCATCGATTGACCGCCGCATATCCGTGTATCCGCAGACTATGTACACCTGCTCAAATTGCGTTTCTTTCAGCATGATGATAGCCCTTTCAGCAGCGCCGTCAAAAGCTCCGGTGAGATGTCCTGCGGCAGCTCTGCAATTATTCCGCGTCCGGTTATTCGGATAACGCCTGTGTTGGCGGTGGGGGCTTTCTTTTCTTCCACACTATCTCTTACCGGGACTATCTCGTGCTGTTCTTGCTTTATTGTCGCTTCCCGGAGCTTTCTCAACCTGTAATAAAATGTCTTTGTGCTCAAGTTTTTCTCTTCGCACCATCGCCGAACCGTTTGACCGCTCGCCTGATATTCGCTATACATCATTTGCCAGTTTCGCAGTTTTACCTGCTTTTTCGCTTCCGTTATCTTATCCACTCTAACCAACTCCAATCCGGTCTTAAGACTTCTTCAGACCCTTTTGGATTTAGTTTATCACTTTTGTTTCTCTTTTTCAAGCCGCGGGGTGGCTTGGCGGATACATAAGATTAGTGGATTACTGTCTGAGAAGCGTGATTTAATAAAGAAAAACAACTATAATTACTCTACAGGCAGTTAAAAAAACGTTCGTTTAACGGACGCATAGAAAGCCCCCGAAATCACGCGGATTTCGGGGGTATTTTCGTCCGGAAACTCGTTCGGGAATCTATGTTCGGTTAACCACCGTTTAATGTACTGTTTTCAATAAGGGTGGTTTTGGTTTATTGAATAATACTTTGTGGGAAAACTACTTCAGCATATAGGAAATTATGAATAACTATTTTCACATGAATCGTATCATCGTTTTCCGACCATGAAACATAGCTATAGTTTTCATCTTGAACATCATACCAATCCAGAAAAACAAAAGGTCCCTCTAAAGTATCTTGCTCTGTTTCTTTTTCGAAAACCGGATTAAGAACAAATATTCTGTCAAATACTCGGGAGCCTATAGTTGGCAATTTCTTATCTGATATTTTAATCATATCACCGAAATCATCTTTTTCATGTTTTGACAATTCTATACTAGTCGTATATTCGATTCTTGATGGTATGATACTACATCCGTCTACACTGTATCCTTCGGATAAATCATAAACCATATGACATATAGATAGCTTTGTAAGTATGCGGAATATCTTTTCCCTTTTAGGCATCACTCCTGTTACATAAAAGTTATCCAAATCCGTTTGAGCATCATTGAATGCTGTATTGTTTTCCATGTATCTCTTGGTTTTGTCTGACAATGCATTGCTATTACCTGACAGGAATTTTAATGCATCAATATACATTTCCGTATATATTTCGTCAGACGAAAAGCTATTATTACACTCAAAACAAGCTGGTAGGGTAGGAAGATCATTTGGATAAGGCTCAGATAGAAAAACCTTTGACGGGCAGTGCTCACGAGTGTCAGACTTTTCGCCACAATAAACGCAAAAATGCTGACCGTTGCGAGTAAATGTAACCCTTGATCTTAAGCAATCCGGTCCCAAAAATGACTTGAAACTAACATCTCGTTCTTTGTCGTCCATCAATTCACACCTCACTAAAGTTCTGTTCTTCTTTATTGATATTCACAATGCAATATTGCTTAATGCTATAATATGTTATTCTAAGGTTTTGCGCTATTCCATCATACTATTCATGTTCTTCATCGTCCACCACAATTTCCCTCATTGTTGTTGCAATGGCTCTTGCCATCATAGGGGGTACAGCATTTCCTACTTGTTGATACTGAGAATCTTTGGAACCAACAAAAACAAAAGAATCGGGGAAAGATTGAAGGCGCGCAGCTTCTCTAATGCTGATTGCTCTGTGAATATCTGGGTCAGGATGTACCCACATAGACTTACGAACATTAACAACAGTTGGAGACGGTTCATCATAGTTAAGTTTCAAGTAAATTGTATTCTGCGTTCGTTCGACATTTGAATATGTGTTTTCTTTTAAGCCATTGTCTAAATCATGAAAATTTTGACCCGGTGAAAGAACATTGAAACGCTCCTGAGCATTCTGACGAGTTTTGGTTGCAATATGATTATAGACCACTCCATCATTGTTTCGTAACTGAACGAGCAAATCATTTAGATCATCTTGATGATTTAATATTACTCTGTTGTCATCGTTGATGTCAGTTCCTGGAGTATAATTGCTCAAATCCTCTATAGCTTGCCTTACCGTATGGTAATTACCTTGGTTAAACTGAGGTACTGGAGCATGTACTTCTTGGCCTTCAATAAGGCAATCATTATGAACACCTATCATTATGAAACGCTCCCTTAACTGAGGCACGCCGTAATTAGCTGCACAAATTACATCAGGGTGTAAAAGATAACCGTACTCCTGTGACCCCAAGACTTTTTGAATGTAATCTAGAACTGAGAATGAACGCATTCTTACTACAATATCACCTTGTTCGTTAGTTGCAAGGCGATAGACAACATGTTGTGTATGAATTTCAAGCATCTTGCTTAAGAACTTCTGAATGTGGATTGGTTTTTCAAGCCGTGCTACTAATGCATTTATATCAATCTGCTTATTAAAATAACCAGTAATCGCTTGAAAAACTTCATTGTTATCATTTGTGATATATTCGTTGTTTTGCTCATCATGGATTAAAGCAACAGCACGCTCAATTTCTATTTTCTTAGAGACTAAGTACTCTTCTCTCTTTTGGGATGAGGATTTTTTGAGAATATTATTAAGAGCTTTGAACGTTTGCGAAGACCAGCAGTATTGCTCTACCAGTGCCGCATTATTGCCTATGTCCACTAAGCCTTCAAAAGTATAAGTCCTTTGCAATAGTATAATATTATTCTCTAAAACAGGTATTTCAAATTCTTCAATGTCTGCTAAATCACCTTCTTCTACAAAAAATCTGTGTGTATCTGACTTTAGCATACTTACATTTTCCATAACAAAAGCTTTAGGTCTTATTTCTCGTATGGCACGAACAAATTCCTTAACAAGCTTGTTGTTTAGGCTAATGATACAATTCTTTTGTCTATTGGCGTTTGAAAACCCTTGGCATGGGGGTCCGCCGATTACAAAATCAATTCTCCTAAAAAAATTGTCATTATAGTCAATCCCGGTAACATCATCATACATTCTCACATTTGGATGATTGCGATTGTATGTTGCTTTAGCATTTGGGTTCTTTTCAGCAGCTGCTTCGATAATATAGCCTTCTGCTTGCATAAATCCAAGACTTAGCCCGCCTGCCCCACAAAACAGATCTAAAACATGAAACATAAAAATGAAAATCTCCTGTTCATAAAATTAAATAGAGTGGATTTCATATCTGTTTTGTAGTAATGTCCAACACTCTATTTTTTTGCACCATTGAGTAATATTGATACCCTTGTTTTCTTCACCTGGATTTGTGAGATGGTTATGTACCGTATAGCACAGATCTTTTATCAAATCACACAATTCAGGAGAAAGTGTTTGCGTTCTCCAAATTTCATCAAAATCCACCTTGTCGGCGTGATACTTTGAGAGAAGCGCAATAGTGTAATAGTTGATATTTGCTTTGTATCCCATGAAATTTTGCTCTGCAACTATTTTATCGCATTGCTGAAAAAGAATGACTTGAGCTATCATTTGGGTATAAAAACTCTCATCTGGTTTTGGAATAGTACCATCTGCAATCATCTCTGAATAAATGACAAAGTTTGATTCTAATCCTTTGCTTACTATGTCAGGATGTTGTAACCAACACATAGCGCACTTAGCAGCAACCGTTTTAGAAACACAGTTTTCTTTAGGGTTCTGATCCTTGAATTTTTTCTTTTCGCTCTGGGTAGGTTGTCTATTAAGTTCAACAGTGTATTGACCTCTAGCACGCTCATAGAACCACCTCTTAGTTGACTTTCCTCTTTCAGCAGGAACAAACACCTTGCGTGATAGACGTTCCAATTCAATATGGAAATCATCATTAGCACTGAAATCAGACATTGTGATTTTGTTTTGGCTATTAGCGTACTTAGAAATATTGCTTATTATCTCTTCGGATTTCTCTTTGTTCTTAATGACAGTAAGCTTTATCTGAATAAACACATCGTCCAAAGGAATCTTCGCTTGCATAGCAGTATAAACAGATGCGGTTGTTTGGCCGCCATTAACAATTTGCCATCCATGAATCTCTTTTACCGAAATGAATCCGTCATGATTATTGGACTCCTCTATTACGATATCTTCGGCAGTTGTAGAAATGCCATTGTTATATGCCATAAACATCTGCGAATTGGTCTTAAGGGTATCGCGTATTCCACGATTCACCTTTCCATGCGCTTGCAAAAACGATCTTACATTTTTTTCAATAAGTTTCTGGCCTTCATCCTTGTAAATCTGTGCAAGGCATGTTCCAGAGATATATCCAACATAAGAATCGTATATGCCATTGTTTTGAGGAACTTTTATCAGTTTAAGGTCATACTTATACTTTGTCTTAAAACGGATTATAAGCTTTTCGGTATCACGTTTCTGAAAAACAATCTGTGATAGGCGCTCTATGTCCCAAATATCATATTTTACGGGAAGCTTATTTATAGCAGTATCTTCAGGGATATCTTTTCCAGCTATTTTGTTAGTCAGTAGAATAATTGAGATGTTATCGATGCTTTGCAAACCAGAAATGAACTCATACAGCTTATAGATGTTGCTCGATTCCTCAAGTTCAAGCATATCCTCGGATGTCTTGGTCAAGCACATTTTAGCCATTTTGGTGGCTTGTTTGCATAACTTTGTTGCGTCTGTTTTATTAAGCCTAGCTATCTCAGGACGATTATTAAACAGGCTCACAACTAAAGTTAGTGTCTGGAAGTACTCATCATAAGCATAGGCATTAACCTTTATCTTATCTTGGCTATTTTGGCAGAAAGAGACAGTTGAATTAGCAACCTTGGTTTCTCCATGCTCTGTAAGATATGAGATAAACACACTTGTAAAAGCATTTTCAGTGCTTTCACCGTTTTCGTTAATCTGACGGCGAACTTCTTCAATTAAGCTGGTGTTTAACTCTTCATACTGGCTATTCATCAGTACTATCCTCCTTGATCTTGGTTAGTATATCTTCCCATGATATTTTGAAATCGTTACAAAGATTCAAGTCAATAGAATACGCTATATCAGAAACGCCTTGTGGCAAGAGTGACTTCGTTACGCACGGAAAGCCTTGTTCTATCTCGAATTCATTAGTAGAGCGAAGGTGAAAACCAAAAGTGTATTTATCTCCACAGCTTACTATATACCCATAATTAAACAGTTTGTCGTGAAATTTAGTTCTGGTTTGCTCGCTAATCATATTGTCAATTATCTCTACCAGATCCGTAAGTTTCTGACCGTCTGATGTGCTTCGACGAACAAAGTTTACATATAGATACAATTTGCCGTCAACATCCTCTGTGTCGAGCTGGTATTCACTACTGATTCTTATCTTTTCGGAGTCTTTTAAGCTGGAGGTTTTGACCTCGATAGCGTGCCCATTAACATAGAAATCATGCGTTTCCTTTTCAGCACCAGACCAGAATTCAACTGCTTTATCGCCAAAAGCAGAGATTAGCTGTTTTAAAACTAATAGCTCACCGAAAAGGCCTTGCTGCGTATGCTCTGGCAGCTCAATGGTTGAATGGAAATCAAAGAAACGTTTCCACTTATTAAGCACTCTGACAAGACATGCAACAGTACCATTGAAAGAATTTTCATTTGAAAGTTCATTTACTATGTCATTTACAACGATCTCAAAAATCTTTTCATCAGATCCATGAGCCTGTGATAAAATTACATAGTCATTTGTGTCGAGTATATTGATATAAGAATTGATTTTGTTGACTGATATATTAGCGCCTTTCCATTTTGGAAACCTGTTAGAAACTGAAGTATTAGTGCCAACCGGTAACAGAACAGCAAGGGTTCTCTCTTCTGTTGATGAATCAACAAGAAAAATTATCCTTATCTTGTTTTTTAACAAAAGGCTTCTGTTGAGGTGAGAGATTTTGGCGTTTGAGTGATGGTTGTGGAGATCAGAAATAATTTCCTTGTAGATTTCAACTGCATTAATCAACATAATCACCACTTTCTAAGGCAATGGGATTAAGGCGATAGCTTTGCCATGTTTGATGAACACCTGCATCAGGGAATACAACAATAAATCCAATGGGGGGCTTGTGTTCTTTGTCTGAGATTTTTAATGCCGTAATCTCGTCAGCGTCAAGAGGGCAAAGAATCAACAAACCGCTTTTGGCATTGCGGAGCTGCTTTCTAATCTCATAGTCGCTAGTTTTGCTTTCCTTAAGCTTTTTTACCTGTTCCATCTGTTCCTGAGTAAAATCACAGTACTCTTCGTCTTTTGATTTCAAGGATTTGATTGAGCAAATTTTACCGTCAAACACATACTGATCCGGGCTTCGTTTTAAACCACTACCAACGGTTTGTCCACCTATAGAAATAGGAGCGTTTGTTCCCGAATTTCTCAAGCAGACAGTCCAGCTTACTAGATTTCCAAACTTATTTTGCTGAGAAATATAGTCTGCAATATTCCTTGCATTTACTTTGTTTGCATGTTGCGAGGTCTGATAAGAGGAAAAGAAGTCAATAATTAAGCTACTGCTTACATTGTCCCAGAAAAGATGTTTGGCTTGTGATTCGCGCTGCAATTTGCTCCAGTGGTCTGCAGAAGGTACACCCATATTTGAAACCAGAGTATTTGCAACATCGAAGTTAATGTTGTATGAATCTGCATCAACTTCGATACTTCTCGTTTGGCTTGTTGTATTACTAAAGGAAAGAGTACGCTCTTGGCCTGTTTTCAGCTTATTAAGACTTGTAATGTAGAGTTCGGGATGGGAAGATACGCGCAATCCGAAGTCTTTAGGACTCTTATCATAGTTCACCATATAATTTACTTGATCTCTCAAATCTTCCGTTGCATAGGAAACGACCATAAAGTTTCGGAAGAGTTCATCCGAAACATAAAGCCTGCAGAGATCAGCATATTTAGGTCTAAAACCAAACCAGCGTCCCATTTGCATAAGGGTATCATACATGGTGGATGAACGCATAAAGAAGCTGACGGTAAGTCCTTCAAGGGTAAGCCCTCGAGACAACTTATCACCGCCTATTGCAATTACATTAAGCTGGCGCTTTTCGTCTTTGTATTTCTTATAGCAAAGAACATCATCACTCTTACCGTTTATTTCCATTATTCTAATTGCATGAGTATCTGCAATCCGTCTAATCTCGGACAACACATCGTTAAGGTTAACATCCGAGACACCTTGCATATAAGCAGGAAAATCAGATTTCATTTTGGATGTGGTAGGAGCATAATCGTTTGTCCACAAATCTGTCAATTCTTTGATGATATCAGTGTCTTCACCCGAGATATAGCTTTCAATATCACTGTAATCATCTTTAACTATTTGTGAAAGCTCACTATGTATATCAGTAAGCCTGTTAATGTGAATAAGCATAGAGTTTGGCTCAAGGGTAAATCCTCTGAGATTTCTGACCGCAGTGGAAATCAAAAATGATAGAATAGCTGTTCGCAATTCCGGCATTATACCAATAATTGACTTACTATTTATGTCTACAACAGACTCTAAATCAGTATTAATAGTTCGATGAAGTGGCATGATAGTGCTGTTTTCATCTTCTCCAAAGAACTCCATCGCACCCATGTAACCATTGGGCTTGGGCAGGCATATAATAAAATCTTCTGGGAACAAATCGGCTCCGACATCAGGATTTTTTTCGTGTGGAGGAATAAAAATATTTGCATATGGTGTTGCGGTATATCCAACATATGATTTGCATTCAAAGAGCGACAAAATTTTCCTAATCATCTCATTGATTTTGGACATATCGGCATCCGGCATCACTCCACCGTTTTTATCTGCCTTATATTTGGTGTTTACCGATGCTTGATCTGCCTCGTCATCAATGACAAGCAGAGGATAATCACATGAGAATACTCTCTTTCCAGAGGCATCTGTGGATATCGCATGATTAGAGTAAAAGTTGTTGTAAATATTTTCAAGAACGCCTTTTTGCTTTTTAACAATAAAGATTTTGGGATTATCAAAAGTACGGCTTACGCTTGCACGTTGCTTACTAAAGTCGCCTCTTTCATCTCGAGAGGTTAACGGTTCCACATGAACATCGATTTTCATACCCGTTCTTCCGACACCTATTGATGAAAGAGAGTTCAAATCCGTATTGTTGAATTTCTTCAAATACTCAATGCTAGTTTCAAATCCTAGTACTTCCTCGTCAATACGAGTCTGTGTTTGGCTACGAAGATTATTGTGCATACCAGCCAGTACTATAATGATTTTATACCCAGCGTCAATTGCTTTATTGATCAAACCAATGTAGTTGGCAGTTTTTCCAGACTGTACATATCCAAAAACCAGCCCGTAGCTTTTCTCGGGAGTTTTAGCAAGAGGGTTAGAGATAGCATTCATAATGTAGTCAGTTGGTGTATCAATGCTTCTGCCAATAGTTGTAATATTCCATTTTTTGTTGGCTTGCAGATAATGCTTATATCTGTTCCAATACATTAGCTTATTAGGATTGTTGCTTTTGTACTTATTCCACCACTCTCTATCTTTTACGCCAGCACCATACAACATTGCCGGACCCATATCTGCTTCAAAACTGATATTTTTGTAGAGGTATTCACGAAGATCATCAATATTACTTACCAGAGAAGCGAATATATCTAGTGTACTCTTTATTGCATCCTCACCGCTTTTGCCATTATGTATATTTGCAAGGCACATTTCTGCTGCGGAAACATAGAAAGCACTATCTTTTTCAAGTAATTCGGTTGACATAATTATGCCTCCTCGTAGATTTCATCAAAGCATTCCAATATATCTTGATAATCGGTTAATTGTTGGAACAAGTCCTTTATCTCAGGTTGACTGTATCCATTGGACTTCAAGGAAGAAATAAGTTTCTTAGCGTTGAACTTTTTCTGTTCTATATCATTACAATTTGGCGATGACTTTGTACCCATAGTATCAGTCACACCAGATATATTGATAGGTGAACATTTTTCAACCAGTTCCATATAAGATTGCAAGGTTTCCCATTGCACCTCATCCAATGATTTCTTCAATTTGTTAAGAAGGGTATGCTTTTTATTAAGAAAAAAAGAATATTTGCCAGAGCTGTCCCGCCTTTGTTCCCATACACAGCTTAATTGTTGTGATGCGGAATTATTTGATTTACTATAAGTGCCCCGTGAATTATAAACCAAAGTAGATTGTTGCGTTACATTCCTGAGTACGCGCTTGATTGTTTCCTCAATATAAGCTGGGGGAATTGCTCTTGATTTTTTTATATCTATTTGCCAGTCAAAATCACTATCCGAATTAATATCTAACCTAACACGAGCTAGATTAAATGTAGGCTCTTTTTTTATAATCCCGAACCATGTTCCAAACACTATTAAGCGTTTGTTGCGATACAGGTAAAAACCCTGGTGTTGTAACCAACCCCTGTATCCTTCTGCTAATTTCATATCCTCATCAAATTGAAACTTGCTCTTATGTGGGAGAACATACGGATGAATACTAATGGATTTCCCATTTTCTTCATATGTTTCAGGCTCTAGTTCTTGAACAGCACGATTATTTGGCAAAAAAGGATTCCACGCAATAATATCTGAACCATTTACTTTAATCTTCAAATCATTATCTTCAATAAATCTATGAAACACTAATGCTATATGGTTCTTGACGGAATCAATTGCCTTATAAAACTTTTTCTTGTTCTGATCATCAGATTTTGATGTCAACAACCTGTCTATATTGCTGATACATATTACAGTTCCATTATTAAAATCAACTAGGTTATTGCTAAGGAATGATATATAAGGGTCATTTTCGGAACATACAAGCAAATTCCAATCATTATTTTCTTTTATGTAATCCAAATCCCATGTTGCATTTGAAATCTTATTATCGATCTTGCTGATTACAGTAAGAGTCTTGCCGATTGAAAACGCAGCTGTTTTCATTCCCATTCCAAAGCGACCAAGGTCTAAATAATCACGTTCTGTTTCTGGATCTGAAGACCCGATTGCCATAGCGCTAATTAGGTCATCTTCGTTCATTCCGATGCCATTATCTGTGATGATTATACATTTCTTACTCCAGTCAAAAAATATGTCAATAGTGGTAGCCCTTGCTGTTATGCTGTTGTCAATAATATCAGAGATTGCAGTTTCAATAGAATACCCAACAGAACGAAGGGACGTCAATAAAAGATGTGCATTCGGAAGCTGTCGAATTTTGTCAACATTGTCGTAACCCGGCATTGTTACACCTCATTTTTTTATTTATCATGTCTATTATACACTATTTAGACACAAAATGCAAGCCACAACAGGAAATAATTTGAATTTATATAGATATTTTTTACGTTAGTCCAAATACCAAAGGGATAACTATGGCAACACCGCACAATTATGCAATGACAATCCAGATCGGAAGCACATTTGGTGAATGTATATTTCAACCCTAAAACGTCTGCCGAGGCGCACTGAATCAAGCTGCCAGACAAGGTCTGTCAGCCAGAATCAGGTTTGCCAGAGCAAACATCATATTCAACTTTGCGGTCTGTTTTCGCAGACCTCGATATCGTGTTTTTCGGTACCGAAGCTGTTTTTTGACAACTGCGAAAACATGTTCGACTTTTGCTCTAACTGATGATTTTTCTCGTTCCCGACGTTTGATTTGCCCCTTTGCTCTTGGAGATAGATTCTTGCTTTGCGACGGGCGCTTGTTGATTATGTACTTTATTTTCTTGCCGGAACGGTTTTTCAGAATCGCATTATCTCGTTTGTCTGCTCCGAGATAACCGCTGTCGCCGTATATTCTTTCTTCATCACCATGCATAAGTTCAGCCGTCATTGTAACATCGTGTTTATTTGCCGGAGTTACTTTCA
>CAMCFA010000065.1 GCA_945873955.1 uncultured Clostridia bacterium | reverse complement strand
GTGAGTTCCCGCGTTTGAACGGGTCGAATTTGTTTTGATCAGCGTTTCCCTCGGAATATTATATGTTTTTCGGCGGAAAGGGTGAAAAGTAATTGATAATGAGCAAAAAATATAGCCTGAAAAGAACGCGTCTTTTCAGGCTGTGTTATGTGTTGATCGGGACAATCAGCCCGACAAATGGAAATTTATAGTTTCCTTTGCAAATACACCATATCCACTAACTGTACACCACATTCATGCATTGGGTGGTCATAATTATCTGTAAAGAAATTGCGAATTCTGTGAGAACGGACAAATCCGCATTTTTCATAAAACGGTACTGTCAGCGGACTGTCACCTGTTCCAACCTGTAAAACGGAATAGTGACCTTTATATTTGCTTACAAGAAAGTCGATCAGCGATTTCCCGTAGCCCTTACCTTGGCTCTCCGGTTCAACTGCAATATTCTTGATTTCAAGTATTCCGCTGCCTTCATCGGTGACAACACATTCTGCCTTTACATCGCTGTCCTCAAGCACATACATAGTGCCCTTTTCAAGATAACGGTCGATCATATTCTCCTGTTCATCTGCCAAAAGCAGCAATGAAATAAATTTCTTTTTGTTCCCATTTACTTCACGAATTATCATACCTGTTACTCCATATAAAACCGATTTATCGCTCTGTAAAGCCACCCTTGACGCAGCACGTCAAAGGCGTCTTCTTAACATCACTTTTTCGGGTCGATAAACTCCCTGTAATCGTACAGGTACTTCACCCCGGAGGCAAGCGTCAGCGCCGCCGAAACGAACATCAGCACATCGCTGATGAGCTGTATCGGGAACGTCTGCCCGTCCATAACGCCGAAGCCCTCAAGAATATGCAGGAACAGTATCACACATATCGCCACCATAGTGACGGCGGTCTTTATCTTCCCCAGCCAGCCTGCGGGAATTACCACCTTTTTGTCGCTGCCCGCCGCCACAAGCCGAACTCCGGAAACCACAAATTCACGGGCGAGGATTATGCACACCACCCACGCGGAAGTCCATTTCAGCTCTACGAAGCACACCAGCGCCGCCGCGACCAGAATCTTGTCCGCCAGCGGGTCGAGAAACTTCCCGAAGCTGGTTATCATGTTGTATTTCCGGGCGATCTTGCCGTCCAGCATATCGGTTATGCTGGCGATAATGAACAGTATCAGCGCGTAAAGGTAACGGTGCTCTATCCCGGTGAAGCACATGAAGAACACGAAAAACGGGACGATTATCACCCGGAATATCGTCAGCTTGTTTGCCAGATTCATACCATTTCTCCCAGAAGATTATTGTCGATTACATCATCAAAGCGGACGTTCACGAAGTCCCCTATGACCGGCTTTTTCATGCCCTGCGGAACGCTGAAATATATCATTCCGTCTATCTCCGGCGCGAACATTGCGCTTCTGCCGAAGAACAGCCCGTTCTCACCAAGATACTTGTCGAAGCCCTCGACCACTACCTCGTCGGTCTGTCCCACCATTGCGTCATACATCTCCGCAACTCTGGTGTCCTGCTGCTCCTCAAGGATCTCCTTGCGGTGCTCGCGGACTTCCTCCTCCACCTGATCGGGGTAGCCAGCCGCCGGAGTTCCCTCCTCCTCGGAGTAGGCGAAGCAGCCCATGCGCTCAAACTTCATCTCCTCCGCAAATTCACCCAGCTTGTTGAACTGCTCCTCCGTTTCACCGGGGAAACCGGTGATGAACGTGGTGCGCAGCGTGATCCCCGGTATCTCACGGCGGAGCTTTGTTACCAGCTCCCGCAGGCTGTCGCCGGTGCATTTGCGGTTCATGCGCTTTAGTATATCGTCGTCGCAGTGCTGCATGGGAATGTCCAGATATTTCACGATCTTAGGCTGGCGCTTCATGCAGTCGATAAGCTCGTCCGTGATACGCTCCGGGTAGCAGTACAGCATGCGTATCCATTTCAGCCCGTCTATCCCGCAGAGCTTGTCCAGCAGCTCAGGCAGGGCAAGCCTGTTGTACAGGTCAAGTCCGTAGCGGGAAACGTCCTGCGCGATAATTACTATCTCCTTAACGCCGTCCTTTGCCAGCAGCTTCACTTCCTCAACGATATCTTCCATTTTGCGACTTCTGAAACGCCCTCTGATAGACGGGATAGCGCAGTAGGTGCAGAAGTTGTCGCAGCCGTCCGCGATACGCACATAAGCATAGTGCGGCAGCGTGGAGATTATGCGCTTGCCCTCCATGCTGTGTTCCTCTTTCCTGCCGAAGTAGCAGACAGCGGGAGTTCCCTCCGGGTGCGCCGGGGCAGTCCCCTGCGCCAGACCGTCGATGATGTCCGCGATCCTGCCGTATTCAGCAATGCCGACTACCGCGTCCACCTCCGGGAATTCCTCCGCGAACTGCTCACGATATCGCTCGCTGAGGCAGCCGGTGACTACGATATTCTTTATCCTGCCCTCGTTTTTAAGCTCGATAAGCTCCATTATCCAGCCTATCGCTTCTTCCTTTGCGGACTGGATAAAGCCGCAGGTGTTCACCAGAACGATATCCGCAAGCCCCGGCTCTGCAACGAACGCATAGCCTCTGTCCGCTATCTTAGCCATCATCTGCTCTGCGTCTACCTGATTCTTCGCGCAGCCAAGCGAAACTATGGCAACCTTAGTTTTGTTCTCCATACAGTAATTATCCCCCAATTAGTCCTCGAAATCCTCAAATTCTTCGGAGTCTTCCTCCTGCTCCCGCAGCAGCCGCTCTATGCAGCGCTTCACCGAGTGATAGCCGTAGCCCCGCCTTGCCAGCGCCGCGACTGTTCTGCGGCGGTCGTCCGAGTCGCTTATCTTCCCGGAGTACTTCGTTTCCAGCAGGCGGGTTATCTCCTCGTCGATATCCTCCTCGGTGTACTGCGAAAGCACGTCCTCCACCAGATTTTTGTCCAGCCCTCTGGACTGCATTTCCCAGCGGGCTTTCTGCATGCCGTAATGCTTGCCGTGGATCAGCTTTTCCGCCAGCTTTTCGGCGTAGTCCTCGTCGTCGATATAGCCGTACTCCTTCATGGCGTCCGCTGCCGCGCGGGAAGCCTCCTCCCCGTAGGTCGGCAGCAGCTTCTTGTACAGCTCGTTATAGCAGTACATACGGCTGCCCAGAAGATACAGCGCGCGCTTTTTAGCCTTGCGCATTTTATCCGCGTGCTGGAGCTTTTCCAGCAGCTCTACGTCCATTTCTCCGCCCTCGTGCAGGTCGTAGTCCGCCACGATCGCGCAGTTGAGAAAGAACACCTGACCGCTCTCAAGCTCCAGCCGGTATGTATCGCCCTTGTACACCGAAAGTCCGGTGATCCTGCCGCCGCGGAGATCCTCGCTGCGGTAATCAGCCAGCCGCTTCATGCTTATTCAATGTCCTCCGGTGCGAACTCAGCGTAATCGTCCTCGTCGGAGCTGTCGTCGGACTTCTTCGCGGAGGTCTTGCCCTCCTCAGCGCCCTCTGCGCCGTCTGTTCCCTCGAAATCATCGTCATCGGTAAGGCTGTCCAGCAGGGAGGAGTTCTTCGCGAATTCCTCGCGGATCTTCTTTTCGATCTCGTCGCAGATCTCCGGGTTGCTCTTGAGGTAGTCAAGCACCTTGTCGCGTCCCTGCCCGATCTTCATGTCGTTGTAGCTGAACCAGCTTCCGCTCTTCTTCACAATGTTGAACTCAACGGCGGTGTCAACGATCTCGCCCATTTTGGAAACGCCCTCGCCGTACAGGATATCGAATTCCGCGGTCTTGAAGGGCGGTGCGACCTTGTTCTTTACCACCTTGCACTTGGTGCGGTTTCCGATTATCTCGCCGCTGTCCTTGATAGGCTCGCCGCGGCGCACTTCAATGCGAACAGAGGAGTAGAATTTCAGCGCGCGGCCGCCGGGAGTGGTCTCCGGGTTGCCGTACATTACGCCGATCTTCTCTCTTATCTGGTTGATGAAGATAGCAACGGTGTTCGTGCTGCTTATTACAGCGGTGAGCTTTCTCATTGCCTGCGACATAAGTCTTGCCTGAACGCCCACATGCGCGTCGCCCATATCGCCGTCTATCTCCGCTTTGGTGGTCATAGCCGCTACCGAGTCCAGAACGATAATGTCTATCGCGCCGGAGCGTATCAGCGTTTCAATGATCTCCAGCGCCTGTTCGCCGGTGTCCGGCTGGGAAACCAGCAGGTTGTCGATATCAACGCCGAGCTTTCTTGCGTAAACCGGGTCAAGAGCATGCTCAACGTCGATGAACGCAGCCATTCCGCCGGCTTTCTGAGCCTCCGCCACCGCCTGAAGCGAGATCGTGGTCTTACCGGAGGACTCCGTACCGTATATCTCAATGATACGTCCTCTGGGAAGTCCGCCTATACCAAGCGCCAGATCCAGCATGAGCGATCCGGTGGAAATGCTCTCTATGTCCATGCGGCGGTTCTCGCCCATGAACATTACCGTACCCTCGCCGAACTTCTTTTCAAGCTGCGCCATTGCGCTTTTCAGAACCTTTTCGCGCTCCGCCGGGTCAACTACCCTCGTTACCGGCTTTACGACGTTGTTTTTCTTCTTGTCAGCCATTGATCTATCCTCCGTTTTTTATACCGAATATTACTCTGATAATGCCGCACATATCCTTTTTGTACTGCGGAATTATCCCGCTTTCCTCAAATATCCGCATGACGTCATTCTCCTGACCCATGCCTATTTCGGCGGCAAGCAGCCCGCCGGGATCCAGCCTTGCGCCCCAAAGGGGTATCATTCTGCGGTAGTAGTCCAGACCGTCCGCGCCGCCGTACAGCGCCGTTTCCGGCTCGAAGCCCACCTCCGTCTGAAGCCTGCCCATGTCCTCCGCGGTGAGGTAGGGCGGGTTCGTGACTATCAGATCAAGCGGCGGCAATGAGTCCGCAGTTTCCTGCGAAAGAACGTCCGCGGGGACTGCCTCGCACAGCCGCTCAACGCCGTTGAGCAGGATATTCCTGCGCAGATACCCCAGCGCCTGCTCCGAAAGCTCCAGCAGCCTTACCGAAACTCCCGCCAGCTTTGCCAGCGTAATGCCGATACAGCCGCTGCCGGCGCATAAGTCCGCCGCCAGAAAGCCGGGACGTCTGTGCGCCCTTGCGAACTCCACGGCAAGCTCCGCTATCGTTTCGGTGTCCTGCCGGGGGATAAGCACGCCCTCCCCGACGTAAAACGGCAGCCCGTAGAACTCCCACTCGCCTAAGATGTATTGCAGCGGCTCGCCGGAAAGCCTGCGCCGGGTAAGCCGCTCCGCTGCCGAAAGCTGCTCCTCCGTCACCGGAAGCTCCGGAAACATCAGCATATCGTTTCGCGTAACGCCGCATATCTTCATCAGAAGCTGCTCTGCCTCGAACCGGGGGTTGTCGTTTCCGCCCTCGGCAAGCAGCCCTGCGCACTCCCGCAGCAGACCGCCGATATTACCCGCCGTCACCAGTTGTCGTCCTCGCCGTCCTTCGGCAGGCAGGGAGTTACCGCCGCTATCGCCACCTCTATCATGGAGTCGTCCGGCTCTTTGGTGGTGATACGCTGCATCCACAGACCCGGCGCGGAGAATATCCTCGTGATGATGTTGTCGTGCCGTCCCGCAAAGCGGATAAGCTCATACGCAAGCCCTACCACTATCGGCAGCAGCAGCAGCTTGCACACAGTCCTCAGCAGTATCGCTATCGTGTCGCTGCTTGTGTGCAGAAGCTCCTTGAACAGCTCCGGGGTTATCGGCACAACGCTGTACACCAATATGCTTACAAGCAGCGTGATTATGATGAAGCTGGTGCCGCAGCGGGGGTGAAACCTGCACATGGGGCGGATATTCTCCACCGTAAGCGGCTTTCCCGCCTCGTAGCAGGCAATGGTCTTGTGCTCCGCGCCGTGGTAGCGGTACATTCTGCGCATGTCCTTCATGCAGGAGGTCGCAGCCATGTACGCCACGAAAATGATTATCTTCATCACGCCCTCAAAGACTGTCCGCCAGTCGGAGATGTCCACCGACTTCACCATGAGGGTGCTGCCCTGCGGCAGTCCGGGGAGGACTCCCGCCAGATCTGAAAGCGGCTCTGTGGGGAGCAGCCATTCGATCCCGGTGAACATATAGCTAGGCAGAAGCAGAAACAGGAACACCGCCAGCGCAACGCCAAACACCATAGCTATCGCCATGATAGCCCCGGTGAGCTTGTCCCCCAGCTTTTCGTCCAGCCACTTCTCAAATTTCGACTCCTCCTCGTCCGCTTCCTCGTCCAGCATTCCGCTTTTCTCCGCGGACTTCATCAGGCACTTGTAGCCCTCGCCGAGCTGCTGCACGAAATTTATGCTGCCGCGGATCACCGGGCATTTGTTGTACCACTTTTTGGGCTTCAGCTCCCAATCCTCCACGTCGATAGAGCCGTCCTTCAATCTGACCGCCATAGCGCCCTTTGAAACGCCCTTCATCATGATACCCTCTATCAGCGCCTGTCCGCCGACGGTGGTTTTCTTTCCTGTATCTTTACTGCCCATCAGGGTCGCTCCTTTCCATTTGTCTGAGCGGCAGGGTTATCGTCACCGTTGTTCCCTTGCCCAGCTCGCTTGCGATATCCAGCGTGCCGCCGTGCATTGAGATTATCTCGTCCGCGACCGCAAGCCCTATCCCGCTGCCCCGCCGTGTGCTGTTCGCCTTGTAGAACTTCGCCTTTACCTTCGGCAGGTCGGCGGCGGAAATGCCTATCCCGGTGTCGGCAATGATTATCGACAAATTATCGCCGTCCTTTTCAACGGAGATATCCACGCTTCCGCCGGGGTCTGTGTATTTTATCGCATTGTCTATCACATTTATGAACACCTGACGAAGCCGGTTCTTGTCGCCGTAGACTACGCACAGCATGTCCGGCTCGTTGTAGTGTATCGTTTTGTTCTCTTTCTTCGCCTTGTCGGTGTAGATGAGCAGAGCGTCGTCCAGCTCCGCGATTATGTCGGTGTTCGCCATTTGCAGGGTGAATCTGCCGTTTTGTATCCGCGAGAAGTCCAGCAGCTCCTCCACCATGCCCTCAAGACGCCCGGTCTCATGGGTGATCACCTGCATACCCTTGCGGTAGGTCTCCTCGTCGTAGCCCGCCGCCAGAGTTTCGCTCCAGCCCTTTATCGCGGTGAGGGGAGTCCTCAGCTCATGCGACACGGAGGAGATGAAGTCGTTCTTTATCGACTCGGAGTTTTCAAGCTCGTCCGCCATGTCGTTGAACACCCGTGAAAGCTCGCCTATCTCGTCGTTGTTTCGTATCGCGATACGCTCTGAGAAGTCGCCCTTTGCCAGCTTCTTCGCGGTCACGCTTATCTGCATGAGCGGCACGCATATCGACTTTACAAAGTACATTCCGCTGCACACCACCAGCAGGATTATCCCGGCGCTTATCAGCAGAGCCGCCAGCATTATCGTTGAAAGCTGGCTGTCTATCAGCGTCATTGAAGTCACATAACGCAGCGCGTTGTAATTGCTGCTGGGCTGGGCGATCATGACCGTCACAGCGATGATGTTCTCGCCGGTCTCATACCCGTGGAATACCCCCACGCCGTCCGCGGATTTCATCGCCGCCTCGTAGTCCGGCATGTTGTAGCTTTCGTCCGGGGAGAAGCCGCTGCTGCTGAGTGTGACCTCGCCGTTTTTGTTGATGGACATCATCTCCATCTGCTCTTTCTTGTCGAAGCCCTCGATAAGCTCGCGCACCTCGGTGGAGTAATTCACCGCCATGTCCTCGTAGAGCCGGGAAAGCACCGTTGCGGTTGCGTTAGCCTCGGACAGCAGGTAGCTCTCGGCGGAGCCGTAATAATACTGCCGCGTGAAATAGTAAATGCAGACATTCGCGATGACCAGCAGTATTCCCACCACGCTCAGCGTATTGAACATCCACCGCCCCGCGATAGAGCTGCGGATACCCATGTGTACCGCTTTTCCGCCTGTTACCCGTTCCATTTATAGCCAAAACCCCATATCGTCTGAATGTACTGCGGATTAGAGGGATCCTCCTCTATCTTCATGCGAAGCCGCCGGATATTCACGTCTACCACCTTGTCGTCGCCGTAGTACGCCTCGCCCCATATATGGTGCAGGATAGTCTTTCTGTCCAGTGCCGCGCCGCGGTTCTTCAGCAGGTATTCCATGATGTGGTATTCCACCTGCGTCAGCTCGATAGGCTCGCCGTTCTTCAGCACCGTGCGGCTCTGATAGTCCAGCGTGAACGGCCCGGAAACTATGTTCTTCACCGCCTCCTGCCGGGTCTGGCTGATGTTCACGCGGCGGTAGATAGCGTCCACCCGCGCCACCAGCTCCGACGGAGAAAACGGCTTGGTGACGTAGTCGTCCGCCCCTATCATCAGGCAGTTCACCTTGTCCATTTCCTGACTTTTCGCCGACAGCATGATTATGCCTATCTCGCTGCTCTGCTCCCTTATCCAGCGGCAGAGCGCAAAGCCGTCCATGCCGGGCATCATGATGTCCAGCAGCGCCACTCCGAAATTTCCGTGCTGCTCGTTGTAGACCTTTACGGCTTCCTCGCCGCTCGAGACGTCAACCACGTCGTAGCCCGACCTCACCAGATTTATCACCACGAAGTCGCGGATAGCGTCCTCGTCCTCGCATACAAGAATTCTTTTCATATACGTCCTTTCCCGCAGGTCACAGAATTATGAAGCTGTTCTGCAACTCGCTGTCTGTCAGCGCCAGATTTCCCGTCAGATAACCCGGAGTTTCCTTAATGCAGACGATACTGTCCTCGCTCTCGCCTATCATGCGGTAGTCCTTTGAGTTCACCAGCGCCTCGGTATCGTCCTTGTCAATGGTGCGTATTCTCATCAGCTCGGTGGATTCGTTCACCGCGAAGCCGGTCTCCGCGCTGTATGAGATGAAGATTATCTCGTTGTCCTGATAGTTCACCACCGCCGACACAACTCCCTGCCAGCGGCTCGGAAACAGCAGCGCGAACTGGTACTTGCTGCTGTAATAGCTGTAATACTCCCTCTGATAACGGTTGTTTACCACCTTATACCACTCCACGGCGCATAGCTGCTCCGACCGCATAAGCGTTTCATAACCCGGCAGCGGCGTCATAGAGGGTATCTCCACATATCCGTCCCGGTCGATATCCATGCTGCTGATATCCGTCATGTAATCGGTGGTGAACCGCGTTATCACGTTGTAGGGCGTGCCGTCTGCGTTTGTCGCCAGATTCACCGGGCTGGTGATACGTCCGCCGATACAGTAGATAACGTCGGTGCCGTACTGCCCGCTGCCCTTTGAGTAATCCAGCAGCAGCGCAATTGTATTCTCGTCAAGCTGACCCTTTGTCACGCTGACGTACTCCGCGCCGATACCGCTCAGCGGAGCCTCGCTCAGCTTCTGGAAGCCGTTCTCGCCCTTGGTGAACATCACCGCCATAGCCGTCTGGCTCGTCTTGTCCGGAATTACAGTGACAAGCTCCTGCTGACCATCTGAGTTGAGGTCTATGACCTCCATGCAGGAGTAGCTGCCGCTGTACAGCTCAGAGATAACGCCCTTGCTGTAATTCAGCACGCTGACCGTCTTTTCCGTCTGGTTCAGCATGGAATAGCACACGATCACCTCTGTGGTCTTTCCGTCGCCGAGGCTCGCGAAGCTGATACTGTCCACCTCGCTGCCGACGCAGGCAAGGTCGTAAACCGCCTCCCACTGACCGTTGTTCTGGTCGAGCACCTTCAGTCGCAGCGCGCTCTCGCCGGACTGCACCGACTGGCTTTCGTAGAACACCAGCGCTTCCTCCTCCGGCTCGCTGTCGAGGTTTTGCAGCACGAACGCCGAACGGTACTCGCCGCCCCGGGGATATTTCAGCTTTATTGAGCTGCCGGAGCTGTTTATCAGCGCCTGATAGATCTCGTTCTGCTCCTGCGTCAGCTTCGGCGCGGTGAGCAGGTTCTCCACCGACCCGCCGGAGCAGCCGGTGAGCAGTACCGCCGCCGAAAGCGCCGCCGCTCCCCGCAGGAGTTTTCTGTACTTGTTTTTCAGTAGCTCCACCTTTTCCTCATTTTTTCATTCGCCGTCAGCATTTTCGGCAGTTTCGTCCGTCGGTGTTTCCTCGGCGGTTTCTTCCTCAGCCGCAGCTTCAACAGCGGGCTTCGGCTTCATGTTGAGCGCTATCAGCGTTACCACGATGAATAATCCCCCCGCTGCCAGCGAGATCGGCATGTAGCTCATATAGTAAGCGTCCCTGCCATACGAAAGCTGATAGAGCATTTCCGCCTCGTTTGAGGACATGACGATCCTGCCGGCTACCTCCGGAGGTCCGGCAAGCGAAGCCGCGATAACTGCTACCGCGTTGCCTAGGATAGTCACCGCAGCGACCGTGCCGGAAACCATCAGCGTCTCTCTGGTGCGCTTGCCCTCGTTTCCGGAAAGCAGCTTGGCAAGCTGCATGAAGAACACCGCCGCAAGGATCATGGAAATGCAGTTGATGAGGTACTCCGGCACGGTGGTTATAGCCATTCTCTCAAGGAAAACGCCGATACCGCACAGGGTGTAGTAGCCCGCGCCCGTGACCATTGCGAAGCCCAGACCCGGCTTGAACTCCTTAAAATACAGCGTCACGAACGCCGTCACCAGCATTGCCGCGCCGAAAGCGAAATTCACCGTCATCATGAACGGGGAGGGAGAAATGTTGCTCTCCGCGGGGATCACCGCCTCGCAGTAGCCCTCGTACAGCGCCGCCATTGCCGGGAGCAGCAGCGCGAAGCCTATCGTGGCGGCTCTGCCGTCGGTTATGCCGGAAACCGGCACTGTGTACAAAACGCCGTCTTTTTTCCTGTCAAACACCGCCGCCGCGATACCCGCAGCCAGCGTCAGGATCACCGCTCCCCAGAAGCAGAAATTCATGCATACGCCGTTGTCGTCTTTGAGGAATCCATGCTCCATATCAGTTCCCGCGATGATCTGGGTAAGCCTTGCCGCGAACGCCAGAATCCACGCCGGAATAAGCAGCCAAAGCCCCAGTCTGCCCTTTATTTTCATGTCTTGATTGCTCCTTGTCTGTATATCAAAAACTAAATATGACTTCTCAATTGCCTGATAAGCATATCTCATATTATTTTATCACATCTTTATATATAATTCAAGCCCTTTTTCGGCACTGAATGAAGATTTCACAAGAATTACATTTTTCCAGTGCCCCTCGGCATACCCGCTTTTTGTTGACAAATCCCGCGGAACGGTGTAAAATATTCGGGTAACTATACAGAAAGGGACATTCCGAATGAAGCTCAAAAATCCGTTCGCACGGCTTTCCGGCTTTGAGCTGGGGCTGTGGATAACCTCTATAACGATAGTCGCAGGCTCGTTCCTGCTCGCCGGGGAATACGACCCGCTGGCGCTCGCCGCCCCGCTGACCGGGGTCACAGCACTGATATTCGTTGCCCGCGGAGAACCGACCGGACAGGCACTGACAATAGCGTTCAGCCTGCTGTACGCGCTGATCTCGTGGAGATCCCGCTATTATGGCGAGATGATAACATACCTCGGAATGACCGCCCCCAGCGCCGTTGCAGCGCTGATAGTCTGGCTGAAGCACCCCTACAAGCCGGGCAATACGCAGGAGAACGCCGCGCCGCAGGTGGTGGTGTCGCACCTTACGCCTAAAAAACTGGCGGTCACTCTGCTGCTTACCGCCGCCGTGACCGCCGTGTTCTATTTCATTCTGAGAGCCTTCAACACTGCGCAGCTCGCGGTAAGCACCGTATCCGTCACTACCAGCTTCTTAGCCTCGTCGCTGATGATCCTGCGAAGCCCGCTGTACGCCCTCGCCTACGCCGCCAACGATATCGTGCTGATCGTTCTGTGGATCCTCGCCTCAATGGAGAACATCTCCAGCCTGCCTATGGTGTTCTGCTTTGCCGCATTCCTCGCGAACGATATTTACGGCTTCATCAACTGGCGGAGGATCCGCAAAGCGCAGAGCCGCTCAAAGGATCAACCGTAATTTCTCGGATCACAGCGGAACTTCCTCTGAAACCACCCTGCTGCACTCGTTGTTCATCTTCATTTCGGACTTTACCCGATACATTTCCTCGTCCGCGCGGCGGAATACCTCCTCATAGTTGCCGTCAGTCGGCCGGAAGCCGGAAACTCCTATCGCCGCGGCGGCTAGAACCGCTCCTCCGCCGGTGCGAAGCTCCTCCCGGAACTGCTCCGCCAGCTCACGGCACTTCTCCGCCGTGGCATTCTTCATCAGCACGGCGAATTCGTCGCCGCCGATACGGTAGACATTCTCCTTGCCGAACACATTCGCCGCCGTTGCAGCCGTGTCAGAGATCAGTATATTGCCGTATTCGTGACCGTAGCTGTCGTTTATCTGCTTCAGCCCGTTCACGTCGATTACCGCCACTGCGAAGCAGGCGCTGCCGTCACTGATATTCCCGCGCAGCTTGGCGACGTCCCGCCTATACGCGGTGTTATTATTCACGCCGGTAAGACTATCGGTATAGGCAAGGCTGTTGATGTAGTCCATCTGCTCTTTCAATTTGTCCGCGGTTTCCCGGAAGCTCTCGGTGAGCGTGCCTATTTCGTCCTTTGATTTAGCGGTGAGCTTTACATCAAGATTGCCGCCGGCGATCTCTTTCGCCGCCTCGTTCAGCTCTCTGAGCGGCTTCACCAGCGAACGCGCGATCGCGGCGCTTACCAGAATGAACACCACCGATATTCCGAACACGAAACATATTATCTGGTTGATGAGCCAGCGCTTGCCGGAGTCGATCTCATGCACCGGAGCCGTCACCGCAAGGCACATTCCGTTGTTCAGCGGACGCAGGGAAAGACGCTTTTCCTTACCGTTCCAGTTGTAGTCGTACAATTTATCCGCGCCGGTGATATCAACTTCGTCCTCGCCCTCCAGCTCCACGCTGAGGTCCCTCACCGACAATTCGGTGCCGTCCTTGTGGTAGACTATGTTCAGTTCGCTGTCCGTCAGAAATGCGTAGCCGGTATCGTACACGGTTATGGAGTCAATGAACGCGCTTATGTATTCAAAGTCGATATCCATGCCGACAACGCCGATTATCTCGTTCTGGTAATATATCGGCTCGACATAGGATATCATATAGATATCTACATTCTTGTTGTAATACGGCGCCAGCCATACGGCTTTTCCCGCGTTTACCGGGATATAATACCAGCCGAGATGCTCCACGTCGTCCGGTTCGTATTTGCTGAAATCGGTCAGTTCATACGGCTCGAATTCGCCGGTGTCCATATTCTTCACTTGGAAAAATCCCTCGCAGGAGGAGAACTTGTCCGGCGAAAACCGCAGATACACCGCGATCGCGCCGTCGGTCTTTTCCACCGCGGTCATGCCGAAATTCGCGATAAAGGTGTTGTATTCACTTCGGTACGCGGTATCGTTCACCAGTCTGTCGTAGCTTTCGATATTCGCGACGGAGTATTCACCGAGGATCTCCACCGACTGCTCTATCCTGCCCAGCGTGCTGTTTAGTTCCTGCGCCTTTTCGCCGCACAGAAGGTTCATTATCTGCACCGAGTCATTGTCGATAGCTATCTGCGAGTTGATTATCCCCGCCCCGCCGATCACTAACGAGGCAACTACTATCCCCAGTAAAATCAGAAGTATAATTTTTGTCTGTATTGATCTCACTTTTCATCACCCGCTCCTCTGTCTTTATTTAGGAAAACGCTGATCAAATCAAATTCGCCCCGTTCAAACGCGCATACTCACGCGGCTGATTATTATACGCTACGCTTTGATCAGCGTGTCCTTAGGTATCCGTATAACAGCGGAAGCACCCTTTCCCTTTTCGCTGGTTATTTCCAGCTCCGCTTGGCACATCTTCCACAGACGACTGCGGACATTCTCTATCCCCACATGGCTTTTACCGTCGTTTTTGACCTCGTTCACGTCGAAGCCCGCTCCGTTGTCGATGATCTCCACCTCGAAATGATCAACGCAGTCGCGGGTGGATATCTTCACGATGCCGCCCTCCTCCAACTGGCAGACGCCGTGCTTCACCGCGTTCTCCACCAGCGGCTGGACTGTCAGCGCCGGGATCATGAAATCCTCTGTCTGTATGTCCCATTCGATCTCCAGCCTGTCCTCAAAGCGCATTTTTTCAAGGGTGAGGTATTTCCGCACATGCTGAAGTTCCTTATAAAACGGAATGGGAGTTCTTCGCGTGAGTGAGTCCATGCTGCCCCGCAGATAATCAGAGAAATCGGAGATCGCCTTTTTCGCCGCCTGTGAGTCTTTATCGCATAAGTAATATATCGTATTCAGCGAATTGTACAGGAAATGCGGCTGTATCTGGCTCAGCATGATAGATATACGGCTGTCTGCAAGCTCCGTCTGGAGCTTTTTTTCGTTCTGCGCGGCGCGGTAATTAGCCGGAATGACCTTAATGATTATCACAAGGTTGACTAAGAACACCGCAAGGAACACGAGCTTGCTGCATGCGCCGGAGGGGTAAAGATACAGAAAATCGTTCAACGTATCGGCAATAAATGCCGCGAACAGCACAGCATAGGACAGTGCGGATATCAGCGGCTTTTTTCGCCGGACAAGCTCATAAATACAGCAGCCCAGCATTACCGGAAAGATCACCATGTGGGCGCACATGGAGTATATCGCGGTGTCGTATATCACCATTACCCCCGCCAGCGAGATCACCAGCAGCACCGCATTCACCGCCGCGGAGACTATCGCCGCCGCAATTGCCGGCTTAAGGGCGCCGGTTTGAAGCTCCTGCGCCGCCCCGATCGCCGCTGCCGTCACCAGCAGCATAACGCTGAGATTCATGCCGTAGGTGTTGACGACGTTATTTGTACTCCAGAGTGACAGGTCTGTCGTGTCCATAGTGATGTATACACCGAACAGCAGCGCTATCAGCCCCAGCTTTCCTATTGAAGAACCGACGTCGATACGCAGCAGCCAGAACACCGCAGACACTGCCAGCAACATTACAGCTACCACCACCACAAAGATCCCGACTACCCTCTGCACCTTCCCGGTTTTCAGCATAAAGCTGCTGAAACGCTCCTCGTTTCCGGGGTAGATGTTTGAAACGAACTCGTTGTACGCCTCTTTGTTGCCGAAGCTGTGGAAATTTTCCAGACTTATGACCACTTCCTGCTCGGTAGTTATCTCCGGGGTGACGAAATCGATCCACTGCTGGCAGCAGTCGGAGGGGATAAGCCCTATCTCCCGGCGGCTGTCACACATGATCTTTTCGCCGTCAGCATACATCTCCATAGTGATATGGTCAAGGTAGAAATTAAGAGTAGTTCCAGCCGGCAGTTCAATGTCGAAATGTCCCCGCAGCAGCAGACTCTTGTTATCGGCGGAATAGCTGGTGTCCGGCACGATAGGCGTCCACGTTATGCCGTCGTCATAGCTGTATTCCCCCTGAAACCGGAGCGGCAGGAATATGGAGATCGTCGCCTGAATGCTGCCCAGATACGCCGTCAGAAACACCGCCGCCGACAGCAGCAGCCCGATCAGCACACCGCTGAATATATATTTTTTCTGCATGTACTTTCTCCCGTCAGGATATGTTTCTTGCCGGAAAAACCGTTTATATCTGTTAGATCAAGCGGCGACACGAACGCTTTCCGCCGCTGTGGATCACAGGCGCTCCCGCGGGCTGTTATCTCGTCCTCCGGGAACTAATGATCCGCCTGTTTTTCTTCATAACATTTCTTACAATTCTATTATACACCAAAATGGACATAAATGGACATAAAATTACAAAATTTTTAAAAATATTTTACTTTATAGGACAGAATCCAGATACAGCGACAAAATTTTCAGAGCGTTTTCCCTCTGCTTCGGCGGGCACTCATTCAGCCTGCTGAAAAGCTCTTCCTGCTTTGCCGACAGGTTCGGGTTATCTTCTGTTAGTATCTCGTCCGGGGTTATGTGAAGTGCGCCGCAGATCTTCAGGATCGTTTCGATCCTCATATTGACCGTGCCGCGTTCAATGTCTGCGTATGTCCTGTCCGAAAGGCTCGCAGCCTCGGCGACCTCACTCTGGGTTTTTCCGGTCTTTTTACGGATAGCAAGCAGTTTATTTCCTATTACGCGAAAATCATATACAAGCATTTTACTTCCTCCTTTATACTCTTAATAAGAATTATACTTCCTGTTCCGCTTGACAAATAGGAAGTATAGTAGTATAATTATAGGAGGATTAGTTCCTATTTACTCACTGATCATATAAAAAGGAGAATAATTATGTATCAAAAGAGAATTCTGGCGGCATTTACAGCCGCCGCAGTGATCATGTCGCTATCCGCATGCGGCAAGCGCGAAAATGCACAGGCACAGCAGGACGCGGTATCTGTTGCAGAAAGCACCGCCGACACACGATCGGACACCGAACAAAGCGCTGAAACAAGCGCCGAAGCGCCGCATGAAACTATCGGCGCCGCTGAATCAACAGAAACCTCAATTTCAAGCACGGAAGATGCCGTAGCACCCATTGCAGAAACAACTGAACCGCCCGCAGTCACCGCTTCTTCGGCAGCAGAAACGACATCTGCTCCGGAAACGACCCCAGCACCGGAAACAACCCCAGCACCCGTTGAGACCGAGCCCGCTCCCTCAGCTTCAGATGAGATCCGCCCGGAGTTCAAGGAGACGCTGGACAGCTATGAAGCATTCATGGACGAATACTGCGAATTCCTAAAAAAATATAATGAAAATCCAACCGACCTAACGCTGATTGGCGAATATACGGACTTCATGACGCGATACTCGGACATGACGGAAAAGATGAACAAGCTAGGCGAAGAAGATATGAACGACGCGGAATCCAAATACTACCTAGAGGTCTCCGCCCGTGTTTCAAGCAAGTTGATCGAAGCGGCATATTGATCACACAAAAAAAGAGCAGCGTCTCCCCGGCGCTGCTCTGATTTATTCAAGAAATAAAAAACGCCGTGAATATTTCCACGACGAATTTGTGTTGTTTAGTTTCCCCAAAATATTTCTATGTATCTGCCCTGTGCGACAAGCTTCGCGCTGACGCTTTGAAATTATCTCCGCCGGGCTTGCGGAGAAAAAAACTGGAGCGGATTACGAGGCTCGAACTCGCTACCTCCACCTTGGCAAGGTGGCGCTC
>CAMCFA010000064.1 GCA_945873955.1 uncultured Clostridia bacterium | reverse complement strand
GTACACGCCAGTGTAATTTTAACTCTCACTTTCGGCACCTCCTATTTTCTTGCCCGTATGGGCATTATTGCCTCCCTCGTCCACGGAATTGTGGGTTTTAATGCGGGATCTTTCTTGTGCTCCGTTTAAAAACAGGCACAAAAAAATAAGCCCCATTCGAGGTATCTCTATTTTACCACAAATGAATCTGTTTGTCAAGCGTTTTTTTTAATTTTCACAAAAATCCCGCCGCGTATTTTGTCACAATAGATAAAACCCCGGAAACGCGGTATAATTCCGCGCTCCGGGGTGATATTATCTGCTTTTATTCAGCCGGTGTTCCTGCTCCTGCTGCGTCTGCGGGTCTGCGGAAAGCTCCGGTCTGACCCGCTCGCTCCGGAAATTCCGCGCCGAATAATTCCGGGTGAGCCGCAGTACCGTCCCGGACAGGCACAGCACCACCGGGAGGTTCACCGCCGCCATAAGCCCGTTGAACAGGTCGGCGGCTCCCCATGCCGCGGAGAGATCCACCACCGCCCCCGCCGCAATGCACAGCGTGAACAGCACCCGGAACGGCACTCCGGAACGGCTGCCGAACAGATACGCCGCCGCTTCGCTGCCGAAGCCGCTCCACCCTATCACGGTAGAGAACGCGAACAGCACCACCGCCGCGGAGAGCAGCTTCCCCGCCGCGCCGCCGAACACCGTAGAGAACGCCAGCGACACCAGCTCCGACCCGGTGACTTCTTCGAGTATCACGCCGCCTATCACCGGGACGTTTTCTGCTTCGTCATGGAACAGCGGTCTGCCGTTCTCGTCCAGAGCCTGCGTCCCGGTGAGCTTCATGACGTTGGAGCAGGTCGCCTCCCCGCCGGAAATGCGCACCGTGAACACCTCCCCGGTCACCGCCCGGAGCTGCTGCGGCTCTCCTGCGCCGACTGTCAGCAGCTCCGCACCGGAGGAGATCAGTCCTTCCTGTTCCGTTAGCCGGAAGTACTGCGGCTGCAAGGTCACGTTCATGAACGCTTCCTGCCGGCTTACCGCATTGCAGGGGCTTGCCAGCAGCACGAACGCGGTCATTGAGCACATTATTATAGTATCAAAGAACACCTCAAAAATGCTCCACATGCCGTGAACGCACGGCTCTACCACGTCAGAACCGGCGTGAGCCGCCACAGAAGTTCCCAGCCCGGCTTCGTTGGAGAACACTCCCCGCCGGAAGCCCATGGACACCGCCTGCTTTATCATATAGCCGCTTACCCCGCCCGCAGCCGCCTCCGGCGCGAACGCTCCGCGGAATATCACCGCCAGCATTTCCGGGATACGGGTGAAGTTCGCCGCAAGAATGAACAATGCCCCGGCTATGTACAGCGCCGACATCAGCGGCACCAGCAGCTCCGTCACCCTTGCTATGCGCTGCCGCAGTCCGCCGCCGGTCGGTTGTGAGTTCCCACGCGGCTTTTTCCCGCCGAAAAAGAGAAACGCCGCCGCAGCCGCCAGAACCACCCCAGTCACTGCGTGAGGGATCCCGAAACCGGAATTCAGCGCCTGCGCCGCGCAGTTCATCTGCGCGAGATTTCCCATGCCGAAGGAGGACAGCACGCACGCCCCGGCGAACACCGCCGCAAGCGGCTTCGCCAGACGCTTTGTGAAGCGCTTCTCCGCCAGTCCGTCGCGGATATAGTACATCGCGCCGCCGCACCAGCCGCCGTCGGGGTTCTTCCTGCGGTAATACGCTCCGAGTACGTTTTCGGCGTAGCCGGTCATCATGCCGAGCACCGCTGACAACCACATCCAGAACACCGCCCCCGCGCCGCCCGCCGCCAGCGCCGCCGCAACTCCCGCGATATTCCCGGTGCCGAGGGTCGCCGCCAGTGCCGCGGACATTGCCTGAAACGGCGATACAGAGCCGTCTGAGGCGCTCCTGCTGTTCTTGGAAAGAATAGTCCGGCGAAGCCAGTGTCCCGCGCGGCGAAGCTGGAAAAAGCCCGTCCGCACAGAGAAGTACCCTCCGGCAGCAAGCATAAGCAGGATCATCGGCGCTCCCCACAACACACCGTTCACACTGTTTATCAAACCGATGATAAAGTTCATACTTCTGACCACTCTTTCCGGCAAAAAATACAAGCTGATACAAATATTCGGACAAGATATTTTATTGAAGAAAAGTAAGAAATATGCAGCTTTCTTATTTCAAGAAAATCCGTATTGTTAAAACGCACACTCCTTGTCTTGGTTTTTGTATATAATGCACAATTCTTTTGAAAAACGTGTATTTTTTTACGGATTCTTAACGATTATTTGATTTGCTTTTTTCGCGAAATAATGATATAATATAAATGCCAACAATTTTTGTTGTGCAAAAAATTTTAAAGTTTCATGTTCTCCGGAGGCATAGTATGGAATTTAGCTGCAAAATTCTGGTTATCGAGGACGACCCGGCGACGAGAGAAATGCTTGTTGGTCTGCTTGAAGAAGTCGGGAAATACGACGTTATTTCCGCGGAAACCGGGAAAGACGCAGAGATTCTCGCTAATTCCCACTGCCCGGACGTGATCCTGCTTGATCTGGGTCTGCCGGACATGGACGGTTCATCAGTACTGCAAAGCGTGAGGGAGTGGTCCTGCGTGCCGATAATTGTCGTATCCGCACGGACTTCTGAAGCAGACAAGGTGAACGCCCTCGAAAACGGCGCGGACGACTACGTTCAAAAGCCGATATGCACCACGGAGCTTCTCGCCCGGATCAGGGTGGCGCTGCGGCACTCCCGCAACAGCGGCTGCAATACATCGATCGCGCTGAATAGCTGCTTCAAGGTGGGCAGGCTGGTGATAGACTACCGGAAATACCGCGTATTCGTGGACGGCGTGGACGCAAACCTCACCCAGAATGAATTCAAGCTGGTGGCTCTGCTGGGGCAGTACGCGGGGCAGGTGCTTCCTTATGAGGACATAATCCGCCGCATGTGGGGACCAAACGCGCCCGCCGACAATCAGATACTGCGGGTAAACATGACGAATATCCGCCGCAAGATAGAAAAGGACCCGGCGCACCCGCGCTACATATTCACCGAAAACGGCGTAGGCTACCGCATGACCGATCATGACCCCGATGATGAGCAGGAAGACACCCCTGTCTGTCGTATCCCGGAAAAAGCCCATTGACATATCCGGGGATCTGTGGTACAATATAATTAAGGGAATGACGACCTCCCTGCGGGCTTTCGCCCCGAACCGCTCAGAAATTTCTGGCTGATGGCATCTGCAATAAAACACACCGGGGGCGCTCCGGCGGGATTTTTATGCAGATCTGCCGTCGGCTTTTTTGTTTGTACGCCCTCGAACGGAGGTTTTTTATGCTGTTAAGCGCTGCGCTGATACTGCTTTGCGGGCTGATACTTGGGGAGCTTGCCGGGCTGCTCCGGCTGCCGAAGCTCACCGGAATGTTAGCCGCCGGGATACTTCTCGGCGCTCTGGGGGTGCTCGCCCCGGAGCTTATGGGTATATCCCCGGAGCTGCGGAGGATCGCACTGATAATAATCCTCACCCGCGCCGGGCTGAATCTTGAGCTTTCCGACTTGAAGAAATGCGGCAGACCCGCTCTGCTTATGAGCTTTATCCCGGCAAGCCTTGAGATCATCGGGGTGATCTTGCTCGCGCCGCCGCTGGTGGGACTTTCCCTCACCGAAGCCGCTATGATGGGCGCGGTGCTGGCTGCGGTGTCCCCGGCGGTCATTGTCCCGAAAATGCTGAAGCTGCTGGAGGAAAAACGCGGCACCGACAAGCTGATCCCACAGATCATTCTCGCCGGCGCCTCAATGGACGACGTGTTCGTTATCGTGATGTTTTCGGTGTTCTCCGGGCTGTGCGCCGGGGGTGAGATCTCGCCGCTGTCTATCGTGAACATACCCGTGTCGATACTGCTCGGCGCGGCAGTCGGTGCGGGCTGCGGAATGCTGCTGTCGCTGCTGTTTCGGAAAATACACATGCGGGACAGCAAAAAGGTCGTAATAATTCTCAGCCTGTCATTCCTGCTGGTAACTCTGGAGGACTCGCTGCCGGAATTTATCGGCTTCTCCGGGCTGGTCGCGGTCATGGCGGCGGGGATAGCGCTGCGCTGGAAGTCCCCGGAGCGCGCAGTGCGGGTGTCGGCGAAGTACTCGAAGCTCTGGACGGCGGCGGAGATACTGCTGTTCGTTCTGGTCGGCGCGGAGGTTAATCTTGGCGCAGCTGCGGAGCTGTGGCTGCCGGTGCTGGCGCTTATTTTCGGGGCGCTGCTGTTCCGGTTCGCGGGGGTGTTCCTCTGTCTGCTGAAAACTGACCTCAACTTAAAGGAGCGTCTGTTCTGCATGATAGCTTATATGCCGAAGGCAACGGTGCAGGCGGCTATCGGCGGAGTGCCGCTTGCCATGGGGCTTTCCTGCGGAGATACGGTTCTGGCGGGCGCGGTGGTGGCGATACTGGTCACCGCTACGCTGGGGGCGTTCTTGATAGAGCAAACCTCAAAAAAGCTGCTGAATACGAGGAATATAGAATAAACCAGATCACTGAGAAGCGGCTGCTTTTCGGGGATCTATTATATATGTAAGTGGGAAATTGTAATTTATAGGGCGGATTCTCTTTTTCCCTTTGCGTAGCAAATTGCTTTTCGCTTCCTTTTGGCTTCCAAAAGGAAGCGGGGTGTGGGGCAGCGCCCCACACTCGGCGCGAACGCGCCGTTACTCGCGCGCCAGCGCGCCACTTGGCGCGAAGCGCCATAAACGCGTACAAAAGCGCTAAAGGGGTTCGGGGGAAAACAAGAGTTTTCCCCCGGTCAATGACTGCTCCGCAGTCATTGACAAACTCACCTATAAATTACAATTCGTCGTGCCGAAAACTTACCCCGCCAAAACCACCACAGCTCTCACTTCATCGCCGCGATCACCGAAAACTTCCGGCAGGAATACACGCACTTCACCATGCCGAATCCGCACCGCCGCAGCATTTCGTTCTCTTCCTCCACCGAACATTCCCGGTCAAGTTTGCGGCGCTCCCGCCAGAGCTCAATGTCCTTGTCGGAAAGCCCGCTGTGCGCTAGCTGCTCCTCCCAGTGGGAGTCGAACCAGTCGTTCAACGGCTCCTGCCCGGCGCAGAACTGGTCGTAGTTAACGAACAGCCCGCCCTTTGGGAGCTTCCGGCAGATCTCAGCGAACAGCTTTTCCTTTGCACCGTCCTCCAGATGATGTATCGACAGCGCCGAAACGATAACGTCGAAGTCCTCCTCCGGAAGTCCTGCCGTGTAGTCCATCACCTGGCAGGAAACATTATCCAGACCCGCGAATCTCCTGCGGGCGACATTCAGCATTTCCTCTGCGATATCCACCAGCACATACTCCGAAGCAGGAAACTGCTGATACCAGTAATATGCCAGCAGCCCCGTGCCTGCGCCTAAGTCAAGAATACGCCGCGGCTGCGGGATATTCGCCGCGATAAACTGCGTTGTTCCGGCGTAGTACTCCTCAAAGCAGGGAATGAACCTTCTGCGATTGACGTCATACTCCTCCGCGATAAGGTTGAACTGTTTCTCCATATCAGTCATAGCGTTCATTTCACCTCACACTTTCCAGCAGGACTGCCGCCTGCGCGCCTATGCCCTCTCCGGCAAGCCCCAGCCCCTCCTCGGTGGTAGCCTTGACGCTCACCTGTGAGATATCGCAGCGGAAAGCCTCCGCCAGCCGCTGCCGCATAGCCGGAATGTACTTCGCCAGCTTCGGGCGCTCCGCGATTATCGTGATGTCCAGATTGCCGAGGGCGAAACCGCTTTTCTCCATGTGGGAAACGACCTCCGCGAGCAGCTTCATGCTGTCCGCGCCCTTGTACTGCGGGTCGCTGTCCGGGAACAGCTTCCCGATATCCCCCAGCGCCAGCGCACCGAGTATCGCGTCCATAAGCGCATGCACTGCGACGTCCGCGTCGGAATGTCCCAGCAGCCCCAGCTCCGACGAGATCTCCACGCCGCACAGCACCAGACGGCGGTTTTCCACCAGTCGGTGAACGTCGTAGCCTGTTCCTATCCTTATCATACAGCACACCTCCAGTTCAGTTTCCTGTGTTAATTGTACACTATCTTCAAGGTTTTGTCAACAAAATTTCCCCGGCGGAATATCACCGGGGAATATGGAGGTAGGTAAGAAAAAACTATGAAAACTATGTTATTTGTTATTCAGCGAACATTGCGGTGGAAAGATATCTCTCACCGGTGTCGGGCAGCAGAACTACAATGTTCTTGCCCTTGTTCTCCGGGCGCTTCGCAAGCTGGATAGCCGCCCACAGCGCCGCGCCGGAGGAAATGCCCACCAGAACGCCCTGAGTGCGCGCGATCTTTCTGCCGGTCTCGAATGCGTCCTCGTTCTCTACCGTAATGATCTCGTCATAGATAGAGGTGTTCAGCGTCTCCGGAACGAAGCCTGCGCCGATACCCTGGATCTTGTGCGGACCAGCCTTGCCCTCGGACAGCACCGGGGAGCTCTTCGGCTCGACCGCTACCACCTTGACATTCGGGTTCTTGGACTTTAAGAACTTGCCGACGCCGCTCACCGTGCCGCCTGTGCCGACTCCGGCAACAAAGATATCCACCTTGCCGTCGGTGTCCTCCCAGATCTCAACGCCGGTGGTAGCCTCGTGTATCGCCGGGTTAGCGGGGTTGGTGAACTGCGACGGAATGAACGCGCCGGGGATCTCCTTGGCAAGCTCATTTGCCTTTTCGATAGCGCCCTTCATGCCCTTAGCGCCGTCGGTCAGAACCAACTCCGCGCCGTATGCCTTCATCAGATTGCGGCGCTCAACGCTCATGGTTTCCGGCATTACGATGATTATACGGTAGTTTCTCGCCGCCGCTACTGCGGAAAGACCGATACCGGTATTGCCGCTGGTCGGCTCGATAATTACGCTGTCGGGCTTCAGAACGCCGCGCTTTTCCGCATCGTCGATCATTGCGGTGGCAACTCTGTCCTTAACGCTGCCCGCCGGGTTGAAAAGCTCCAGCTTTGCAAAGATCTTTGCGCCGGTCTGCTCCTCGGCTTCGATCTTTGTCACTTCAAGAAGCGGGGTGCGTCCTACAAGGTCGGTGATCGTCTGGTAAACTTTCATGTCAGTATCTCCTTTACATCTGTTTTTACTGAGGATATCCGGCGGAAGCTCCTGTTCTCAGAAGTAATACCAACATATCCTATCAACTTGATATGATTTTAGCACATTCTGCGCGAATTGTCAATAGGTATTGCAAAATTTTCTGAAAAATTTGCAAAAAGCTGCCAAGCATTTTTCAGAACACAACGCTGCCGCGTTCTGTTACGCCGTAAATTCCCACAAATATAGCCTGAGAAGCGCTGACCTCTCAGGCTGTTTGTTATTTTTCAGCAGCTTTCAGCTTCCTGCTCCATATCCCGGATTTATAGAAAATGAACGACATGATCGTCGCGATAGTCCATGCGATAGGCCACGAGGTCCAGATACCGTCAACGCCCATGAAGCCTTTCAGTATCGCCGCGAGAATTACGCGAAGTATCAAGTCAGTAAAGGTCGCCGCCATAAAGCAGCCCATGCTCTCACTGCCGCGCAGCACGCCGTCGCACAGCAGCTTCAGACATACCACAAAGTAGAACGGCGACACTATCCGCAGGAACGTAACTCCGGTGTCCATAGCAAGCTGCGAGCTTTCGTCGTTCATGAACAGCGACAGCAACCCCTCGCTAGGCAGGAAGAACAGCAGGAAGAACACCGCCGCCGAAGCCATACCGAAGATCAGCACCGAGCGGAAGCCCCGCTTTATGCGCTCCGGCTTGCCCGCGCCGATATTCTGGGCGGTGAAGCTGGACATGCCGTTGCCTATGGTGGTGAAGCTGGTTATCGCGAAGGTGTTCAGCTTTATCGCCGCGGAATAACCCGCCACTATCGCCGAAGAGTCAAAGCTGTTCACCATATACTGTATGAAAAGATTTCCCACCGAGATGAAGCTCTGCTGAAGCACGCTTGGCACGGCGACCTTTCCTATCTCCGCCAGCGCGCGCCCGCTGAACAGCCTGCCGCCGCTTATCTGCATTGATTTCAGTCGCCGGAACAGCAGCGCCAGCGCCAGAATACACGCCGCTCCCTGCGCCGCAAATGTAGCCCACGCAGCTCCCGCAACGCCCATTTTCAGCGGTATGATGAATATGCAGTCGAGAATGATGTTTCCTACCGAGCTTGCTATCAGCAGGTACAGCGGCGTTTTGCTGTCCCCAAGACTGTTGAAGATTCCCGTAACGACGTTATACAGAAACAGGAACACAAAGCCCCCGGTGTATATCATAAGATAAACGCAGCCGTCGTCGAAGATGTTATCCGGGGTCTGGACAAGCTGCATGAACACCCCGCTGAACAGCACTCCCGCCAGCGTAAGCAGGGCGGAAAGCGCCGTCCCGGCGATAAGCGAGGTGGATATGCAGGTCTTTGTCATCTGCATGTTCCCAGAGCCGAAGTGCTTGCTTATAACCACCGAGCAGCCTATCTGGCAGCCCACCGCCACCGCCATGAAGATCATGGTTATGGGGTAGCTTGCGCCTATCGCAGCGAGAGCGTCCTCACCGGCAAATTTCCCGGCGATAACGCTGTCGGCAATGTTGTACATTTGCTGGAACATCACGCTGACAAAAAGCGGTATGGTGAACATCACCAGCGCTTTTCCGGGACTTCCGACAGTTAGATCCTTGTTCATGATATGCGCCCTTTCCTTGTTCAAATGACGGAGCGTTCCGCCAAAACAGCATTATATCACAAAATTCCCGGAAAGTAAACTTCCTAAGGTCGTGAACTCCGGTTTTTGGGCAGATTTTGCATGAATATGACAAAAAAACACTAGACAAATAAAAGTTTTTGTGATATTCTATAAACGTAAATAGGAACGCATATAAGGTGCTTCCGGACTTTTTCTGTTTTGAGAGGATATTACAATGACAAACATTCCAGAGATCAAGGTCGGCGTAGTTGCCGTATCCCGCGACTGTTTCCCGGAGTCGCTGTCCGTAAACCGCCGCAAGGCTGTTATCAAGGCTTACACCGAAAAGTACGGCGCTGCTGACATCTACGAATGTCCCGTATGTATCGTTGAAAGCGAGATCCACATGGTACAGGCTCTTGAGGACATCAAGAAGGCTGGCTGCAACGCGCTGTGCGTATATCTTGGCAACTTCGGTCCGGAGATCTCCGAGACCCTGCTGGCAAAGCACTTCGACGGCCCGGTAATGTTCGCCGCAGCCGCTGAGGAGGACAGCAACACCTCCCTTATTCAGGGCAGAGGCGACGCATACTGCGGTATGCTGAACGCTTCCTACAATCTGAAGCTGCGCAACGTTAAGGCTTACATACCCGAATACCCCGTAGGCACAGCTCCCGAGGTTGCAGACATGATCCACGAGTTCCTGCCGGTAGCAAGAACTATCGTTGGTCTGTCCCAGCTCAAGATCATTTCCTTCGGCCCGCGTCCGCTGAACTTCCTTGCGTGCAACGCGCCTATCAAGCAGCTTTACAACCTCGGCGTCGAGATCGAGGAGAACTCCGAGCTTGACCTGTTCGAGGCATTCAACAAGCACGCAAACGATCCCAGAATTCCCGAGGTCGCAGCAGACATGGCAAAGGAGCTTGGCGCAGGCAACAAAATGCCCGACATTCTCCCGAAGCTGGCGCAGTACGAGCTTACCCTGCTTGACTGGATCGAGCAGCACAAGGGTTACAGAAAGTACGTTGCTATCGCGGGCAAGTGCTGGCCGGCATTCCAGACCCAGTTCGGCTTTGTTCCCTGCTATGTGAACTCCCGTCTGACCGGACGCGGTATCCCGGTTTCCTGCGAGGTAGACATCTACGGCGCTCTGTCCGAGTTCATCGGCACCTGCGTATCTCAGGACACAGTTACCCTGCTGGACATCAACAACAGCGTTCCCGCTGATATGTACGAGGAGTCAATCAAGGGCAAGTTCAGCTACAAGCACACCGATACATTCATGGGCTTCCACTGCGGAAATACCTGCTCCAGCAAGCTGTCCGCATGCACCATGAAGAACCAGATGATCATGGCGCGTTCTCTGCCGGAGGAAGTCACCATGGGTACTCTGGAGGGCGACATTATCCCCGGCGACATCACCTTCTTCAGACTTCAGTCCACCGCTGACGCACAGATCCGCGCTTATGTTGCACAGGGCGAAGTCCTGCCGGTTGCTACAAAGTCCTTTGGTTCTATCGGCGTGTTTGCTATCCCCGAAATGGGACGCTTCTACCGCCACGTTCTTATCGAAAAGAACTACCCGCACCACGGCGCAGTAGCCTTCGGTCACTACGGCAAGGCGCTATTCAACGTGTTCAGATATCTCGGCGTTGAGGATATCGGCTTCAACCAGCCCGCCGGCATGATGTATCCCAGTGAGAATCCGTTCGCTTGATTTCTGATTTGAAATAAAAACGGCTCCGTTTCTGGCTCTTGATTCAGAAACGGAGCTTTTATATGCTCACTCACGAAGCCCGCCATTGAACTCGGTGGGGGAGTAGCCGGTGTATTTCCGGAAGATCCTGCTGAAATAGTTGGGGTCAGAGAACCCGCACCGCATTGCCACCTCAGTTACCGAAAGACCACTGTCCCTCAGCATTGCGCAGGCGTGGTGTATGCGGATATTCATGAGGTACTTTTGCGGGGTCATGCCGTAGGCGGAGGAAAACAGCCGTATAAAGTGCCGCTGTGAGTAATGGGAGCGCTCTATCACGTCGCTTATGGCGATATTCTGGGAATAGCACTGCTCCATGAATGCGGCGGCGTCCGCAATGCCGCTTATCTCCCGTGATTTTGCTGGGCAGTCGTACAGCCGCGAGAGTATCACCGCCAACTGCCGCACAACGGACAGCACAAGGGTCTTGCGTCCGGGGTTGTCGGAGCGGTATTCCGACTCGGCGAGGGTCAGCAGCGGCTCAATACGGGAGAAATCCGCCGGCGTGAGTTTCAGCCGGCTCTGGAAGTGCTGGGTGCTGCTGAAATACGGCTCCAGCAGGAACAGCGCGTGGAATCCCGGAAGCTGGCGGATATCCTGCTCCCCGGAAAACAGCATGTCCGGGCGGTACATTATGTTGCATATCCGGAAGTTCTTAGGCTCGTCAAAGCCGTGGACTATGCTGTTGCCTATCACGAAAACGTCGCCCTTGCTTATCTCGCTGCGTTCGCCGTCCACCACATGCACGGCGCTGCCGCACATTACCGTCACCAGCTCGAAGAAGTCCTCATGCCCGTGCAGGAACATGTCCTCGTCATGCCCGCCGAACTGTACGAACAGCGGGAAGCTCTCATCGTTGGTGAAAAAGCTGAGTTTCATGTCTTTCATCTGCTCACCCCCTGTTTATTTTAGCATAACCTGCGGGAAAAATCAACCGCAGCGGTCAAAATGCGTCTGCGCTGATTTGGGATAACAAAAATGCCCTCCAGACCGGAGGGCAGATATTGTGGTGACCCATCCGGGAATCGAACCCGGGACACCCTGATTAAAAGTCAGGTGCTCTACCGCCTGAGCTAATGAGTCATGCTGTCAAATCGACAACAATAGTATTATACCAGAAACTCCCCCTTTTGTCAAGGGCTTTGTTCAATTTTCTTGGCGTTACAGCTGAAATTTGTTCAGAATTGGTAAATCATGTGTACTGAATATGTGCATTTGTAGAAAATTACAAAAAATCGCGAAAATTTTAAAAAAATCTATTGACTTTTCACATTGAGTGTGGTAATATATAGTCAAGGAAAGGAAATCAGTACAAGCATTACAGCAGCACATCTTAGCTGAAGTCCAACCAGGTTCCTTACCTAATACATGAAAGAGGTATACTCCGATGAACTAAGTTGATCCTCAACTCAATTCAACAGCATTGTGAAATGAAAGGAAAATCCGATGCACCTCTGATGTTTTACTTCACGATTTTAGCTTTAAGCAGAAAGGAAGCGAGTCCGGTGGAAACTATTGATTCACAGTACTCATCATCTGCGGCTCGTGACGCGGGCTGAATTCAGAAAGTACCGGCGCTAGGCTGCACGGGTTCTGTCTGACCCATAGGTGCAATGCCTCGTCAAACACGGCGTTTAGCCATTTTGAAAGAGTTTAGTTTGTGGCTCCGCAGATGATCTTCATCGCTATATGCGTTTACATAGATCACCCCTAAGGACGTTTTTACGGATCAAAGCAGGTGGTTCCCATGAAACACAGGATTATAGCAGCAAAATCATGAAAGGAACGAGTCCGATGGAAACCTGATAATTTTCTTATCAAAGATTATTAAAGGCGGTACATTCCAATGAACTAGGTTGATACACAATTGAATAACATTAAGCCCTGCCGTGTCCGGCGGGGCTTTTGTTTGTGGGAAACCTATAAATTGCCCGCGAAGCGGGCTTTTGAAATCCGTTTTTTGCCCCAGCTCTGCTGGGGCAAAAAACACTTCTATCCGCACAAGTGTGCGAATTGTCGGCAAAGCCGACAATGAGTGCGCGCAGTGCGGATGTTCGGCGAGAAAGTCCCTTTAGGGACTTTTTCGACGATTTGATCCCTGCCGTGTCCGGCGGGGCTTTTGTATGTAGTTGAATTATACAAAAAAACGTGATATAATAGAAGCAACAAATATCAAACGCGGAGGAACACCATGCAGTACGTTGTAACCAATTCCCAGATGAAAACCGCCGAGCAGCGCTGCGACCAAGCCGGAACCAGCTATCTCCAGATGATGGAGAATGCAGGGACGCGTTGCGCAGAATTCCTGCTGGAGCTTCTGCCGGAGAGCGCCGGAACGGTAGTCCTGTGCGGCTCTGGCAACAACGGCGGGGACGGGTTGGTCATCGCCCGTATCCTGCACGAACATGGGCGCAAAGTGTCCGTGGTACTGGCGGCAGGCGAACCACGAACCGACTGCGCCAAAGCGAATTTCGCCCGGCTTTCCGGGGGGGAGGTATTCACGGCGGAGCATGCTCACGCAGCTTTAGAGGGAGCTTCCTGCGCGGTGGACTGCATATACGGCACAGGCTTCCACGGGGAGCTGAACGACGCTGCCGCCGGAGTTATCAAGGCGGCTGAGAACTGCGAAATACGGGTGTCGGTGGACGTTCCCAGCGGCGTAAATTCAGACACCGGCGAGATCGACTGCCGCTGCTTCAAGCCGACCCACACGCTGGTGCTGGCGGCAATGAAGGCGGGACTTCTGAACAACCCCGCCGCGGATATTCTGGGCGAAGTCCGCCTGCTGGATATCGGCATTGGAGAGCCCTGCTTCAAGGACAACAACACGGCATTCCTCACGGACGAGTCCCTGCGCAGACCGTTCCTGCCGCACGGCAGAAGCACCCACAAGGGCAGCTTCGGGCGGCTGCTGGGTATCAACGGAAGCCTGTGCTTCAACGGCGCGGCTTACATGTGCGCCGGATCTGCGCTGAGAAGCGGCGTCGGGCTGTACTTCGCGGCTGCCCCGAAAAGCGTGGTGAAGCTGATGGCGGCGGGACTTCACGAAGCGGTTTACGTCCCCCTGCCGGAAACCGAGGACGGTTTCATCAACGTCACACAGGACATGCTGGAAAACACCATGCTCCCGAATATAGAGAGCGCCACGGCGGTATGTATCGGCTGCGGTCTGGGGAACTCCGAGAACACGCGGCGGCTGACAGAATTCGTCATCAGGAACGCCTCCTGTCCGGTAATTATTGACGCGGACGGCATAAATTCCATTTCCGGGAATATACATGTACTAAAGGAGCGGACAGGCGATACGGTGCTTACTCCGCACCCGCTGGAATTCAGCAGAATGACCGGGCTTCCGGTGCGTGAGATACAGTCGGACAGACTGCGCCTTGCGAGAGAATTCGCCATGGAATACGGCGTTACCCTGCTGCTGAAAGGCGCGGACACAGTGATAGCCTCTCCGGAGGGACAGGTCTGCGTAAATGCCCGCGCATGCAGAGGGCTTTCAAAGGGCGGCAGCGGCGACGTGCTGACCGGTATCATCTCCGCGTTCGCGGCGCAGGGAATAGAGCCGTTCCGGGCGGCATACGCAGGGGCTTTCTGCCACTGGAAAGCGGCGGATATTCTTTCAAAGCGCATTCCGGCGGAGAGTATTCTGCCCACCGATATTATCGCGGCTCTGCCGGAGGTCTATTCCGGAAGCTAGCTCCAGAATGCTCCTTTTACATCTGAATAATGCGAGGGGAGTATTCTATGAAATTTCTGAAAACAGCGGGGACTGCGGCGGTATTGTGCGCGGCGGCTCTGCTATGCGGCTGCGAGGGAGCGATAAGTATAGGTTCGGCGAAGCTGCCGGATTTCAGCAGCAGTTTTTCGTCGGACGCTGAGATCACGTTCGGCAACGAAAAGGCGCAGGCGGAGATATCCCGTATCGAACCGGGCTGCTGGGAATTCAGCTTCAGCGAGCCAAAGGAGCTTTCCGGCGTGGTAATGACGCTGGAAAACGGTGAAATCACCGCAAGTCTGGGTGAGCTTACAGTCACGGCAGGGGAGGGCGGCTACACCATGCTCCCGGTGGTGATCGCAGAGGGTCTGGACGAATTGCCGAACGTCAAGGCTGAGAGCTTCACCGAGGAAAACGGCGTGCTTACCGCGAAGCTGGACTCCTGCGGCAGTAAATGCACCATTACCGCCGACAAGCAGTCCGGGGAGATACTGTCGTTCAAGTCACCGTCAAACAAGCTGGCGGTGTATTTCAGCAATGTTTCGCCGTACACTGAGGAAGTCGGGCTAATTGAGGAATAACGAGAGGGAGCTGTAACTACTCTCAAGAATGAGTTCCGGCGTAAATGAACACCGGTAATACCGGGATAAGAATTGTTTAGGCGATAGTAAAAAATAACCTCCAGATGGTACAATGAAAGCGGGTTTTGCAACCGCAGACAAAAAACCATTGGAGGTTACTTTTTGTGAAAAATACCAGGGATTCGACATACAGGCGTAAGTATAATTCAAAGAATTACATTGTGCCGGAATAAGAGCCTATTGTTTGACAGGTGTTGTTCAGACCGGTGTACTTTCAGTCTTTTTCAAGCGGAACTTATCCGTCAGTTCACGCAGAAGCTCTGCCTGTTTGTTCAGCGTCTGACTGGAAGCGGCGCTCTCTTCAGCAGTAGCGGCGTTCTTCTGTACGGACTCGGAGATCTGTATGATCCCGGAGTTGGCTTTCTCGATCATTTCAGCCTGCTCGTGGGAGGCTTTGTTTATCTGGTTTATCAGCTTGATAGATTCTGTTGTGATAGTCACCGCCTCGTTCAGCGAGTCAGCCGTTTCCTTTACGACCTCGGTGCCCTTGTCCACGGCTTGCAGCGTCTGTGAAATAAGCTCTGAGGTACGACCGACTGCTTTTGCGCATTTTACGGCGAGATTACGCACCTCGTCCGCGACGACTGCAAAGCCTTTTCCCGCTTCTCCGGCTCTTGCGGCTTCAACAGCGGCATTGAGCGAAAGAATATTCGTCTGGAAAGCTATGTCGCTTATGGTGTTGGCAATGTCCACGATCTCAGAGGATTTCTGCGAGATATCGTCCATTGCAGCGGTCATTTCCCTAATTCGGTCGTTGCTTTCGGTGATACGCTCACCCGCATTTTGAGTTCTCACGCTGGCTGTTTCGGCATTTTCGGCGTTGCTGTTCACCTTGTCCTTCAGTCCGGCGATGTAATCCAGAAGCTGCTCTGCATGTTCTGCCTGACGCGATACGCTGTCAGACAGAGAGGAAGCGCCCTCTGCGATATCCATAGCGCCTGCGTTCACCTCTGTGGTGGAAACGCTTATTCTACCGATAGCGTCGCTGAGCCCGGACGCCATATCGTTCAAGGAGTTGGCGATCTTCTCAAAATCACCCCGGAACTCCACGTCGGAGGTGTAATCAAAATCGCCCTGTGACATCTTCTCGCTTGCCGAGGCTATCTCCGCCACATACAGCTTCAGCGCGGAAACGGTGTCGTTCACGCTTTTCCCAAGCTCCCCAATCTCGTTTCTGCTTTTTATGTCCACAGATACTCCGAGGTCGCCGCCTGCTACCTTGCTCATTGCGTCCTGTATCCTGCGTATCGGTCTGACGATACGGTTCGCGTTTCCGTTGATTATCAGCGCTGAAACGATAATGCAGACAAGCACGCAAATTGCCGTAAGAATAATGCAGAGCCATGTCCCGCAGAGGAATTCCGAGCTGTCAACCTCAATACCGATGACCCAGCCGTCAGTGCCGCTAATGGGGGTGAATACTGCGTATTTGTTCACACCGCCCTCGGTGAACTCCCCGAACAGAGTTTCGCCGTCCGAAAGGCTTACAGCCGCCTGTTCCAGCTCCGCACGCCGGGAAAGAGAAGCGTCCTGTTCAGCGGCAGCCGCAGCGTTGAACTGCGAGTTCACCTTGTCGGCGTCATTATGTGCGATAACAGTGCCGTTTTTGCTAAGCACATACGCTGAGCCGGAGCTGCCTATCTTTATCCCGGAGGATATCTCGGATATCATTCCAGCGTCTACGGTTGTGTAGATGACGCCGACGGTCGGCACAGCAACGTGCTTTCCGGTTTTTGTTAGCGTCGAAGCTATGTACACCGAATACTGCCCGTCAGCGGTGAACTCCGGGTCGGAGATCACCGTATCGCCCGCCAGCGCCGGAGCGAACCAGCTTTCGCCGCTCATATCCCTGCCGTCGAGGTCGATACCTGCGGTATCGGTAATGTTGTAGTCGATAAATCCGTAGTACTCCGCCTTTTCCGCAAGAAGCTCTATCTTCTTGTCCGTGGAGAAAACGTCATTGGAAAGCTGTGTGTTCATGCCCAGCTCCTTTACCAGCATTTCAGAGCGGAGAAGCGCGTTTTCTATTTCGCCGGAGGCTGTTCTAACGGTCTCTGTCATTGTCTGCCGCAATATATTCACTGAACTGATATAGCTGGATACTGCCCCGATAGACCCTATCACTACCGCCGAAATAATCACAACGGACAGAAATCTTATCAGCATGCTTTTCTTGATTGTCGTTTTCATGGCAATTTTCCTTTCATGGAGATAATCATTTATTAATTATAATTATAACATATCTTAAACCTATTTTCAATGACCTTTTTGACAAAAAAACAAGTGTTTTTGTGTAAATTTTGCTTAATTTTTAAAGCGTTTGATTTTGAGTACTGACTTTTACGATTAAGAAATGTTAACCGAAAATTAGCTAAAATTAACCTGCCCTATTAAAAAACCACCCTGCCGTTA
>CAMCFA010000063.1 GCA_945873955.1 uncultured Clostridia bacterium | reverse complement strand
TATACCGATGATTGTGGTAGTATAGTGTAAAGAGTGACTATCGTGGGCGGTAATGCGATTATACCATTCTGCGATTATCCTGTCAAGTTGTTTGTGGTAAATTATCTATAATTCCACAAATATAGTCTTTTTGATAACGTTATATGGAGGTTTACTATGGTTGAACAAACAAAAAACACCTGCGAACAGGTGTTTGGAAAAAGATTAAGAGAATTGCGCAAGGAGAACGGCTACACGATTGATCAGTTCGCCGATATGGTTGGCATATCCAAAAGCACGCTCGGTTACTACGAGAACGACAAGCGTATGCCCGACATCGAAATCCTTGCGAGAATTGCAAATGTGCTGAATGTTAACGCCGACTATCTTATCGGTAGGACGAACACTACTGCACAAAAGGGTAAGATGAAAACGGTGTGCGAGTTCACGGGGTTGTCCGATAGGGCTGCGGAGTTTCTTTCGGAGCTTGTGAAGAAAAAGGACTATGCAAAGTTGGAAATAATCAATCATCTCTTCCTTGAATTATGTCAAGATTACGATTTTTACTACCACGAACAGAACGGCGGCGAGGAGGCGGCTTCAAGTATTCTCGGTGCGCTGTTCTACTATTTTGATAAGTGCTTATATCAGGATAACGAGTGGGAAGATTTCATTGATGTGGGTGTTGTGGAGCGAACTCATCTTCTCAGGACAGCGTACAAGCAATACCTATTTGACCAAGTGACAAGAGCGGTCAGAAACAGTGCCCACGACTATGCGGAGTATATGAAACCGTTGGAGTAACAATGCTAATATAAATTCAGAACCGCCCTTGAGTTTTTCACTCAGGGGCGGTTAAGGTTATTAATCTCAAATAGAGTCTTCGTCGTGATAGAGGATATCGGACAGCATTTCTATGTTCTCTATTTCAGCATTGAGAAATTGGCTGCTGATGTACTCAATGCTGGTTAGGGTTACGCGAACATAAGCCACGTCTCCAATGTCAAGCCCTGCTGAACTGCAGGATAAATCTCGAATATTACCGCACTGTATTTCAGCCATATCGCTGAAAGTTACAAAGCTACTACCTACGAAATTTGAGCGTTCAAAAAATTCCGGTTGGTCACCCAAAATCGGCAGCTTACTTTCGGTTGGGTTAAAGAACAGCAAGCCTCCGTCAGGCTCGTAATCATTCCGTGCTGTAGCTCCCAGAAATCCTTCGATTGTTACCGAGCCATCAAACACTGCAAGCGGTCTTTTTTCGGTGGCACCGAACAAATAACCGTCAAAATAGTATGGCTCGGGCGTGTCTGCATAATCGTCGATTTTAAACTCCGAAACCGCATTCACGAGCTTTAGTCCGCAGATTTCTTCACCAACATTTATGCGCTTGCATTCGTTTTTGTTTTCTGGGATTTCGCCTTTATACAGAACGTCGTCAAACGATTCACCGTTTTGATAATTGTCGTAGGCATTGCCGGAAGGTTCTGTGAAATACTGAAAGCCTTCGCAAAGAACTGATGTGCCATAGTCGGTTCGGGTGAGTTCTGCGGCGGTTTTGTCCGTGCCATCAATTTCTGTGATTTCCGATGTGTAAATCGGCTCTCCGTCAAGTCCTGTGAAAACCGTTGGCTCGCCTTTCGGGATTTCGTGAGAAATCAGTCCAGACTCACTCTCGTCTGCAGTGCTTTGCGCCTTTTGGCTTGTTGTGGAGGATGTATATTTGCTTGCTGATTGGCTGTTATCAGATGTAGTTTCGTTGCCGTTACTGCACCCACTAAATGCCGTTACCAAAGCCACTAATAGTGCCGAAATAATTGCAGCCCTTGATTTCACAATATCACCTCGCAGTATTATATTCGCAGACATTTCGTTTTTCTTTGGTTGAAAACAGCCATCCTGTGGCAAAGATAAGTAATCATCACAGATTATTCAGACAATTCAATAGTCATAGCGTTACCGTTTTCGTCACAATAAGAAAGAGAATTACTGCTGATGACAACACTTTCAACATCACTTATCAGCGGGAAGAATTCACCGTATTGTCCCTCCGGAAAGTACAAATCTAGGTTTTCTCCATCAAATCGGTATAGTGTTGCATAATAAAATACATCACCTCTGACAGTAATCGGCACCAACAACACTGCAAACACGGGAAAATCATTGGTTTCACCGGCAATTAACTTGAATTCACAGCCTTCGGGTATTTCATTGTATGGACCGATTCCTAAAGCAGGGCTTGCTGCCTGTCTTTCATATTCGTTATTATCCGAATCTGTCACTTTAAGCGTAATTTCCTGTGTTATTTTTCCGTCAGAATAAACGCCATAGCAGAGCGTTATATTGTAGTTTTCGGTATTTATTGCTATTTCCTTATCGGTTGTTTCTGGGAATTCCGATGCTATTTCAGAAGCAGCGTCAGAAGAGATTTCTGATAATTCAGTTGTTTCATTGCCGTTAGGGATGGTATTGCTATTATGGGAAATCCTTGAGCAGCCACAGCTGAATATTAACGCTGCCACCAATATCAACGATATGTTTTTTCTCACATTGCTCATCTTATCCACCTACTATAATCCAGCTATCTGAATTGTTTCTGATAGCACCAAGTAATTCATCATATGTTACCGTATGCGTTCCTCCAAAAGACGATGAACCTCCGCACACGCTTGAATTAAATGGATCAACTATAGTAACAGTTCCATTTAAATCATTAATTTGAGAAATTACAACATAGTGTGCATATGAGCTGTTATTATAATATTCAAGATAAGCTGTATCGTTGAGATTAACAATAGGTACTACGCCATTTCTCAAGCTATTTCTGAGATAATTCATAACGGAGTTGATGTTATAAGATGTTACACAAATTGCGTTGTTATAAATATTCCCAGAATAAAGATTAGCTCCATAGACAATTTGATATGCCTGTCTTGTGTAAGTTACATATTGTTCTTTGATGCTATTTTTTACCTCTGTTTGTGTGCTTGAGTTTTTATTTGAAGACGTGTTTGACAGAGCACCATTACCAATGGCCGCTTCAAGTATTGCCGCAATGCCACAATTCGTTGATTCTGATTGGGCAACATAGGGAACTGTATAGTTTGAATAATAAACTCCATTTGACAAACCATATGTAGATATTTCGTTATATGATGACATAAGAAGTTCAAGATTATAATCAAGCAAATCAACTGCTTCTTCGGTGTCAATGGAGGAAAGCTCAATAAAGTTTTCTGTGCTGATTATTGCATCAGCAGTACCTATTATCTCAGCTCTATATTCGGGAAACTGATGAAGATAAGAATTTACGATTGTATCAATTTCATTCGAGAAAACTGATGGAAGATTTGTATCACAGTGATAGATTTTTATATTATCTGCTTCTAAGGATGAACAGTCTTTATCATATGTTATTGCCATACCTGATATTGGTAAAACAGATGTAGCAATAATTAAGGCTGAAATAGTTGACATTATTTTTTTTGTAATATTCATTGTTATTATTCCTTTCACATTAACCCAACCTCCCGGCAAGGCGGGTTATGAATTGTTGGTTTTGGGAGAATTCACGCATATCTGTCGGGCGATATGAAAAGTCTTACCTTGTGTAGAGCTTTACTTTACCTGCCTCTTTGCCGGCTCAACAACCTTAACATAAGCTCTGAGCTTTGCCGGCTCCTTAGGCTGATAGCAATCAAACCAAGAAGCAGCTCCGCATGCCTGCTTTGCGGTTGCAAGTGCAACCTTCGCTGTAAGATTAAGCATAGCAGTTTTGATTGTGTTTTTCATTTTTTGTCCCTCCTTCCACAGAATAATCCAAGTAACATTAATGCTGCAACGAAAAATAGAGTGAGTGCTACTATATGATAAAGATTGCTATGAAGAATGTACATAATTCCCATCACAGCAAGCCATACCGTCATCTCAACAATACTGACTATTTTGCTTCGTTTCTTTTCCTGTGCTGAAAGCAATTTGTTCGGATTCTCAACAGGTGCAAAGCTGCATACAACAATCAAACTAAACAGATACAAAATAATCCAAAAATAATCTTGTATGCCGGATAATAGGCAATCCGACAGAAGAACAAGTATGAGAACGCAAACAAAAGTTATTTTACAGGTTAGGTAACATTTTGCATGAAATCCACCGCAAAACAGACGAGTAAAGCAAAAGACTATATAAAACGTTAGCGTTTCAAAAAATCTGTTGAACAATAATCCTATATCTACTGTAATTATTACGCCAAGAAGAGTAGAAACACAAAGCTCTAATCCATATTCATAAACATCTCGCTGTTCTTCGGAGATTATTTTTTCCTTGATAAAAAAATCAGCTATTATGTGACAAAGCTTAGTAATCATCATAGATTACCTCCTCTTGTCATCATTATAGCTGACCAAATATTCAATTTCAATACCCATATCACGAACGGACATTTTACAGCATAAACGGACTTAATCCGTGATTGAAAGGCATATTTCAACGATAAAGAATCTTTCGCTCTCCTTAAAATCAACAGTTCCGTTATACTTTCGGGAAAGCTCACGAATTGACTTAATCCCAAAGCCGTGCAGCGACCTATTGTCCTTGTTTGTGACCAAATTCGGATTAGCTGACAGCACCGAAGTCGATACGGTATTCTTTGCTATTATATACAGGAAGGACTTTTGGCGACTGATTGTAAGCTCAATCATCGGTGTATCTGCACCGTCGCAGCCTTCTATTGCGTTATCAAGCAGGTTTGAAATAAGAATGCTCATATCAATTTCGTTTATGCTCCCGAGCATTGTGTCAATGCGGAATTTTGTGCTGATTTTATTCTTCTCGCATTCGGACAGCTTGCTGTTTACAACTGCGTCAATGACAGGGCTGCCGGTTGCTATAACTCCGGCAGAGGTATCTATTTTCTGCTTCAGAATGCTTTCAATATAGCTTTTGGCGCTGTCGATTTTACCGCTTTCTAGCAGCTCTGCCGTAGTTGTAAGGCAATGTTTCATATCGTGGCGCAGTGTTTGTATTTTGGTGAACTGCTCTTGAACACTTGAAACAAGCTGTTCCTGTGCAGCGAGATTTACCTGTGTTATTCGGTTTTCCTCGTTAATAACGCTGTCGCGTTCCATTTTGCCAAGCAGAGCATAAAGCAGGATATTCAGCACGGCAATCATAATATAAATGAGCAGGAATTGATTTTCCGAATAGCCTGATGTTCGGGATATACTCCACAATGATACAGCGATTACCGATGACACAAAAAAGCACGAAAGTTGAATTATCCACTGAAATCCGCTTAACAGGTAACGATTCTTTCTTCTGACCTTGACAAGTGCCTCGCAGACAAGAAAAAAGGCGGATTTTGTGATAAAGAGTATTGAAAATCTCAAATCGCCGCCCGGAGCTGTTAATTCCTCGGCTGAACAATCCGAGAATGCTTTGAAAGCATTGACCGTAATCATATTTATCGGCAGCATAATAATTGTTGGGGTAACGGCAGTCAGTAGTTTTTGATATAGCCGCCCTTTGAGAAACAGCATTGAGTACAAAAAAATAAGCGTCAACAGGATAACAAGCGAGAGGATTTCAAACCCCGAAAGCTGGCTTAAGAATATATTATCCGCCGCAAGCAAAATAAAAAAAGCAAGGGATTTCAAGAACGTAACCCTATCGTTACGAAATCCCAAAAATTGATTACAAAATCTCACAACAATACAGCATTCCGTAACAGATGCGAGAATTTCGATTATGTAGTTCATATCATACCCCGCAAATAGCTCCTAAGTTTATTTCTTACTGTTTCAATTTTATATTTTGAGAGGGGAATAACGGTGTTGTCATCAAGAACTACCTGCTTTTGCTCAATCGAATAGATGTACTTGCAGTTGACGAGATAGCTTTTGTGCGTTCGGACAAAGTTATGCGGTACAAGCCTTTTCTCAAAGTCGGACAAGCTCCCATAGCATTCAATTGCGTCGGAATTCTTAACGGTAATCCTCAGCCAATGCCCGTAAATCTCTATATATTCAACATCATTCAAATCAAGAAAAACATTTCCCGAACTTGTCCGTACTTCAAAATGCCTCGCCGCTGTGCGTTCGATAATTCTTTCAGCCAAAGCCTTTACTGTTTCGGGCAGTTCAGCTGCTATGTGGTTCTTTCGGATAAAACGAAACGGCTGAAATTTGAAAGAGGAGTAAACCAACTCATCGTGAGATGTTACAAAGACAATGAATGATGAGTTGTCCTTATTTATTCTCTCTGCAATTTCAAACCCGTTTATAGTCGGCATATCAATATCGAGGAACACAATATCGAACGGCATTTTCTCGTGCCGAGAAAGGAAATCAGTTCCATTTTCAAACATGTCAAGGGAGAAATCCGCTTTGGTTTTACTGAACTCCCTGTCTATCTCCTCGCAAAGAAAATCCAACGTAACTTTTTTGTCGTCGCATACGGCTATTCTCATACAATCACTTCCGCATATCGTGTTATTTATCATCATTCTCCTCATGCCACCGATTTATCACCTTTTCAACCTCCGCAATAAGCTGCTCCTTTTGCGGAATGTAGTATGTGTACTTTGAAGCAAAGATATTGCTCGACAAGCCGCCAAGAGCGTATTCGGCGGTCAGTGCGTCCTTGTCGGTGCAGAGGATTATTCCGATAGGCTTATTGTCACCCTCGTCATTGACTTCGTTTTCGTAGTAGTTGAGGTACATATTAAGCTGTCCGACGGCTTCGGGCATTAGCTTTGTGGTTTTAAGCTCGATGATTACATACGATTTCAGGGGCTTGTTATAGAACACCATATCAGCGTAGTAGTGGGTGTTGTTGATGGTAACTCTCTGCTGTGTTCCCACAAACATAAAGCCACGACCAAGTTCAAGCAGAAACTTTTCTATCTGCTCAACAAGCGCCTTTTCCAAATCGTCTTCCATAACAGGCTTATTTTCGGGAATGCCGAGGAACTCAAACACATAGGGGTCTTTTATAATATCGACAGGCTCGGAAATCTCAACGCCGTTTGTCGCAAGCGCAAGCACCTGTTCCTTGTTGAAGTCCCCCTTTGAAAGCAGCAGCCGCTCATACAACGAAGTGTCGATTTGCCTTTTCAGCTCTCTGACCGACCAGTTAGAGTTGATAGCTTCCTTTTCGTAGAAACTGCGCTTGTTTTCATCGGAAATACTTAAAAGCTCGCAATAATGCGACCAGCTCAATTTAACAGACGCTGTCTGTTGAATTTGATATTGCTGATAAAACCGCCTCATAAACTGCAAATTTGAAACAGAAAAGCCTTTTCCGAGTTCGCAGGTGAGTTCCTTTGATATAGCTTTAAGTGTCTTATCACCATAAGCTGCACGAACCTTGTCGTTCTGCTCATAACGCACGATAATCTCTCCGATTTTCCAATATGCGACAAGCAGCTCGTTGTTCACGGCTTTGGCTACATTCTGCCGTGATGTATCAAGTATGCCTTTAATCTCGCTTACAAGCGGATTGATAAGTTCGTATTCCATATAAACCTCATTTCTTTAATTTGGCACATTATCTAATATACAATAATTATACCATAAATCCGGTCAGAAATCAATTGATATATCATATTTTTTCAACCTACTGCATATCAAACATTATCTCAAAAGAAATAACTCTCGAATACCTCGCAAATCTGCGGATTATCCGAGAGTGGTTTTGTCGAATTATCGGTTGCCCATTGTTCCGTTTGGTGTGTTCAACATCAGAGGGCTTCCACGGTATATCTAAATTGTGGAGTGCGGCGAGCTTGGTCTGAATATTCGCTCCTGTTCCCATTTTAGTGGTTGAAGCAAGGACGATACGCTTTGTGCCGGACCGCAACTGTGCATACATCTCGTTACGTTGTTTTTGGTCTTTTGCGTCACCAGCTGTGCAAATCTCACTTTCGGGGATACCACGGCGAATAAGCTCCTCCTTGATATAGTCATAGACAGAAAACCGCCCATCGTCCGAGTTTACGGCAATATCACAGAAGATAGCCTGCACACCTTTCTGCTCGGCGGTCTGCTCGTAGATTTCCATAACCTTATCAATGCACAGATTAACCTTGCTGTCGGGATAGTTGTCGGCGTTCGGCACAATGGAACGTGCGTCCAAACCGAGCAATCGGGCTTCATTCGTGATTTTCAGCATATTGTCAACCGAGGGGTCAACCGCTCCGCTGTGAATTGCTTCGGAACGTTCTGCCAACACCTGCATATATGCTTTCTGTACATCATTCGGTTTTGCTACAATGGTCTGCGGCTTGCCGCCTACCATTTCGGGTACGGGGAGATTGAGCATATCCGCTGTCCGTATATCCGCAAACTCTTTATACATCTGCATAAGTTCGGGGACATTGTTGAATTTGGCGAAACGCTTTTTTGTGCGGTAGCCGTTGCCTGTTGAACAAACTTAATGCAATATTTGAAAATGATGATAGTGGCAACCGATTTTCGACAAACAGAACCCCCGCCGCAAATGCAAACGCATAAACGGCGGGGTGTTATTATTCAGTAATCACTCATATGTTTTTTAGCAAGATAGAGAATGAATTTAACCGACTTATATTATTATCCCGATACAAATCAGAGTATATGATGACAGCACACAGATTATCTCACTTTTTGCAGCTTGCCTTTGTCCATTTCGTAAACAGTGTCGCAGAGAATGTCAATATCTTCTGCCGAATGAGAGGCTATAAGAATGGTTTTGCCTTCGGCTTTCAGGTCGAGGAGATATTTTCGCATATCAGCAACGCCGTCTTTGTCAAGTCCGTTCATAGGCTCGTCTAAGATAAGTAAATCGGGATTTTCCATAATTGCTTGTGCAAGACCCAAACGCTGGCGCATACCAAGAGAGTATCTGCCGACATGCTTTTTGCTGCTTGGGTTCAGCCCGACTTTTCTTATTGATGAATATATCGCTTGCTTATTGGCTTTACCACTTATATCAGACAAAAATTTCAGGTTGCTATAAGCGCTGAATTCCGAAAGAAAACCGGGGGTTTCAATTATAACACCTATATTCTTTGGTGTGTCACCGTTTTTTCCTACCAGCTTTCCATATACCTTTATTTCACCCGAATTAAGCGGCATAATTCCGCAGATACATTTCATCAGAACCGTTTTTCCGCTGCCGTTTCTGCCTATCAAACCGCAAGTAACACCATATTCGATTTTTAAACTGGCATTATCCAGAATAAGATTACTTCCAAATTGCTTACAAGCATTATTTATATCAATAGCGTAACTCATTATACTGCCTCCATTTTTAATATTCTTTTTCTGCCGAAAATCAATATTGCCGCACCCATAACAAATATCGCTGTCAGATAAACCGTTACGCAATACCAGAGATTTGGATAATTGTTATTAAGTCCTACGCCTGAAATGTCCAATGTTATCCATGAAAGCGGAGAAAATTTTAACAGGAAATACATACCTCTGCCCTCATTTTCCGCAAAACAACTAAATGCCATTATAATACCGCAGATAGCGCTCCCGAGATATTTGTTTCCCGACAGCAGGTTACATAAGCACAGTATAAAGCCGAACATCACGCCGTTTAACCAAGAAAGTATTATCGTAATCAGGCAAGCCTCAAACGGAGTGTAATTTTGAACGACATACCCCGAAACATTCAGGAAAAAAAGTTCCTCTTTTAATGCAATCTGACCTGCGCTATTGGAAAAAGCTAACGTGTATATTGCATTACCCCAGTCTGCGGAAAATTCGGCAGTAGGCAGGGAAAACAGAACGGTACAAACGAACACAAAGAAATAATAAGCAAGACTCGCAAGAATGATATATCCTAACTGACCCAATAAATATTTCAGTCCGCCCGACCTTGTCAGAATAAGCAACTTGTTGTTGTCAACAAAAGGAGCATTGCAAAACGTCAGAATTATCGGGAGCGAATACAACAGTTTCATGTGATACTGGCTGTATGCAAAAGGGTAAATCCACAGCGAAGCCTTAATTCCAAGTGCCGCTGCAATGGTGTTCATTATCCTTACGCTGTCAAAACAAAGGATAATTACCAATACTGCTATCGTCCATAATCTGTAATCCTCACTCCATTTGCGGAAATTCTGAAAGCTAATGCTTAATACACATTTTACATTACTCATCTTTTCAATTTCCTTTCTGCGATATAATAAAAAATTGTTCCGAATAACACCGCAAGAGCAATAAATACGAACACTATTTCAAGAGACGCAAAAAGAATATTATCCGAGGAACAGCCATAGCCTCTTGACAAATTCCATAGGTCGGGCAGAAAACCAACTTCAATGGTAACAAGCTCAAGAATGTAGCTCATGATAAGAGGGGTGCATATTGCAATAAATGGGTCGGGAAAAACAGCAGAGATAGCTGCTCCCGAAACAGACCATGCACCAAGGCTTATCGAAAAAAACAGAGATTTAAGCAAAATAAATAACCAAGCCGTATTTTCGTTGTTCATAAGCTGATTAAATGTGCCAAAATATTCATTGCCAACCTCACCTATAAGTGGAAAAAAGAACAATAAAACAACTGCACATAAAACAATTCCAAGAAAAGACACCAAAAAGGTAAAGAGAAAGTTCAGTACTGCATGTGTTAATATATAACTTTCTTTTGAATTGCGCAAAATTACCGACAATGAAAAACCCGATTTCAGTTCTGTGCAAAATCTTGCGGTAAATGGCATACAAGCAACAATAAGTATAAGTTTCCGATAGGTGCTGTAATCGAGCATATTGCCAAAAAGCGGCGCAATTCCGGAAAACTCAATATACTGCACGCATGCGTCAACAGAGGTGAAATTTCCTGCTGAAATTACTCCCCACAAAGCAATTACTGTGCAGCATAAAACACTAATATATAACGCCGGATTTTTCAGAAAACTTTTTATGTATGTCATTGCAATTCTCATTATGCACCTCAGTTCAACACAATTCCGTTGCGGGCGTCAACAAAAATGCGCTCGAAAAACTTTCTGGGCTGCACAGCACCATCTCCGGATGTAACTTCCGTTTCTGTGGTTTTTATAAATAGCCACACAGGATATAGTGTACTTTCACCTGTATTTGAATTTCCGTCCGCAATGTAGGTGAATACTCCCGATGAATATTCCGTTTTGCCTGTTTCGGCAGCACGACCCACAGTGTTTTGAAGTATTTTCACCGCCTCCTCGTGCGGAATTATCGAACATATATCATTTTCCTGATAGTCAAAAATATACTGTATATCAGCGCTCTCAATGCCGTCGGCAGAAACAATAAATTCGGCATAACCGTAATTGCCTTCCCAACCAACGCTCGAAAAATATGTAAACTCATATGGTAAGTCGGTATTATTGATATTGGAATGATAGAGTATATAATATGCGTCTTTGGGAGGAACCAAGTCATTGCCTTCATCGTCATACGCCGTTCCCGTACAAGTATAAATCTGCGGCTCACCGATACAAGGTATTTCAAGCTGTTCGACTATGTCGGAAGTGATTTTCAAAGCCTCATCGGAAGATATACCGTCAATCTCCCGACGTGGATAAAGCTCTTTAACCGGTTCTATGGTAGGATAGATGTCAAATTTGGAAATATTCATATAGCACCGCATATCATTTGTATCACGGTTATAAGCAATAGTCCCCGCATCACAAAACAACATTCTGCCGTCTTTATATCTATACAAATTATATATGCCGTTTCCAAGCTGCTCATCGTCAATACGCACACTGTCTCTACCAATCAAAGAGTTCTCTAAATCCAACTCATCTTCCGAAAAGTTGTCGTAATCGGATAAAAAAACCTGCTTTACAAAGTCGGTGTCCCAGATTTTATAGCTGCCATAGTATAGAGATGTCTGATTATTAGTGTCGCTTTGGGAAACATTCTCGACAGTTGAACACGCTGACAACATTATAAGAAGCACAATTGCCAATAAAAGCCTTGCTTTTTTCATTATACTTTACCTTTCCGAAATATACGGCATGACAGGATTAGCCATGCCGTATACAAACTATCTTACTTTCTGTATTTGTGCAGACATATATTAGATTACGGAGTCCAACGTCCGCTTAAGGTTACAACATAATAGCCACCCTGTGCAGCAAGGAACACTTCATCCTCATACTCGGGAGTATCGGTATAATCCAGTGTTACTTTTTTGTATTCGCCAACTTCTGTTACTGTTTTGGTATTTGTAATCTTATTAGAGATGGTGGTTGTAGGAGAAACCCAAACAGATACAGGGTGATTTGAAGTTACTGTACCCTCAGTAGTTTTTACAGTTACATAATTGTTGGTTGTTTTTTTCCTTGCTTGTTCAACAGCCGTCCCTCCTACTGACAGGTTAAAGGCATAATCGAATTCGGAACTCAGTGCAGATGCAGTTACACCAAGTGCGCTGATGGACATAACAGCGGTCAAAATAGCCGCTTTAATTCTTTTGGAATTCATATGAACATTTCCTTTCTCAAGTGATATTATAGTTTGGAAACCGCATATTCATAAACGCTATTATCATATACTAAAAAAATATGATGATTAGTATGGTTTATGCTATACTTTTTTCTTCACTATAAATTGTGATGACTTCAGGTTCGCCGCTCGAACTCTTCAGCGTAAACACGGATTTCAACCGATATGTACCACTGTCAAGTCCGGATTTGGTGTTGACCAAAGATATGGCTCTGGTGTCAACGGTCTTTGTCCAGCTTGCGCCGTCAACCTCGTTCCATATCCACAAACCCCAGTGCTTTTCAAGCGTATGCTCGACTGTGATTTGCGTAACACCTGCCATTCCCTCGCACACACTTTTGCATTCAGCGGTTGATGATGTAATTGTTAAATAGCTCTTCGTGCTCATTGCGTACTCATAAGCAGGAGAAACCAAATCTGTTACAATCTGAGTTTCTTGAGCAGCAAAAGTCGGAACGCTTATAACCGAACATATCGTTACCACCGATACAAATGCGGCAAGTATTTTCCTTATCTGCATTGGTATTCCCTCCTTTCTATAAGCATTAGAAGTTTTTATCCTTCTATATACTTAATTCCTTTTGGGAGTGAAAAAGGGACACCTTTTTTGAACAAATTTTCAAAAGCCGTTAATTTCGTTAGAAATTGACAAATTCAGCAACTCGTTTTTGTCAAAATCTCCGGAAAGCATTAGTACGTAATCTTTATTATCCCAAATTACTATTGAACTTACGCCTTGCTCGGAATTGTATTCAATATAAACAGCGTTACAGCCATTAACATTAGTTTCTTGTAAATCAAATCCTTCAGTATTGATATGTGGATTAAATTCACTTTTTACAGTTTGCCCAAAAACTAAAACCTGTTCCGTATCCGGATTACAATACATAACAGTAATATCCGTAGAAGTAGCTGAAACGTCATACATCTCAAATCCCTCAGGCACAACAGATAAGCTATACTCTTTTTCTATGGTACTTGGACAATTTGCTGTATCAATCGAAAAAAGGTGAGTATTATCTTGATATACTGTTCCATTGAACCCACCGGATATGAATACAATTACAAATCCTGTCATCACAGCAAGGCACACGATAATAGTCAGTGCAATAATCAGCCTCTTGCGAAACGAAAGCTGCTTATGACCCAATACATTTTCGCAAGTGTCCGCTGCATTGATGTCAGACATTGCTTTATTATGTTCGAACAGTTTGAAAATTCGTTTCATAGTCAGTCTGTGACGAAGTGTGAATTTCGGCAGAGGAACTTCGTCAACTTCAGCAAACTGCTTTTCAAAATAGCCCGATATAAGTTCGTCCATTGTATAGCTCTTACTCATTTGCACAGCCCTCCATATATTTTTTGATTTTGGTTATTGCACGTTCAACTCTCTTTTTGGCGGCATTCTCGGATATGTTTAATGTTTTGGCAATGTCGGAATACTTCATATCAAAGTGTATTCTAAAATATATTGCGGTCTTGGTTGTATCGGGAAACGTGTCAATGAAACGGTATATGTCTTCGCAGGAACATTCGCTCACTATCCGTTCATCAAGAGGGATACTATCTTCAATGAGTTGTTCGTCAAACTCAACTTCGCACTCCGTTGTTGCGTGTTTCTTGTTCCATATTTTGCAAGATGTGTTTCTGATAATCGCTTTGATGTATTTAATTCTGTCTTTTTGGGGAACGGCAAAAAACGTGTCGGGATTACCGGCAACAGACAAAAACGCGTCCTGAATTGCGTCCTCGGCGTCCTGCTTGTTGTGAAGATGCTGAAAGGCAATGTTATAGAAGCTTGATATATTATTCTCATAAATCTCCGATAATTCGTTGCGCTGTTCCTCTCTTTCCAGAACAGCCAAAGCGGCGGAAATCATATAATCACTCCGTTCAATTTACGTTTTTTTGATACCATATTATCACATATTAAATCTAAAGTCAAGGGGAGTTTTTCACAGCTGTCGTGCGGATTAGTGACGAACCCGCGAAAGCTTACCTTCGTAACAACGGGACAAATATGCTCACTTTTTCCGTGCCATTTTTCGACCTTCAATCAATAAGGCTATACTCAATAGCCATATTGTTAAGCAGAGCTTCACAATATGGCATTTCGCAAGGGGTCTAACCCCTTGAACCCTGTCTTCTTTGGCTCACTTGCTGTCAAGTCCAAACGAAAAAATCCGTTTGAACCTTGATACTCCGACCGCAAGTCCAAAGGACTTTTTGCCGTCGGACTTTGAGAAAATTCTCAAAAATTCCGCAAGTCCGATAAAGTTTTGCCCTCCCGATGTTCACCCGAACAACGAGAGGGCAGTTTCTTTTTTCAGCTTTGAGCATTCACTCGTTCGGCTCATTTTCCTGCCTGTACACCTCGGCACTCGACCTCACATTCTCCGTCACTTGATTGAGCAACATCTGCTTGTAAGCCGCCTTGAGTATCTCGTTTTTATTCTCGTCACCCGTGTCAATAATCTCCGCCCACTCGTCTTGAGTAAGCGACACTTTATCAAAATACAGGAACAACGCACCAAGAACACTCTCCGAAACTTCCTCGCCGTCCTCGTTTTCGTGAGCATAGAAATCGTAGTCATCGGCAAGTTCGTTGAACAGATGATTGACCACAGACAGCTTGCCGTAGTCCTTATTCTTCACAAGCTGAACCAAGTAATCGGCGGCAGTATCGGACAACCCCGTATAATCGCAGACGGTTTTCATCTTGCCACGCATAGCGGTTGTGTTCGTTTTGCCGATAAGGTAGTCCGCCGATACATTCAGGACATCGGCAATCCTTGAGAGAATTTCAATGTCGGGCATTCGGTTGTTGTTCTCGTAGTAACCGACCGTGCTTTTTGAAATCCCGACTGCCTCGGCGAACTGCTCAATCGTGTAGCCGTTAGCCTTTCGCAGTTCCTTCAGCCGTTTTCCGAATACCTCAACACAGGTGTTTTTGCTTTCCATAACGCTAAATTTCCTCCTCTTTTGAAATCAAAAAGAATATATTTGTGGAATTACAAGAAATATCCCACAAATACCTTGACAACGTGATTTTGAAATGCTATAATCAGTATCACAACCACAACAGCAATCGTTATTGTTATAATACCACGATAATGATGATTTGTCAAGTGGGTATTTCAAATACAGGAGGAGAAGATGATGATTAAGCACAACACAGATATTCGCACAACAGCAAAGCAGAACGGAGTTTATCTCTACGAAATCGCCGAGAAACTCGGTGTGTCAGAGCCGACATTCAACCGTTGGTTACGCAAGGAGCTGTCAGCAGAGCTGAAAGAAAAAGCAACGGCGGCTATCGAAGAAATCCGAAAGGAACACGAGGAAATGCAGAACGAGGAAAAGCCAAGTCAAAGCTGAAAAGAAAAATTCTTTTTCGGTTCTGCCGCTGTTTCAGCGTTGATGTAGTCTGCAACAGCTGTTTCGGCTGCTTGCAAACAACAATGACGATTGCGGCGGTGATGAGGGTTTTAAGGGATTATTCCCTTAACGCAGACTATTTTGTAAATCGAAGATTGACAAAATAGGTAATGCGTTTTACCCATTTTGCGGATATGCAAGATGATAGTTTTGATGAAGATGAAGTCAATAGAAATAACCATAATTATGATGATATTTACAAGAATACCACAATAGAAAACCCTGCAAGGAGGAAATCACAATGAAAATAACAAAACCTAAAATCATAATCATACCGCATTACAGCGGCTCTCAGAAACCAACCGAGGTTTTCAAGCGAGTAATCACGGACCAAATCGAAAAGAAGCTGAACAATAGTGAAAGTAAGTCAAAAAAGTAAGCCAAATTACACCCAAAAAGCACTTGAAATAAACGGATAATTGATGTATAATGATGATAGTCGAAATCGGTTGTCCGTGAATTAAGGAGGTTAAAATGACAGGACAACCTACAACTTATAACACGGCTCTGTATCTGCGTTTGAGCCGTGATGACGGAACAGACTGCGAGAGTTCGAGCATTCAGACCCAAAAAGAAATGCTCACCCGCTATGCCCGTGATAACGGTTTCGTACTGTTTCGGATTTATTGTGATGACGGGTGGAGCGGAACAACCGCAAACCGCCCCGATTTTCAGCGTATGCTATCCGATGTGGAGAACGGCAAAATCAACTGCGTAATCACCAAAGATTTGTCACGACTTGGGCGCAATTACCTTGAATGCGGAACATTTACGGAGGTGTTTTTCCCCGAACACAACTGCCGTTACATAGCGATAACTGACGGTGTTGACACGGCAAAAGGCTCTACAATGGACATCACGCCGTTCAAAAATCTGCTCAACGATATGTACGCACAGGACATCAGCAAGAAAATCAAGTCCTCGGTGCTGACACGGCAGAAACAGGGTAAATTCACGGGCGGAAAAGCTCCCTACGGCTACAAAAAATCCCCCGACGATAAGAGCCGACTTGTCATTGACGAACGCTATGCGCCTATTGTCCGCCGAATTTACGCAATGGCAGAAAACGGCTTGGGAATAACGCAGATAGCAAAGGCTCTTTCGGAAGAAAAGATACTTCGTCCCGGGGCGGTAGCTGCCGAAACTCACGCAAATTTCGAGAAGTACGCCAACGACGGCAAGGAGTTTGAGTGGTCGGTCGCAATGATACGAAATATTCTCCGAAATGCGACTTACAAGGGCGCAGTTGTGGGTCAGAAAAAGCCCACAATCTCGCTGAAAAGCAAAAAACGCAAGGGTGTTGGAACGGCAGGAACATTTGTGGTTGAGGGTATGCACGAACCGATTATCGACCCCGAGCGTTGGGAGATAATTCAGCGAATGATAACAAGCCGTAAAAAGTGCGACAAAG
>CAMCFA010000062.1 GCA_945873955.1 uncultured Clostridia bacterium | reverse complement strand
GGATATAGGCGTAGCAGTTGTGGGTAGCCTTGCGGTGCATGGCGCGTATCTCCTCAATGAACGCGACCGCCTGCTCCTCGGTCCTTACCGGGCAGAGGTAGCCTATAAACTCGGATTTTTTCTCGACAAATCTTGCCTCACAGCGCTGTGCAATGGTCTTATATTCCATGTGTACCTCGTAAAACGCAAAAACACACGCAAGATTTGGGTAACACCCTCAAGCGTGTGTTTTTTACTACATTCATACTACAAAAGCAATTACTTGCCCATGTTGTAGCGCTTCTTAAATCTGTCAACACGTCCGCCGGAGTCAACCAGCTTCTGCTTACCGGTGAAGAACGGGTGGCACTTGGAGCAGATTTCTACTCTGATGTCCTTCTTGGTAGAGCGTGTAGCGATTTCATTGCCGCAGGCACATCTGATAACAGTAGCCTCGTATGCGGGATGAATACCTTCCTTCATGAATTTCACCTCAATCCATACACATCAAACCCTGATTTGCTTACCGTCAGCGGTTCAGACCTTGACATGCTCATTACAAGTATACAGTATACCACATTTCTTTTCAAATTTCAAGGGGTTTTTTGAAATTTTTCAAAAAATTTTACGGAAAGTTGAAGCAAGGTGGTATCAGAAGCCGAGGATCTTTGTGAAATCAGCGGACAGCTTCTGCTGGAGAGCCACTGCGTCAGCCTTTTCAGCGCCCTTTGTGGTGTAATAAACCTTGATCTTAGGCTCTGTGCCGGAGGGTCTGATGACAACGCTTGCGGAATCCTGTAAGCTGAAGGTGATAACGTTGGACTTCGGCAGGGTGATCTCCTCGGTCTTGCCGTCGGTGTAGGTCTTGACGCTTGCCTCGTAGTCAGCGACAGCCTCGACAGCCAGTCCGCCGATAGACTTAGGCGGGTTCTTTCTGAGGTCGGACATGATCTCGTTCATGCGCTCCATGCCGCTTGCGCCCTCGCAGGTGAAGTTATCCAGCTTGTTGAAGTACACGCCGTACTCGTCGTACATTCTCTTTCTCGCTTCAATAAGGGAGATCCCCTTTGTGCGGTAGAACGCAGCCATTTCGCATATAAGCATGGAAGCCACAACAGCGTCCTTGTCGCGTACATATCCGCCTGCGAGGTAGCCGTAGCTCTCCTCAAAGCCGAATATATAGCGGTTCTCCTCGCCCTTTGCCTCGAGGAATCCGATCTGCTCGCCGATAAACTTGAAGCCGGTGAGAACTTCACGCAACTCAACGCCGTACTTCGCGCAGATAGCCTTAGTGATGTCGGTGGTAACTATTGTCTTTACTGCAACAGGATTCTTGGGCATAGTGCCGAGGGCGATACGCTCCTTGCAGATGTATTCCAGCAGCAGTGCGCCTACCTCGTTGCCGGTGAACAGCTCATAATGATCGCCGTCGGGAACTGCAATACCTACACGGTCGCAGTCCGGGTCGGTGGCAAGCAGCAGGTCGGGCTTCTCGGTCTCGCAGAGCTTCAGACCTACGGCGAGAGCCTCCTTGATCTCGGGGTTCGGATAGGGACAGGTGGGGAAGTTTCCGTCGGGGTTCTCCTGCTCGGGAACTACTACGACGTCCTTTACGCCGATCTCCTTTAAAATGCGGCGTACCGGCTTGTTTCCGGTGCCGTTCAGAGGAGTATAGACCACCTTCAGACCGCTGCCTGCAACGAGGTCGGTGTGAAGTCCCTGCTCCTTTACCTTTGCGATGTATGCGTCGATAACGTCGTCGCCGATGAAGCTGATCATTCCGTCAGCAACAGCCTTGTCGAAGTCAACAGACTTGATACCCTCGAATATGTCGATGTTGTTTATCTTGTCAAGGATAGCGTTTGCAGCTTCAAGAGTAACCTGGCAGCCGTCTGCGCCGTAAACCTTGTAGCCGTTGTACTTTGCGGGATTGTGGCTTGCGGTAACCATGATGCCTGCGCCGCAGTCCAGCGCTCTTACTGCCCATGAGAGCATGGGGGTAGGCATAAGCTCCTTGTAGATATATACCTTGATACCGTTTGCAGCAAGAACCTCCGCTGCGCTCTTGGAGAAGTAGTCGGACTTGATCCGGCTGTCGTAGGAAACAGCAACGGACTTCTTCTCGCCGCTTGCGAGGATATACTCGGCAAGACCCTGAGTAGCCTTCTTGACTGTGTATACGTTCATTCTGTTTGTGCCGGCGCCGATAACACCTCTGAGACCTCCGGTGCCGAATTCAAGGTCGCGGTAGAAACGGTCGCTCTTGCCGTCCTCGTCGTCCTTTATGCTCTCAAGCTCCGCCTTGAGGTCGGGGTCTGCGGTAGCCTTGCCGAGCCACAGCTCATACAGCTTCTGAATGTCTGCCATAATAGTTCCTCCTAATGTAAAATGATCCGGTAACACCCGGTCAATGTCTGAAATCACGCGGGACATACTTCGCCCTGCAACTGAAAATAATTATAACACATTCCGAAGAATTTTTCAAGTGGCAGACCGTATAAAAGTGATAGTATTGCGGGATATTTTTACGGGTAAATATTACAACAAATAAACAATATTGTTACATTTCATTAAGAAACTCCGCCGATTTAAGGGAATAACCTAATAGATATCATGTCATACACTTTTCATACGATTTTGCTGTCAACGACCTTGACAAAATCTGTCTGCTGGGATATACTATAATATAAGTTATGGGAACTTGTTCCCATAAGCAGCCGACAGGCTGCCGCCGCAAAGCGGCGAACTTATTTTTCAAGGTTCGCTCAGCCGTCCGAATCTTTGATTCGGAAAACGGCGTGCGGTTCTTATATTATAATTTACAGGACAAAAAGGCGGTGAAGATATGACTGACATAAACAGCGGGCTGACCCAGCGGGAGGCGGAGGAAAAAATCGCCCGCGGGGAATGCAACGGCAGCTTTTCGGTGCGGTCAAAGAGCGTCGGCAGGATATTCGCCGATAATATTTTTACGCTGTTCAATCTGATAAATATACTGCTTGCGGTGTGCGTGGCGCTGGTGGGGGCTTACCGGAACATGCTGTTCATGGGGGTCATACTCTGCAACACCGCGATAGGCATAATTCAAGAGATACGCTCCAAGCGCACTATCGACAGGCTTTCCGTGATCTCAGCGCCGAAAGCTCACCTTATCCGTGACGGCAAAGAGGTCACTCTGCCGGTGGAAGAAATAGTGCCGGGGGACATCATGCTGCTGTCCGCCGGGAATCAGCTCTGCGCCGACGGCGTTTTAGCCAGCGGTGAGCTTGAAGCCGACGAAAGCCTGCTCACCGGGGAAAGTGAGACAGTCAACAAGCGTCCGGGGGATAAGCTGTATTCCGGCAGTTTCGTGGTGAGCGGCGGCGGCATGGCGGAAGTCACCGCTGTCGGGGCGGCGTCCTGCGCGAACCAGATAGCCAGCGGCGCAAAGAAGCCCAAAAAGCGCCGCAGCGAGATGATGAGCGCGATAAACAAGATAATTTCTACGATATCCGTATGTATCCTGCCGTTTGCGCTGGTGCTGTTCACGAAGGCGCTGTTCGTTGCCCGGCTGGAGCTCCAGACAAGCGTCACCAGCACCACCGCCGCAATAATCGGAATGCTCCCGGAGGGGCTGGTGCTGCTCACCAGCGTCGCGCTGGCGGTAAGCTCCATACGGCTCGGCAGGCGGCAGACGCTGTGTCAGGACTTGTACTGCGTTGAGAGCCTTGCGCGGGTGGACGTCCTCTGCCTTGACAAGACCGGGACTATCACCACCGGCAATATGCAGGTCAGCGAGGTTATACCGCTGGAAGCAGCGGACAGCGGCTTTGATCCGGAGCAGGCGCTCTCGGCGCTTGCCGCGGCTATGGGCAAGGAAAACCAGACTATGGCGGCGGTCTCCCGGAAATTCCCGCCGCAGGCAGAGCCGACAGTTATCCGGAAAGAGCCGTTTTCCTCCGCCAGAAAGTGGAGCGGCGCACAGCTTGACGGCTTCGGCACGCTGATACTCGGTGCGCCCAGCTTTGTGCTTTCCCCGCAGGAGTTTGAGAAGCTCCGCCCGGAGTGCGACAGATATGCGGCTGCGGGACAGAGGGTGCTGATACTTGCGCACAGCCCGGACTCCCTGCCGGAAAAAGCGCTGCCGGAGCATCTCACCCCAGAAGCGCTGGTGATTCTCTCTGACGAGATCCGCGAGAGCGCTCCCGCGACGCTGGAATACTTCCGCAAACAGGGCGTCACGCTGAAAGTTATCTCCGGCGACGACCCGGTTACTGTTTCCAATGTGGCGGCGAAGGCCGGGCTCCCCGGCGCGGAGCTGTACGCCGACGCCTCTGCCCTCACAGACGAGGAGCTGACCGAAGCGGCAGAGAAGTATGCGGTATTCGGCAGAGTCACCCCGGCGCGCAAGCTCCAGCTTGTACAGGCTCTGAAATCCGCAGGACACAAGGTCGCAATGACCGGCGACGGCGTGAACGACGTACTTGCGCTGCGGGAGGCGGACTGCTCTGTTGCAATGCAGTCCGGCAGCGACGCCGCGCGGTGCGTATCGCAGCTTGTGCTGCTGGACTCCGACTTCTCCTCAATGCCGCTTGCCGTCGAGGAGGGGCGGCGGTGTATCAACAATATTCAGCGCTCCGCGTCTCTGTTTCTGGTTAAGACTATTTTTTCGTTTCTGATGTCGATACTGTTCCTGTTCGTGCCGAGCGCCTACCCGTTCCAGCCGATCCAGCTCACGCTGATAAGCTCACTGTTCATAGGCGCACCGTCGTTCCTGCTGGCGCTTGAGCCGAACCACGACCGCGTAGAGGGAAGCTTCATTGCAAACGTGCTGAAAAAGGCGCTCCCCGGCGGTCTGACGGTGGTCATAGGTATTTCCGCGCTGCTTATCCTCCAGAACATCTTCGGTATACCGCACGAGCGAATGTCGGTCATGGCGGTGTTCCTTACCGCGGCGGTATGCTACGGAGTGCTCTGCGGCATTTGCAGGCCCTACAAGAAATGGCACACTGCAATGCTTATCGCGATACCTGCGGCGTTCTGCGGGGGGTGCCTGCTGTTCAGCGAGCTGTTTTACATCGTTCCGCTCAGCTTGCCGGAATGGCTCTGCGTGGCTGTGGCGATACCTGCGGCGCTGCTGATACTGTGGGGCTTTTCTCAGCTTCTGCGCAGGATACTCAACCGCTGGCGCGGAGGACTCCCGTCCAAGCCGCGGCTGAAAAAGGCGTTCGCGGCGGCTGTGCTGGCGGTTTCGGCGGCTTATGCGGTGTGGCTGTCAGCGGTATTCATGGATTACCTCGCGCTGTACCGCGGCAATGAGCCTGTATTTGCCGACCGGCAGCCGGACGGCAGCTACTCCGGCGTGATGTACAGGGTGGAGGACAATGAGATACTGATCTTTGCCCAGAACAGTATTGAGGAAGAATAAATAACCGGCTGCAATGAAATCAAATATAAAAACCACCCTGCTGCTTAACAGGGTGGTTTTGTAATATTGCAGATGTTCTGCCCTCTGCTTATGATTTAACAGAAAGCTCCTCCTCGGCTCTTTCCTCTTCCTCGACATCACGGGCATGTTCTGCCTGAATATCCGGGTCGAAGGAGAGCATAGGTTCAATCTTTTTCCTGTGAATACGGCGGTCAATATAGTTCTTAGTTATCTTGACAACCAGCGGCGACAGCGAAATTACACCGATAAGGTTGGGGATCATCATAAGACCGTTAAAGGTATCGGAGATGTCCCATGCAAGGCTGGAGGTCATAATCGCGCCGGAGATCATCATCAGCACGAAGAACACCTTGTAGCCCTTAGCTGCCTTGAGACCGAACAGGTACTCAAACGACTTGGAGCCGTAATGCGACCAGCCCACCACCGTAGTGAAAGCGAAAAGCAGGATCGACAGCGAAACGAATATTGAACCGAACGGACCAAATACATTTCCAAAGGAGTCAGCAACCAGAGTTGCGTCGTTTACGTTCTCTGCAACAACACCTGTTTCAAGGTCGATAGCGCCGGAGGAAAGCACAACTACCGCGGTCATGGTGCAGACTACGATAGTATCAGCGAACACCTCGAAAATGCCCCACATGCCCTGCTTAACAGGCTCTCTTACATTGGAAGCGGAGTGTACCATTACCGACGAACCAAGACCTGCCTCGTTAGAGAATACGCCGCGCTTGCAGCCCTGAGTGATCACCTCTTTTACCGCGATACCGGTAATACCGCCGGCAACAGCCTGAACGCCGAACGCAAACTTGAAGATAGAACCGAAAATAGCGCCGATCTGGGTGATGTTAGCGAAGAATACGATCAGACAGCCGACAACGTATGCACACGCCATGAAGGGAATTACCTTCTCTGCAAAAGCGGCAATGCGCTTCAGACCGCCGAGAATGATCAGTGCGCCGACGATCATCAGCACAACGCCGATTATGATAGAAGTCCACTTAACATCGCCGAAAGCATAACCGAGATCAACATTTGCTAGCAGAGCAGAATCAAGGTTGATAACGATCTTGTTGATCTGACCCATGTTACCTATACCAAAGGAAGCCAGTACCGCGAACACGGCAAACGCTGCAGCAAGAATACGTCCGATCCACTTGCAGTGCTTATAGCCGCCAAGACCGTCGCGCAGGTAGTACATTGCGCCGCCGGACCACTCGCCCTCTTTGTTCTTGCGGCGGAAGTAAATACCTAGGACGTTTTCGGAAAAGTTCGTCATCATACCGAAGAACGCCGCTATCCACATCCAGAACACAGCGCCCGGACCGCCTACGCAAATCGCAGAGGCTACACCGGCGATATTTCCCGTTCCTATGGTTGCTGCAAGAGCGGTACACAGCGCCTGAAACTGAGAAACCGAACCATGCTCCTTATTCTTACGCACCTTGCTGTGACGGCTGAACATACCGCCGATGGTTTTCATCCACCATTCTTTGATATGTACCACCTGAAAGAACTTGGTGAGTACCGTCATCAGTATACCCGTGCCGATAAGCAGGATAAGACCGACCTTGACCCAGACAAAATCGTTTATCGCTTTGTTTATCTGAGCTATTTGCTCAACAAAATCCATAAAAAACCTCCCAGAAAAAAATATGTTCATTTTATTTTAACACATTTCTGCTACTTTTTCAATATAAATCTTAAAAAAATATGAATTTGCATCAAAAAAATCCTGCAATTTTTATAAAATTATACAAAGCCTTTGATCATACTCACTTTTTATTCTCTGTGCTGTAACGTAAAAAAGGCGCTGACCGCAAGGCGTAGCCGCCTTGGGCAGTTCCGCCGAGCAATTACCCTCATCTTTTCGAAGGTAGTTTTGCTCGGCGGGTCGAAAACTGCTTTATCGGCAACACACTAAAGCCAGCGCCATATTTTATTGCTGCATTTTCCTGCTTTCCCACTTCCGGCTTATCACAGTGATGACCTTCTGGGTAAGAATATCCCCGAATATCGCCACCGGAACAGCGAGAATCATTGCGCCTAGCAAGTCCGTTGGGAAATGCACATACACATACAGCCGCGAGAATGCGATAAGCGCCGCCATGACCAGCGCAGGTATGCCTAACGGACGGCTGTGCCGCAGTATCACTATCGCGACGATAAACGAGGACAGCGTGTGTCCCGACGGGAACGAAAAGTCCTTCGGCACGGCGACCAGCATGTCCGCTATCGGTTTCAGCCAGCAGGGGCGGGCGCGCGCCACTATATGTTTAAGTATCAGATTCCCGAAGAACAGCCCCAGCAGCAGGCAGACCAGCACCGCGATACCGCAGCGGCGGTACTTCTTCGTGAACAGCATGCACACCGCCGCGGCTATCCACAATATCCCGCCGGAACCGAGATAGGTGATTATCGTGAAAATGATGTCCAGCGCGCCGCAGCGCATGTTCTGCTGGATAAAGTCCAGCACGCTGAAATCAAACGCTTGTATAAATTCCGGCATGAAACTCACCTCTCAGTTCATTACTATATCTGTCGCCAGCCAGCCTTCGCCGCTCTTGGCAAGATATATCGTATTATCCGTGGCGAAATCGAAATCACCGTACCAGCCCGAATATATCCGCTGAGTGTAGGTCACTCTCAGCGAAACGCAGTCCTCCGCATAACGGCGGTAGTCGCTCACCTTTACGTCAAGGAAATCGTAATCGGTGTGCGGGGTGTAAAATTTGCTCTCATAGGTTCGTATGTTCTCATAAAGCGGGACGTCCTCCGGGACATACTTAGCCACTGCGTCGAACGAAGCGTCCGCCGAAATGAACTTGGAATATGTCTCGGAAACCGTCACTGCAAGCTCGGAAAGCTCCTGCGGAGGCTCGCCGCCGTCCAGCGTGAAGCGGTACTCCGTGCCGTTAAGCTCTTGGTGAAGCGCGCTCCCGTCCGCCCGGAACGCCGTGACCTCCGGCGGCTGTGTGAAGCCGCGCACAGTGTACCCCGCCATACCCGGGATACTGTCGATATAGCCGTAGAAATGCTCACATTCCGCAACTGTTTCAGACTTCACCGGCAGCTCCCGCATGGGAATTCCGTTTATCCGTATCTCAGCATTGTCCGGGGCGATTATCGTGATATCGCTTGTGGGTATCTCCACCCCGGAATAACCCACTCCCCGGTACAGCGGAAAGCCCCAGCCACTCTGCTCCCCTGTCTTGGTTAGGGTAAGGCTGCAAACCCGCTTCCCGTGGCATTTCACGGCGTACACCGGGGAGTCCTCGGTGGAGAGCTTCACGTCCTTCGTGTAGGTCAGCTCACCCTTGAACAGCCCCGCAACGTACTCCCGGGCGGCGCTGTCGTCCTCGTATTGGTTCGGCGTGAAATCCGCGCTTTCGTACACCAGAGAAGTATCTCCCTGCTCCAGACCCTCCGCCAGAATATTCTCCACCGTCTTTTCCGGCAGGTAGTTTTCGTACTCCGCTAAGAAATCCCACAGCACGAAAAGTCCCACGACCACCGCCGCCACCGCCAGCGCCGTAAGGCTTATGTACACCGCCCGGAAAACTATCGTTCCGCGGCTGGTGCGCGGCTTACGCGGCGGTCTGTGTTTTCCCCGTTCTTCCCTTTTTGGGGCAAAATGCTCCCCATTGACGCTTGTCATGCTCATTCTTTACCTCTGACCAGCCATGCGGTACACATTTTTCTGAGTCCCACAAGGCTTGCTCCGTTGTTGATTATCTCGCCGTTGTATATCATATTCGTGGAGGAGCCGCCGTCCAGATTATAGGCATTCACCGCGCCGAATTCCAGCATAACGTCCCGGACGTCGGCAAGGCTCGCGCCCAGACTGTTGCCCTGCCGCCCGTCTATCGTCAGCAGAAGCATTGTGCCGTCCGCACGCTGACCTATCGCGGTGCGGGGATTCAGCCCGCTGCCGGTTCCAAGAGCCTCCAGCGGCTCGCCGTTCACGATAAGCGGCGGACCGTACTTCACCGCGTCCCGGACTCCCATATCCACGGCTTCCTGAATAGTCATTTTACCTACCACCAGTTTGTTTTCGTTGGTTATTCCAGCCATATCCCATGTATAGTACATGGGAGTACCCCAGAGCACCTCGCCCTCGGAGATAACAACGCCCCACGGCTCTCCGCCGGTGCCGTGACCGTCGCGGTCGTCCCAGCCGCCGCCGTTTATCGCTCCCACTATATTATCATAGGAAGCATAGATGTCCGGCAGGGTCTTGCCAAGCTCTGTCGCGCCGTACTTGCCGCTAGTCCCGACAAAAACCCGCGACGGGTCGTACACCAGCATCATTTTGCCCTTGAAGGTGCTGCCGGAAACGTCCATAATGTCTATCCCGTCGCCGTCCGGGTCGATAGTTTCGTCCTTTTCAGTGAGCTTCTCCGGCTCGCTGCTTATCACGACCAAGTCTGTGTCCGTAACAACGTCGGTCTCCTGAAAGGTGTTCGCCGCTAAGATAGCGTCCACCTCCTGCTGGGTGAGGAAAATCGTCGGCACGAATTTCGCCGCGCTGGTTTCATTCATGGAAATAACGAACAGGTCGCGGGCGCGCTCGCTGGGTCCCCTCTCCAGCACATATATGACCCCCAGAAGCCCGAACAGCAGTACCTCCACCGCCGCAAACAGGCAGAGGAGAACTCTCACCACCACCACAAGCGCAGTGCGTTTTCTGTTTTTGACGCCGCTTTTGCTCATTTCTTACTCCCCTTTCCGAAAACCCAGTCGCGCTGGATACCAAAGCTCACGAAGAACAGCAGCGTGTCCACCGCCGCCTTGATGAGCGTTTCCCAGCCGGTGTGCTGCGCGGAAAACAGCGCCGACAGCGACCACACTCCCGCGCCGGAAACGCAGGTCTGCACCACGCACAGAAGATAATACCTCGCCATTGTGCCGGGAACGCTCTCGGTGCTTTTGAAAACGCGGTTTCGGTTGACGAAGTAGTTCACCAGCGAAGATATCGCCCGCGCCCCGAATGTCGCTGCGAATACCCGCAGCTTTTCCTCCATGCTCAGCGGCAGGCAGAGGTTTATCACGGTGAACGCCGCCATGTCGATAAGCGAAGCGACGCAGGAGGACAGCAGGAATTTCAGTATCACCGCGTAGATCTTAACGCTGTCGCGCAGCGGGTGAAAATGCGTTTCGCCGTTGTTGTTTATGTATATCGTTTCGATCGGTATCTCCGTGAATTTCTGACCCTCACGGTGCATTTCAAGCAGGGCGTTGGTTTCGTACTCAAAGCGTTCCCCCGCCGCCCGGCAGAGGGTCGGCAGGCACTCCCGCGGGAACGCCCTCAGCCCGGTCTGGGTGTCGGTTATCCTGATACCGCATAACGCACGGAACACAAAGGACGTCATCTTGTTCCCGAAGCGGCTTTTAGGCGGCACCTCCGGCAGTGAGAAGTCCCTTGCGCCGAATACTGCGTGACCGCACCTTTGCATTTCGGCGGCGGCGCGGGCTATGTCGGCGGGGGAATGCTGACCGTCATCGTCCGCGGTGACTACCCCGGTCTGGTTCGGGCGGTTCTGCATGAAGTACTCAAACCCGGTTTTCAGCGCCCTGCCCTTTCCCCGGTTCACATCGTGGTGCAGAATGGTACACCGCACGCCGGGATAAGTCAACAGCATTTCCTCTGCCTGATTGAAAAAGCGCTGACATTCCTCACGGCTGCCGTCGTCAATTATCACGATATCGTTAAATCCCGCCCCGGCAAGCCCGGCAGCTACCTCCGGCAGCTTGTCGCCGGGATCATAGGACGGTAAGATCACTGTCGTACCGCTCACGCTGCGTTCCAATTACCAACACCTCATCTGCGCATTTTTGTCCCGTGGTTTCTTCCCCAAAAACGGAACTCTTTTCCAGCTTTCTCAGCATTTTATATTATAATCCTTTTTATCTCACAATGCAATAGGTGTTTTAGATTGTAATCAAACTGTAACCCTTTTGTAATAATTGAAACGGAAACAATACAATGTCTTAACATGTATTTTTCTGTGAAAACCGGGCAAATTAACCGTATACCAAAAGAAAGGAAGTTTCCGACGTGAAAGACAAGATATTCGGAGTGTTGCAGCGGGTAGGACGTTCGTTCATGCTGCCTATCGCGATACTCCCTATCGCAGGACTGCTGCTGGGAATAGGCAGCTCCTTCACCAACCCCACCACGCTTGAAGCCTACGGGCTGACCGGGATAATCAGCGAGGGCGGAGTTCTCTACACGATTCTTGATATCATGAGCAAGACCGGCAGCGTTGTTTTTGACAATCTGCCGCTGCTGTTCGCAATGGGCGTTGCCATAGGCATGGCGAAAAAGGAGAAATCCACCGCCGCGCTGTCCGCAGCAGTCGCCTACCTCATCATGAACACCACGATAAGCGCCCTTATCCACTCCCGCGGCGGGATCGTGGCAATGCCGCTCAACTCCACCACCAGCGTGCTTGGAATCACTACGCTGCAAATGGGCGTTTTCGGCGGTATTATCGTAGGTCTTGGCGTCGCGGCGCTGCACAACCGGTTCTACAAGATACAACTGCCGCAGGTGCTTTCTTTCTTCGGCGGGACAAGATTCGTGCCGATAATTTCCAGCGTGGTATATCTGGTGGTCGGGATAATCATGTTCTTTATATGGCCGATCATACAGAACGGCATTTCCCAGCTTGGAAAGCTGGTGCTGGAATCCGGCTATGCGGGGACGTGGATCTACGGAATTATTGAAAGGGCGCTGATTCCCTTCGGTCTGCACCATGTCTTTTATATGCCGTTCTGGCAGACGGAGCTTGGCGGTTCAATGATAATCGACGGAGTGACCGTACAAGGCGCGCAGAACATCTTCTTTGCGGAGCTTGCCTCAAAATCCACGGAGCATTTCTCGGTGGCGGCGACAAGGTTCATGTCCGGTAAGTTCCCGTTCATGATCTTCGGACTTCCTGCGGCGGCTTACGCTATGTACAGAGCGGCTCTTCCGGAAAAGAAAAAGATGGTGGGCGGTCTGCTGCTGTCTGCGGCGCTCACTTCCATGCTCACCGGTATCACTGAGCCGCTGGAATTCACGTTCCTGTTCGTAGCGCCGTTAATGTATGCCGTACACTGCGTTCTGGCGGGTCTTTCATATATGCTCATGCATATTCTGAACGTTGGCGTCGGCATGACCTTCTCCGGCGGACTTATCGACCTCACGCTGTTCGGCGTACTTCAAGGCAACGACAAAACGAACTGGCTGTGGATAATCGCGGTGGGGCTTGTATACGCGGTAGTTTACTATTTCGTGTTCTACTTCATGATAACCAAGCTGAACCTCAAGACCCCCGGACGTGAGCCGGAGGGCGAAGAAACCAAGCTCTACACCCGCAAGGACGTTGACGCCCGGAAACAGGCGAACAAGCAAACGAACCTTACCAGCGCGCTGGTGCTGAAAGGTCTTGGCGGAAAGGCGAACATCTCCGACCTTGACTGCTGCGCGACCCGCCTGCGCGTGACCGTTGCTGACCCGGAGCTTACCGACGAAAATCTGCTGAAACAAAGCGGCGCGTCCGGAGTGATACGCAAGGGCAACGGCATACAGGTGGTCTACGGACCGCATGTGTCGGTGATAAAGTCTGATCTGGAGGACTTCATGGACTCCCCGGACTCTGACGATACGGATAAACTGATTGCCGAAAGCAGCGGCAATGCAGCCGCTAAAAAGGCAGCGCCGGAAGCTCCCGCCGGGAACGCCGCAGCGGGCGCAGAAAGGCTGCTCTATGCCCACATGAACGGCACGGCTGTGCCTCTTTCCGAGGTGGAGGACGACGTTTTCGCGCAGGGTATTCTGGGCGCGGGCGCGGCGATACGTCCTGACGACGGCAAGCTGTACTCCCCGTGCAGCGGCACGGTGGCAACGATAACCGAAACCAAGCACGCGATAAGCATTGTATCGGACGACGGCGCGGATATCCTGCTTCACATCGGTATCGACACGGTGAAGCTGGGCGGGAAATACTTCACCGTACACGTCAGGGAGGGCGCACGGGTACAGCCCGGCGACCTGCTGATATCCTTTGACATTGAGGGTATCAGAACCGCCGGCTACAACACCGTAACTCCTATGATAATCGCGAACACTGACGAATACTCCGCTGTTACCCTCGCCGCTGAGGGAAAGATCACCGCCGGAAGCGGATTCCTAAAGCTCAGCAAGAACCCTTAAAACACCAAAAGGCACGGCTGTTAAACCGTGCCTTTATCATGTTTAATGGATCGCCGGGAGAATTACATCTCGCCGCCCTCGACAACGAGGTTATCCTTGTCAACGGTATCGCCGTAAACTGCGGCAAGGGTAGCGTCGTAGTCAGCGTGGAAGAACTGCTCGTCTGCAAGAGCCTTGATCTCGTCATTGATCCAGTTCAGCAGTGTTTCGTTGCCCTTTGTAACTGCGGGAGCGATAGCGTCAAGGCTGCCGAGGGTCTCAACGCCGACGGTGAAGCCGGGGTTGCTCATTGCCCATGCAAGCACCTCGGTGTTATCGGTGGAGAATGCGTCGCCTCTGCCGTCCTGAAGCGCGGAATAAGCCTCGTTGTACTCGTCGTACTTCTGGAGCTTTACGTCGGGGTAGTTCTCGGTGAAGTAGGTCTCAGCGGTGGTTCCCTTAACTACGATAAGAGTCTTGCCGTTGAGCTGCTCAGCGTCGGTGATAACTGCGCTGTCCGGGGAAACTACGCCCAGAGCGACCTTCATGTAAGGCAGTGCGAAATCTACCTTCTCGGCGCGCTCGTCGGTAACGGTGAAGTTCGCCAGAATGATGTCAACCTTTGCAGTCTCAAGGAACTCAACGCGGCTTGCAGCCTCGACCGGAACGAGCTTCAGCTCAACGCCGAGATCCTTTGCGATACGCTCTGCAAAGTACACGTCGTAGCCCTGGAACTTGCCGTCGTTGTCAACGTAGCCGAAAGGATTCTTGTCGGAGAAAACGCCGATAGTTACCTCGCCGCTCTCCTTGATCTGGTCAACGGTCCTGTATGCGCCGGAAGAAGCGGGAGCGTCGCTGCCGCTGTCAGTGCTGCTTGCGCCGCTGTTATTGCCGCCTGCGCAGCCTGCAAGGGTCAGTGCCATTACCGCCGCTGCAAAAATAGAAGCTATTTTCTTGAATGTTCTCATTATTAGTGTCCTCCTATTGTCCCTTTTGTGTTTTATATTTGTTGACCCGCCCGCTCAGCGCGAGTAGGTAAACGTCTTTAAGAAACGCTGTGCGCGTTCGGTCTTGGGGTGGTGGAAGAACTCCGCCGGAGCGCCCTCCTCCACGATAACGCCGCCGTCTAGGAAGATTATCCTGTCGGCTACCGCCTCAGCAAACGCCATTTCGTGGGTTACGATCATCATTGTAGTACCAGAGTCTGCCAAACCCAAAACGACATTCAGCACCTCATGCACCATTTCGGGATCGAGTGCCGCCGTTATCTCGTCCAGCAGCATGATGTCCGGGTTCATGATAAGGCTGCGGACTATCGCCACGCGCTGCTTCTGCCCGCCGGAAAGCTCCGAGGGGTAGGAGTTCGCTTTGTCCTCAAGACCTACGCGCTTCAGCAGCTCCATAGCCTTTTCAGTGACCTCTTCCTTGCTGCGGTTCTGGACCTTCAGCGGAGAGAGGGTGATATTCTTTAACACCGTCATGTGCGGGAAAAGATCGTAACTCTGGAACACCATGCCGATCTTCTGCCGGACGTTGTAAAGGCTGGGCTTTCCATGCTCCACCGGCTCGCCGTGGAGAGTTACGCTGCCGCCCTGTATCGGCTCTAATCCGTTTAGACATCGCAGCAGCGTGCTTTTGCCGCAGCCGGAAGGTCCTATCAGCACCACGACCTCGCCCTTTGATACATTCAGCGTAAGGTCGTTCAGTATCACATTATCGCCGAAGCGCTTTACTAAGTGGTTTATCTCAATAATATGCTCTGTTTGCTCAGTCATGGTCATTCACCCCTCTTTTTGGTCAGCTTCCGCGATAACAGCGACAGCGGGAAGCAGATCAGAAAATACATCATGAATATCGCTGCGTATACCCACAGCGCGGCGTTCGGGTATTCAAAGCGGTTTGCGTCGATTATCTGCTTTCCGACCTTCAGCACCTCGGTAACGCCGATAAGTGATACCAGCGCCGTGGTCTTTATCATTCGGGTGGAAAGATTGATGATATCCGGCACAAGCCCCCGTATCGCCTGCGGGAAGATAATGTACGCGTAAAGCTGTACTTTCTTCAGCCCCAGCGACAGCCCGGACTCGAACTGGTGCTTCGGTATCGCGGAGAATGCCGCCCGCACGAGGTCTCCCACCTCGGAAGCGCCCCAGATCGTCAGCATTATCACCGCCGCGGTCTCGCCGTTGAGGTTTATCCCCGTGAGCTTTGTGATGCCAAAGAAGATGATGAACAGCCACACAAGCTGCGGCATGATCCTCACTATCTCAATGTACACCCGGCATATCGCCTTGACGACAGGATTCTTCACCAGCATGAACGCACCGACAAATATGCCGATGACCAGCGACAGTCCGATAGAGATGAGAGATAATCTCAGCGTTACCCACAGACCGTCCAGCAGGCGAAGCATGTTGTTTCCCATGAAAAGGACTTCAATTCCCTGCACGGCGCATCCTCCTTTCCAGCAGTGAAAATACTATCGAAATCGGGAGGATTATCACCAGATATGCCGCGACAAGCATTGTCAGCGCCTCTCCAGTGTTGTAGTACATACCGATGAGGTCCTTCGCGACATACATAAGATCCGCAAGGGAAACTGCGCTGAACACGCTAGTCTCTTTCAGCAGGAAGATAACGTTCGCCGCCAGTGCCGGAACAGACACCGAAGCCGCCTGCGGAATAACTATGTACCGCATGACCTGCCCACGGCGAAGCCCCAAGCTCTCGGCGCTTTCAAGCTGTATCTTTCCTACCGACTTCAGCCCGCTGAGGAAGCTCTCAGCCATGTAGCTGCCGCCGAGGAACGCAAGACCTATCACGCCGCACGCTTCGCTTGAAAGCAGTATCCCCGCCTTCGGAAGTCCGAAGTACAGGAAGAATAGCTGCACGATAAGCGGCGTGTTACGGGAAAGCTCAATGTACACCGCAACGATCTGCCGCGCCACCGGGATCTTATAGTACTTTACCAGCGCACATAAAAGTCCCAGCGCGATCGCGAGAAGTATTCCGATAACGCCGATCGTGACGGTAAGCACCGCCGCCTCGACGTACATCGGGGTGAATTTTTGAATAAACGACCAGTCCACAACATCACTCCGTTATTTGTTTGCTCTGTATGCTCTGCTCTGCTCGTTTGTGTGATAATTATAGCATACAAAACTTATTATGTCAATAGGTTTAGTGTATTTTCCTGAACAAAAACATTAAACTTCATGGTGAAATTTTCGGCATTAAGCCGAAAGCCGCACAATGACGATACTCCGCAACATTATTATATTATATGCAGCCCCTCAGAAACAGGTCAGCAGCACAAATCGCCTTTATAGCAGCATACTTATTAAGTATATCACATTGTGTCGGATAATTCAAGTAGCATATTAAGAAAAATTCACAAATCGAAATCTGATATTATAAATAAACACATTTCTGGTTATTGAAATATGATCAGTTCTGGTTATAATAGAACTAGAGAAAATTCTCAGAACGATAACACCAAAGGAGAACTAAACTATGTCAGACAGACTTGAACTAAACAAGAACCTTGCCCAGATGTTAAAGGGCGGCGTTATTATGGACGTCACCACCCCCGAACAGGCGAAGATCGCCGAGGCGGCAGGCGCCTGCGCAGTTATGGCGCTGGAGCGTATCCCTGCGGATATCCGCGCGGCGGGCGGCGTTTCCAGAATGAGCGACCCGAAGATGATAAAGGGCATTCAGAATGCGGTTTCTATCCCGGTAATGGCGAAGTGCCGTATCGGTCATTTCGCTGAGGCACAGATACTGCAGGCTATCGAGATCGACTACATCGACGAGAGCGAGGTACTCTCCCCCGCTGACGACAAGTACCACATCGACAA
>CAMCFA010000061.1 GCA_945873955.1 uncultured Clostridia bacterium | reverse complement strand
CCTGCAAAATACTGCGGCTCTGCCGCCTATGCTTTCTGGTGGAATATATGCGCCCTGCCGGACAAATATGACATGCCGGGGCTTGTCAGCGCCGGCATGAAGTGTTTTTTACAGCAGTTCCAGCTCAGTTAGATTGCACTGCACCTTGGACAGCCAGTCGATATCACTGCTTATCGAAAGCCCGTCGATCGTGATCTTCGCCTTGTGATACTGACCGTCTATCGGTACATCAGAAACGTCCGCGGCAATATTTGAGGAGTTGCCGAGGAGAATGTTGGGGTATTCGTTGAGCCAGCCGAAGCCGTTGTTCGCCCCGCAGAACAATAAAGTCTTTACGCCGTCGTCCACATATGCGTAGTTCATCACCGGCAGAATGTCGCTGCCCGGCGCGGGGACAAAGAAAATATCCCCGGTACCGACGCAGTAATCGTCCTCCGGCGCGATCCAGACGTAGCCGGTAAGCTCTGCGCTGCCCTCGAATTCAGCGGAGCAGTTGCGGAAATATGTTCCGTTTCCGTCCTCGTCCGGAGCGAATGTACCATATTTAAAGAAGTCCGTGGACGCGCTTTTCACTGTGAATCCGCAGATCTCGTCCCCGGCTTTTAAGCGGCGGTATTCGCTGGGAGCCAACCGGGGAGCGTCCCGGAACATCAATGCTTCGCTGTCGTAAATATCCGCATTGTCAATGCTGGTGTAGCAGATCCCGGTGGAGGGTGCGGCGTAGGCGAAGTCGCAGCGCAGATACTCCCAGTTCGTCGGGGTGAGCTGCTCCAGCGTGAGCAGGGTGTTGTTTTCACCGTGTATCTCGGTTATATCAGACGGTTTTACCTTATCTCCGACAATTCCTATGATGTCAAAGGACAGGGACTCTTCGGTCACGGGCGGTTCTTCAGCGGGGGACTGCTCTGCTGAAACTGCGGGTTCGGCAGGTTCGGAGGGCGCTTCTGCGGTCAATGCGGGTTCAGTGGAGGTTTGCCCGGAAGAGCTGCCCTCGCCGGAAACCGGGGCGCTCTCGTTATTTGCTGTGCAGCCGGACATCAGCGCCGCTGCGATAAGCATTGCGGATAGTGTGAGAGATCTTTTCATAATATACTCCTTTTCTGTCGGCGGTACTGTCCCGCTCTTTGACAAGATTATACCATTCCGCCGCGGAGAAGTCAACAATTATGACATAACTGTAATATATTGTAATCGATTTGTAATTTATTCGGAGCGGCGGAAACAATAAATATGGTATGTGAACAGAAAAAAATCACAAAATGTTTCAAATTTTTTCAAATAACTATTGCCAAAGCTTGATTTATGTGCTATACTAATAGTATATATACCGCCTTGTTTGACATATTTGTCCGCCGGGCGGGAGAAGTGAGGCTGTGCAGTTTCCTGCGCGGCTGGAATTGAGGAAAGTATATTTAAGGAGAGGATCGTAACATGAAACTCACAGAGAGAATTATTGCAGCGGCGCTCACCGGGTGTATCGTGGCGAGTTCAGTTCCTGCTGTGATCCCGCTTACCAGCTATGCTGCAAATTACAGCAGCAATGACAGCGTATGGCTTTACAACGAAAAGCTGTTTTACGGTGCCGGCGAGTCTGAGCCCAATGCTAATTTCATAAAGGCTCTCAAAAACGCTACGGGAGTCAAGGATTATACCGAGATCACCTTCGGCGACTTAGAGAAGATCACCTCGCTTAATCTGAGCGGGCTGGGTCTTGAATATGTTCCGGAGATCGTTGAGTACATGCCGCGGCTGAAGTCCATAAATCTTTCCAAGAACAAGCTGCGCAATGCGTCACTGTCTGATGTTGACCTTTCGGCATGCCCGCTGCTCACCAGCGTGGATCTGAGCTATAACTTCCTGACATCTGTTCCTGCGTGGTTCAGCGCAATGAATTCCACCTCAAAGAACATCTCCTACAACCTTATCAATACCACCAACCAGCGTAAACTGACCGTTTCGCCGGACGTGTATTATTTTGGTATCGGGGACTCCCTTTCGGAGAGCGAGCTGAATTCTTTCAAGGATAAGATCCTTTCTACCGTTACGCTGAACGACGGCAGCCTGCTTCCGGAATATTTCTATGATCCGCTGCTGCCTACCTACAATATCCCGGAAAGCGAGAAAAACAACGCCGCTTATCTCAAGAATGAGAATATTGAGATAGACCTTGACATATCCTCTTTCATTAAGGACGGATATGTTTCAAAGGCTGGAACGGTAAAGGGCGAGATCTCCCTGTTTGTGCCCGGCGCAAGCGCGAATCCGAACATTCGCTGCGAGTTCACGGTATACTTCCTTGACGGCAGCGATCCCACCACCGCAAAGGTAAGGCTTGAAGCGCTTATCGCCGAGTGCGAAAAGCTCACCGCAGATACATACACCGGCCCGACATGGACGGTGTTCTCAAACCAGCTCAAAACGGCAAAGGCGATCTACGCTTATAACCAAAACGACAACGAAATGCTGGCAAGCGCATACGACAGCCTGCTGGAAGCTAAGAACCAGCTTGTATACGGCGTAAGCACCGGCACAAAGAAAGTCCTTACCGATCTGCTTGCCATAGCAAAGGAATATAAGGAGCAGGATTACACTGCTGAAAGCTGGAAGAAGCTCAAGGCTGCGATCACACTGCTTACCGACGCGAGCGAGAACGACGCTACCTCGCTTGAAGAAGCAAATGCGGCTATAAAGGCGTTCCAGGACGCTCAGAACGGGCTGGTGGCTTCTAAGCAGATAGTGCCGGAGACCATTCTCAAGAGCGAGTTTGAGTCTATTTACGGCGAGGACAAGTCCATCACCAGAAAGGGTGCGACCCGTGACGGCTACAAATATAGCTGGAAGTTCACCGGAACTGACGTCACCAAGCCCGCGGACTTTGACCCGGAGGTTTACTACGAGAGCAAGGTGGAGGAGCAGATCCGCTTTGAGGTCGGCAGCGCAAGCGACTATCAGCTCATCTCCTTTGCCGAGACCAAGGCGTTCCCCGGCGCAGGCGAGTTGACGCTGGACGTTTCTAAGGTATACACCAACGGTGTTTACAGACTTTACAAGTGGAATACTTCCACGAAAAAATCGGATTTCATCAGAGAGGTAACTGTTGAGGACGGCACAGTGACCACCACCTTCAGCGAGGGCGGCGATTACTTCATCAGCTCCGTTCTTCAGAACTTCCAGATGATATCTTCCAATTTTGTTATCAACAATGAAAAGCGCACGATAACCGCAGGGCTTAGGAAAGACTACACCGTTGCGGATTTCCGTGCCAACATTGAAAACGGCGACGCAATAGTTATTACCAAATCCGACGGTTCTGCTGTTTCAGAAACACAGCTTATTGCCACCGGCATGACCGCGACTGCGCCGGGCAGCGACGTAAGCTACAAGCTGGTCGTAATGGGCGATATCGACGGCGACGGAAACCGCACTGCTATGGACGCTGTATATATCCTTAAAGCAGTGATTGAGGAGATCACCCTCGACAACTACGAGCAGAGAGCGGCTGCGGATCTTACCGGAGACGGCTGGGTAAGGACCGACGACGCTGTGGCGATCCTCAAGTACGTTATCGGAATGGAATAACTGTTCAGCCTTTTGGAGGGCAGATGAACACAAAAACCATAGCAGAAAACCGCATAGTCCGGCATGAATACTTTATCCTTGAAAGCTACGAGGCGGGTATCGAGCTGTTCGGCACGGAGGTCAAGTCTATCAGAAACGGCGGCGTGAATCTTAAGGATTCGTGGATCTCTATCGACAACGGCGAGATGTATATCCGCAACATGCACATTTCACCCTACGAGAAGGGCAACATCTTCAACAAAGACCCCTACCGCACGCGGAAGCTCCTAATGCACAAAAAGGAGATACTGAAGCTGTTCGGGCAGGTGAAGCAGGGCGGCTACACGCTGATACCGGTGTCGCTGTATTTCAAGGACTCAAAGGTTAAGGTGCAGGTCGGGCTTTGCAAGGGCAAGAAGCTCCACGACAAGCGCGACGACATGGCGAAGCGCGACGCAGCCCGCGAGATAGAGCGGACTATGAAGGAGCGGAACAGATAACACAGATCGGCTTTCGGCGAAACCGCCGGGAGCCGATTTTTCTGCAACTTTCTGAGAAATACTCCGTCTTATTAGGTGAAGCGCTTTAGGTCACCTCTAAAAACCACCGGCTATCGCCTTAGCACCTCATCTGCTTGCATATTTTCCGTCATATTGCACAAATTTCGCTTAACGGGCGCTAGCCCGCCTGCGCTCACGAGTTGTCGGCTTGAATTCGCTTCGCTGCCGCCGACAACCGCAAGTTATACAATCTGACGAAAAATCTGACTGCGCATCTGAGGCACTATGGTTTTTAGAGGTGCCCTTAAAAATGGAAAGGTGGGTGACTCATGAACGACGAACAGATCACCGAGCTGCTGTTTGCCCGGGACGAATCCGGCATAGCCGCTCTGCGTGAGAGCTACGGCAGGCTGCTGAAAAGCGTGGCATACGGGGTTCTGCGCAGTGAGCAGGACGCCGAGGAGTGCGAGAGCGAAACGCTGCTCCGGGCGTGGAACAGCATTCCCCCGGCAAGACCTCAGCGGCTGGCGGCTTACCTCTGCCGGATCGCAAGGCGGCTGGCTCTTGACAGGTACGACTACAACAGGGCGGCGAAGCGTTCCGGCGAGGTACTGCCGATTGACGAACTGGCGGAGTACATAGGCGGCAGCTCCGACGCGGAGGACCTGCTGACCGAGAACGAACTGACCCGGCTGATGAACGAGTTCCTGCGGGGGCAGGACTACAACACACGGGTGATATTCATGCGGCGGTTCTGGTTCGGAGATACTACAAAAGAGATAGCAAAGCGGCTTCACGCAAGCGAAAGCATGGTGAAGTCCCGTATTTCCCGCACGCTGAAGCGGCTGCGGGAATACCTCAGAAAGGAGGGCTATGATATATGAAAGAGAAGCTCAACAATGCGCTCAATGAGCTTGACGAGCGGCTGATACAGGAGGCGGCGGAGGCTGACCGGCTGGAAAGCTCCGCGCCGAAGATAATGCGCAGGATACTGATTCCCGCGGGAGCGGTCGCGGCGGCTGGACTTTGCGTGTTCGGGCTTTCAAATCTGCCGAGGGGCGGCGTTGACCTGATAGATACAGCCCCGGCAAGCAGTTTACCGGCGGCGGTAATTCCGGAAAAGGACGAGCTGCTTCCGGAAGTCATGAGAATAAACGCGCCCAGCCGGGAGTATGCCGAGGATCTGATTTTCGCCTCGGAATTTCCGTACATTCTTTACGCGGACGATTACAGGGTAATGTTCACCGACACCGGGCGCAGTATTTATGTCTATAACAGGAATCTGGACAGGATAACCTATTCCGCGAACGCTTTTGATGTGCTGGAGAAGTACGCAGGGGATAAGCTGGGCGAGTTCGGCGGGGACTCATGGAACGGAATTTCCTTTGGAGTTGTGATGCTAGAAGATACGCCGCAGCTGACCGTCAGCTTCTATCATAATTCCACGGATACCTATTTCAGGTATATGATCGACCAGGAGTTCGGGCTTTTGCAGCGGTATGACGAGCTTGACGAGAGGTACACGGAGTATAAGCCGCAAAGATCTGCGAATTTCGGCGGCAGCTATACAGATGTTGTGATAGTCAATGATAATGAGTATGTGGGTATTGATGTTGACATGAACGGCTTTAATCTCCGCAATGTCGAGATACACAACTACGACATTAACGCTAACAGCATAAATGAAAATGCAGTATATCCGTTCACCGAAGATTACTTCAGCAGCCTTGAAATGGCAGATGAGAACCTCGGCGTATACAAGCTGTCCGCCTACGCAGACCTGCGCTTTGACGTTTCCGACTGCTCCTTCACGCTGATAAGCCCGTACTATCCGGAGGCAAAGACCGCAGGTAAATGCTTTATCAACGAAACTGAACTTGTACTGCTATGCGATTCCGGGGAGGAATTCCGCTTTACAATAAGCGGCGACAGCGTTATCGCCGTAACCGGGGAGCAGGAAGCGGAGCTTTGCCGGCTGATATGGCAGGACGGTGTTCCGCCGGTGGACGTCTTGAAGCTGGAGTTCAGCTATGCTTACGGTGAGGATATCAAGGCGCTTGCGGACAGCATTATGAACGAAGCTCTGAGTTCAGAGTATGACCGTGAGAAAGAGTTTGACGAACAGCAAGCCCTAATGGAAGAAATAAACCAAACCCAGCTTGAGAAAATGGAAACTATGATAACCGGGAAGATCAAATACTATCAGGAAGAAAACGGCATAACCGTGGATTCTGATAAAATATTCGACTTGATAAATAGCATGACCTACCCGCTGGATAGTGACTATAAAACGATAACCACCTACAACGGCTACAACGAATTGCAGGGTGGTACTCACTATGGTATCGACATCGCGGACGAGGGCATAAAGGGCGAGCTGGTACTTTCGCCGCTTCCCGGCACAGTTGTAGAGGCGAACTCCGACGGCTGGAACAAAGGCTTCGGCAACTATGTAATAATCGACCACGGCAGCGGGCTTTCCACCGTGTATGCTCATTTGGACGAGGTACATTATATCGCCGGGCAGAGCGTTGCGCAGGGCAGCGTTATCGGCACGGTCGGTTCTACCGGCTGGTCTACCGGACCGCACCTCCATTTCGAGATACGGGTGGACGGCGAGGTCAGCAGTGAATTTATGGATCTCTTTACAGCGAGGTTCGCACCAAGCGTTAAAGTTTCCTTCAATGAATCCGACGGTACGGGCGGCGGTTTTGCCGATTTTGGCACTGATGACCTGTCGAGATATACCAGCGGCACTTTCACGGTAGAAGGTAACCGGATAAACTGCGTTTTTGCGGACGGCTCTACCTATAACTTCACCACCAATGACGAGAATCTGCTGCAAGCGGACATTATCCACGGAACAGCAGACAACGGCAGCGAGCAGGCTGAGGTCATTTTGACCCGCGCTGAGCAGGAGGTTGAAGTCAATACAAAGAGTATATACGACCCGGAAAATGCCGAACAGTTGATAGAATCCCTGACCTGCCCGGTGGCGGAGGAATACAACGCTGTCACCGAGACCCCCGGAAGCTACTACGGACACAAAGGCATTGACTTCCAGACCGCCGACATCTCCGGGCAGGACATTCTTGCTGCGCAGAGCGGCGAGGTTATCCTTGCGGAATGGTACTACGGCTACGGCAACTGCATTATGATAGATCACGGCAGCGGCGTTATGACGGTGTACGCTCACTGCGACGAGCTGAACGTCACCGCCGGGCAGACAGTCCGGCAGGGAGAGGTCATAGGCAAGGTCGGGCAGACCGGGCAGACCGACGGCGGACGTCTTCACTTTGAGATTCGCTGCGACAACGAACCCGACGCCGACGCGATGAATGAGTTCATGGAGCGTATCGGTTCTGTACCTTCAAATACCAAAGGTATTACTGAATAATAATTCGACAACATGTATACCTATATTTCGTAATAATTAACCAACATTCTACAAATAGTAATACACAATACCACAAAAACCCTCCCCGTTGACAGGGGAGGGTTCGTTGTATAAGGGAAACGCTGATTAAATCAAATTCGACCCGCTCAAACGCGCTAAATCGCGGGTCTGAATTTGATACGCTTCGCTTTAATCAGCGTGTCCCTAAGGTATCAATCCGGGTTATTATCGCGTATCTGTTTGCGGATCTCACCGTGGTCGCCGTTGCAGTAGTCCGGTATGTTGCTCTCACGGTAGTAGCCTATATCCGTGGAGGTGCATTTGTTTGTAGCAAGCAGTCCGGTCATGGTGCAGTAGCGCTTCTCGACTACCGACGGGTCGGACACGAACTTCAGCACCTGAGAGGTGTCCTGAATGTCCTGCATAACTTCCTTCCAGACGGAAGCGACCGCCTTCCAGCCGTCGGCGCCGCCGATCTCACGGCTGTCGTCGTAGCCTATCCACAGACCGCCGATATATTCCGGCGTAAGTCCCATGAACAGCAGGTCAGTACCGGCGTTAGAAGTACCGGTCTTACCGATAACTTCAACATTGTCCAGCTTCGCAAGACGTCCGGTGCCGCTGTCCCCGTTTACTACCTTGTAGATCATTCGGTTGGTGACCCATGCTGTGTCGCTGTCAACAGCCTGCGTTCCGTAGTAGTCCTGCTCAAGAATGATGTTGCCCTTGCTGTCCTCAACCCTGCTGTAAAACATCGGACGGTAGTAAATGCCGCCGTTGCCGAATATCTGATAAGCCGCCGCGACCTCCACCAGCTTAGCGCCGTTGGTGAGCGCACCCAGCGACATAGGCGACAGCGCAATGTCAGACTCTACCAGCGTGGTGAAGCCCAGCATTTGTGTGAGCTGATTATACATCGCCTTCGGGGTGTTCATGCGCCCTATCCGTACTGCCAGCGTATTCAGTGAGTGCTGAACGCCGTACCATGCCGGGCGGAGCGTTCCGTCGCCCACAACGCCGCCGTAGTTTTCAGGCCACATCTGCGGCTCGTCCTCAGTGCCGATATTAATCTGCGCGTCCGGTATCAGCGTTGAGTAGGTGATGAGGTTTTTCTGCACCGCCAGAGAGTAGGTGGAGATAGGCTTCATAGTTGAACCGGGGGAGCGGGTTGCCTGCGTAGCGCGGTTGAATGCGCCGTCGCCGGGCTTCTCGCCCAGACCGCCGACCACCGCCTGCACCGTTCCGGTGTAATCCATGATGACGAACGCGGACTGTATCAGATCCTTCTCCGGGGCGCTTGGGTCGTACTTGGAAAGGACGGTGTACGGGTCGCGGTATTTCTCCTCCAGAATCTGCTGGAGCTTCATGTTTTCGTTGATATATATCTTGTAGCCGCCGTTGTACAGCTCGTTCTTCGCGGAGGTGTAGGTTATGCCCTTGAGGTCTGCGTAGTCGTTAATGACCTGATCGATAGCTGCGTCAACGTACCAGTCCTGCGAAACGGTGTAGTCGCCGTTCCATTTGTACGCCTCGTAGCTGTCGTCCTGTACCTCCTGCACGAAGTCGTCCTCGTTGTCGTCCACCAGCGTGCGCTCGTCAATGTAGCCGTAATCGTCGCCGTAGACAGGCTTCGCGAAGTGTACCTCGATACGGTTGTACTTGTAGTCCTCGTATTCCTGCGTGGTTATCATACCCTGCTCGTACATACAGCGCAGGGCGTAGTTCTGCTGCTGCTTGCTGCGGGCTAGGTCGGCGTAGGGGGACATTTTCGCGGGGTTACGGATCATTCCCGCAAGCACCGCCGCCTCGCCTATGTTCAGCTCGGACGCGTCCTTGCCGAAGTAGTACTGCGAAGCTGCGCCGATGCCGTAAACCATTCCGCCGAACCAGATGTTGTTGAGGTAGCTCTCCAGAATGTCGATCTTGGTGTATTTTTCCTCAAGGCTGAGGGCGCGGAAGATCTCGCGGAGCTTACGCTCCCAGCTTACCTCGTCGTCGCCGGTGATGTTCTTAATGAGCTGCTGCGTGATAGTAGAACCGCCGCCGCCGTCGCCGTTTGAAAAGAACGCGCCCGCGGTACGGTACCAGTCAACGCCCTTGTGGGTGTAGAAACGCTTGTCCTCCGCCGCGACAACAGCGTCGATCATGTTCTGGGAGATGTCCTCATAGTCCACCCAGACGCGGTTTTCCTCGGCGGCAAGCCGCTTGATCTCTACAACCTCGTTGTTTTCGTCATAGCCGTAGATGAAGCTGGTGTATTTCATCTCGAAATTCCGCAGGTTAGCGTCGAAGCTGTTGTCCGCGAAATCCAGAACATACACCGCCAGCACAGTCACAACGATACACACCATTATAACAAGTATCAGCAGCATTGACGAAAAGGTCGTGCCGACTATCGTTAAGGCTCTGCCTATGTTTTTGGCGGCGCGGCTGTGCTTCTTTTTGGAGCGCTTCTTCGGCTCGTCGTCTTTGATTTTGATGTACTTTATCTTTTTCTTTTTATCCATAAGATCACCAGATTATTTCTCACATAAAAGCCTGTTGTCTGCATGGCAGAACATACTACTTAATGCTATTATACCACATATCCGGTGAAATGTTAATACCTTTTTGAAAATTTCACATAATTTCTCAGAATAAATACACAAAAAGGTATCATTGTGTTGAACAACAATACCTTTGGTGATGTAAAAAACTGTATTTCAGTCTGCGTACCCGGACATATCTATCTCGCTGCCCATGATGTCGTCGGTGGCTTTAAGTGTTACCCGGTCAATCGTGTACCACGCGACGGTGGTGTTGTGGTCTGTGACCTGATCGTAAAGCTGGATCGTAGCTGTGCCGTCGTCGTTGGACTTGACTCCGGCATACTGGGGTGTGTAGCCGTCATTGTTCGCCTGATAGTACTTCAAAGCAATCTGCTGAAGATCCTCGTTGGTGTAGAACTTGAATTCGTCGGTGGTCCGCGGTGAAACATACACCAGTTTCTCCTGCGTTCCGTTCTCCCAGGTTATGGTAAAGGAGTCCTCGGTCTTATCGGATATCACCACGCCCTCGCTTACGTCAGCCGCGCCCTTGTGAATGTTCACGAAGCCGTTGGAACGGCTCATTACCTCGTAGTTGAAACCAACGCCGATACCCATTTCAAAGGACTGTGTACTGCCGCTTGTGCCGTCGTCGTTGAAGAAATAGTAGCCGTCGGCGCCCCGCCATGTACCCGGCTTAAAGAAGTGACCGATCTCCGCTTCAACATCATCAAGTGTTTTACCGGTGAGATAGGTGAGTGGGTCAGTCCTGCCAAAATCCCACGTCAGCTCTATTTCGCTGTCGGATAGGATCTTTGCTGTGGCAGGGGATTTGTCGTCGGCGGAGAAGATATGGAACATCAGCGCGCCGCTGTCGGCATCTGTAACCTCGTACTCAAACGGCATTCCCACGGAGGAGTCAAAGTCCATTGTTCTGCCGCTTGTGCCGTTCGCGTCGAACTCATAGAAATAGTACTCGCTGCACTGCCAAACTCCGGGCTTGAAGAAAGCGTTGGTTTGCGGCTCGGTTGTGATCTCTTCGGTTTCGGAGGGCTGCGGGAGTTCGCCTGTTCCTGCTGAATCAGGCTCTGAAGTATCAACAGGATCTGCGGATCCTGCGCTTACCGGCGCGGTTGAGCTTGAAGAAACATCGTTTTCCGAATCAGTTCCAACGGATTTCGACTGGCATGAAGTGCAGAGCAGCAACGCTGCCGCAAGAATTATCGGCAAGTTCTTTTTCATGATGATCTGTCCTTTCTGTAAGAATATACATATTTATTATATTACAGCACAGTGAAAAAAAGTGTGAAAATTGGGTGATAGCTTTGTGCTGGAGAGCGTAAAAGATCCCCCTGCCGTAAGCAGAGGGATCATAGTATCACAGCTTGGGACACGCTGATTAAAGCGTAGCGTATCAAATTCAGCCGCGTGAGTATGCGCGTTTGAACGTGGCGAATTTGATTTAATCAGCGTTTCCCTTGACTACATCAGACCAGCTTCCGGCTTTGTACTTGCTGCCGGACTTGACAAGCGCTCTGATCTTGAATTCGTATTTTTTGTTGGCAAGATCCAGCCCGGTGACTTCCTTGCTGGTGAGCCTGCCGGAAACGGAGGCTAACTGCTTGAAATCTCCGCCGTTTTCGGAGTAGTAGATCTGGAACTTGTCAGCCTTGACCTTGCTCCAACTGAGGGTGAGCAGGTCGTCAGCGGTTTTTGCTGAAAGCGTCGGGACGCCGGGGACTATCTTGAATTTCAGGGTTTTCTTCCCGGTGTACCTTGACCCGATACCGGTGATAGTCATAGTCGCCGTGCCGAGCTTCACGTTGTCCTTGCAGAGCACGGTGTAGTCCTTGCCCTTGATAAGGGTGCGGGTGCCGTCCTTAATGGTGATCTCCGGGACTATCGCTTTCCCGGTGTAGTACTGGGACGCGATCTTGCTGAATTTCAGCGTGGAGAGCTTCTTCACGGGATCCTGCGCCTTAATGGACTGCGCCGTATTGCTGCCGGCGATCAGCTGTCCTTTTTCGGTGATACGGTAAAGCAGAGTTCCCTCACGGGCGGAAAGCGCCTTAGTTATTGCAGCGTCGTTAAAGGTGAATTTCACCGTTGCGGCGCCGTATTGGTCAAAGCTGCCGCCGAGGGTGACTGAATTAATGATGTCCTTGCCGTTGTTCACAGCGATAACGGTGAACTCCTTTGTCCCGCCGCTGAATACCGTGGAGAAAACATACTTTTCAAAGCTCAGCGTAAGCTCCAGCTTGGCGTTTTTCTTGCCGCTGTATTTCGCGAAGTTCTCAGCGGGTACTGTGATAGAAGCGGTATTTCCGCTGATGTCCAGCTTTACCGGCTCGTCGCCCCAAGCCGCTGTGAGGGCGGTCTTCTGTTTCAGCCCGGAAACGGACAGCGCCTTGCGGTAAACGTCCTCAAAGGTGACGGTGACGTCTGTGGATTTCAGCACGCTGGGCAGGAATCCGCTGACGGTATCGTCGTCAAGTACAAGCTCCCAGCGGAAACCGTAGGTCTTGTCCGGTGCAGTGCCGTAAAGCGCACTGCACCCCAATGTGCTTGCCCATGTGGAGTAGTGCGCGGTATTGTTGCCCATAAGTCCGCAGTATACCTGCTTTCCGCCCTTGTAGCCGGGGAGCGCAGCCTCGGCAGACTTCTTGGTGAAATCTGCGGCAATAAATATGCTGCTCAGACCGTCGCTGCTGATTATGTTCACCCGGAAGCCGTCCTTGTTGTTCACAAAGTCTGTGTACTGCTTCTTGGTCATGCCGTACAGGTCGATAGTGTAAACGCCGTCCGCGTAGCTTCCGGTCACTTTCAGCTTGGACGAAGCCGCGCCGGCGGTAGTTCCGCACACCAGCAGGGAAGTCAGCATTACTGCCATTGAAAGAATTATTGATACTATTTTCTTGAATTTCATAAGATCGCCCTCCTTTCTTTAATTATACAATAATTCTCTATACGATTCAATATGCAAAATTGCATTATTTTTACAAAAATCCCGCAAAAACCGGAGCGGCTGGTGAAGTTATTTCGTCATAGTTATCTTCTTGAGATGAATATCCGAGCTGAAAGATATCGCGTTGAACATGAACAGCGTCTGCTGGTATTCGTCAAGGTCGATGAAGCGGTTGAGGTCGGTGTTGATGTACCTCATATCCACCATTGTTATTTTGCTGTAATGCTTGGACAGAAACGGCACTAAGCTGTGAGCGTAGCTGTCCTTGACGAGAAGCAGGTTCTTGCCGTTGTCAACGTTGGTTTCGATAGTGACTATCGGCGCGTTAGACCCGGTGAAGCTGGAATACTTGTCCTTTACGTCCAGGAAGCTGCGGACGTAAAGGCTGTCGTAAACGGTTTGCTCCTGCCCGTCAAACACAGTCATTTTCACCGTCGGCTCTCCGGAGGCTAGGAAATAGTAGTCAATAGTGTCCGGCGTGATAGAGTTGTCCAGCGTCTTGGAGTACAGCGTACCGCGGAAGCTGCTGCTGGCGGTTTCAATGTTGAACGAATCCAGCCCGTAGCTGCTGTAACCCAGCGCCTTTGATGCTGCGCAGTAAGCGTAATACGCGCCGAGGCTGGTCCAGTGGTGGTCGGTGCGGTAGAACACATAGTCCGACTTATGCCCGGAGAGATAGCTCAGGCAGTCTATCGTGGTGACACCCTGCATTTTCTTGTAGCACTCGTCAATGAACGTCTTTTCGCTGAGGTATCCGGCGTATGAGGGAATTTCAGCGCTGAAAAGCTCCTGCGCCGTGGGGGCTAACATAAGGCTGCACTGCATATTCGGGTGAGTTTCGGCGAAAAGGTTCATTGCATTAAGAGAGGAGTTCACGACCTCCTCGTCGAAGTCCTTGAACACCTGTATCATCTGGTTTTTCAGCGTGTAGACCTCGTTTATCTCCTTCTTGCCGGCGAGCATTTCCATTGTGTTGCGCGCCCGCACCCATTCCTCACGCCCGGCCAGGTGGTCGCAGAAGTAGGTCTCTATCTTGTCCATATAGCTGTCCTCGTCCCGGACGGTAATGTCCTCCCAGCGGACTGCGCCGATAACGTCCGCGAAATTCTCCGCCTTGTCCAGCTTGGTCTGGTTTACAAGACTAGGGAACTTCGCCAGTGTACGGTTTTCGTTTTCGCTGCGCTCCTGCTTCGGGAGAACGGCGGTGGTTATCGGTATCACAAGCGAAACTATGGTAAACAGCGCTATCATCAGCTTCGCCGGGGTCATGGTGAACTTCTTTTTTTCCTTATCCATGCGGCTCTCCTTTCTCAGAAATTAAAATACAGGAACGGGTTATAGTTAGAGGTGGAAAGGTACGCAACGGAGGCAAGCATGACCACGGTATTCACCACCGGGAAGCCGTACTGCACCCATACCGGGGCTTTCTTCTTGATGAATTCCCCAATGGACTTCAGCACGTCGGAGCTGCCGAAAATGCATATTGCAAAGATGATACCGTAATTTACGATATAGTTTATCGCAGTGTTGTCGATAAACACGCCGTTTCCGCCGAACATTGCCGCGATAAACGTCCCCACCTGACTGAACATATCCCCGAAGCCCACAGTACCGGGAGCTACCGCGTCGAACAGCACCCAGCCGAACACCACCATTATAAAGGTGTACAGCCAACTGAAAAACGCGGGTATTTTCTCCAGCACCTTGCCGAGGAACAGCCGCTCTATCACAATAAGCACGCCGAAATACGCGCCCCACATCATGAAATTCCAGCTTGCGCCGTGCCAGATACCGGTGACTGTCCACACGATAAGCAGATTCAGTATCGTGCGGGGGAGCCCCTTGCGGCTGCCGCCCAGCGGGAAGTAGATGTAGCTCTTGAACCAGTTGCCCAGCGTGATGTGCCACCTGCGCCAGAATTCAGACACACTGTGGCTCATATACGGGTAGTTGAAGTTCTCCGGGAAGGTGAAGCCCATCATCTTGCCCAGACCTATCGCCATATCGGAATATCCGCTGAAATCGAAGTATATCTGGAACGTGAACGCCAGAATTCCCAGCCACGCAGTCACCGCGGACAGCTCGCCGTAATCCAGCGCTTTGATCTCCGTCCACAGCAGACCGATGTTGTTGGCGATAAGCACCTTCTTGCCAAGCCCTATGATGAACCGTGAAATACCGTCCCCCACCATTTTCTCGGTGATAGTGCGGTGGTCTATCTCGTTCTGGATATCCTCATAACGCACGATAGGACCCGCAACGATCTGCGGGAACAAGGTAACGAACGCCATGAAGCTGACAGGATTCTTCTGCACCTTGATCTGCCTGCGGTAGAGGTCGATAGTGTAGCTCATTGACTGGAACGTAAAGAAGCTGATACCTATCGGCAGCGGCAGGTTCGGATTCGGGATAGCAAACCCGAAAAACGCGTTCAGCGACTCAATGATGAACCCAAGATACTTGAACACGCCCAGCAGTCCGAGGTTCATCACCAGCGACACGATAAGGCATATCGTCCTTATCTTCGGTTTGTCGTCGTAGGCGTGGATTATCCGCCCGGCGGTGTAGTCTATCGCAGTTGAGGCGATCATCACCAGCACATAGAGCGGCTCGCCCCACGCGTAGAATACCAGCCCGCTGATAAGAATAACTACATTCTTCGCCTTGTCCGGCACGATATAGTAAAGTATCAGCGTTATCGGCAGAAATGCGAACAAAAATGTTAAACTGGAAAAAACCATATACTTCCCCTAAAATTACTTTGTATCTTTTGCTATTGAAATAAACTCGCTGCGGGAATACATCTTGTTGACGACCTCCAGCAGCAGCTTTGCGGTGAGCAGTTCCGGCAGTCCCAAGCGCCGCTGGAGCTGCCTGCGGCGCTCTGAGCTTCCCTCGCCGCCGATAAGCCCCAGTTCAAGAAGGTCGCTGCGGGTCACCGGGTCGGAGTTCTCCTGCGGTGAGCCACCGTCAAGCTCTGTCGCTCCGGCGTTTCGGAGCGCCTGTATAAGCAGCTCGTCGGGTATGCCCTCTACCCCCAGCTTCCCCTGCTTTGAGGGCTGGAGCTTGCGCCGCTCCTTGCCGTAAATGTCCGGCGTGACAGCGTTCAGAACCTCGCCGTTCTTCACGAATCCCCGTATGAACGAACGTATCTTGAACCCCGCGCTGTCGCTGTCGGTGAGGATAATTATCCCCGTTTTAGCCGCTAGAGCCTTTATAAGCTCCTGCTTTTCCCTGTCCTTGAATATGGAAAAGCCGTTGGTGCAGATGATAACTGCGTCCACGATATTTGACAGACGTATTTTATCGTATCTGCCCTCTGTTATTATTGCTTGTTTTGTGCGTATCATGTAACAATCAGCGCGCGATAGCAGATATTTCCGCGATCGTCTTTTCCAGCAGCAGTCTGTTGTCCGTTTTTGAGGAGTTCATCAGCAGATTCGTTCGGAACAGCACCGCTATGCAGTCCCGCAGATACCGCTCGGACAGCCGCTGAGCCGTGCGGTAAGCGTTTGTCATCACAAACGCTCTGCCGAAATAGCCGAGATCCTTTGCGGCGTCCGCGGGAGTTTTTCTGGCTTTCTGACCCAGCTTTGCCCGGTAGAAATCCACAAATGCGCCGGACAGCGCCGACATGATGATTATCGGCTCAACGCACTCCGCGAAGATGTCGTCCAGCATACGGTAAGCCCTGCCGGGGTTTCCGGAAAGCAGGCAGTCTGCCAGCGCGTACACGCTGACGTCTATCTGCCGCGGCGTGAGGGCGTCAATGTCCTCTTTCGTGATCTCCCCGCTCTGCTTGTAGCTGCACAGCTTGTCCACCTCGTTCTGGATTATGGTGAGGCTGCGCCCGCACAGCTCCGCCAGATGTACAGCGTTCCCCTGCGACAGCGTGCAGCCGCTCCGCGACGCCTTTTTCGCCGCCATTGCCGCGGTGCGCTCCAGCGGCAGGAATGACATCTTGCAGACTGCGCCGCACTTCTCCACCGTCTGTATCAGCTTCTTGGTCTTTGCCTTCGGCTTCTTGTCGTCGATCTCCAGACCGGTCTGGGCGATCATCAGGACAGTGGTGTCCGGAAGCTGCTCTATGAGCGATATCAGCGCCTTGAGCTGGTCGTTGTCCATGTCCTCGGCATCAAGGTCGGTGATCCTCACGCACTTGTGCTCCGCAAAGAACGGCATGCTCTCTGAGAAATCCGACAGGGCGTTCATGTCCGGAACTCCCCGCAGACGCAGGAAATTAAGCCCGTCCGCTTCCTCGCCGCCGGCGGTCTTGACTATTTTGTCGCAGTACAGCCCGGTGAGGTAGACCTCCTCGCCGTAAAGGTAATACACCCGGCGCAGTTTTCCGGCTTTCAGCTCGGAATTAAGCGCAGGCTCGGCGACAAGTCTGAATAAAGGTGCTTTTGCCGCCATTACGCCATCTCATTGGACAGCTTCTTGCCGCCCAGAATGTGGAAGTGCAGGTGGCGGACTGTCTGACCGCCGTCCTCGCCGATGTTGCTGACTACACGGTAGCCGCCGTCAAGTCCCTCCGCCTTTGCTATCTTCGGGATCACCTCGAAAATGTAGGAAACTATCGCGCTGTTCTCCGGGGTTATCTCGTCAACTCCCGCAATATGCTGTTTCGGGATAACGAGGATATGCGTAGGCGCCATAGGAGCAATGTCCCGGAACGCCAGCACCCTGTCGTCCTCGAAAACCTTTGTTGAGGGGATCTCCCCTGCCACGATCTTGCAGAATAAGCAGTCCATAAAAAGTTCCTCCTATTATTATAATACCACAAATATACGCGGTTGGTCGCGTTTTTTTGAAAGCGCAGGGACACGTTGATTAAATCAGCTTTTCCCTAGAAAATATTAAAAAAATTTCAATGAATATTTGTACCTATATTTACCTCGCTAATTCAACAATACGGTCTTTTTGAAACCGCAAAGACCGCATTGTGAAATATTATGCTTTACTTGATGTACTTCGCCGCAATGTCAGCCGCAGCCGCCAGAGCTTCCTTTATCTTGGAAGCGTCCGGGATACCAGCCA
>CAMCFA010000060.1 GCA_945873955.1 uncultured Clostridia bacterium | reverse complement strand
ACGTATGGCTTGATCTTTTTGGGGGAAATTGTTACAATTTTGCTTGACAAGAACATGTTTTGGTGTGGTAATAATATTACGATATATGCGCGGGGAGAGGTTTTTTCTGCGCTGGGGTGGGTTCCCCTAAAACAAAGCGCACAGCAATCCTCATAGCAATTCCCCCTCCCAACTATATCGGGCGGTGAAGCGATAGATACAGATGGAAAACCGCTCCCTGAGCCGATTTACGAGGCTTTGGGGAGCGGTTGATTTGTTATTCGGTTTGTTTAAAGCAGATCTAAGATCATGTCCTCTGTCCACAGCTCAGCCGGAAAAACAGAAACATCTTCCTTGTGTTTCCTATTGGACTTATGCGCTCGCACTTAAAGGAGATAGTAAGCTCGCTGTAAGAGCATTCCCTGTCAATGAACGCGCCGGATATTGCTAAGAATCATTGCACGCAGTCTGACTGCCGCGGGCATTTCCTCTTATGGTTATGAGTTTCTCTCCTCTTGTCTGCACTTTTCAGCAATTGGGTGGCTTAACCTGAAAAAACTCAATCTGTTCTCCAAGCGGACCGAAGCAGAAAGCCATTCTCGCGTTATACGGCGGGTTTGAGGGGATAGAAATATCCTTTGGCTCAATAAAAACCTCATAGCCCGCGTTTCTGACGGTGCAAACGCACTCGTCAACATCGGTCGTTTCAAGCGCAAAGTGGCGGATTATTCCAAGCTCGGCTTCTTCCGTCTTGTTGGTGAATATCTCAACAAGTCCGCTGCCTGTATCGAACATTATTCCGTCGGGAGCGTTTTCGTCTCCCCATACCCGCGCGATTTTCAGCCCGAGAATCTCGTGATAGAACCGCACTACCTGTGCATATTGCTCACCCTTGCTGCATTTCATAGATATGTGATGAAGTCCGTTTATCATAATCTCCGCCCCCTTTTATTCCAACTCCAGCCCGAGCGAATGCACTTCTGTCAGCTTTTCATTGCCCACAATAGCCGCCTTTTCTTCAACGCCGCCGACAAGCACCATTCCGTAATCTTTCAGATTAAAATACTCCAGCGTAAGCCGATACTGCATTATGATGGAATCAAACAGCTTCGGTATGGTGTCCGCACCGACAAGCAGCAGCGCAAGCTCCTTTACGCCAATATTGTTTCTCTCGGGCGAATGGAAGCGGTCAATCAGCGCCTTGAGCTGTGCGCTGACTCCGTAAAAGTACACAGGCGAAGCGATAACAAGAATATCCGCGTCGGATAGCTTCTCGAAAACCCGCCCCATATCGTCCTTTTGAACGCACCGCTGCGAACTGCCTATTCGGCAAGAATTACGGCCCGTGCAGGGGTTCACCTTGTATTAGCGAATTGAGATCACCTCGACATCGTTATGTACCCTTGCGCCATCAACAAATGAATTAACCAACAGTTCGGTGTTGCCGCCTTTTCTCGGGCTTCCCGATAATACTACAATTCTGCTCATAATATCTCGCTCCTTATACTCTCACCGATAACCTCGGACAGCCTAAGCGGTTTTTTTGGTTCGCCGTCATCTGTCCCGATTTGCTTGACCAGCCAGCGTATACCGCGCCACGCGCCAAGCTTGAAGCCCGCGTTTTCAAAATGCCCGACTTCACGAAAGCCAAGGCTTTTGTGAAACTCCAGACTAGCTTCGTTCGTGTCAACTATCACGCCGTAGATGTACCTGTAACCCTGCTTTTCCAGTATCGCGGCGAACTCTCTGTAAAGCGCCGTGGCAATGCCGCACCTTTTCGGAGCGTCATGCGCAAGCACGATCGTCCATTCCACGTTCCATTGATACGCGTCATGCGGGCGAAGCGCCGAGCCATACACATAGCCCAGCACTTTTCCCTCGTCATCTTCCGCAATCAGAAAAGGGTACTTTTCAAGCGCAGTGATAATCTTTCGGCGGTAGGATTCTATGTCGGGATTTTCAACCGTAAAGGTGACATAATCGAGCGGAACATACGCACCGTATATGTCGTGAACCGCTTTCGCGTCAGCTTCTTTCGCAAGTCTTATTTGATACTCCATATTCCGTCCTCACGCGTTGTAGTACATATCATAAACGATATAGCCGCTCACGCCGTCAAGCGAGCCTTCGCGTGTTTCCTGACACATCATACAGCGTGGCTCTCCCATTGGAATACCGCTTGTCGGGAAGATGTTGTATTCGGACGAAGTGCGGAAGCCTACCTTGTTGTAGAACATGAAATTGCCCTCTACGGTTATGCCGTTAAAGCCCGCCTCGCGCACCTTTTCAATACCCATTTTCAGCATTGCCGAGCCAATTCCGCGGCGCAGATAGTCAGCGTGAACCGACACGGGCGCAAGCATTACAATCCCGCAGTCGTTCTTTTCGCCGCCCTCGCGTGTTGTTGACAGCGGGAAATGCGAGAACAGAAAATGCCCGACAATCTCCCCGTCAAGCTCCGCAACAAACGAAAGCTCGGGAATGTAATACTCGGAATCTCTGATTTCCTCTACCAACGCAATTATATCCGTGCCGTCAGAGTAGTCCGTACCCTCGCGGAATGAGCGCAGAATCAGCGAAACAATTGCTTTGTAGTCCTTGTGTTCTTCGGGTCTGATTGTTAAGTTATTCATAATGTAATTCTTCCTTACTTGTTGTTTGATCTTTAATGCTAATGAGTGAAATCCATAAGCGTTGCCCTGCACGGCGAGCCGTCCGTATCCGTAAGATTAAGCGGCGCAGCATACAGAAAATACGCACCGTCCGCAACCCCCGAAAGCCTGATTCCCTCCAGAAGAACGACTTCCCTGCCAAGCAGCGCAAGATGAACCGCCATAGGCGCATTTTCGGGGCCTACCATCTGCGATTCGTTTCCGAGCAAATCTATTCCCGCCTGCGCAAAAACCTGCGCGGCTTCAAGAGTGACGACGGCTCTGCCCTTAAGCAGAATTTTCTTTTCCGCTCCGCAATGTTGCCGTGCGGCTCTTTCAAGAATACTCTCGGCGTCCTGCGCGGTCACATCACCCTCGTGATTTGCCACATAAGCCGCTCCGATAAACTTTTCGAGCGGAATTTCATTCACACCCTTGCCGTCTTTCAAAAAATGAAAAGGCGCGTCAATATGCGTGCCGTTATGAACACACATTGAAATTTCCGTGAGATTGTACAGGTCGCCGTTTTCCATTCTGCGAACCGCCGTTTTCACGGGCTTCGGGTCGCCGGGAAACACCTCGCACTCAAACAGCGGCTGTGTAATATCGTATATCATCAAACTACCCCCATTCTGCCGATACCTGCTTAACATTCAAAAAGCGCAGCTAACGAGCGTTTACCGATAGCATTATATCACGCTCTATCACTCTTGTCAAGCTAAGCTTTTCAGACACTGTTCATAAAACCAACAATTACGGATATAATGTGATTTGAGGAAATAATGCACTTACTAACTGAGAATACATCTTCGCGCACCTGTCTTGATCTGTTGCGGAAGGTAGTTCTCAAAATTCCTTTTTCCTCGCACCACACCTTGATAGTCTTTCCGCTTGCAAGAGATCCTCGGTACACCTCCGCCCATGTTTCTGACCTTTCCCGCTTTTAGGTCTTCACTTGTCCGCTCGGTTCCATCAACTCCCATCTTGTCTGACAAAGTCCCGTTTTTTCCTTGTGACTTTGTTGAACTTTATGGTTATTGTAGCATATTTTGTATTATTTGTGAAGACGTATGGTTATTGGACAGATACAAAATTATAGCACATTTTCAAGATTATTTCAAGGGTGAATGCACTTGTCAATAAAAGTAGATTGCACATCATCAACAAAATAAATAACCTTCGCCCATCGCAAAGCAAGCCTGCAAAGACATTCCTCACATAAACATAGGCTGTTCTGAATGCGCTCATTACTTATCGTCCTTTCTGCCCGGCACCGCCTGCAAACCGCATAACAAGCCACATTCAATCTGCATCTACCGGTGAAGCGATAGATGTAGATTGAAAACCGCTCCCCGAGCCGATCAGAGGCTTTGCGGGGCGGTTTTCGTCAATAGAATTGCCATGAGATCACACCTAAACGGGGGATCATCAGCCAACTTTTGAACTTCATTACAATGTTTTGATATGATAATTTTCGTATTGACAAATGCAGAAAAAAAACTGTAAACTATGAATTAAGCAATAATGGCATTATCAAATACTGAAAGAGGTACATTATGACGAAACGTATTTTGGCATTACTTACGAGCGCAGTAATGCTTCTGACCGCCTGCCTAAAGGAAGAACCCGCAAACAGTGAAAGCTCTGATACAAGCACCGCAGAAGCCGAAATTACAGCTCCCGCCAAAAGCGCTAAGGTCACGATCGACGGCACAAAATTCATGGTGGGCGGAAAGGAACTGTGGATAAACGGCGTGAATACCCCGTGGCAGAAGTGGAATGATTTCTGCGGGAACATGGACGAACAGTCCTGGGAGGAAACCTTTGCGCTGCTGAAAAAGGACAACATCAACTGCACCCGTATCTGGATAAACTGCAACGGAACAGGGATCGTCCGGGTGAACGACAAGGGAATGGTCGAGTCGGTGAATGAAAGCCACTGGACTGATCTGGACAAGCTGTTTGCGCTGGCAGAGAAGTACGAGGTTTACGTTATGCCTACCCTGCTGTCCTTTGACCATTTCAAGGACGGAAACACCGGAAAGGACAACTGGCGCACGCTGGTGTCGACCAAAGAGGGCAGCGACGATTACGCCCGGAAATACTGCGCTGAGTTTGCAAAGCGCTATGCGGACTGCGACTGGATTTTCGGCGTTGACCTTATGAACGAGCCGGACTGGGTTTACGAGAATGCGGAATGCGGTCAGATCTCATGGGATAATCTGACATATTTCTTCAGCAAATGTTCCGAGGCGATCCACGAGAACAGCGATATGCTGGTGACGGTGGGGCTTGGCTTTACCAAATACAATTCCGATAAATACAACGGCAACATGATCTCCGACCAGCGCCTTATTGAAGCGGCGGGCAGCGACAAGGCAGCGCTGGATTTTTACAGCACGCATTTCTATATGTGGGCAAAGCCGTGGTTTGGGTTCCCGTTTACGTCTACTCCGGAGGAGTATGGTCTGGGCACCGATAAGCCCTGTCTTATCGGCGAAACCCCCAATGATGACGAAAAGGAAAGCGGAATGAGCTGCACGGAGAAGTACAAGTCCCTGTACGAAAATGGCTGGAACGGGCTTATGGTGTGGATGGAATACCGCACCGACGGCAGCAGCGGCTGTGACGTGCTGTGGTACAGATACGACCTCACAAGCGCAGCTACGAACGCAATGAACGAGCTTATCCCGGAGAAGGTACACCCGCTGGCTCATGCAGATTATCCTTCGGACGCGGCATAACTGACCATAAATGATTGACAAAGGCAGGATCAGATGATATAATGAATATAATCAGATGTAGTTTCGTCTAAAAATGAATAATGAAAAGAGGTAATTATTATGTTTTGTCGGAATTGCGGAAAGCAGATAAATGTAGATGTAAAGTTCTGCCTTTATTGCGGCGCGGCAACAACGGCAGACCAAAACGCAGCCGCAGACGCCGTTCAAGATCCGGCGCCCGCTGAGCAGATACCGGATACCGCGCCCTCTCCCGAACCTCAGTCCCCAGCCGTCGAACCAGTGACATACACTGCGCCGGCGCAGCCTGCTAAGGTAAAAAAGCTGCGCCCCAAAACGCCCGCGGCAGTAACAGTTGTGCTCTCCTGCCTTTTCGGGCTGCTGGCTTTTTCGTTTGTGATCTACGGAACGGTGGGGCTGGCAGTAAGAAACACGCTGTCGCAGAATCTGATCTCACAGGAAATATCAAGGAACAATCCCGCGGATATAGTTATAGGCGGACTATTAACAAAGCAAAACGTAATTGAAGAACTTGAAAAGCAGAATATTGATACCGATATGATCGACAAAGATACGACTTTAGCTGAGTTTATCATGTTGATCTCAGACCAGAACGGTCTTACGAACGAAGATGTGTCAGAGATCCTTGAGAATTCCGCGATAATGCCGTATATTGGCAGCATAGCTGAGGCATACGAAAACTACATCTTAACAGGAGAATCAGAGGACAGAAAGCTGCTGTCAACAGACCGTATCTGGGACACCATTGAGAAGTCCGCCCGCTATTTCAGAGATAATGCCTCATACGACGTGAAAGCAAACGAAGATATCATCAGAAAAAACATCGACAGCAACATCAAAAACATAAAGAAAGCAGCCCCCTCTGAAACCCTTTCCGGTATCGGCGGGCTGACGCCCACCCTGCTTTCCCCGGCAATAATTATTATTGCGCTGGTGCTTGCAGCAGGCTTTATTGTACTGGTCGCAGTCACCACAAGGAACATTCCCGCGGCGCTTCTCACCGGAGGTATCACGGCGCTGTTGAATACGGCGGTCATGTTTGGTGTTGGATTCTCAGTCAATCCCCTGCTCAACGCGTTCGGGATCACCCATAAGTCCATACAGAATTACATTGCCAATATTATAAGCCCGCTGACTTCCAAATTCTCCGAAATGGGGATCTTCTGCGCCATTGCCGGAGTTGTTCTCATTGCCTGCTTTATTATCGTACAAGTTGTTTCCAAGCGCGCTGGCAGAAAAGAACAGGTCAGCTCAGTTCAGCCGCAGTAATTGACCTCTGGATATAGTTTACAAGAAAAACCGCTCCCTCAGCCGATTCAAGGATTGTGGGAGCGGATTTATATATTGAAGAACTTCCCGCGATAACTTGCATAAACATGCGATGAAGCGAGGCGAGTTTAAGCGAGCATGAATTTGTTGTCGTGAGTTTTCACAACGAGGTCTGGGTTTTCGTGAGCCGGTTTGTTAAGTGTCTCTTTAATAGCTTCTAAACGGAAAGGCAGTTTGCTCATATTTTTTGATTTTTCAAACAGCTCTTCGGGCAAACGTACTTTCCGCAAAAAGCTGTTTATACGTTTTATAGTTCTTGCTGGTGTTCATATAGGTTCTCCTTTCGTCCCATGATTATTTCCGAGGTACATTTTCATTATAACATGATCCCCGCGGATTGTAAAGGGAAGTGCATTTTCGTTTTTGTTGGCTGTGCTAATTATAAAGCACAACATAATTCTTACCATCGCCCTGCCAGCGCCAGAGTAGTAAGCGCGGCAAAACCGGATATAGTCTATTTCTATATAATCTCACAAACGCTCATATGCGGTGTAATCTTCCTATAGACTTTATCTATAGGAAGATTGAAGATTAGTATAATATATTAGCTTCTGCGCAAAATATTACAGCTTGTACGAATAAAAAGGCTGAAAAAACTCCGCAGTTATTGTAAATAAATGCGGAGTTATTATGGAGCAAAATCATGCTATGACATTACTGACAACATATCAGTTAAGACAGAAAACCCCGCCTTGCATTTGCAGGACGGGAAAACTGTTGATAAATATCAATAGCAGTTTATTCTGAGAGCGTCAAAAACTGAGTTCCTTTTTTCGTGAAAGATGGCTTTTTCGACAGACTGATGGGCGCACTTCTCAGTGCGCCCATACTGCTATTTGGTTGTGTTTACGCTAAGCCAACAATGCTTTTCAGTATTGCCGAAGCGTCTTTTTGGTCAATAGCGCCGTCGCCGTTAAAGTCAGCCATGAGCGGGTTCTTACCCTGTTCAAGACCAACGATGTCCTTGAGGATCGCTGATGCGTCTTTTTGATCCAGAACGCCGTCGTTGTTCATGTCGCCCAGAACGTCGCTAAGCTCACTCAGCATCGCAACATAATCGCCCTTTTCAGCGATATCGGGCAGGATAACCTTGCCGTCCGCGCCGACCTTTGCACAGGTCACGAATGTCAGCTTGCCGTCAACGACCTTGTAGAGGTTCGCGAACTGGCCGGCGTATTCGGTCTTGAATGCTATCTCGATTCCTGTCGGGATATTGGTATCATTCATAGTGAACTGATAACCGGATATTCCACGCAGGGAGTCTGTTTTCAGCCTGTTTATCGCGATAATTGAAAGGTCAGCCGCCGCAGGAGCGGTGATTTCTGCGCCGTTCAGCTTCCAGCTTCTTACGCTGTCAAACTTGAATGTGGTCTTGAGCTTGCGCTCGCCGATGACATTGATCACCTCAAAGGGAACGTTGGTAATGCCGTTAAGCTCGATCGTTACCTCAGAGCCGATCGGGAGCTTTTCAAGCTCTGCCAAAATATCACCCCAGCTCATTGCCTTGCCGCCGAACATAGGAGTGCTTGACTCGGTAGTGGTCGTGGGTCTGGAGGGTCTGGAGCTGCCGCCGCCGGAACTGCCTGAACCGCCGTTGTTATTGTTCTTTGAAGGATCTTTATCCTTATCGTCTATCGTGATGAGCCAGTCGGAAGCATGGGTAAATTCAAGCTTTGCGATCCATTTGCCGTTTTGCTTTGTCAGTTCATCGCTGCCTTTCCATTCAGGTTTGATGCCGCGGTTATCTTTATCGGGAACCAGATACAGATTTGCATAATATGTTCCGTTCTGATCTATTTTGTCGCTCTGCATCAGCTGGGTGAGGTCTACCACCAGATATGCAGTAAAGCCGAAATCACCGCGGTATGAAATGGTTATCTGCATTTTGTATTCATATCCGGTGATGTTATTTTTTACTGTTACCCATTCGGAATCGATTTTTGTAACAGATAAATCCATGCCGTCTTCGGGGATTTTGGAAAGGTCGAAGTTACCGGGGAGGATCTCCCAGCTGATGCCGTTATCAGGCTCGAACTTTATTATTACAGGTTTAGTGCCATTCAGGATCTTCTCAAGAACAGACTCAGGAATTGTGGGGTTATCCTTGGGAACTGTAATGGTCGGGTTTTCGCCCTTGAGAGTATCGTCAAGTTTATTCTCAATATCCAACCACGGGTTTGCTTTAAGATCAGCAAAGGTGTAGGAAACCGTCAGTGTTCCGTCCGGATTGAGGACAGGGGTAACAGCAACGCCGTTTACCTTTGCGGTAGTGGTTGCGGTGAACTTGTAGCCTGCGCTCGGGGTAAGAGTTGCGGCTGCGGTGTATGCGGTATCTGCCTTGAATGTGCCGTCAGCGGGCTCCCACTTTACATCGGAAACGGTGAAGTTTGCGTTTGTATCAACTGCCGCTGTTGTATCGGGGGCCTCGCCAAGCTTCGGCTGATCGAGCGAGAATTCCGCAGCGGGGATTGCGTTACGCTGTATAGCTTCAAATGTATAGGAAACTATCAGCGCTGTGCCGTCATCACTGAGCGTTTTTGATGCTGGGTCTTTGCCGTTTATTGTTACGGGGGTGTCTGCGGTCAGTTTCAAGCCATCGGACGGCGTAAGAGTTATCTCAACGGTATACGGCTTTTCGTAAGTGAACGTTTCGCCGTCAGTCAATGCGGTGCCGTTTACCGACCATTTTACTGCGGAAGCCGAGCTATCGCCGGTCACGGTAACAGCGGATACGTCTGCGGGGACTGCTCCGACATCGGGGTCGGTCACTGTTGCAGCCAGCTTGATAGCGGTCTGCGGGAAGTAAATGAGAACATCGTCTCCATTCAGCCCTTCATAATGATCAACGGTGATTTTATCCTTGGTGTTGACATCTGTTTTATTTCCTATGGTAAAACCGCTACTAATTCTGCATGGCCATAATACCCAGTTTTCAACGTCATACTTCTTACCCGGATCGGGGTTCTTGTCGGACGTAAGCTTAGCGGCAAGGTCTGAAACCTTTACAGGATACTTATCCTCGGAATTAAAGCTTGTGTATTCGCTGTCCGCCAGTTTTTTATCAGTTTTAGTTGAGGGGTTCGTTGCGGTCAAATAGATAGTGTTCTTATTCTTCAGAATTACATTGCTGTAATCTTTGTTATCCAGAAAATTCTTCAATTCAGCATCAAACGAACTGCCGGATAATACTTTGTATGTTTCATTGCTGCTTATTTCCCAGATACTTGCATCGGTCTTTCTGTCGTTAAGATAGGTTATGCCGTCGTGTGTGGGATTATTCACAAAATCGATTGATGAGAAAAGGAACCAGTTGGGTATTACAGTATAATGAACATATCTGACGAGCTTTGCATTAGCCGGGTTAAATTCTCTTTTTTCGGCAGCAACAGCTTTGATAGCGTTCCACAAACCGCTCTTGGTTGTAATATCATCATATATAATATTACCATAGTCATCATAGTGGTTATCTTTGTAAGCTTTGCCGTCATAAAGGAGAACATATTTGCCTTTGAGCGCAGCGCCTGCTCCTTCCGGGGTCAGAGCGCCGTTGCTGGTGTCGGTTACTTTGACCAACTCACCGGTCGGATTGCCCATACCGTCATACACCGGTATTTCAAAGGTTTTGTACTCGGTGTGGAGCTGAATTATGGTTTTGCCGTAATTAATAGCATCCATTGCAGTATAATCGTTGACAATATATACCTTTTCCACGATATCGGCGCTTATTTCCTTGTTCTGGGACAATTCAACAGGCGCTTCGGTTATCTTGGTACATTCACCGGCGTAATTATAATCGTCATAATAATTTCCGGAGTCACGGTTATACCACGCAGTCCAAGAAGTTATCTCTTTTAACGGGTCAACAGTTATTTCGCCTAAAACATCGTTGATGTCATAAGGGAAAACGTCTTCTTTTATGCTTGTCAAATCTGCGTTCTTAATAGTAAGATCGCCGTTTGAAATATTCATTGTCGTGAACGCTAAATCGTGTTTGTACCTTATAAGAGTATCGCTATAATTTGTTGAGAGGTTGGTTTGATATTCATTCAATTTCTCTGCCAGCTTATCTCCGGATACAGTAACACCAATATCACCCGAGTACAAGTCTTCTTTCAACCAATGTGAATAAACAGCCCACAGATTGTTTTTGGTGAGATAAGTGATGTTATCATGGAGAACTCCCGCAGTAAAGGAGCTTCCTCCTATTTCGCTCGGGGCGATGGTCTGTTCGTCCAACTCACCGCCCTTTATGGTGATATTTTCGCCAAATGTCGCCGACGCCGTAAGCGGCAGCGCCGTCGCTGCTATCGAGCCGGCAAGCAGCATTGCAAGCAGCCCTTTGAGTCGTTTCTTGATCAAAATACATCATCCTTTCATAAAGCACAAATTGCCCACTGTTATTGCCATTATACACCAGAAATAAAACTATGTCAAGGCAAAAATGTGAAATTTTAAAAACCTCACCCGAAAAGGTGAATTAAGGACAAAATTGCTTTTTTGTATTGACACAAAGCCCCAAATCATGGTAAAATGTGTTTAGTGAACTTCTGTGAGGTATGATATGAAAATTATTACTGCAATACTCCGCCGTGCCGCTGTGTTTGCGGCGGTGCTGCTTGCATTGTGGGCGGCGCTTGTCGCTGCGGCGGCTATCCCGAACGAGCGCATTTATGACAATATGTACAAGAGCGCGTTATTTTTCAAGGACCACACCCCTTTCGTCAACGAATCGCAGGTGCGGCTGGTTCAGGACAACTACGCCGACGCCATTCTGCTGAATGTCACTTGGAACATGGGCAGCGACCCGTTCGTGTCCACGCTGAACTCCGCCTACTACGACGGCAACGACGGCGAAAACGACTATGGCGAGAACTGGGGCTTTTACTGCGCTCTTGAGGGAACTCCGCCCAACACCGACTACTCCCGATACTGGCACGGCATGGGCGCGATTATCCGACCGTTTATGCTGTTCACCGACATTGAAGGTATCAAGCTGATAGGCACGATTGCGGCGTTCGTTCTTCTTGCGGTAAACGCGGCGCTGCTGCTGAAAAAGCGGCAGTATTTCGCGGCAGGTGCGCTTGTGGCGGCATTTATGTGCGTTCATGTGTGGAATATCGTGCTGTCAATGGAATATCAGCCTGCCGTGCTTGTAACGCTGGCTTTGCTGCCGCTGTATATCCTGTTTGAGCGGAATGACGGTGCGCTTTCGATATTTGCGGTGATATCCGGGGTGATGATAGCTTTCTTCGACTTTCTCACCTGCGAAACGCTGACGATACTCATTCCGCTTATTATCGTATTTATAATGAGGAAGCAGGAGAACAGGCTGCCCGGGTTCAAGGACTGCTTTCTGCTGACAATAAAGTGCGGCGCGGCATGGTTTCTGTCCTACTCGGGGGCGTATATTGTGAAGTGGAGCGCCGCAAGCCTTGTCACGGGAGAGAACAAATTCGCGGCTGCGCTGACCTCGGTTGAGGAGCGCCTTATCGGCGAAGCAGAGGAGCTTGACCCCGTTGCACAGTTCTTCCTTGCGCCGCTTGCGAATATCTCAACGCTTTTCGGCGGAGAGGACAGAGTATCGTGGGGCAATATTGCGGCAGGGCTGATTATTTCGGCGGTGGTGCTCGGCGCGGTATTCTACCTGTTCCGCAGCAGAGAGAAATTCGACCGCAGCTTCACGCTTACTATGCTGATACTCGGAGCGCTGCCGCTGGTGAGATTTTTCCTGCTGAACAATCACTCATATCTCCACGAATTTTTCACCTATCGTGCGCTTGCTTCTACCATTCTGGCGCTGTTTGCCATGCTGTGGTACTCGCTTGAATTCCGCCCGAAAAAGAAAAACTCCGCCCAAAAAGGAGGAAAAAAGCATGGACAAGCTTGAACTGACTATCCTCATGCCCTGCCTTAACGAGCAGCAGACCGTTGCGCAGTGCGTACAGCAGGCGCGGCAGTTTCTTTCGGAAAGCGGCATCTGCGGAGAGGTTCTGGTCGCCGACAACGGCAGCAGCGATAATTCCGCGGCGCTTGCAGAAGAAGCGGGGGCGCGGGTGGTGAACGTGTCCGAGCGGGGCTACGGCAACGCCCTTATCGGCGGGATAAAAGCCGCATACGGGAAATACATCATCATGGGCGACTGCGACATGAGCTACGATTTTCTGCACCTCGGCGGCTTTGTCGAGAAGCTGCGCGAGGGGTATCCTCTGGTCATGGGCTGCCGCATGGACAATATCGCCCCCGGAGCAATGCCGTTTTCCCACCGATATATCGGCGTGCCGGTGCTGTCGTTTCTTGGCAGGCTGCGGTTTCACACCACGGTTCGGGATTTTCACTGCGGGCTGCGGGGATTCGACCGGGAAAAGGCGCTTGCGCTGGGGCTTTCCTGCGGCGGCATGGAGTTCGCCACCGAAATTATCGGGAAGTTCGCACTGTCCGGCGCGAATATTGCTGAAATTCCCGTTACGCTGAATCCCGACGGGCGAAGCGGCAGGTCCCACCTGCGGACGATTCGAGACGGTATGCGGCATATCCGCTACATATTCTTCGGCTGCCGGAAATAGCGCGGCGGCAATCCTGAAACCGACTTGTTAATTGTGAACTCATTGTGCAGTACTCCATTATGCGATATATTCGTATGTATGATGTCACGCGGAATTTGTGCAGACAGGCTTTAGGGCAAAACGAAAGGAAAAAGAAATGGCTGTACAGGTATATACTTTCAAAATAACATATCTCGGCGTTGAAAACAGGATATGGCGCACGGCGCAGGTTTCTTCAAACTACGACCTAGCAAGGCTGGGATTTATGGTGCTTTCTACTTTTGACACGCTTGCTTGTCACCTGTTCGGAATGACCTTCAAAGGCGTAAGATATTTTCTCGATATTGAGGAACTTGAAAGCGCCCCCGAGGGAATCGTTTGCAGTATGCTTTGTATGACAAGATTAAACAAGCTGAAAATGGTAATTGGCGACAAGCTGCTGATGACCTACGATTACAGCTGTGACCAGCAGTTCGAGCTGGAGCTTGTTTCGGCAGAGCCAATGCTGCACGGAAAGGGCACCTCATATCCTAAAATCATCGCAGGAGAGGGCAGAGGAATAGTCGAGGATATCCCGAGCAGCGGGTTTGTTTACGAGAAACACAGCTTCCGCGAATGGGATTACAGGGATTACAATATGGATAGCGACAACGCTTTGCTGAAAGGTGAGATTTTCGTTATGGAGTGCAATTTCTTCGGAGATGATGAGTTCTGAAATTTGAATTTCCGATACTTAATATACTTTACATACGAAAACATAATCTACTCTTTTTTTAACGGGCAAAGGCAATCCAAATCAAGAACAGAATGCCGCACCTGTACCGCAGGAAACACACTGCATAAGTAACATACCTTCCCGCCTAGGTGTTGTATCGGTTTGGAGTTTTCCCGCAAAACCGACATTTTCCGAACTCGCTCCGACCGACTGCAAACCGCACAGCAATGCTATCTCCCATCCATATCGAGTGGTGACAGCCTAGACTGGAAAGACCCCACCCCCGCTGACATCACCAAAAAGGTTGTTGACAACGTGAAATCCGGGTCGATAGTGCTGTTCCACAACGATCTGGAGAACACCACCGAGGCTCTGCCGCAGGTGCTGGAGCAGCTCAAACAGAAGGGCTTCGAGTTCATAACTGTAAGCGAGCTGATCTATCCCGACAACTACAATATAGACTCCAACGGTATGCAGGTGCCGATCGTGCAGAGCGGCGCTGATATCACTGCCGAGAACATCGACGAGGTAATGGCGCAGTACTCCGACAGGCTTCATCAGGCGGGCTTCACCGACGAGCAGCTTGAGCTTGCGGCAAATGCGGTCAGATCCGGTGCCGAAGTGCCGCAGGAGGTCTACGACGCTCTGGCTCAGTATGTCATGGCGGACCTCCCGGAGGAGGGCGGACTTGTCACCGAGGAGATACCTCAGACCATTGACTCACAAGCGCCCAATAATTCCGGAGCCGTCACCCCAAACAAATAACTTAAATTAGTTTGTGTAACCTTCCCTTTTAAGTAATAAGTAAGTTAAATCTATGCGAATTTGCACAAATAAGCAGGGTTGAAATTATATAAAATGGATATTGAAATCTCACCCTGTTTACTGTATAATAGAAGTGACAAGATTTAAGGGAATTCTATGTCCCGGCTGTGCAGTTCATATCCGGGCGTTTCTCTTTATCAGTGCTTTTATTCATTTACTTAATGGAGGTTTACCGATGAACAAGTTCAAGACCGTAGCAGCCGGCATTCTTGCCTCTGCTATGATTCTCTCGCTGACTGCCTGCGATGAGGAAACTCCCGCTACCGGTAACGGCGGAGCTTCTAATTCCGCAAGCAACGCTGGCGTTCCTAATGCGGACGCTAACGCAGTAGTCACCACTCCGCTGGTAACTACTACCTACGACACTGACCCCGCAGTTCAGGACGCTGCAAAGGGCGCTGTCGCAAGCCTTGACAACCCCGACCTTGAGGTAACAAAGCGCCTTAAGTGGATGGCATGGTGGGATATCGACGAGACCACCGCTGCCGCTGAGCTTTTCAAGGAGGCTTATGGCGTTCCCGCTACCGGCGACGATCCTTCCCGTGAGGGCAGAATTTTCGAGTACATCAACGTAGCTTACGGCGAGCGCTACGACAAGCTGGCTACCGCTATCCAGTCCGGCGACTCCCCCGACCTGTTCCCGTTCGAGATCCGCGACTTCCCCTACGGCGTTCTGAAGGGCAGATATCAGCCGGTTGACGAGATCCTCAACCTCGACGGCGAGAAGTGGGACGGCGCAAGAAGCGTTATGGATCAGTTCCAGTTAGGCGGCAGATATTACTGCGCTATCTATGAGATCTCCTTCGACTCCCTGCTCTACTACCGCAAGAGCGTTATCGAGGGCGCAGGTCTTCAGGATCCCCGCACCCTGTTCGAGAACGACGAGTGGACTTGGGACGCATTCCTTGAAATGGCAAGAGAGTTCCAGAAGTCCGGCGACAACAAGTTCGTTATCGACGGCTACAACCCCGAGAATGAGTTCGTTGTTGCTACCGGTACTCCTATCGTTGCCAACAACAACGGTGTGATCACCAACAACATGTACGACGCAAACGTAGAGCGCGCTATGGATCTGCTCTCCACTCTCCAGAAGGAGAATCTGCGTTACCCCAGACACGAGCTTAACGGCTGGTCTGTAAATCCGAAGGCATGGGCACAGGGCGATACCCTGTTCTATGGCAACGGCGGTACATGGGAATTTGAGGGCGACTCCGGTCTGAACAAGTTCGCAACAAGATTCGGCTGGGCTGACGACGAGATCTGCGTAGTTCCTTATCCGCGTGATCCGCAGGCTGACAAGTACTACCACTTCATGAAGCAGGACGCTCTGATGTGGTGCAAGGGCTCTACCAACGCAAACGGCGTAGCAGCTTGGATCGACAGCTGCATTACCGCGTCCCTTGACCCGGCAGCTACCGCAGCTTCTATCCAGCAGCAGAAGGACAAGAACGGCTGGTCTGACTACAACCTCGACTTCATTTACAGCCAGACAACTCTGGACGGCTCCAGCAAGATCACTCCTATCTTCGACTTCAAGAACGGTCTGGGTACTGATATTGCAAGTGCCGATACCGCTGATTCCAACGTAGAGCAGCTCACCAAGTATGTATACATTCAGGGCGAGCAGACCTACACTCAGCTCAGAGAGGCTAACTTCGCAGTTATCGACGCTCGTATCAACGAGATCAACGACGCTATCGCTGCAATGTAATTCATTTACATCAACCAGATCCCCCGCTCCGGCGGGGGATTTTTGTGTTGACAAATCCTTCAATATGCTGTACAATAGTATCAACGCCGCTTATACTATTTCCTAATCAACCTATAAACAAAGTCTATGGGTTGCTCCAACCGCCATGGCGGTTGGAGCGGCAAAGCCGCAGGAAAGCCGTTCAATACTGATTCTGTCAAAACCAAAGGTTTTGACTAGCCGCCTTTAGGCGGCTCACCTTGTAGACTTTGTCTATAAGGTGATTAAGAATTAGTATTATACGGCAAAAACGGCATTTTTTCAGGAGAACCGCTGTGGAAATAAAAAACAAAAAGCTCGCCGCACTGTGGCAGTTCGTGAAATTCGGGCTGGTGGGCGCGTTCAATACCGTATTCAATTACGTCATATACACCTTCTGCTATTATGTGCTGCATACCGGGGTGCATATCGCGAATATCGCAGGATTCGTCATCACCGTGTTCAGCGCGTTCCTGCTGCAAAGCAAGTTCGTGTTCCGGCAGGACGAGAACGGCGAAAAGCGCGTGTGGTGGAAAGTTCTGATTAAGACCTACATTTCCTACTCCTTCACCGGGCTGTTTCTGACGGAGCTTCTGCTCATGCTGTGGATCAACGTCATTGATCTGGGGCAATACCTCGGCGGCGTATGCGAATGGCTTGCCGGTTTCGGCGTGAGCTTTGAGCCGCATGACTTAGCCGCTTCCCTTGCCCCGATACTCAATATGGTGATCACCATTCCTGTGAATTTCATCATCAACAAATTCTGGGCGTACCGCCAGAAAAAGCCGAAGGCAGACTCTGACGACACCGAAGCAAGCAGCAAAAAGTAACTTCTTTTTCTAGGGAAACGCTGATCAAAGCGAAGCGTATCAAAATCTGGTTTTGCGCAAAACCCGCCGCGTGAGCATGCTCGTTTGAACGTGGCGAATTTGATTTGATCAGCGTTTCCCTAGTTAATACACTTGAACAAGCAGAAATAAAATATGGAGGTATACCGCAATGCTTTCTGCCGAAAAGAAGTTTATCTCAGCATTGGAGCGCAACCGTTTCTGGCTTTTCCTCATATTGGTGACTGCTTTCGGAATAATGGCAAGAATGCCCTGCCTGCCGAACCAATCTGATGATTACACAGCATTTTTACAGCCGTGGTTCGACACGATAGAAGCAAACGGTTTTGCCTCACTTGGATCACAGGTGGGCGAGTACAGTATAACATATCAGTTTCTTATAGTACTGCTGACCTATCTGCCGTTTGGAAGTCTGATCAACTATAAGCTGTTGTCTATTGTTTTTGATTATCTGCTTGCCGTGGCTGTGGGGAAACTCGTTTATGTGCTTTCGGGAAAGCAGGATCGTATTATATTCGCAGCCGGATATGCTGCTGCGCTGCTGTGTCCTACCGTTGTTATGAACAGCGCTGCATGGGCTCAGTGCGATAGTATCTATTCCTTCTTCTGCGTGATGTCTTTATGCTATCTGTATGAGAAAAAGGACATACGGGCTTTTGTGTTCTTGGGGCTGGCGTTTGCGTTCAAGCTGCAGGCTATTTTTATCGTTCCCGTATTTCTTTATATTTATTTTACTGAGAAGCGATTCAGCATTCTGTACTTTCTGATCTCCATAGGCTCTTTCTATACCGCAGCTCTGCCGGGATTTATATTTGGCAGGGATTTGCTTGCTCCTATAACGATCTATTTAGACCAGAAATCTCTATATCACTCAATGACGCTCAATATTCCAAACCTTTGGGGAATTTTTGACGGTGAATATCAGTATTATTCAAGCCTTGCCATTTCGATAACTCTATTGGTGTATGGCGCGGCGCTTTTCTTCACAATGGGCAAAAAGGACATATTTGCTGACCCGGTGAGATTTGTGAGCCTTTGCGCATGGTCCTGCTGGACGGCAGCAATGTTCCTGCCCGGAATGCACGAACGATATATGTACCTCGGCGATATCCTTCTGATATCCCTCGCATTGATCCGGAGGAGATATACTGTCATAGCAGTGTCAGCAGTTCTGGTCAGCATAGTGACTTACGGGACATACCTGTGCGATCTGCCAACATTCACTCGTGAAACTTCAATACTCTATATTCTATTATGGGTCGTATTTACTATGCTGTTTTTCAGAGACATCTTTACAGGCTCATCACTCGATAAGAATGACAAGGGAAACGCTGATTAAATCAAATTCGCCCCGTTCAAACGCGCATACTCACGCGGCTGAATTTGATACGCTTCGCTTTAATCAGCGTGTCCCAAGGAACAGCGTCAGAACAAACAGCTCCAGTCAAATTAATTTCACAGTAGACCGTGGTTCAGGATATCACAGAGTAAACATATCAAATGATCGGCAACCTTGATGAGGGGCTGCCGATTTTTTCAAAAAACATCGCCAGATCTTTTGACTCGGCGATGTTTGTGTATGGAATACAAAATAGATTTTTACGCGGGATAAATTTCAAATACAAAAGCGCCTCGACACGCGAAAATGCGTGTCGAGGCACTCGACTGGTGGGAGCTGGTGGATTCGAACCACCGAAGCAT
>CAMCFA010000059.1 GCA_945873955.1 uncultured Clostridia bacterium | reverse complement strand
CCAAAAGGAAGCGAAAAGCAATTTTGCTGCGCAAAGAGGAAAAGAGAACTGCCCGCCAAATTACAATTTACCTACTAGAAAATGATTTCCACCAAATATTCATTTACTGTCTTGTGCAGAATATCCAAAAAAATTAAAATCTCACTTTAATTTTTCATAGTGCTTGCAAATACCCCGAAATTATAGTATAATATAAATTGTGAAACTGTTATTTCTGGGCAGCAGATCAACGTATTCTACGCAAAGGGTGATTTTTGATGGACGTATATATGGCTCGGCAGCCGATCTTCGATACGGAGAACCATGTTTACGGTTATGAGCTGCTTTACCGCAGCAACGGAAAGCAGAATTCCTACAACGGCGTTAACGGCGACGAATCCACCGCCGACGTGGTTACTAATGCCTTCTTCGGGCTGAATATCAATGATATAATCGGCGGCAGCAAGGCATTCATCAACTTCACTTCGAATCTGCTGAAGCGTGGCGTTCCGAAGATGATCTCCCCGGATCTGGTCGTGGTGGAGGTGCTGGAAAACCTCATGATGGACGACCAGCTTCTCGGCGCGTGTCAGGAACTCAAAGAGCGCGGCTATACCCTTGCGCTGGACGATTTCGAGTACGACAACAGTTACAGTGAGCTTTTTGAGCTTGGCGATATCGTCAAGATAGACTTCCGCACGCCGCAGAAGTCCATTGAAGAAACTGCGTATATCTGCCGCTACTGCAACAAGCTCATGCTGGCGGAGAAGATAGAGTCCCAGGAGGAATTTGAGTACGCAAAGCGGCTGGGGTGCAGCTTCATGCAGGGGTACTTCTTCGCGAAGCCTACTATCATGTCCAAGAGCAGCGTTACCCCGCTGCCGCTGAATCTAATGCGGGTAATGCAGCTTGTGTCGCAGCCCGAACCGGAATTCAGCGATATCGTTGACGTGATATCCTGTGATACAGCTATGACTCAGCGGCTGCTGCGGCTGATAAACTCTGTATATTTCGGGGTAAGGAACCGGGTTAGCTCAATAAGCCAAGCTCTGGTAATTCTGGGGCTGGATTATCTCCGGGAGTGGATATACCTCATGGGTATGCAGAGGATCACTCATATTGATAATGTTGAGGTAATGCGTATTTCCTGCCTGCTGGCGAAGTTCTGCCGGGAGCTGGCTCTCATGATACCCGAAGCAGCGCCGGACGCGGACTCATTTTATCTTATGGGACTGCTTTCAATGGTGACCTACGGCGGCGAACGGGCGCTGAAGCAGACGCTGGACGAATTCCCGCTGACGCAGGAGATCAAGAACGGTCTTATGGGGAACGGCGGCATTTACAGCGACGTATTTGAGCTTGCTTATTCCTACGAAAAGGGCGACTGGGAAACAGTTGATAAATATGTTGAAAAGTATCATCTGGACAGCTCCAAGATATCAGAGGAGTTTGTTCATTGCGTGAAAGAAGCAGAGAACATTCGCATGATGTGATCTTCTGCATGAGGACATAGAAAATGGCATTTTTCCTTGACGAGATAGATAGCTGCATGTGGGATTACCTGCGGCAGACGGATAAGAAAATCGTGCTTTACGGCATGGGGGACGGCGCGGAGAAGATAAAGTCCGTGCTGGACGATATCGGCGTACAGGTCGCTGATATCATGGCGAGCGACGAGTTCGTGAGAGGTCACAGCTTCCTGGGCTTCAGAGTGAAGAAGCTGTCGGAGATAGAGCAGCTTTACGGCGACAGCTTTCTGATACTGGTGTGCTTTGGCAGCCAGCTTCCGGAGGTAATGGAGCATATTTACAGCATTGCGGAAAAGCATGAGCTGTATGCGCCGAACGTCCCGGTGGTGGGGGAGGGGCTGTTCACGCTGGACTACGCGAGGGAACACCGCAGTGAGCTTGAAAAGGTGTACTCAATGCTGGCGGACGAACAGTCGCGGCTGGTGTTCGAGAACGTGATAAGATACAAGCTCAGCGGCAGGCTGGACTATCTCAAAGCCTGCGAATCTCCGCGGGAGGAGATGTTCGACCTGCTTCATATCGGCGGAGAGGAGATCTACGTTGATCTGGGCGCATACAACGGCGATACGATCGTGGAGTTTCTGAACGAGACCGGCATGAATTTCAAGAAGATCTACGCAATGGAGCCGGATCACAAGAACTACATCAAGCTGAAACGGCGGCTGTACATGATAGGTTCCGGGATGCTGGAGGCTTACAACGCCGGGGCATGGGACTGCGAGACCACTATGCGGTTCAGTCTGCGTGCCGGGAGAAGCTCTAAGGTGCAGGAGGACGACCCGCAGTCGCTGGCGAATCCCGCGAGATACCGTGAGGTGAGCATGATGAGCGTGGATCACATGCTGCGCGGAGAGGCGGCGACATTCATCAAATACGACGTTGAGGGCAGCGAGGAACGTGCGATAGAGGGCGCACGGCAGACCATATCGGCGCACCGCCCGAAGCTCTCTGTGGCGCTGTATCACCGCAACGAGGATATGTTCGCGATCCCGCTGCAGATCGCGGCGATCAACCGGAAGTACAGGTTTTATCTCAGACATCACCCGTATATTCCGGACTGGGACACGAATTTGTACTGCATTTGAGGTAGGATATGAAGATTGTAATTGGCATCGTGCTGATAGCTCTGATAGTTCTGGGGCTGGGCGTATATCTTGTGATGATGCTTAACGCGCGGGAAATGATCTTCTGCGGCGACATCAAGAACGACGGGAGCAATTCTGTTTCCGTGACGAGGGTATACACCACTGACATCAGCGCGGACGAAACTCTGTCGGAGATCATTGTAAAGATGAACGAGTCGGAAACGGAGGCACTGCCGATATCCGACCTTACCGAGATACTGGCGCAGTATCAGAACATAATCTACGCGCCGGTTTTCAGAATATCCGTGCAGCAGGTGGACAATTCCACCTATATTATCGACGGCAGCGTGTACAATGGTCTTGACGAGAACGCAGAGCCGGCGGAGACCGACTATCGCTATCAGGATATGCAGCTCAACGCAGTCGTGAACAACGGCAGGATAATCGCGGCGCAGAACGTCTACGACGACTCTTCCGAGGAGAACTCCGGCGACGGGTTGGGAGTGTTCACCGAACGGCAGAAGGTCATTGAGCCGCTGGTGGACGGCGCGGACTCCGAGGCGGCGTTCGCAATGCAGGACCGCAGCAGCTTCCGCGTTATAGTCAACAGCTCGGAGTTCAGAGAGCTGCCGGAGATAACGTTTGTGTTTGTGTACAATGTTGACGCGATGAATCCGCTGGATTTCACGTCGATCAGCAACGACTCACTGGCAGTGAATATGAAGATTGCCTTTGACGATGATGGCAGGCTGGCGCCGACCTACGAGCTTATAAAGACCGTTACGGCGGATACAGAGTAATAGTACATTCCCGGAGAGTTCGGCTCTCCGGGATTTTAAGATGACGTGGTATGGGGTGATAGAGATTGATTTGCAGGCTGTGTCCGAGGAAATGCGGCGTTGACCGGGCGGAAAGCAGGGGCTTCTGCGGCATGAGCCGGACCGTGCGGCTGGCGAGGGCTTCGCTGCACCGGTGGGAGGAGCCTTGTATCAGCGGCAGCCGCGGCAGCGGAGCGGTGTTTTTCTCCGGCTGCGTCATGAGGTGCGTGTTCTGTCAGAACCACGAGATAAGCGCCGGCGGCAAGGGCAGGGACGTAAGCACAGAGCGGCTGGCGGAGATTTTTTTGGAGCTTCAGCGGCAGGGGGCGCACAACATCAATCTTGTGAATCCCACGCATTTTGTCCCGGAGATAATCCGCGCGCTGGATATCGCGGGGAAAGAACTGAAAATACCCGTGGTGTACAACAGCGGCGGCTACGAGCGGGTGGAAACTCTGCGGGCGCTGGAGGGTTATGTGGACGTGTATCTGCCGGATATCAAGTATTATTCAGATGAGCTGGCAGCGGAGCTTTCCTCCGCGCCGGACTACTTCAATACTGCCATAACCGCTGTGGAGGAAATGCTCCGCCAGACCGGGAAGCCGCAGTTTGACGGGGACGGGCTGCTGCAAAAGGGCGTGGTTATCCGTCATCTGGTGCTGCCGTATCATTATCATGACTCGGTGGAGGTCATTCGGCGGGTGGGGGAGCGGTTCGGAAAGGAAGTTCTTTTCAGTCTGATGAGCCAGTACACGCCGTTTTACAAGGCAAAGGATATCCCGCGGCTGAACCGCAGGATAACTACGTTTGAGTACCGGAAAGCGCTGGACGCGGTTTATGAAGCGGGGCTGGAGGGGTTCATGCAGGAGCGCAGCTCGGCAAAGGAAGAATACACCCCGGAGTTCGATTTGACAGGAATTTGAAAATACCTCTTTACAAATCAAGGATTTTGTGGTAAAGTATTAATGTAATATCGTTACACAGGAGAGTACAAAAAATGACAGGCTTTGAAAACCTCAATTTCGGCGTAGACGGCGACAGTATCACTGCTGGGGAGCAGTGGAGTTTCCACGTTTATAAAAATCTCGGCATGAAGTCCCACAGCAACGTGGCGGTGGGAAGCTCCGTATGGTATAAGCGGACTGTGGAATGTGCAGGAAAGACGCTGACCACCCAAGACTACGGTTCGGCGGATTTCGCGGGGATAAGCGACGGCTGGGAGCCTACCGACGACCCGGTGGAAATGCAGAAGCGCATGAATAACTGCGCCGTGGTGCATATCCAGAGATTCCTTGCGGAGGTTAAGAGCGGGAACTTCCCCGCGCCGGATATTTTCGCCTTTGCAATGGGGACGAACGACCTTGCGGATTCTATCGGCGACCCGGAAAAGGCGCTCACCGGCAAGGAGCTTCGCGGGAACGAGAATATAGACCTGTTCACTGAGGCGGGTGCTGCGAGGTGGTGCATTCAGACCATACAGGAGAACTTCCCCAATTGCAGGATATTTGTGATGACGCCTATCCAGACCGCGACCCCGGAGCACAACCGGAAGATCGAAAAGACTATCGAGTGTCTGAGGAAGATCTGCCGGGGGCTTTCGGTGCAGGTCATTGACGCATACAGCAACAGCGGTATCTGCGAGAAGTTCGAGGTGATCGGCGGCAGAGGGCGGTATCTCAGGGACGGTCTGCACCCGGAGCTTGACGGTCAGGCGCTTGAGGGTGCGTTTGCCACAAAGGAGATACGCAACAACTACTTTTAACAGAGGTCATATATGGAATTCCCGGTAGAACTGCGCAGCGAGATAGAACGTCTGCTGGCAGAGGAAAACACGAATCGGCTCGCCGAGGCGGCTGACAGGCTCTCAAGGAGCTACCGCGGCAACGACGGCAGCGGAAAGCGGCTGGCTGGGAGCAGGCGGGATATCCTAGCCTATGCGGCGGTGAGAATGCCGGCGACGTTCGGTGCGGTAAGCCGGGCGCTGGAGCTTACTCTGGAGCGCTTTCCGGAGGGGGGCTTCCGCACGGCGCTGGATATCGGCGCGGGGACTGGGGCTGCGACTCACGCTGCGGCTCTTATCGCGGAGTGCGGGGAGTTCCGCTGTGTTGAGAGAGAACCGGAAATGCTGGCGCTTGGCAGGCGGCTGACGGAGCACTGCGGGCTTAACGCCGAGTGGGTAAGCGGGGACATCACCGCGGGCTTCAAGGGTGAGGCTGCTGAGCTGGTGCTGTGTTCCTACTGTCTTAACGAACTGGCGAAATCCGCGAGGACGGCGGCGGTGAAAATGCTCTGGGAGAACACCCAGCGGCTTCTGCTGATAGTCGAGCCGGGTACTCCGGAGGGCTACGCAAACCTCATGGCGGCGCGGGAGCAGCTTATCTCGCTGGGGGCGCATATCGCGGCGCCCTGTCCGCACGAAAGACTCTGCCCGCTGCCGGAGGGCGACTGGTGTCACTTCACGGCGAGGGTCGCAAGGAGCAGGCTGCACAAGCAGCTCAAAGGCGGCGACGTTCCCTACGAGGACGAGAAGTTCTGCTTTCTGGCGGCTTCGCGAGAACCGGCAGAGCCGTGTTCGGCGAGAGTTCTTCGTCACCCGGAGATAAACAGCGGGCGCATAACGCTGAAGCTCTGCACGACAGAGGATATCCGGGAGTGCATGGTAACCAGGAAAGACCCGCGGTTCAAGGCGGCCAGAAAGTCGGACGCGGGGGACAGTTTTGCATATTAAGGCAGTATAGCCTCAATATATTATTCAGAAAGGTTCTATTCAAGGAGGTAAGTTATGAAAATCGGCAATAAGATCGCGGCGCTTCTGGTAGGCGCGGCAATTATGGCGGCCCCCACCGCTACTGCTTTTGCGGAGAGCGTTCCGCAGACGGTCGTTGTTGAGCAGCAGCTCGGCGCTTCCGCTACAAAGACATGGGACGGAAAGTCTGCTTTGAAGGCGGGACAGAATTACGTTCTGAAAAAGAGCGTTACTCTTTCCAAGAAGGTGGAGATCCCCAAGGGAACTACTCTCACCCTTAACAAAGGCGTAAAGCTGGGTATCTCGGCTAAGGGTTCGCTGTATATCCGCGGTACTCTTGCAATGAAGTCCGGCTCTACCCTGTCGGTAAGCGGCAAGCTGTATACATACAGCGGCAGCAAGATCTCCGACACCGGCGCGATAAAGCTCAACACCAACAAGGCGACTGTAACTATCGGCGGCACTCTTGCGGTAAACAAGGGCGGCTCTATCTCCGGTACTCCCAAGAGCATTAAGCTGGGCAAGAACGCTAAGGTAACGATCAAGGGTACAAACTCCTGCAAGAAGCTGGCGGCTCTTCTGGGCGCAGACAGCGAGCTGGAGAAGGATAAGAAGGCAATTGAAGAAAAAGTCACCGAAATTATGGATACGGTATTGATAAAGGGCGACCTGTATGGCGCTATGGAGATGGCATATCCCGAAGCAGTGCTGAAAAGAACTGAAGAAGAATTCAAGGCTACGATGGCAGAGCTGGACGAAACCGGCGAGTATGCGGACATGACCATGAAGGATTTCTACAATCAGCTGTATGCAAACTGGATCAAGCCTATGCTTGACGAGGCAGGTACTATCAACTCCGTAAAGGTGACTACTGTTAAGCTGACCGACTGCCTGAACTCCCTCACCGACGAAGAAAAGGCTTTCTTTGCGGACTGCGGAACGATCACCAAGGCATACATTGCAGAGCTGAAGAGCGACGTTGATATGGACGTAAATCCGGGTAAGGAAGATTACATCGTTCTTGATGAATCTATGGAGATCCGGGTAGTTAATATCGGCGGCGAGTGGTATCTTTCCGGCAACGTAGACAGCCTTGTTTGATATCATTATTGTTGATACCGGAGGGTACAGCTTTGGCGAGGTTGAGAGGTACGCCGTGTATCTCTCGGCATACCGCCGCGGCAGGCTCGGCAGGAAAAAGTCCGACGAGGATAAGCTGCTGTCGCTGACAGCGGGGCTTCTGACCGGGCTGGAGATAAGCCGCCGCACAGGTATACCGCAGAATAAGCTGACCTACCGCCACGGCAGCTTCGGCAAGCCGTATCTCATAGGGGCGGAGCTGCAGTTCTCGGTTTCGCATACGCCCGGGGCGGTGTGCGCCGCTTTCTCAGACGGCGGAGAGGTCGGCGCGGATATCGAAAGGAAAGACCGCCGGGTGACCCGGAGGCTATACGACCGGGTGCTGAGCGACTCTGAGAAACCGTTGGTGAAGTCCGGGGAGGACTTTGTCAGGCTCTGGGTGCAGAAAGAGGCTTTCCTTAAAAGGCTCGGCACGGGTATCGCAGGAAGCCTGCAAGGAGCGGACACCACGCTGCTGCGGGATACGGCGGTATTTGAGTGCGGGGAGTATCTGGTGGGCGCGTCCGGAAAGGGCGTCGGTTCAGCGGAGATACGCAGGATCACTCTCAAAGAGCTGCTGTCGGAGTATGACGAACTATCTCTTACGGTGTAAATAATACACAATTCGTGCAGGACTTGTCGTTCTGCACGATTTTTTTATTTAAAATTGTTGACAATCCCTAAAAAATAGTATATAATAGCAAGGTATAGGCGATAAATATCGCATGATGAATTGGAGGAACAAAAGAATGAATTTCAGAAGAATCGTATCGGCAGTTGCTGCCGCTGCTGTGGCAGCCGGCGCAGCTTCCTTCTGCGCGTTCGCGGAGGACGAAGCTCCCGCAGGCTATGTATATTTCATGGCTGACAAGTCAACTATCGGTCAGGGGTTCACTGTTACGCCGACTAAGGTGCCTTTCTTTGAGGGCGACACCGGTCTGGACGTTGTTGAGAGAGCCGCAGAGGTACTCACTGAGGATTCCGGCTACGGCGCGTACATCACCGCTTTCGCTGATGAGGATCTCGGCTCGGAGCTTCCCGCTGCTATCGCGGAGGTTTGCCCGGAGATGTCCGGAAGAACCGCAGAGGGCTACCTCAGCGCTATGGACTACACCGCTGAGAGCGGCTGGTCATACTTCGTAAACGACGAATACGCAATGGTGGGCATTGCTGACTATGTACCCGCCGACGGCGACGTTATGAGCTTTGAGTTCACTGTATACGGCTACGGCGCAGACCTCGGCATTGACAATTCCTCTTGGGGCGGCTCCGCCGCGCTCAAATCCCAGACAAACAAGGCGGAGCTTATAAAGGCATGCGCTGACGCTATCGAAGCCGGCAAGGACGACGATTACATATTTACCGGCGCAATGGAGATTCTCGCTATCTATGAGTCCACACAGGAAGAAATTGATAATGCTGCTGACTCCGTAACTAAGCTGATCAACGGCGAGATCAGCGACGGCGCTTCATCTATTGAAACTGATGAGACTGCTACGGCAGAGGCGGCTCTTGAGCCTGCCGAGGACGCAGACAAGGGTTCTCCTGCTACCGGCGTTGAGGGCGTTGCGGTCGCTTTCGCGGTGGTACTTCTCGCGGGCGCAGGTATCGCACTTGGCAAGAAGCATAATTAATGAACGGATCATTGAAAAAAATTACGGCGGTCTGCATTGCGTTGTTTTGTGCGGTGCAGACCGCTTTTTCCGCGGCGGCGGAGGGAACTGATTTCACCCGGCTCGCGGAGGAATGCTTCGGGTACTTTGCTGAACAGCGGGGCGCGGAGGACTTCTGGGACGGGCTGGAGTACGGCGGCGCGGACTGGGCGGCTTACTGCCGGGCAAGACTGTACGGTAGTGCGGGGGCGCAGGATTATGCGCGCTCGGCGGAGAAATGCGTTGACGAACTGGCGGAGTTGGCGGAGTCCGGCGGGTTTGTGAAGCCCACGGACTACCAGCGGGCGGCGGTGTGTATCGCCGCAGCCGGGGGAGATCCCGCAAAGGCGGCGGAGCTGGGTGTGTTCCGCAATGAGGAACTGGACAGGCAAGGCTTCAACGCGTATATATGGGCGCTTATCGCGCTGAATGTCACCGGGGCGCAGCCTCCGGAGAATCCCACGAATACCGCAGAAAAACTGGCGGAGTATATCATCTCGCGGCAGCATGCGGACGGCAGCTTTTCGCTTATCGGGGACGCCGGGGACGTGGACATAACCGCGGCGGCGGTTTACGCGCTGGCGGGGTGCGGAATCCCAGCTGCGGAGCAGGCGGCGCAGCGGGGCGCGGATTGGCTCGGCGGCATTGAGGGCGGGTATACCTCCATGGGGATACGCAACTGCGAAAGCACGGCGCAGGCTGTGATAGCATTTTGCGCCGTGGGGCGTACCGAAAAGGCATATCAGGCGGCGGAGCAGCTTAAGGAGTACCGCAGGGAGGGCGGCTACGCGCACCTCCTGGACGGGGAGATAAACGGACTTGCCACGGTTCAAGCGCTGGAGGCGTTCACCGCGCTGGCGTTGGCGGAGCGGGGCGAAATGCTGTTCGGGGCGGCGCGGAGTAATGACGTCCCGGCGCAGACGGAGGAAGTTACGCAGACGGTGCAGGTCGTGCAGGCTGTTCAGGTTGAGCAGACGGAGGAGAGCGCTCTCACTGTGGAAGCTGCCGGAGAGCTGCCAGCGGGTGGCGGTATCACCGGGACTCACATCAAGGCGGGTATCTCGGCGGTGATCGGGCTTGCGGCGGCGGTCTTCGTTGTGCTGTTCATATTACGGCGGAAAAAGGCGCTGCTTGCCGCTGCGGCGGTTCTGGCAGTGGTGAGCGGCGGGGTGTGGCTGCTGGACGTCAAGACGCCGGAGGAATACTATGCCCAGAGCGGAACGGGGACAATGAGGGCAGTGGTTTCCGCCGACTGTTCCTCTGTCCTGCCGGGGCTGGAGGGGATCGACCCGGCGGTGAATCCTGCGGAGATGATCCCGCCGGACGGCGCTGTTATCCCGCGCTGCGAGGTAATGCTGCCGGAGGGCGCTTCCGCCTTTGACGCGCTGATAGCTGCGGCGCGGGAGCAGCAGATCCGGGTGGACTATACCGGCAGCGGCTGGGGGACTTACGTCAAAGGGATCGGCGGTATTTACGAGTTCGGCTTCGGCGAGCTGAGCGGCTGGATGTACCGGGTCAACGGTGAGTTCCCGGAGATGTCCGCTTCGGACTATGTCCTGCACGAGGGTGACGTGGTGGAATTCCTCTACACCACCGATCTTGGGCGGGACGTCGGCGACATCTATTCCGGCGAAAATGCGGGATAGATCCCTTTTTAGGGGTAATTTATGTCTGCTTTTTGCACAAATATTTTGAACAAAATTTGGTGAAAGCGCATGGCTAAAAATCCGGGTTGCTGCTTGCAAATCCGGCTGGAATATGTTATAATTTAATAGAGTTATATGGGCGGCTGCGGGCTTTATTGTCCGGGGCTGCACTAGCATGGCGCAATGTGCAGGGGAATGTGCGTGTGCCGTTCTGATTAGGGAGGAATAACCAAATGACATCTGCCGCAGTAAACAACACCGCAGCAGGAAAAACGCCGCTGAATAAGCTCATAGGCATCGGTATGGCGGCTTTCGCTGTAATTGAGGCTGTTGTTACATTCTTTCTGGTGATGAAGCCGCTTTTCATTAATCCGGTTTACGCCCAGCGCAACGCATACAACGAAGAGGGCAAGGCTTGCATAGTAAAGCTCTTCGGCAAGACTTTTGCGTCGCAGGCTGAAATCGATAACAATCAGATAATCCTTTCGCTTTGGGACACTATCGTCAACATTGCGCTGATCTACATAGTTATCACCGGTATTCTGCTGGTGCTGGCGTTCTGCTTCTACAAGGGGTTCGCGTTTGCGAAGTCCTATCTGATCGCAGTTTTCGGCACTAAGGCGCTTATCGGTCTTGTGCCGATCATGATCCCGTTTGCGAATTTCAGAAACTCCATGCGTATTTTCGGCGCGATCGACTCGGTTATCTGCCTTGCTGCGTGCGTGTACTTCGTGTACCTCAGTTCGCTTGAGCACGCGGACGATATGCTGTTCACTGACGAACAGACAAGCGACATGTGGAAGCGCGGAAAGTTCTCCATTGTGATGTTCCTTGTTATGGCTGCCGCTACGATATTCGCTTCGTTCGGTATGTCCGCTTACGGAAATATCGGCAACGCAGGCGGCAACTGGTCGATAGTTATCGGCTGGCTGGACGATACCAGCATTGCGCAGGGCGTTGTTCTCATGCTTATCATGGCAGTGGCGCTTATTGCTTCTATCCTGTATGTCCGCGAAGGCGACTGGGCGATGATCTTCTACTTCTCGTTCGGTGCGGCAATGACTGTTACTAACCTCCTTGCTATCGTGTTCAGATTCCTGTGGGTTGTCAAGACCTACAACCCGACAAAGGCGCTGGCAAAGGCGGGCGACGAGGACGCTATCGCTTGGGTAGGCTCAAACGGCATGACTTCACGCTGGTGGATCGCTACGATCATGCTGATCCTCTCCTTCGTGGCTGCTGCTGTGGTTACGATAATGGCATTCAGCAAGATCAAGAGCAAGCTGACATTCAAGTTCAGCGAAAGCGAAAAGAAGCCCGCGATCGCGCTGCTTATCGGCGTTGGCTCTATTGTGCTCAGCTTTGTGCTGACAATGATCGCTGTACTGATGTTTGACAAGCAGCACTACACCGCTATCACCCTCGGTGCGCTGGACTACATGTACTTTATCGCTTACGGCGGTATCACGCTGTTCCTTGCGATCTCCATGTGGTGCGGTTACAGCTTCTCAAAGTTCGGTACTCTGGGACTTTACGCAATGATCGCTTCCTGCAACTTCTCCTCTATTTTCACTGCATTCGGCGAGAGAAGCGTAAAGGTAGCAAATTCTATCGCAGTTCGGGACGCTGCTATTGAGCAGGGTCTGTCTGAGATCCCCGGCGTATTCAAGGGTTACAACTACATCACCTGCGGCATCTTCTTCATTCTGTCGGTGATTGCCTGCCTCGGAATTATCGCGGTGTTCGTTGTCAAGGAAGTTAACAACTACATGTATCAGAAGCGTTTCTCATAATAACGCGCTGAAATCAGAAATTCACCCCCGGTTCGCTGAGCCGGGGGTTATTTTATACCTACATTGCGATCTTGGATTATAGTTTTAACTGCATGAAATTGTTGTTCTTCTCAAATCCGAAGCTGGTGTAGAGCAAAACTCCCATATCCGAGGCAGTAATCTGGATTGTTCCGCAGCCCTTTTCCCGCGCTTCGCTGACCACCCTTGACAGCAGCTCTCTGGCTATTCCATGCCGACGGTATTCTTTTTCGGTGAACATTCCGGACAGCAATCCGATCTTTCCGCTGGGGCAGGCGAAGTAAGGCGGCTTTTCCACGATAGACATTCCGCTGGTCGCTATTATCCTGCCGTTGTCCATTGCTACCCACGATACGAATGTTCCGTCGTGCATGTGCCGGGTGTAGTAGTCCAGCAGAGCCGGAGAAAGGTCTGATTTCTCTGTCGCGCCCTCTTCCCGGAGCTGGCGAAGCCGAATGCTTATGAACTCGTCAATCTGATCTAAGGTCAGCTTCTGGAATGTTACAGCCATGTGATCACCTCTGGTGAAATTATACCACTCAAAGCTGAAAAAGTCAACAAAATGCCGCCCTCAATAAAGAAGGCGGCTAGATAATCAGCCGGTGCGCGGAGTTCCGAAGCGGATAAAGTTGTATTCCCGCGAAACAGCGTCCCATGTGGGCGCGCCCACGACGCCGGATACCGGGATACCGAACAGCTCTTGGAATATCCGGACGGCGTTTTCCGTTTCCGTGCCGAAGTAGCCCGTGACCGGCACCTCCGGGATATCGCGGTAGGTTCTGCCGATAAGGTTGAGGTAGGTCTGGAACGCGCGGACGTCGTTGTTCTGCATGCCCGGAGTGAGGACATATCCGGGATAGAGCGCGGCGGTGTTCCCGGCGTAGCCCTCCGGCAGACCGGAACGGATATCGTTGTATATTCGCTGGATAAGCTCCCATGTGCGGAAGTCCACGATACCGTCGGGATTAAGCCCGTAGAATTCCTCGAAAGCCTTGACTTGATTCTCGGTGGCTAAGTCGAAAACGCCGTTCATCTCGGTGCTGGGTATTTCGGGGTTGAAGTAGGCTATGACGTTCAGATAATATTGCAGCGAACGGACGGGAAGCCCGTAATCCCCGCGGACGAGCCGTTCCGGGAAGAACTCCTCGACCTCGCTGGGGCGAAGTCCCTCGGAGGTAAGCTCTGCAAGATTCTTGACCGCGACGTAGATGTATTTTATCTGATACCACGTTGCCTTGTTGACGATACCGGTCTGGGGCAGCCCGAAAATTCCTTGGAACGTCCGCACCGCTTCGGAGGTGTTGTCGCCGTAGAATCCGTTTGCGGGGTATATCTTTGGGATAGCGGGGTAGTTGTCGGCGATACGGTTCAGTTCCACCTGAATGGTGCGGACTTCGTTGCCGGCGCTGCCGAAGCCCAGCGGTGAACCGGGGTAGCTGCCGATGTACGGCTCGACCGGGGCGTTGCGCACGATATTGATATTATCGCCATAGTAGTATTGCAGCATTTCGTAGGGGGTGAAACCGCGGTTCGCGAGCTCTACCGTTCCCCACTGGGAAAGCCCCTCGCAGGTTACTGAGGTGCCGTTGCAGAACTGCGTGAAAAGCGGCTCTACGCTGCCCTGTCGGACGATGTAGTTATTGAAAACCTCGTCCACGATATTGCTGATGTTGTTGAAGATATCACGCCCGTAGACGAACGCCTGATCGTACTGGGTGGAGCTGGTTATGTCGAAATCATAGCCGCGGCTGCGGTACCACTCGGTGTATATGCGGTTGAGCGCAAAGGATATCTGGGCGTAGATATTCGCGCGGATAGCCGCTTCCGGCCATGTGGGGTAGATCTCGCTGCTGGCGACGTTCTTTATATAGTCGGGGAAGGACAGCGTGACGTTCTCGGCGTCGGAATTGGGCGGTCCTAGGTGGACGGTTATGGTTTCCGGGATAGACGGTACTGGAATTTCAGGCATTCGGCACCTCCGTAAGCTCCGGTTCTTCCTCGGTGATAGTTTCGCCGGCGGACATACCCGCACTGGGGATCATTGCGGCTCTCTGCACGGAAAGAACGCCCTCAAAAACGGGAAGATTCCTAATGGAAACAGGGTTGAAGCCCTCTGCGGTGATCTCGGCGTCGAACAGGGAATAGGGCTGCACTCCGCTGGTGGGGGACTGGGAGAGGGAGCTTGGCGGTGCGGGGAGAGTTACCTCCTTTGTCTGACCGCTGCGGTCGGTGGTGAGGTTATAAAAGGTGTGCCGCTTATCGCCGATAGTCTTGAATACCACGATATTCGCGTTGGGGACGGGCAGGGCGTTTCGGGCTGTGTAGGTGCGGAAGCTGAGCGAACCCAGTCTGTTGTTCGCCTTGATGAAGTCCTCGTAGGTTTCGTACTTCGGCTCGGGCGGGAATTTCGGGAAGTTGTCGTGGGTCTGCTGGACAAGCGGTTTGATGTCCTCCGGGGAGTTCTGCGGCGTCTGCTGGCTCTCGAAGCTGCGCCTGCCTAGCTGTTCGTCCGGGCTTTGCCCGCTTTCGGGGATATTGCCGATATTCTCCTCCTGTCCCGGTTCGGCGGTGTTGACCTCTCCGGTGCGGGGGAAGGGATTTGGCTGCTCCGGCTCGGTTGTGTCGGTGGAGAAGTTGGTTTCGGGAATGACCGCGTTGCCGGTGATGTCGTTCTGCGGGGCAGTGTCGGTGAACTGCGGCGGCAGCTCGTTGAAGCTCTGTTCCTCATCGCTGCCTGCGGGCGGAGCGGGATTTTCGGGAGCTGCGGCGGGCGGCGGGGTGGGTTCGGTGATCTCATCGGCTGCCATGTCCGGGACGGTGTTTGGCTCCTCGTCTTCTTGTCCGGCGGAGCGGTTTTCCAGCTCTGCTAAGTATTTTTCAAGGGAATTGAGTGCGCTCTGATCCTCGGAATAGCCTACTATCCGCGGCTTGCGTGCGGACACGTCCTGCGGCTGCTCGTCCTCCGGGGTGTAGCTGAACGAGGTGCGCTCGTCTGCGGTTGCGGTTTCCGGCTTGGCGGGCGCGGGTGGTGTGGTTGGTTCAGAGGGCTTCAGCACGGGGGATGCCGCCGATTCGGACTGCGGCTTTGCGGGAGTTGCCGGGGCGGCGGGTTCTTCGGGCAGCATTTCCGGGAAGCTGAGTTTTTCCGGCTTTGCCGCGCGGCTGTATTCCATAAGCTCACGCTTGTATTTTTCAACAAGCTTCTTCATGTCGTCCATAATTAACCTCCTGACATTGTTTTGGTTAATAATATGCGGGAGGTGGGGGAGGAATTCATGAAATATTGCGGAAAATAAATAGAGTTGGTGATTGAACGGGGGAGTAAATTGTAATTTACTGGCGCATTGAAATTGCTCTGTGAGGTTGTCCGCGGCTGCCGTGGGCAGCCGCGGACAGGGGGAAAACTCTTGTTTTCCCCCTGTGACCCCTTTAGCGCTTTGTACGCGTTATATGGCGCTTCCGCGCCGAGTAACGCGCTGTCGCGCGAGTGTGGGGCTCTGCCCCACGCCCCGCTTCCTTTTGGAAGCCAAAAGGAAGCGAAAAGCAATTTTGCTGCGCAAAGAGGAAAAGAGAATCCGCCCTATAAATTACAATTTATATATCACTATCTCCCAGCGGCTTGACTCTGGTCTTGTTGACCCTCAACATAAATACGACAGCAATCGCCGCAGAAATTCCCTCCGCGATAAGAAACGTCAGCCAGACAAGCCACATCATACCGCTATCCCCGGAGCTGATAACAACCTCAGAGAAGCCCCACGCCAGCGGCAGAACGAACAGGCACTGACGGCAGACGGATATCACCAGCGACTGTATCCCGGCTTCAAGCGCTTGGAAAATACCTTGAAAGGCAACGTTTGCCCCGGCGAATATGAAGCACAGCGAGATAACGCGGATAGCCCCCACGCACAGACTCTGGGTCTCACCGGAAAGCCCGAACAGCCCCGCGAGAGGTTCAGCGAATATTTCAAGCAGGATAAGCCCCGCCGCCATGATGATAAGAGTGTAGAGCATTCCGTATTTTATGCCCTGCTTCACCCGTGGGCGGCTGCCCATGCCGTAATTGAACGAAACTATCGGAGTTATCGCGTCACGCAGACCGAATGCGGCGAACAGGATAAACTGCTGTATCTTGTAGTAAATCCCGTAGGCGGTCACGGCGTTTTCGCTTATTCTGACGAGGATAATGTTCAGACCGTAGGTCATCACAGACATCAGCGCCTGCGCGATTATCGCGGGAAGTCCGATCGAATATATCTTGCCGATCACAGAGGCGGAGGGCTTGATGTATTTCAGGCGGTTGTCTATCTCCTTGTTGAGCCGCAGGTGGAAGATCAGCGCCAGCACACAGGACACTACCTGTCCGATCACCGTGGCGAGAGCCGCGCCGACTACCCCCATTTCCGGCAGACCGAGCCAGCCGTAGATAAGTATCGGGTCGAGGACTATGTTCGCCACAGCGCCGCTGACCTGCGCGATAGTTGAATACAGCGAGCGCCCGGCGGCTTGCAGGGTCTTTTCAAACACCGAGAAGAAAATAATGCCGAATGAAAGCGTGCAGCATATCCGGATATATTCTACCGCCATTTGACGGATCTCCGGGCTGGTGGTCTGGGAGTTCACATAAGCGTCAGTGCCGAATATGCCGAACAGCAGAAACACTATGTATATCACCGCTGCGAGGAATATCGCGTTGCCCGCCGCCATGCTTGCCATTTGGCGGTTGTTCTGGCCGAGGCTGCGGGACATCAGCGCGTTCATGCCGACACCGGTGCCTATCGCTACGGCTACCATGAGCATTTGCACCGGGAACGCCAGTGTCAGCGCGTTGAGCGCCTGTTCGCCGTTCTGCGGCATATTCGATACAAAGGCGCTGTCCACTATGTTGTAGAGTGCTTGAAGCATCATTGAGAGGATCATCGGTATGCCCATGGTGAGCATGAGTTTGTTCACCGGGGCTGTCGCAAGTTTGCTGTTTTTGGTTTGTTCCATATACTTTCTCCTTTCGCTTTTGAACGCAAAAAAGTGCAGCGGCTGCGGTCTGATCTGGACTTACGCAACTGCTGCACGATTATTTCTGTATTATTTTTGCATTATTAATTGTAACATATTTTAGCGGAATAGTCAAAGGAAATTCTGCACAAAAACGCGGCTTTTAAAGGCATTTCCCTTGTTGATCTATATCTGCATTTATCTCGCAGGGGACGCCGCATATCGTGATCTTTGTTCCGTTGAAGATCGGCGCGGCGGAGCCGGGGGCGATCTGCTTTTCCTGCTGGTTGGGCAGAGTACAGCTCCACTCCTCGGAGGACAGGTTTTTCAGTCCCCAGAGGGAGGGGTTCAGCTTGTTGCGGACTACCTCGCCTAGAAGCTCCACGTTATCGCCGAACAGCTTCGCTCCGTCGAACAGCAGTATACGCTGCCTGCCCATGTGGAGCGCCAGCGGCGGCTGGTAGTGATTCCCGCAGGGGCATACCACCCTGCCGTCCGGGTCGCGTTCGCTGCCGGAGATGAACCCTTGCGCCCCGCAGGTGCAGGCGCAGATATCGCTGCGCAGCCGCACGAGAAGCTCCAGCCACTGCTTTTCGATAAGCCGTTTCTCCGGCTGGAAAAGCCCGGTGGTGAAGGAATATGTGAAAGCCTCCCGGATATAGTCGGGCATGATCTTCCAGAATTTGATGATATTGTTGTGTACTCCGCGGACAGGGCGGTTGGAGTCGTCCTCCGGGTCGTAGACGAACTTAGGCTCAAAGCCGTAGTGACGGCGTTCTGCGTCCTCGGTAAGGCAGACGCTTTTCAGCACCCGGCTGCCCTCCAGTGGGTCGCCGCGCAGCAGCAGCCGGAACAGCACCACCGCCAGCGAATAGCGGTCGGTGAGCTTGTCGGGGGCTTTTTCGCCCCGGACTATCTCCGGCGCCATATAGCCGGGCTTTCCGGCAATGCCGAGGTGTTCGCCGTAGGGGGCGATATTGTCGCAGTCACATATTAGTACATTGCCGTCGGAGGGGCGGATAAAGAATCCGCCGTCGTTGAGATCCTGATAGCTGCGCCCGCTGTTGTGCAGCTCGCGGAACGCCGCGGTTATTCTGATCGCCGAATTTACCACGGAATAAAGCCCGTTCAGCTTCACCCGTGCGTTGAGGATATCGGAGAACGGCGCGTACTCCGGCGGGATAAGGTTCATTAAGAAGCCGAAGCCGTCGCCGGTTTCAGCGGTGAGCATAAGCGGCATGACGAACGCCGGGCTTTCGCTGCCCTCCTCGCACAGGCGCTGGAGGTTCTCCCGGAAAAGCTCCGGGTTTTTCAGCTTATTTGCGAAGTACATTTTCAGCGCGTAGTCGCGTCCCCGGTAGGAGGCGCGGTACACTGCGCCCTGTCCGCCCTGTCCCAGCGTCTGGGTAATTTCGGCTTCGCCGCCCAGTTCCAGCGGGATTTTATCCCCGGCTTTAAGTATCCTTGTGGAATTTGCGCTCATTTGTGAACTCACCCTCTAAACGATTACTTTAACATGATTATACCATTATTTGCGAGGTTTTGCAAGCGTCTAAAGCGAACTACTGAACTTCCGTTATCGGCTTGTACAAAATAACCAGTTTTCCTGTACAAAATTTGTGATAATTTAGAGTTGCAAAAAATACTCAAAAATGATATAATAATAGCACAATAAATATTTGCAAGACAGTATTGTAAGCTATATTGGCTAACATACTTCTTAATATATTTTCCCCAATTATTTAAGCCGAGTAAAAGCGCTTTTCCCCAAGCGTTCGGCGAATTAATTTGAGTTTACCGCAGACACC
>CAMCFA010000058.1 GCA_945873955.1 uncultured Clostridia bacterium | reverse complement strand
TTGGTGTTCAAAATAGGGATGTTTTAGAAATGACTGGTTGTTGAGGAGGCACTAAATAAGACAGGAAATTATGAAAATAGTTTATACCGCCGCAAAGCAATAAACAATTTTCTTTTCAGTTCAATTACCAAAACACCTGCGGGCCAAAATTGTCCGCAGGTGTTTTGTAGAATATCGTAGTAATATAAGCTTTTACAATAATCCACAACATAGAATGCTGTTTTTATTTGCTTATTTCAAATTCGTTAAAACTAAGCCAATTCTCCGAAAGTCCGAAAGCGGGCTTATAAGCAATTGAAATCCCATCTGCCGTCAGAGTAATTTCACCACTGTTTTCCGCAGAATTTTTCAGTTCGTTGTAATAACCGCAGTCTTCGGCAAAGTATGCGGTATACAAATTATCGCCAGCTCCGCTCGGGTTAAGGGAAGGAAGACTGCCGCTGTCTGCAAAGTTCACAACAAACCCATTCGTATCCTCAGATACTGTTCCGACAAGTCGTATGCTGCCCTCAAGCGTCACGCAGTTCATATAAAGCCCATCCGAAGCATTAATCAGCATGGAAGCGTTTTTTACCTTATAATCCCCAAAGGATTGTACAGCGGTATATTGCAGAGCAGGGTCATACACTCTTTTCAAAGTGCCGTTTTGTGTATCCCTCAGATAAGCAAAACCGAGAAACATATTTTCCCCATTTACACTGCGGTAGGTTTCATTGTCAGCATTAAACGAACCCTGTTCATCGGGGAAATGTACCGAGTAAAACCCGTCCTCGCCGCTCCCTGAAATAAAACTTCTGTTATACAGATATTCATTGCTTTCGTTTTCTGCCGGTGATGAGTTTTCCGCCACGGAATTTTCCGCCGACATAGGCTTGGTTGTAGAGCTTGTACTCATATTTGAACCATTCTCAGCTTCCGATTGATGCTGATTGCTCGCACAGCCTGTCATAAGTAAACAAACCGATAATGCTAAAACAATTTTTTTCATCATTGATTACCTCCGCATAATATGAGATTAGTAGCAATATGCGTTCACAATATATGTAAACTTAGACTTAATATCTGCCCATGTTAAGTTTCGCATATCAACCTCACAAGGTCCTACATAATTGCAGTCATACACAGAAATGCCAGTGTCTGTTATATCTGTAACAATAAAGGAATGACCATAGCTCCGTAAATATAGGCGAACGTAAGACCCTATTGTGATTTTGTCTGTGAAGTATTTTTTTATATTGGCTGTTGTCCACTGAGATGAGCTTAAGCCGCTTACCATATCTTGACTTGTAATAGAACTACCTGTTGAAGCCCAATAAACCAACCTAGCGAAACCTGCACATTGTATGCTACTTTCAAAGGAACGGCAGCCACATGAGCCGTCCAGATAACAAGTACTGAAATCAGATACATGATGTGTGCATGCTTGTCTATTGTTAGAAAAATAATCACCGTCTGAATAGCCTGCAATCGGATAACTATTTGACCTAGGAGTTGCGGTTTCTTCGACTGCACATGTTGATACACTAGTATTCCAAAAATCATCGGACAAGATGATTTTCATTGTTTCTTCGTCATTCAGCATATTTTCTATTTCTTCATCCGTGCAATTATTATCCTCAAACCACTGAATAAGGTTTGCATAGTAAGGAGAATATTCATATTCCGAAGATAGAACATAGGTTTCATTTTCATGGAATTGACCATCTGAAGTTGCAAATGAACTTGGCGTTATTACCGTCAATACACCTAAAGCACATATCATAGCTGCTGTTCGTTTTAATAGTGATTTCATGATTTACCTTCATTGTATCTGATGCTTAACTTAACGTGATTGCTATTCATGGTTCTCAAATTTTGTATTTTGAGATATGAATTGTTGTAGGTTTGCATCGTTGGTTTAGATTGTTACTTCATCACTGTATATAGTGATAGTTTCTGTTTCGCCGTTTTGGTCAGTCAGTTCAAAAACCGACTTTACACGGTATGTACCGCTGTCCAGACCGCTTTTGGTTGATGATAATGTAGTAGTACTGTAATTTACGGTTTTAGTCCATTCTGCACCGCTAACATCGTTCCATATCCACAATCCCCAGAATTTCTGAAGCGTTTGTGTAACCGTAATGCTTGCTGTATTGTCCCCACGCACAGTGCTTGTGCAGTATGCTGTTGCACCGCTAATGTTCAACTCCGATGAAACGTTTTTGGCAATCTCATATGCGGGGGCTACGCCTTCATTTACAACGAATGTTTCATTGTTTTCCGCAAAAGCAGTCATGTTAGGTGTTGAAGATAAACAAGCTATGGTTAGAAGTAAAGCAGTCAATCTTTTCAACTTCATAGAAATTCCTCCTTTCAAAATTATTCGAGAATTTTCACTCTCTATAATATACATCTGTTTTGAAAGGCAAAATACCACCCCGGATTTATCAATTTAATAAAACTTCGGTACTTTTAGCCAAATTTATAATAGAACTTTTGGGCAAATCGCCGCCAATTTCTATGATATAATCATCATTATCCCACACAAGTAATGATGAATAGTGTTCGCTGTCACTGAAATCTATGTACAATCCGTCGTGACCGTTGATTTCAATTTCTTCAAGGTCGTTGTGTTCAGTGTTGTAATTCGGACGAAAGCTTGTTTTTACACTCTGCATTATATCAATAGTTTGATTTGTAGATGAATTATAGTAAACCGTATGCTCAACAAAAGGCGAAGAAGTTGTTTCAATTACTACAAAGTCTTCGGGGATTTCAGACAAATAATATTTGTATTCTATGGTTTGAGGACAATTATCTGTATTTACAGCCGTAAGTTGTGTATAATTTTGATGAACAGTTCCGCTGAAATTCTGCGATACATACACAATAACCCAACCCACGAGCATAGTCATCAGAAAAACAATCAGCACGGCAACAATCAATCTTTGCTTTATTGACAAGCGACGGTTATTATCTCTTACCTCATAAATCAGTTTATTGTTGCTATGTTTGTTTTTTTCAACATTCCTTGCATAACGTGAAAAAATACGCTTCATAGCAAATCTGTGTTTCAAAGAAAAGACGTGTTCTGGAGAATTATCAAACTGTTCAAACTCATGCCTGTACGACTCTGCAACAATTTCTTCCAAAATATTTTCGCTCATAAAAATTTCCCCCTTTCGGAAATAAACTCTTTAATGGCTTTTCTTGCGAGATACAACCGCCAGTTCGCAGCTTTTTTGGATATTTTCAATCTTTCGGCTGTTTCGTCAATCGAAAGTTTGACAAAGCAAGTCAATATCAATACATCTCTCTGTAATGGCGGCAAATTATCCACAAACTCCACCAACTCATTGCGTGAAATGTTTTCTAATAACTTATCATCAAGGTTGATATTATCGTATTCACAAATTTCTTGTTCGCTAAAATCGGTCGTAACGTACTTATTCTTGGCATTAAACATATCAATAGCAATATTTCTGACCATTACATCAACATAAGCAATTCGTTTTTCTTCAAGCGGAATATCGAAAAACTTTTCGGGTTTGCCCGCAATTCTTGAAAAAGCCTCTTGAACAGCGTCCTCAGCTTCCGTTTCGTTATGTAACTTTGAAAAAGCTATTGAATACAGTCGGTTCTTGTAACAGGAATAAAAATCAGCTAACTCGTTTCGTTGCTCCTCGTTTTCTATGACCGATAATATAGCGTCAATCATTTGAATTCCCCCTTTTTTATCAAGTATATCACAATATGACAGTTTTTTCAAGTCGGAAATTGAAATAGAACTATAAAATTACCCCGCCGCATTTGCTTTTGCATCTGCGGCGGGGTTTCTGCTTGTCGAATAATCGGTTGTCCCTATGTTCCGTTGAGAATGTTCAACAGAGGGCGAGGCAAAGGACGGTGCTAACCTCACCGTACCCTTTGAGGTCGTTGTTTTTGAGAAGACTGCGGCTCCCGAAGGTTATCCTGCCCGATGTCTTTGAAAAAGGCGATTACGTTGCTATGCTCTGCGAATTCAGCGACAGATCCGGCAACATGGACAACGACGGCACGAAAAACGCTATGGACGCATCTGCATTACTGAAAAGAATTGTTGGTTTAGCGTAAGCACAACTGAATAGCAGAATGGGCGTACAGAACAGGCGTTCAGACAAAAGAAAAACCACCCTCCAGAAAGGGTGGTTTTCATTTGTAGCTTCAGCACAATAAACCACCGCTTGAAGCGGTGGAATAAAAATCTTTAGATAAAAGCAAAATAAAAACCTCCTGTGCTATAATAGAAGTAGGTTTGGCGACCACATCTAAGAAGCAAAGGAGGAAGTAAAATGGATGACAATCATAGTATATCACATTCTAAGTGGAATTGCAAGTACCGTATAGTATTTGCACCGAAATATAGGCGACAGGTAATATATGGGCAGATAAAAGCAGACATCGGGAGAATACTGCGTCAGTTGTGCGAACAAAAGAAAGTGAACATAATAGAAGCAGAAGCGTGCCCGGATCACATACATATGCTGGTATAAATAACGGCGCATATAAGTGTAGCGAGTTTTATGGGATATCTGAAAGGGAAGAGTTCACTGATGATATTCGACAGACACGCAAATATAAAGTACAAATATGGCAATCGGCATTTTGGGTGCAGAGGGTACTATATAGACACGGTAGGTAAGAATAAAAAGGCGATTGAGGAGTATATCCGCAATCAACTGACCGAGGATATAGCAAATGACCAACTGACACTGAAAGAGTATATTGACCCGTTTACGGGTAGCAAGAACAAATAAGCAAAAAGGAACAGCCGCTTAAGCGGCTGCTCGAGAATAAGATGCGGTTGCCAAACTTTCAGTGTGCCTTCAGGCACAAGCCGGTATCAAGCGCTTGAAGCGCCAGTGCAAACCACGCGTGAGTCCGATTTTAAAACTGTGTAAATGTCGAAAGACGTCACAACCGCTCTGTCATTATATCATAAAAAATGTCGCTGTCAAGGTTAAAATGAATGTCGAAGACAACCTTGACAGCGACACTTTTTATGATTTTTGGCAATTAAGCGGTTGTGACGTCGTATTGTGTCGAAACTTGGGACACATTTCAAAAATCACAACCCCACGCTTTCACGCGTGGTTTTGATTATTTTCTACGGTTGTAGGTTTCACTGGCTACAAACGCATATTTTGATACAAGTTGTATATGGTTGCATAAGGGTTTCATATCGGTCGCAAAGGTTGCATTTTTGCCTAAGGGTTGCAAATGCCGGGTATCACTCCTCACGTCTGCCGTCACACCTATTGCAGTAACATGGCTAAATCGGTGATGAATCCGAAAACGCTTCAGTACCTTATGGGACACATCGACATCGAGGTCGCTGTAAATATCCCATATTGACACACTCCCCCAGGCAGCTATATGATATAAAAAGCGTTACCTCTCTGTTATGAGATAACGCTTTTTGTATAATTGTTCCGCTAATGTAATATCAGCAATATCCCTCCAATTTTCTTTTCAGCGTTACTTTATCCTGATTGTACAGCTTTTTTACCGAATCTGCATACTCGACAAAAGCGCGACATAGTAACGGATGCTCCAAGAAAATCGTGAAGAACGGTGCTTTTAACCGGCTGACTGCAACGCTTTTTTCGGAAATAATGAGCTGCACGTCCAAAAAACTCGGTTCGGGCAAAGGATAAAATCTGTATTTTGTGTTATCCAGAAGACTGATTATGTTTTTTGTATGCTCTGCAAATTCCTGCGGAGAATAGGCCGTCGAAAGAAATTCCGGATAAATTTTCCCGTTAAACAAGTCCTCGTCGCTCGGCAAAGGCGCACACTCGTGAAAATGCCCCGACACCAACGCCCTCTCAAAAAAGCATTTCATTTGCTTGTAAATATCGTGTGCGTCGCTTGAATCAACCTTTAATTCGTAGCGGTTAAAGCATTCCGAAAAAAGATTTTGAGGCATTGAGAATACAGTCGGGCAGCAGCTTAAAACCGTAATATCGGACGAAAGCTTCTCAAACAGATTAAAATCAGCGGTTTTGCATACTCTGATAAGACGGTTCGCTTTTCCGAGAAGCGTATCAAAGAACTGACGGCACATATTTATCTTTTCGGGTTCGGTTTCGTACAGATAATTTCCGCTGTCGTTTTCCGTGCCGGCCACATTGTTGCCGTAAATACATGCATAACCCGGGCATAAGAACAATGTTGTTGATAAATTCGTGTTTTTCTGTCCGTTGAGGTAGAACGATTCAATTTGTCCCGACGGATAAAGAGGCAGCCAGCTGCGAATTGCTTCGCCGATTTCAGTCAAATCTCGTTCGATATTATGAATAATGTGGATTTTCACGCCGCTTGTCACACATTGAATCATCAACGACATCCATTTCATTTGAAAGGCTTTGTCGGCGGTAATCCAATCTATATTCTGGTCGGAGTAAAGATATAAGTCCTTTTCTTTTCTTTCGATGACATTTCCGAGGAAACGCAGAACGGCAGCTTGCAAACCGACCATTCCGTGATAGAGCAGCTGATTATCACCTAAAATAGTTTTGTCTGCCGCCTGTTCAAAGGGCAGAGGAGGCTGAATAATATCGGCAGAAAACGAGCCGATTTGGTCTACCATTCCGACAACAAAGGAAGAAACCATATTGTCTTCCGAAAGAAACAGCCAAGAATACAGCGCTTTTTCCCAATTCATATCGTCATGGAGATTTTCGGGCGATATGTTCATTAGTCTTGCAAGATTTGAAAGGCGCTTTTGACCTTTGAGCCGACTGTAAAGAACACGGCACATTTCCTCCGTGAGTTTAGAGTTTGATAAGGGTGTGCGCAGTCCATTTCGGAAACGGCTGATATACGACGGGTCTATGTTCAGCAGCTTTCCAAAACGAACGTTGGAAAATTCCGCTAAATCAAGTATTGCGGAAAAGCGATGCCCGAATTTATCGTGCGAATGTAAAGCTGTGGGCGCCTCCTTGTGCACTTTTATCGGTTCTTCTCCGTCATAAAGCCAGCGCATTATTTCGCCTTTGATTTGCTCCGCGGAAGATGAAACAGAGCAGCCGATTTCGTTCAAAACATCTGCTGTTTTTCCGTGTTCATCGGCAAACGAATAAATTGCCGCAACAAATCTCAACGCACTTTTTCCGCCGTTTTGCGGTACACGGCTTCCCTTACATATACGGTCAACCGCTGAACGGTCGCAGCCGATAATACCGGCAATGTCGGTTGGCTTTGCGCCGATAATTTTCATGATTTTGTTAAATCGTTCCGTAAACATAGCCGTCCCCCTTTTTATATATAATAGCATAATTCTCCTGTAAAATCAACTACTGCCACAAAAATTGTCATTGACAGTTTTGTGGCAGTTATTGTTTCTGCAAAAAAAATATGTTATAATTAAAGTAAATAATATCTGCAATAAAAAAGGAGTAATTTTTATGCCATCCACCAACTTTTTAGTCGGAATCGGATTATTGATTGTCGGAGTGATTGCGATTATATCAGGCATTATAAAGAAAATAAAATGCTCGGGCAGAACCGTCGGAAGAATAATCGGTGTGCGAGAATATCAGGAAACCGACGACGAGGGCTTCAACCACTATTTTTATTATCCTCAATTTGAATATGTAGTGAACGGACAAATTTACCGCGGAGAAGGAAATAAAGGTTACTCTAAACCCCAGAAAATCCAAATCGGCGGCAATATCAAAGTGTATTACAATCCCCAAAAACCGAATGAGAGTTTCACCAAGGGCGGCGGGTTTATTCTGCCGTTTATTGGCATAATGCTGATAATTGTCGGGGTAATTTTAATCACTTCGCAGAATGGGTGACGTTATGAGTGATTTGTTCTTTTTAGTTGTCGGCATTATTATTGCCGCTATCGGTCTGCTTTTGATTATGGCAAAGGTTCTGACTTACATAAAATGCACCGTGTCGATGAATGCGCCCGTCGTAAAGCTGGAAACAGATGAAACCTATTTCCGCGGCGTAAGGCATACCTACTACCACCCTGTCGTGGAGTATATCGTTGACGGCAAAAGCTATACCCAAACTGCACCTTTTCGGACTATTCGGAAAACGAAATATCCGGTCGATTCAAAAATGAAAATTTGCTACAACCCGAATAATCCCGAATTTATGCGGTTTGTCGGACATCCGTTCCCGCTGCCGTTGGGACTGGTATTTCTTTTAATCGGCGGTGCTCTGATATTCTGCTTTTTTCTTTAAGATTGCAGAGTATATCCTATCTCAAAGTAACCCGAAAAGGAAGTGATGCAATGAAAAAAACAGTGATACTTATTGCGGCGGCTATTGCCCTGCTGACAGGCTGTGCCACCGAACAGCCGCCCCCCGCCGTCTCTCCCGAACCGCCCGCGCACAGCGGAAAATTCGTTTCGGAGTATGGCAGCATGACTTTTAACGGCGACGGCGAGAGTGTAATTATTGATTTTCAGCAGGAGCTTGCCGACGCGACAGGACTGCCCGCAGGCGCTGCCGAAGGTCAATATGTTTTTACTTTTCAGCAGGGAATGTACCGCTATGACAAGGCGGACAGCTTTGAGCTTATAATAGGCGAATGTTCATACAGCTTCCTGAACAATTTTCAGGAAACAAACGAAAACCGGATCTGCGTTCTTTCACCCTGCGACGGCAAATCAAACCTGATTTTTGAAAAGGAAAGTCCATAACAGGAGCAATTGAAGCGAGTAAATCGTGTTCTCTGCTATATTTTTCAAAAACTCAAGCATTTCAATGAAATTAACTTTTAGGAGGCATACCCATGGCAAACAGTGTAAATTTCTGTCAGAACTGCGGAAAGCAGATCGTATATGGAGATAGGTTCTGCAGGTATTGCGGATATAACTTTGTCGTTACACAACAACCGCAAGTATCACAGGTGCAGCAAGTACGGCAAGTGCAGCAAGTCCCACAAATGCAGCAGATGCCGCAAATGTCGCAAGTACCACAAATGCAGCAATACCCACAAACGCAGAATTCTAGGCAGCGGCGCAGCAAAAAACCGTTAGTCATCACAATTACATCTATTGTTCTGGCGGGAAGCCTTGCGGTAACAGGATTCTGGTATCCCGGCTTCCTCAAAAATATATTTTCGGGCGGCATGGTAGACAACGAACCTGCTATAACCATGGTAAAATCAACGGAAGCGGCTGCGAAAATTCCTACTGATACAAACGGAAAAGGAACGACAGTGGGCACCGTTGCGGAAAACGGATATTCAATTCATGTTGAAGACGGCACATTTTCACAGGGCGGCACACTGACGGTAACTCCTTTCGATGAGCAAAAGCTCTCCAAAATCGAGAACAAATCGGCTTATGAGTTTCTTTCCACTCCTGTAGAAGTAAGCTGCGACACTTATTCGGGCGGATTTTTTACAGAAGATGTGGTTTACACCGTTCCTCTGCCAAAGGAAGCCGATGATCTGGGCAGATATGTGTTCGGATATTTTGAAGAAAAAACGGGCGAGGTGCGCTATCTTCAGCCTGACAGCTATGACCTCGAAAACGGCACGATGTCTGTCGCACTTCCTCATTTCTCAAGTATCTTCGGTGCGAAGCTGACGCGTGAGGAAGAGAAGGAGCTGTTTCTGGATAAGTTCAGTATGCAGCTTGCACTAGATGAGGCGAAGGACGAACGTATGGCTGCCGAGCTGGAGCCTTACGTTCAGGCGAAAATAAAAGCGCTTAATCTGCAGGAGCAAGCTACCGCTGACCTTGTTCAGGCAGTAATGAATTATTTGAGCGGCGGTTATCAGGACGAAGAAGGCGTCGGACACGCGATTGATACGGCTGGAAAGGCTTCTACCACTATGATAAGAGCAATATATGACAAAGATAAAGAAGCTATGATCAGCGGTATGGAGGACGTACTAAACGGCGCGCTGATGCACTGCTGGGAAGAACTGCAATTCAACGACCGTATCGATCAGGTGCTTGGCTCCGAATTTGCGGGATCCGCAGTCGGCACGCTTCTTTCCAGCTCCAACGGCATTGCCCGAATGGCGGGAAGATTGGTCGAGGGCGATTATGAGGGCGCAGCCGAGGAACTTGGCGGCGTAATGCAGGGTATAAACCCCATGGTAGAACTCGGCACAAAGGGCGCAAGAGTGCTGGGTGCTTACATAAATACCGGCATGACCTACTGGAAATCAAACAAGTTAGATGAAATGTATCATATCTACAAAAACGGCATGGATGATCTTTTTGGAAATTATGTGCTGCCGGGGGACAAAGAGACGTTCCTTGAATACTTTGATAACCAATCAAGCGGATTTTCCTTTTACAGAGACGTTTCCCGTTTTTACAATCTGGATAAGATCGGGGAGATATGCGAGAGATACGGCTGGGACGCAAAGACTTACGACGAATTGTCCGAAAGCCAGAAAAATGAATTTAACAAGCGCGCCCGTGATCAGTTGATGGAATACTTTGAGCTTCGCGCAAAGCAGGAGAAACGTGCGGACGAAATAAAAAAGCTGGAGCGCCAGAATATTGAAACAATGCTCAGCGTACCCAACGGCGTACTTCGTTCCGGCAATTATGCGAGCCTGTTCGGGGAGGAATCCTATAGCGATTATAGCTTAACCGCCAGACTTGAGCGTGTTGCCTCAATAAGAAAGCACATTTCGCAGTACATCGACCTGGAAAAGCTTGAAAAAGAGTACAATGACGATCCCGAATACGATTTCAATATGGGTCGTCTTGTGAACGAATGGGTATACGACTGTTCTAATTACACGAAAGAGGAGGCTATCGAAATATTCTGCAAAGACCTTAAAGACTGGGGTCTGCTGAAAAGTGGAATGGACGCATACGGCGAAGTTTCCCTTGACGAGCTGGAGGGAATCTATAAGGGAACAGTCACAGCAAAGGCAATCAGAGTAACGGACGAATTGTACAATTTGTATAAGATGATGGAAAGTTCCGGCGAGGGAATTGCTGAAGGGCTTGAGGAATTTGGCGTCGATGAATATTCCGATCTCGATACGTCTTTTGCCTCCAAGGCTGAATGTGACGCAGCTCTTGCCCAGTATATCGGTCAGGTCGATGTGGATCAGGAGATCCATATAACGCAGATGAAGAAAAATGACTTCACGGTAACCGGCTGGATCATTGCGGACGAAACAATTCGCATGTCCGCACCCGCAGTTTTCAAAGACGAAAAGCTGATCCTCACGACCGAGGAGGGCAATACGGAGATAAATGTCACCAAAAAATACGGCGTTATAACGCTTGAAAGCAGCAAAGCGGTGTTGCTCTCGTCCTATGAACAGGAAGGAATGAATATATCATATCTCGTTGAAATATCGCTTAAGGTTACCAAGCAATAACCGAGGACTGATTATGTGCCCCTATATTGAGATTTTCGGTCATACCGTGCAAAGCTACTACTTATGCGCCGCAATGGCAGGTATTGTCGGCATAGCGCTTTCAGCCATATTTCTTCTGAAAAACAAACAAGGGATATGGGCTGTGATCCTGCCTGCGATTGTGGCGGCAGCCGCACTTATCGGAGCCAGGCTGCTGAATTTCATTACAAATCCGAGGGCATACGCCGGTTTTTTTTCGGTATGGACTTTGTCATACAGACAGCTATCGCTTATGGGTGGACTTATCACCGGTGTGGCAACGATCATAGTTTACTGCATTCTGAGAAAAGAAAACCAGCTTTGCCGCCTGTGGAATGAGAGTTTTTATTGCGTCAATAACGCTTGAAACGCCGTTTTTCAGTTCATCGGCGGCATTATCGTTTCCCGCAAGCAGGTCAGCAAGTCCGTCCGTGATTTGCGTTATCCCCGGCAGGAGTTCTCCCACCATACGGTTCTTCAAACCGCCTGCGGTATGTGACAGCGTGGTAAGACTATCCTCGAAAGCGGCAGATGCGGCAACAGCTTCGTTGCTCATTATCATACCATAGTCTTCAACTTCCTGTTTCAGACGCTCTGTTTCCTCTGCACTCATGTTAAGCACAGCAGCCATATCAGTTGCGGATTTACCAAGGAGGTCATTAGCGGCAGCGGTACGCTCTGCACCTGCTTCCATGCCTTGCAAAGCTGCAATCACTATGCTCAGCTGTTCGTCCTGTGATTTGCCGTTCAAGTCCTCGATGGAAAGTCCTACTGCAGCCAGTTTTTCGGTTGCGGAGTCCGAACCGGCGGCAGCGTCGGTAATGACGGTGGATAGCTTTTTCATACCGCTCTGGAGATTGTCCACATCCGCACCGCAGCGTTCAAATACATATCCCCACTTCTGATAGCTTTCGGCACTGATACCGATTTTCTGTGAGGTCTTGTCTATTTGGTCACCGGCTGCTCCCACTTCGTTTGCCATATCCCACAGCTTTTTTCCTGCGGCAACACAGGCTGTACCAACTGCGGCAGCAGCAGCGCCGAGAGCCGCGCCGATTTTCTTTGCGGTATCTCCGAGCCGGCTCAGCTTTCCGTCAGCGTCCGTGCTTGTGTCGGCGGCTTTCTTGACGGAATTGGAGAAGTTCTTTGCTTCATCTCCGGCTTCATCAAAGCCATTGTCGGCATTGGAAAGTGCGGCATTGTTGGAATTAAGTTCACGCTCCATGCCGTTCAGAGCCGCTTGCGCGTTGTTCAGCTGTATCTGCCAGCTTTGAGTTCTGCGGTCGTTCTCTCCAAATGACTCTGCGGCATTGGCAAGGGCAGAACGGAGCGTTTCGATTTTCTGTTTCTGCTGGTCGATTTCCTTGTTGAGGACTTGGTTTCTTGCAGTGAGTGCCTCGGCAGATTTATCGTTCTTGTCGAACTGCGAATCCACAAGCTTCATTTCAGAACCAAGCACCTTGAAAGAATTGTTGATTTCGGCGAGGGATTTCTTGAATTCCTTTTCGCCCTCAAGACCGATTTTCAAGCCGAAATTCTCGGACATTATGCGTCACCTCCTCGGAAAATGGGCATAAAAAAAGAGCCTTGCGGCTCGGTGGGGATATGAAAAAGGAGCAGCCGTGCGTGGCTACCCCTTTAGTGTGTTAAACTGCTCGATAAATGGGAATTTACTTGACAGAGAATTGTTTGTCTCTTATCTTTAAACACGCCTCAACATGCATAATCCAATGCCTTGAAAACGGCATTTGTATCAGTCCTTTAAAATCTTTTCCGCACCAATAATCAATCAACCAATATGCGCTTTCATCAGTGCTTACTACATTGAGCATCTCCAATTGCTTTCTTCTGTCATCGGATATTCTTTGTTTCATATCACTATATGTAAGCGACTTTAAAATATCGGTTGTGGATTCATCAACATCAGCAATATAATGATACAGTTCCTCAATAGACAGCTGCTTTGAAAACCATCTGATTTCTTCTTTTACAAGTTCATTTGCAGTTGTAATAATCGGAGATTTTATGCGACTCTGATAATTACCTGCAAACAAAATCTGCTCATTATTTGCAATCAGTGAATGTGCCACAATATCCTCTATACGAAAGATATGCCATAAAGAATATGCAATCGTTTTGTTATGATAACCTTTAGCATTTATAAAGGGCATAGCACAAAAATCGGCAGCAGACAATTCATTTCTAAACTGCAAAATTTGTTTCATAAGTGTTCTGCGAAGCTCTAATAATGTATCTATACCAGTTAAAAAAGTATCTTTTCTCTTAATCTGTAACTGTAAGGTTTTATTCATTTCCGACCATTCTTTATTCATGAATTAGCACCTCACTAAATTCCGATTTGTAGAGCAGATTAACTGCCCTCATAAATCCATTATATCACACATTTCCACATTTTTCAACCACTTTTCCAATCAAATTCCCACCGGCACAATCTCATCAATATCAACCTCACGTTCAGGTTTGGCACTTATGTGATTTTGGTTTTACGGTACTCACCGGGCGAGATACCACATTGTTTTCTGAATGCTGTGCAAAAATGTTCCGACGAAGAATACCCGACCAGTTCAGCAATATCGGAGATTGTACGGTCGCTGTTGAGCAGGAGCATCTGTGCCGATGACATACGGCTTTCTGTTTTAAGCTGCTGAAATGTCCTGCCGTACTTTTCAGAGAGAAAACGCTGTGTCTGCCGTATGCTAAGATTCAGCTTTCCTGCAAGCTCCGAAAGAGTGGCATTCCGATAGCCATACAGGAAGTATACCTCCACGATAAATGTTGATTTATCGGCGGCAGAAACAATTTCTGCCGAATATGTAACGGATAAGTCGGCGTTGATACGGACAATATTCACCAGAATTTCCGTGAGTAAAGACGAACATACAACTGAAAACCCACTGCGACGCTCCGAAAGCTCATTGAACAGTTTGTCAAAGTATCCTTTCAGACTGTCACAGTCGGAATAAAATGCAAATGGTCGGTTGATAAAGCTCGCCATGAGATGTTCCGTTTCCGGCTTTGATTCGGTTTTAAGATATATACAATATTCCCACATAGGGTTGTCTTTATCGGGAATTTGTGCATGATTTACATTCGGACCTGTAATATAAAGCGTTCCCGGCTGTATGTCATATTTCCTGTCGTCTGTAAGAAGCACACCCTTACCCGACGGAATAAAGTGCAGTTCATAACAGCCTGCCCCATGAGCATGAAACGGCATATTTCCCTCTATTCGTGCACTTACGACATTCAGAGCGTGAAATACACAGCCGTCAATATCTGAAATAATATCAATATCATTATATACTGTCATGCAGACCTCCAATGCGAAAACACGACATTCTAAATAAAAATAAGTCGCAAATATGTCTTGATTATACATCGATTTCGTTGTACAATATCAATAAAAGGGAGGTAATACGATTATGTACGACATGAAACCATATCTTGAAACGATAAACGATGTTATCCGAAACGGCGAATACAAGGACGACTGGGGCTCGCTGTCCGCATACCGACTGCCCGAATGGTATCGCAAGGCAAAGTTCGGCATTTTTATCCACTGGGGAGCATACAGCGTTCCCGCCTTTGCCAGCGAGTGGTATTCCCGTAATATGTATGTACAAGGCTCTAAGGAATATGAGCACCACATCAGAACCTACGGCAAGCACTCTGAGTTCGGCTATAAGGACTTTATCCCCATGTTCAAGGCAGAGAAGTTTTCCGCAGATGATTGGGCGGAGCTTTTTGCAAAGGCTGGCGCACGTTATGTCCTGCCGGTGGCGGAGCATCACGACGGATTTCAGATGTACCGCAGCGAAATTTCGCACTGGAACTCATACGAAATGGGTCCTCACCGCGATGTGCTGGGCGAGCTGAAGAAAAGCTGCGAATCACACGGAATGAAAGTGGGCGCGTCCTCTCACCGTGCGGAGCACTGGTTCTTTATGGGCGAGGGTAAGAACTTCGACAGCGATGTAAAAGAGCCGCTGGAGCGAGGCGATTTCTACTGGCCCGCAATGCCGTTTGTTGACTTTCAGGGTCTGTTCACCAAGCCCGAACCCACCGAGGAATACCTGAACGACTGGCTTGTACGCACCTGCGAATTGGTGGACAGGTATCAGCCGGAGGTGCTGTATTTCGACTGGTGGATTCAGCACAGTGCATTTAAGCCTTATCTGAAAAAGCTGGCGGCGTATTACTATAACCGAGCCGCTGAACGCGGAAAAGGTGCGGTGATAAATTACAAGCATGATGCGTTCCTGTTCGGCACAGCTGTTCCCGACGTGGAACGTGGTCAGTTCGCCGACATCAAGCAGTATTACTGGCAGTCGGATACAGCAGTGGCGCTGAATTCATGGTGCTACACTCCGGAGAACGTCTACCGCCCGGCACATGAAATAGTGTGCGACCTTGTAGATATTGTCAGCAAGAACGGAAACCTGCTGCTCAATATCGGACCTAAAGCGGACGGTACTATCCCCGATGAGGACAGGCAGATACTTCTGGATATAGGAAAATGGCTGGAGATAAACGGCGAGGCTATCTACGACACCACCACATGGCGAAAATCAGGCGAAGGTTCTACAGTGGTAGAGGACGGACAGTTCTCCGACGGGATAAAGAAAAATTTCACATCGCAGGATATACGCTTCACCACCGCAAACGGCCGTCTTTACGCAATCGTTATGAAAAGCAGTGAAAACGGCGAGTACGTTATTACCTCGCTCGGCGAACAGGACGCATCTAAGCACGCTCATTTCCACGGTATCATCAAAAGCGTTGATGTACTTGGAACAGATGTCCCGCCGGAATGGAAGCGTCAGACGGATGGGCTTCATATCCATACAGGGTTCACGAACGGAGAGTTTCCTGTGGTTTTCCGTATCAGTATAGATTAAGGAAAAAAATTTGCCTGTTCAAACGCACATACTCATGCGGCTTAATTGATGTTCTGCGTCAGCTCATTACTTATTAAAGAAATTGTAAGTCGCTGTTTATAATAAATGAGCACACAATAGTTGTATAGATGACAACTTCCGATTTGTCGGGCAGATAAACTACTCTCTGCAATTCATTATACCACATAACAATACATTTTTCAACGGCAATTTATACCCCCATCGGCACAACCTCATCAATGTACATCTCCCTTTTCGGCTTGGCAATCCCCATAAACTGCTTATGACACTCCCACAAATCCAGCAGAAACCCGAACGGCATAAGCCACACCTCTTCCGAACCGAGGTGCAGCTGCGCCGTGCCGTAATAGAACAGCCGAGTGAACAATTCATCATCGTTTACTCGGCTGTTACTGCGTTTTTTGAACTATCCTCGCTCTCGACATTCCGCTTTGTGCCTTTCATCATAGCCTCGGTTATAGCGTCCTTGTACTCCGCAAGCTCGCCGGGAGAGGTGAGGAGCTCCACGGTTTCCTCGGTGAGGAGCGGTTTCTTATCCTCGCATTTGAGGTTGTGAATCTGTATTCCTTGATTGCAAAGGAGCGTAATCAGCCACACGATTTCATCAAGAGCCATCTCCATATTCTCGGACTTCATCAGCTTGTCGCCAAGATTATCCAGACCGCCGTGGCGGGTGGAAATAGCCTTTGTCGCGCGTGTGGTGAGAACCATTTCGTACTGCTCGCCGCCGATTGTAATCAAAGAACTGCGCTCGTTTTCCATAGATTAGACCTCCTCGTTTTCTGTCGGTAAAACTTCGGGCGGGGTAATCGCGTATGCCGGCTCATAAACCGACTTGTACCAGTCAGTAACAACGCTTGCGGGAACGTCCTTTTCGCCCTCTGTGACTTCCGCTTTCCACGGGTGCTTTCCGCTGCCGTCCGGCTTGTTTCTGCGGAGAACCGTGCCCTCGATTGTCGGGGTAGAAAATGTAATGCTGTCACCCTTTGTAGCAAGCGAGGTTGACGGAATACCGAACTTGACCCTGTAAAGCCAGAAGTAGCGGTATTTTCCGTTGGATTTCTTCGCACGAAAGCCGATAGCCACGGGATTTCCACCGTCCTCGCTTGCGGAAATAACCACGTTGTTGCTGTCAATAGTCGCGCCTGTCAGAACAGACGCTATGCTGTTGCCTATATCATCAATGCCGAGGGAAAGCGTTCCGCTCTTGAACTCCTTGACGATTTCGGACGCACCGTCATCGGCATAAAGCGTTGCCTCGGCAAGCTCAACTGACAAATCCGCAGTCATAGCCTTGGCGAGTTTTGCGGGAGTGCCGTAGGTTTCATCGCCGTTTTCATCTTCGGTAATCGGCGCGTAGTAAAGCATATCCAAACCGATTGTTGCCATTATATCTCCTCCATTCCGTATTCTTTCGCCACATCAATGGCATAGTGATTGTAGCCCGTATCGTCCTCGTGACCGACATATTTTCGGGCAGTTATAGTAATATCTGCGCTGATAAGGTCGCGGATAATTTTGCTTTTGGTCTGATTGTAATTACCCTTGCTGAACAGCGAAATTCGCACTTCCTGTACATCAATTTCGGGCTTGTTGTCCGCATGAATTTCAAAGCTGTCGTAGAGAGGAGTGAACACCAGATATTCATCGGGCGGCTTTCCCGAATACACCGCAGTGCTTGCGGGGACTTTCAGCCGTTTCGCAATTTCGGTAAGTTCGGAAAGCAAGCTCACAGATTGCCGACCTCCTTTTCAAAAGCGGATTTCATGACTTCCACACACTGTTTTTTCACAGCGGATTTTGCGGGTTTCAGAAAAGGTTTTGCCTGTTGTGTACTTGTGCCGTATTCAAGGATATTTGCGATTTTAGCGTTGCTTGAACCGTCGGAACGAGGTTCGGAGAATCCAACCTTGATGTCATGGTTGCCGTTTTTGTCAACCATAACGGGAGATAAGCCGAGAGAGCGTTCCAGTTCGCCCGTGGAGCGGGATTCGCTTTTGTTTCCCGAACCCACAACGGCTTTGAGATTGCTCCGAACCTTATCCAAAGCGACTTCACCGCCCGCTTGCAGTACCTTTTCCGCGATTGTGTCCGTCTGCGAACCGAGCCGTGACAGTTTCGCAAGAAATTCATCGGGCATTTTTACTTCTGCTTTAGCCACTCGGCTCGACCTCCTTTGCAAGCGCTTCAACATACATTCCGCGACCCTTAACATCTTCCACGGACGTTATCTCAAAAACTGAATTATCGCACAGAATACGCATATCCGTTGAGATTTTCAGACCGGGAATTGTGCGGAAACGGAACAAGTCGGTAGCCGAGGAGAAAACGGCGCGGTTAGCCCATTTCTCGCTGCCGTGCCGCCCCTCGCGGTATGCCCGAACCTTTGCCACAACAACATCGGTTTCGGACTGAAAACCCTCGCTGTCGGCTACAATCTGTTTCTGCGTTATTTCAATGGATTTATTCATCTTGCCGAAACTCATACAATCCACCGCCTGTCAAGCCGCAAGAGCATATTCACTGTATCCCACACCTGTTTTCCCGCCTGAACATTGTCCCCGAAAAAGCCGCCTGTGCTGCCATCTCTGCTTTCGTAAAAGTGAGATGACAGCATAATAACAGCTTGCTCGGTAGTCGCTGACATCGGGTTATCGGTGTAATACCCCTGTTCCATGTGCTGATAGCTTTCAGCGTATGAAACGGCTGCGGTGATATAGTTTACGAGAAGTACATCGTCTGCCGAATGTTCAAGTATGAGGTTCTGCTTTACTTTGGTCAGCAGTTCATTCATCACGAAGCGGAGCCTGCTTTCATCTTGAGTATCTGCACCGCTTCGGAAAGGATCAGCTTTCCGTCCACACGCTCCTTTGCTACAAAGCCCACCATACCGTTTCCTGCGTACAGTTCTTTGAGCTCCGCAAAAGAACGAGTGCCACGGTCGCCGATGTTGTAGTAGCTGAAATCACCGA
>CAMCFA010000057.1 GCA_945873955.1 uncultured Clostridia bacterium | reverse complement strand
CAGCCTCCCGGATAGTCAGCCCGGCACGCAGTCGCATGACCCTCAACCTCTGACCATCAGACAGTCCGTCCTCATTCTTAGCGCACAGCAGGGAATACTCCGGCTTCTTCCCATGTACAACTCTCACAGAACCGCACCAGAATTCGGCATTTCGCGTATCCGAAATTGTTTCCGTAGCTGTGTTATAGCTAACCAAATAAAGCGCCAGCTGACGGAGGTGTACATAAACGAACCGCTTGAAACGGACAGCGAGGGAAACACGCTGACTATCGCAGACATACTGTCAAGCGGTGTCAATATCGAGGAAGAAACCGAGCTGCGCATAAACTCGCAGAAACTGTACAAATTCATCGCCGAGGAGCTTGACGAACGGGAGCGGGAAATAATCTGCAAGCGGTACGGTATCCGGGACGGGAGGGGATATGCCGGGAAAGCGCTCACGCAGCGTGAGATAGCGAAGCAGCTTGGGATTTCCCGAAGCTATATTTCCCGGATAGAGAAAAAGACGCTGGAGAAGCTCAGGAAGCGGTTTGAGGAGGGATAAGATACTAATTGAAGATAGTTGACTGTAAAAATATCTATAAGTTAATCTTGTTTCTCTGAAAGTAGCCGCAAATAGCCAGGAATACTCTATTTTACCAAAGCAACAAATGCTGATTGCGTTTGTCAAGAAAAAAGTGATCCACTTGCTAAGAAAAAAATGAGCCACCTGGTGACAGAAAAAATTAAGCCACTTGTGTTGAAATTAAGTCCAATGTTGAAACGCACATAGCCCCATGACTGAAGGAGTGAAGCGACTGAGGGGTTACAATTCGGAACGATCTTCTTCGATCATGTCTGTTGCGTCAGCTTCGGATTCTTCTGCCGAGACTTCGATAAACATACCGAATCCAAGTTCGGAAACAACGGATAATAAGTCCGTACAATCCGTGCCGCAATCAACCGCGACGGTATCAAGTCAATCGAGCTCATCAAGTTCATCAAGCGTTTTGCCGCCGCAGAGCGCTCCCGAAAGCATTCCGCCCGAAAGTATTACTCAATCCGAGCCGACAGAGGAGGATAATATGAAAGCGCTGGTGGTTTATTTTTCGTGTACCAATACAACTAAAACACTCGCAGAGTACGCCGCGAATATACTCGGCGCGGATATTTACGAGATAGTTCCCGCCGAGCCGTACACCGAAGCTGATCTCGCCTACTACACAAACGGACGCGCCGATCGCGAGCAAAACGATCCCTCGGCTCGTCCCGAAATATCAGGCGGTATTGACAATATTTCCGACTATGACACGATAATCCTCGGATATCCGATATGGCACGGGCAGGCACCGCGCATTATCTGCACGTTCCTCGAAAGCTATGATTTTTCGGGAAAGACGATAATTCCGTTCTGTACCTCGCACAGCAGCGGTATGGGGTCGAGCGCCGATAATCTTCACGCGCTCTGTTCCGCCGAATGGGAAAGCGGTAAGAGGTTTGGCGGCGGAGCCTCAAAAGATGAAATTAGCGAATGGTTGCAACAATTTAACTGAATATGAACCACCCGCCCCATTATGAGGTGGGTGGTTTTTGCAGCCGTATTCTTTGTTTAATGCGGCTCAAATTTTGACTTTATTTTTGCTCCTTCTTAGCAGTATTGCAGTTTCTGCCGCAGTACCGTACTTAAATTATAACACAAAGCCGCTATTTTTCAATGGAAAAAACTCTTTCCTCCCGAAAGAAGAAAAAACAGCAGCCCGAAAAAGAAAAAGCCGCGCAAGGTCTGACCCCTGCGCGGCTGAAACGCATTGAATGTATCAGTTTATTTGAGCAGCTTGTTTTCCACCCTGAAATAGTCCACGTCGACATAACCTCCCGACTGCTTTGTCGGGAAATTGAATATCGCGTAACGGTATCCCATAAAATGCAGACCGTAATAATTCATTTGCAGCGTATTTCCTATTTCCGTCCAGTTCTCGCCGTCGAGGCTGTAATAGAAATACGCCTTGTCCGCCGCGTTTTTGTAATCGCAGTCGACCCGCAGATACACTTCGTTTTCCGCTATTTCGACCCTTTCCGTTTCAAATTCCCGTTCAACGTCGTCGTTATCGTCATACCAAACCGTTACGATATATTTTTTCCCGTCCTCGATTTTTACGGCGACATAACCGTATTTTTCCGCGAAGGCGGCAAACCCCGCAGTATCGCCCTCTTTCATTCCCGAAACGTCGAGCTTTATATATGCGCCGCATTCCGGTCCGAAGGTTCGCTGCGTAAGGGTGTTTCTCGCATCGGCAACAGTGCCGCAGACATCGCCCGTTCTCAGCCTCAGATAGCCTTCTCTCTCGGTGAGCGACCAGAGGCGGTTGTCGGGATTGTGGTTCCATTGCCATTCCAACGCGAGGTTAGAGCCGTTATAATCGCTCTCGCCTGCTTCCTCGGGCGTGTCGGCAAAGCTGTGATAGGATCTCACTATCTGTGAGTTGATAAATTCGTCGCTTGTGACGACGCTCTTTTTCTCGTGACCCGCGCCAGGAATCTCGGCGGTCTTGGGCACCTTTCCGTCAGCGCCGACGACCGGCCAGCCGTCCTCCCATGTCATGGCCGACAAAACGGGAGTTCTGCCCACCGCCCCGTGATCCTGAAATGCAAAGCAATACCAGTTGCCGTCCTTATCGTCGACGATACCGCCCTGTGCGACACCGTCATTCCTGAAGCCGATATTATCGTCGATTATCACTTTCATTTCCCACTCGCCGTCGAGCGCTTCGCTTCTGTAACAAAGCTGCGTTCTTCTGTCATGAGGAGGCCATGTTATGATAAAAATATAGTAATATCCGTTCATCTTATAGACGTGAGAGCCCTCGGCAAGGCAGCCCTTGACAAGTCCCGCGTCGTCGATGAGTTTTCTCTTGGTTCCGGGCTTGACCGCGCTCAGATCCTTTTCCAGTTCAACGCACCATATCTGTCCGCCGCCGTAAACAATATACACCTTGCCGTCGTCGTCGAACAAAAGGCTCATATCATGGAAGCACTCGTCAAACACGAACCTGTCCCATTTCCCGTTTTCTATATCGTCGGTATGATAGATATAAGTTTTTCCGGTGGAGAAGGAAGTGAAGCCGGCGTAATACACACCGTCGTTATATCTGAGGGTAGCCGCCCACTGACCCTTGCCGTAATTGTTTTCCCCGTTTCTTAAGGCAAGATTATCCCTGTCCTCCAGTGTATCAAAAACGTAATTTATCGTTTCCCAGTTTACAAGGTCGTAGGATTTCATTATGGGACACCCCGGAGACAGGTGCATGGTCGTCGAAACCATATAAAACGCGTCGTCGACGCGGATTATATCAATATCGGGCACGTCGGCGAAAATAACGGGATTTGTGTAGTTTCCATTGCCGTCGTCGGTTGAAGTTATTGTGGATTTCACGATATCCTTATCAAGCATTGCGGTGTCCTCCTCTTCTTCGGGCTCGGCGGTGACGCACGGTAGCGGCTCCGACGTCACGGCGCCAGTGCCCACTTCCGCCGCGCATGCCGTCAGCGACAATACCGCCGTCAGCGCCGCGGCGAACCGACCAAGTCTTTTCATTTTTCCCTCCTGATTTTCCGCTGCCGCCGTCAGCCGTCAAGCTCAAGACCGCTTACGGTGACATTGTAGGTGATGGATGTGAACGGCGTCTCTTCGCCGTTTATTTTAAGCGCCAGACGATAGCTTATCCATTCTATGTCTGTTTCCGCCGCGAATATTCCGCATTCCTCCGTGCCGTAAATCAGCGATCCGACCTCGGAGCCGCACCAGCCGTTTTCAAGCCCGTTTTCCGACGAGCTTGCGGGATCGAGTTCCTTGTTTACGGGAATTTCAACCTCTCCGTTTTCGGTTGCCAGCGTCAGCGATCTCACAAGCACCTTATACTCCGCGTCGGTATCGGTATTAATAAACCCGAGGTTGAGCATGGCGCTGTCCTTGTCAAAAGAAGAGGATTTTATGGAATAGTCCCCGTTCTTCGGAATGTCGAGCATCGCAGAGGGGCTCGGTCCGGGCTCGGACTGTCCCGAAAATACCAGCGTCTTGTAGGGTATATCGGTGGAGGCTATGCTCTCTTCGGGACGAAGCTGCTCGTCGCCCTTTGAAAACCTCCACGACTTAAGCTCTATATCGGAGCCGGAAAATACGAAATAAACGTTATGGTTTCTTCCGTCAAACTGCGCAAAGCCGTCCGAGCGTATTTTGGTATAATCCGCGCAGTCGAATTCGACGAACGCGGCGGCTTCGGAGGAGATATCGTCAAGACGAACCTCTATTCTTCCCTTGCCCTTGACCTCGGCGATAAACTCTGATGCCCCGTAGCCAAAGTCCGCTCCTCTTACATATATCCACGCGCCGTCGGCGGTGCTTTTTGCGGCAGGATCAGTTACCTTGTCGTATCCGATATCCGCACAGGTGAACATCAGCGCGCCGCTGTTATAGGTATAGGGGTCGACCGGCTTTATCTGCGCTACGCCCTTCTTGCTTGCCGCAGTTATGGGGATATCGCCCGTCGCCTTGTCCATGGGCAGATAATCTGCCATTATACTGCGGAAGCCCGCTGTTCCTCCCATAAGCTCCTCCAGAAGAAGCGTATGGTGAATGATGTAGTTTACGTCCTTATATTCAAGGAAATGAGTGTGGTTGTTAGCCCAGCGAAGTCCGGAGACCCCGTCGGCATTCTCTCCCGCATTATAGAAATAGGCTCCTCTGCATTCCCAGCTATCCGCGTCGAGAGGGGTCTTGGTGGTCATATACGCCATGCTGCACGCGGGCGGAACGTCGCCCCCCTCGTACTCCTCCCAGCCGATCTTGTGATCCTGCCAGTCGGTGCAGTATGTATAGTAATATACCCCGTCGATATAGTTCAGCTCGCTCGCCTCAAAAAAGTAGGGAGCGTCAATGGAAACAAATTCGCTGTCAAAGGACAGCATATCCTCTCCCAGCCTTGCTATCTTCGGGATCTTGGTGTGCATAGTGCTGCCATCCGACGGTGTGCCTCCGCCGAAGGAGAGCCAGCCCACGCCATTTTCGTCAATGCACACGCCCGGGTCAAAGGGCGCGGGGCAATTCTCCAGCCCAGGCATATCCTGATAAATCAGAGGCTCGCCGAGCGGATCGGTCCACGGTCCCACGGGGTTGGTGGAGGTTATCACACCCACGCCCGCGCCGCTGTTTGAGAAGTAAAGGTAAAAATGCGTAAGTCCGTCGTCCTCAACGCGGGAAACTATCGACGGCGCCCACGAGTTATATATCCACGGCGCGATCTCTCCGACCTCTATCCTGCCGTGATATATCCAGTTTACCATATCGTCGGTGGAAAATACCACAAGCGATTTGATATGGGCATAGTCGTTCGTTATTCCCTCTTCCGACTGCTGCTGGTCGTTCGTGCCGTAAACGTAAAGCCTTCCGTCATATTCCACCGCGGTGGGATCGGCGCAGAATATGTTCGGCGAGATGGGATTTGCGTTCATCTCGTTCTTATAAACGTTACCGCTTACGCTGTCGATAATTATGCCGTTGTTCAGACTGTTCATAATATCCTCCTCTGATACCGTGCCGCTTTCATTCGTTTCGGCATCCGGAGCGCCGGAAACGTCCGCGGTTCCGGAGATGTCGGAAGCGTCGGGCTCGGAGCTCCCGCTGCTTGTTTCGCCGCCGCTCGAGCAGCCCACCGTCATAAACAGGGTCGCCGCGCACAAAATAGCCGCTGATTTACTTGTGATCTTCATCGTTAAAACCTCCGTTTTGTTTCTCGTGCCCAAAGACACCTTTAAGTTTATTATACCGATAAACAACACAAAGTCAACAGCCGATATCCGTTTTGTCCACCTTTTAATCATAATATGCACCTTTTCGGTTGACATAACCGCGTGAATAAGTTATGGTCACCTCTAAAAACCGGTTTGAAAAGGGAAAATGGGAAGAGTGCACCGAATGCGAGGAAAGCCTCCTCGTAAGGCTGTATGCCTTACGAGGAGGTGCAACACGATGTTGCAAAGCGAAATAACCGGGCGACGGCATGGACGCCGTCGCATCAGAAATTTCGCTCGTTGAAAGAAGCAGTCGGTGTGCTATACACATTTTCACTCAAACAAGGTTTTTAGAGGTGACCTTATAATATATACGAAAGCTTGTTTCCGGCATACTCTGTAGCCGAACGCGTCAAAAATCCTTCCCCGTCAGCGGCAGAATTTACCGCAGAACAGGGGTTGAGCGGCTGCGGGAACGGGGTTTTTATGAACGCATGAAAGGACGAACGAATTGTCAAGAAAAAATGCCGTAATAACCGCAAGAGCCGACGACCGCACCCAGACCGACCCCAAGTCAGTCCCCGTAGACAAACCCTTCACACCTAACCCACCGGCAGGCACCACAGTGAAGAAAGAGTATTATGTTTTTCAAACATGACAATGAATAAAGGTAAAGGATTCACTTTACAAAACCCCCAAATTATGCTATAATATTCAAACAAGGAGGAATAATCATGTTCTCATTAAAAGACGCAGTCCGCAAGACTATTCTCGCAGTCTCTTTAGCAGCGTTACAACGAGCTTCTTCACAGGCTGCAACAACAACCAACCCATAACCTCATCAGACCTCTACCCACCCACAATCACCGCAGAAGCCCCACCCTCACTCACAGACGACATCGACCCCACAGACCCCACCACACCAGACGCTAACACATTCTCAATAAAGTTCAAGTACTGGTACGACAACCCCGATGTCCAGGAAGCCCAGGAGAAGATCCCCAACCCGGGCGGTGATGATAATGGTGAGACCTTCCTTGATTTAGCAGGTCTCCCAATCTACACCGACTCCGACGGCAACGAATACATCATCTCCGGCCGTACCCCAGTCTACCTCCAAGACGGTAAGATAGCAAGCAAGGACTTGTATAATCTTCTGAGAAATGAGGGCACAGGCGAACGTCTGTACTACAATGTAGCAGGTTCGGTAGATGAGCTTATCAGTGATTTCAAATCCCGTTTAGAAGCTATTGGCGCAAGGCAGATCCTCACATATGATGAGCGTGTTGCTAGCGACACAGACCCCGAGCTAAAAAACGACACCTATGAGATCTTTGTGAACAACATGAGCACAGGGTACACAACAACCCCAGAAAACATGGTCGAAGTATCGTCGGTGCTTCCCGTGTTTGGTTTAGCAGCTTATGAGAGTGGTGAGGATAATTACAGCTCGACAATTTATGTTCATGCTGCAGGCGCAAGTAATATGAAGATCGACGTTGTATGGCACTCCGACTGCGTTGACTTCGAGTATTCAACAGGCGAGAGCGAAAAGAATATCGGCTTTGACGAAGTTCAGGTTACGACCAGCACATTGAAGATGACTCCTGAGGCTATGGAGCGCTATCTCGGATTTGATGTGGAAGTTTACGATAACTTCATCAACATAGTCACCGACGTCAAGGACATTGCCACCGAGAATAGCTTCATACCCGGCGAGGCATCATCTTTAGCAGACCCCGACCTCAATGACCTTGACACCGCAGCACCTATTGAGCCACAGCTTCCGGAAACCGAGGAAGTATCTGAACCCAAACCCGAGGACACAAAGCCAGCAACTAAGAACCCAAATGATAAGATCCCCGGCAGCGATCTCACCTATGGAGAGTTTGAAGAGATCTACGGATACGAAGTCCCTGACAATGCAATCAACATCACAGAAAATAGTTATGAGCGAGTGGATGAATTTGGAAATGTAATAGCAGAGACATTATCCCCTGAAGCGGCCAAACGTCGTGACGAACTTGACCACGCCATCATGAGCGGTGAAACTTATGAACTTGGATCAAACCTTTCCTATGAAGAAGTTCTTGAACTATGGTAACTAAATAACACTATGAGCCCTAGACAAATTAGTCTAGGGCTTCTACATTTCTCGAAAGGAGGAATCCTTACGAAACTATTTCAAAAACTAGTCACCGCAATCATGGCATTAACCGCCGCCTTTGCAATATCAGCCACAGCTTTAGCAGATGGTGCACTATATTTGCTAAAATAAAACTGAACCACCAAACCCGGAAACGCCAAGAAAAAAGTGAGCCACGAAAAAGTATCTCGTGTATAATAAAAGAAAAGGATACACGGGAGGAAAACAGGAGTGGCAATAACAGTGGAAATCTACGAAGAAATCAGACGGTGCCGTGAGAAATACGGCTATGGGCAGCGGCGTATTTGTCATTCAGCGAGCATATTGTATAGCAGGCTGTCACGGCGAGCATCAGAATAACAACGTTCATAATCGACCTCTATTATGATGAATAAAAACATACTGACACGTTTATTTACCTGTCCAGAATGCATAGTCGGTCCTTGATGTTCCGTCGCTGAAATACGCTTTAGCACATATCTTGTTTTTAGTGCCGGTTTTTATCTTTATATTTTTCCACACGAAAACAGTGCTCTCGGCATCGGGAAGTTCGCACCGGGATATCCTGCCGTGCGAAACATCATTTATACAAAGCTCCACTGCGTCCGCATTTGAATAAACCTTTACAAAAGGGACATCACAATTCCTGTATTCATGCCTGCGTTCAGTTATATAAACGGTTTTTTCGCTGCTCCATACGGATCTGTAAAAGAAATATACGTCCTTTGGAATGCGCTCCCTTGTGCAAAGTCCCTTGTCGTTCTGCGACTCTGTATCTCCCTCCACTCGCCCATAGGACGCAAAATCGAACATACACCATATAAATTCAGCCCATAGGTACTTTCTGACCGAGAATTGTTTCCACAATATCTCGTGCAGCTGCGACTGATAGTTCTCAAAATGCCGTACTCCGACAGGGTCTATATCGCTTTCCCAATTCACATTGTCCTTGTGCTGCGAAATTGCCCCACCGCCGCCGTATTCGGAAAGGCAGACAGGGCGCTTTTCCTTTTCGTTATGGTATAGGTCAAGCCATTCGCCGAAATTCTCCGCACTGCCGGCATCCTTATACCAGCCAAAATAACGGTTATACCCGACCACATCAGCGGGGAGCTCCAGAAATCTGCCGTAAAACTGATTGTCTGCAAAGGTTTTCAGCCTTGTATCGTCCTCTTCGCAGGCAATTTCATAAAGCTCACTGTAAAGCCCGAATATTTCATCGGTCATCTGGTGAAGTTCGTTGGACAATCCCCAGACGATAACTGACGGGTGATTGTAATTCTGCCTGATAAGCTCACGAAGCTGCTGTTTTGCGTTATCTCCAAAGCCGTCTGAAAGAACATGAGCGTCGCTGTCATCGGAAGACATTTTATTGATTATGCCTATCTCCGTCCAAACGCACAGACCCAGCCTGTCGCATAATGAATACTCATGGTCACAATGTTGGTAGTGAGCCATTCTTACAGCGGTACAGCCCATGTCACGAATGATATGATAATCCCGCTCACGCTGAGCGTCAGTCATTGCCCAGCCAGATTCGTAACTGTCCTGGTGGTAGTTCACCCCATGGAGCGGATATGGCTTGCCGTTGAGGAAAAAGCCGTTATCGGTATCTATGCGGTACGAGCGTATTCCGAATTCCTGTTCAATGCTATCGACGGGTTTCCCGTTGCAGAATAAGGTTATCTCCGTACGATAAAGGGCGGGAGAGTTTACTCCGTTCCAGAGTTTCGGGCAGTTGATTTTTCCCGAAAGCGTTATCCTGTCTTTGTCCGCTCTGCCGAAAAACTCCGTTACAGGCTTTCCCTGCGGATCAAATATCACAGCCTTAGCCTCTGCGGTTTCGGCTTTATCCAGCTTGACAAGTATGCCTATATCCGCAGATGTTTCTGAAATATTGCGTGGGGTTATATATACTCCGCAGGAGCCGCTGTCTTTCAGAGCAATATGAACAGGCTCGACTGCAATAAGCTTTACACCCCTGTACAAGCCGCCCATTTTCGTGAAATCGCCATTTTCGGTTATCGGCGCAATATAATCGGTGGGAGCATTCGATACGATAACAGCTATCAGATTGTCTTTGTCCGGGTATATATAGTCCGTAATATCAAATCTGAAAGCTGAATACCCTCCGCTGTGCTCTCCTGCAAATCTGCCATTTATATAGACTTCCGCAACAGTATTAGCACCTTCAAATTCCAGATAGAGTTCTTTTCCGCTGCATTCTTCAAAACTCAGCGCAAGGTTTCTGCGGTAGCATACAGTTCCACGGTAGTAGTCCCCACCGTCTGCAGCTGCCATTCTGCCTGCACCGTCTTCAGAATTATATGTATGCGGCAGTACAACAGGCTGCCATGACGCATCTTCATATTCGGGAGAGATAACGTTGTCTTTCGATATATTCATTCCTGCGGGAAGCTTTGTGAATCTCCAGAAATCGTTTAGTTCCCTGACTGTTCTCAAAAAAAATCACCCTTTCTTGTTTTAAGGCAACACCGCACAATTACCGGCTGTCGCCTTTGTTGCACGCTTGCTTGCATATTTTCCGTCATATTGCACAAATTTCGTTTGACGGGCGTCAGCCCGCCTACGCTCAATTTGTACAATCTGACGAAAAAACAGTTCAGCGCAAAACATCACTTCAAGTAAAAGAAAAATGTGATATGTTGCGCTGAACTGAGTGCGCAATCGCACCACAATAATTATGCGGTATTGCCTTAATAGATTATAACGCTTATTGACAAACAAGTCAATGAATGATATTATTAAGATATAACAATTTTTGCACAGGCGGTGAATTAATTTTGAAATTCTACGATTATCCGATAATCAGCAAAGAAAGCAGTCTTCCCGTCTTTTTGGTTAGCGTAGGGCTGAACGAATGGCAGTATCATGTTAAATGCGACAAGCCACGGTGCGCTCTGATGAGTAAACAGAAACGGCTCATAGAAATGAAAATTAAAGACAATATTGTCGTCATACGGCTTGTCCAGCATACGCAGAGTATGAACGCTGTTCCACTGTATGCCGCCTATAATTATTTTCTTGTCGGGAGCGTTTTTTCTTATAACCTGAATTGCACGTCGTGACAGATCGTTCCAGCGTTCCGGAGTTTCTTCGACTATTTCGTTGAGAAGCTCAAATGAAACATTCCTGCACCTGCCGTATCTATAAGATAACATTTCCCACAGCTTGAGATAACGGAGCTTGAGAGGTTCGCTGTCAAATAACGTATTCTGCTTTGAGTCAAATGAAAAACCGGCTGTTTTATGAACGTCAAGTATTACGTTCAGCCCGTATTTCTCGCACCATTCTATACACTCGCTGATAGAAACATAGCCGAACGGAAGCGGCTCACCGGACTCTGTTTCAATACATTCAAAGTCTATCGGCAGCCTAACATGATCTGCACCCATATCCGCAATTTTCCTGATATCTTCCTCGCTGATGAACGATTTGTAGTGCTCAACAGAGTGACTGCACTGAGAGAGCCAGCCGCCCATGTTGACCCCGTGCATATAACCGGTAAATGATTTCATAATTATCTTCCTTTCTGTACATAGCCGTTGCCTTCTTTACATAAATTGTACATCATCTGGCATTCTAAAACAATGTAATATGCTGCAAATTGACTGACATATTATTCTTTGAATCAACTGTGAGCATAAAAGTTCCCCCACCGTATAAAGCGATGGGGGAAATATGATTACAGGTCTTTTCCGTTAGTGGATATGACGTTTTTTATGAACTCTGCAGAATCCTTTATAACACGACGCTGCGCTGCATAATCCACATACACAAGACCGAAGCGCTCGCTGTAGCCCTTTGCCCACTCAAAGTTGTCGGTGAGCGACCAGACGTAATATCCGTCGATTTCAGTTCCGGATTCAGCGGCGCGTTTCAGCTCGCTGAGGTAACGGTGCAGATAATCCGTGCGGTTAGGATCGTGGACCTTTCCGTCAAGGGAAACCGCATCATGGCACGACATTCCGTTTTCGGTTATGATTATCGGCTTGCCGTAGCGCTCAAACATAAAGCGGGGTCCCCAGTACAGTGCCTGCGGAGTTATCGGCCAGCCGATGGACGTACGGGGAGTTCCCGGCGTTTCTCCGACAAGTCCCTGTGCCGATATATATTTGCCCTGATAGATGTTAAGCCCGATGAAATCTATCGGCTGAGATATCAGTTCCATGTCATCGTCTGTTATCTCCGGCTTGAAATGTGATTCATAATTGTACACCCATTCAGGGTATTTTCCTGTTATGACCGGGTCGAACCAGTATGCGTCAGAGAAAGCAAACGCGTCGTAGTCGCTTTCAAAGTAGTTTTTCCTTGCCGCTTCGATATCTTCGTTTTTTTCAGTCGCCGGAACAGCAGGGCAGGAGGCTCCGGTGAAGCCTATTCTGCACGGTTCGCCACGGCGCAGTTCTTTGACAGCCAGTCCGTGCGCTTTCAGCACATTGTGACCTATCCGCAGAAGCTCCCATTTCGGCAGCTTGTAACCGGGCGCGTGTTCGCCGTTGTAATATCCGCAGCCGACAAATACCTGCGGTTCATTGAAGGTGATGAAATCATGCACGCGGTCACCGAAGCGTTCTCTGATAAGCCTTGCATATTCTGCAAACCACTCCGGACTGTCAGGGTTCAGCCAGCCGCCTCTGATATGCAGTGCATACGGAAGGTCCCAGTGATAAAGCGTCATGCAGGGCTTTATTCCACGCTTGACAAGCCCGTTTATCAGTCGGTCGTAGAATGCTATTCCCTTTTCGTTCACTGCACCGATGCCTCCGGGTATCACCCTTGCCCAGCTTACCGAAAAGCGGTAGCTTTTAATTTCCAGTGCAGCCATTGTGTCAAGGTCTTCCTCCAGACGGTGATAGTGGTCGCAGGCAATGTCGCCGTTGTGACCGCCGTATACTGTCCCGGGAATATGCGAAAAACTGTCCCAGATGTTACTTCCTTTTCCATCTTCGAAAGCGGCGCCCTCTATCTGATATGCCGCCGAGGCTGCGCCCCATACGAAATCCGTTTTGAATCCCATAGAATAACTCCTTTCAGAAAGCTTTGTCCTGCTTTGCGTTTTATTTGCTGATATGCATGGAGTTCACCTGACCAAGCCATAAGGGCGTGTCTTGGTGAACACAGGTGCAAGGCATTTTTGATAATAAAAGCTCTATGATTATTATATCATAATTGTAACTTTCATTTCAATATCATTTCCTGTATTCGGACTTGCATATTATGCAAAAGCAAAGGAGCCATGCATTATACATGGCTCCATATATTGGGAGGGAGGAACTAGCTAAAAAATGTGCTTACGAGTTCAGTCTTGCATTCACTGTATCAAGCTCTGCCTGTACTGTCGGAATAATGCTCTCGCGTGTCTGGGTCCAGCTTGCGCCGTTGTTGAAGCTGTTCTTAACAGGATTGTGCAGCAACTCCTTTCACTGTGCGGATACGCCTGCATAGAGGTCGATGACCGGGTGTTTTTCGGTAAGATCCTGAACTGTTTCAAGGCAGTTATACATCTCTTCTGACCATTTATAATCTTCAAACAGCTGCTTTTTGCTGATTTCTTTTGCGGTATCATCATTGCGAGTAATTCTGCCGCAGTTAAGGTCGTAGCAGGAACCGCCTGAGTGGCAGACGGAGCAGACGGTTCGTTACCGCAAACTGCCGGTTCTTCATCGGTGCAGGCGGTAAACCCCATCAGAAGTGCGCAGAAAGTCCGACTGAAATTAATCTTCTTGCTTTCATATCAATACCTCACTTTTCTTTTCGGAACAGGTTTCCGTTTGTGTAATCTTATTATACTTTCTGAGCAAGGTATTTTTCCATGTTTTTTCTGCATAATAGCTTGCATATTCTGCTATTATTACATTTGCGTGCAGGATATGTAAGCACTTTCGCAGAAAAATTTATTTGACTGTATTGCGACTGCGAAATTCCGTCGGAGTCATGCCCATTCTCGACTTGAACTGCCGCATGAAATGTATGTCGCTCTTGTATCCGCACATTTCGGCTATCTGGTTTATGGGAACGTCCGTGGAGGTGAGCATAAACTTTGCATGCTCCAGGCGGCTGTTTATGACCTCGTTCATCGGGCTTATCCCGAACAGCTTCTTATAGGTATGCTCAAAATGAGAACGGCTCACTGTGAGCCTGTGCGCCAGATCCTCAATGTTCCAGTTGTATTTAGGGTTGCTGTATATCTGTGAGCGAAGCATCGACATTTTCTCGTAATAGCTTGACACGGTGCTCTGCTCTGTTGGGTGGAGCTTCTCGCTGAGCTTCAGGAAAAACAGCTTCATGTAAAGCTCCACGGAATCCGTACGGTACAGGTTTGCAGAGTAGTTTTCATAGCTCATGTTTTTTACCATCAGAGACAGATCGCTCATATCTCCAATAGGTATCACTTTGTCGAACGGTATGTCAAGCTCCCTGAAAAAATCCTTTTCAGACTCTGTATATGTAAAATGAAACCAGTCGTTTGCAAATTCCCCGCCTGCCGAGCGATAGTTCTGCGGAGTGCCCTCGCGGAAAAGAATAAAGGAATCCTTCTCTGTGTGGATCTCCTCGCCGTTTATTTCAAAAATTGCGGGGGTTTTCAGCAGCAGAAGAAGATTATCTCCGGAGCCGTTCGGGCGCGAAACAAAGAAATCAGCGTCATGGCGGTGATTATATCCTATTTTGTTAATTTTCACTCAAAATCCCTCCCTGCATATTATATCATTCACTAACATATCCTGCAATAACATTTTCTGCACAATAACTAGCATATTCTGCTCAGAGGCGTGAGGTTTGCAGAATAATTCAGCTAATTAACATAAATCTCTATTGTATGAATGCTTCGGAAAAGCTATAATTAAGGAAGCACTAATTAAATCAATAAATCACATGGAGGTAAGAAGATGGATTGTAGAATAAAGTTAGATCTCCAAAGGCAGGTCGGTGAGATAGACCGCCGCATTTTCGGTTCGTTCATTGAACATCTCGGGCGCGCAGTCTACGGCGGAATATATGAGCCGGGACACCCGACTGCCGATGAAAACGGATTCCGCAGCGACGTCATGGAGCTTGTAAAGCAGCTTGACGTTCCTATTGTGCGTTATCCCGGAGGAAATTTCGTTTCCGGGTACAACTGGGAGGACGGAACCGGCGATAAGTCAAAAAGACCTCACAAAATGGAACTTGCGTGGCACAGCGTTGAAACCAATGAAGTAGGTATCGACGAGTTCCAGAAATGGGCAAAGGCAGCCGGCACGAACATCATGATGGCAGTGAACCTCGGAACAAGGGGCGCTGATGAAGCGAGAAACTGCGTGGAATACTGCAATAGTACCGCTCCGACATATTATGCGGATATGCGCCGCAAAAACGGTTATGAAAAGCCGTTTGGCATTAAGCTGTGGTGCCTCGGCAATGAAATGGACGGCAAGTGGCAGATATGCGCCCAGACCCCTAAGGAATACGCCCGTAAAGCCTGCGAGGCTGCAAAGGTGATGAAGTGGGTGGACGACAGCATTGAACTGGTCGCCTGCGGAAGCTCCAACCGCGATATGCCGACGTTCGGCATATGGGAAGAAACCGTCCTGCGTGAGTGCTACGAGTACATCGACTACATATCCCTGCATAATTACTACGGAAATCCGGACAACGATTCCGACGCTTATCTTGGCTGCTCGCTCGACATGGACGATTTCATCAAGCAGGTCGCCGCTATCTGCGACAAGATCGGCAGAGAAAAGGGCACAGATAAGAAAATAAACCTCTCCTTTGACGAGTGGAATGTGTGGTTCCATTCCTCAGAGCAGGATAAGCAGGTACCCAAGTGGACGGTCGCACCGCCGCTTCTTGAAGATATTTATAATCTTGAGGACGCACTGGTTGTCGGAACTCTTCTCATAACCCTGATGAAGAACTGTGACCGTGTGAAGATAGCCTGCCTTGCGCAGCTTGTCAACGTTATCGCCCCTATCATGACTGAAACCGGCGGCAGGGTATGGAAGCAGACGATATTCTATCCCTATCTCCACGCGCTGAAATACGGCAGGGGGACAGTCGTAGACATAAAGCCGGAATGTGGCAGCTACACTGCAGGAGGAAAGAATATTCCCTACATAGAAGCGACAGCGGTATACAATGACGACACTCGTGAACTTACTGTTTTCGCAGTGAACCGCTCTCAGCAGGAACCATTCAGGCTGGATATCAACTCTGATGTCAAAATGACTCAGATAAGCCATACTGTGCTAACAGGAAACGATCTCAAAGCGGTGAACTCCGCCGACGAGGAACAAATAACCGAACGTGATATACCGGTGGAGAAAACTCCGGTTCTTCCCGCGCAGTCATGGAATGTACTCAGATTTAGAATGGAGGATCAGATATGAAGCAAAGATTTACTAAAATCGCAGCAATACTCCTTGCAGGAGTGATGATGTGCGGCTGTGCGGAAAATAATTCCGGCAGCGGCGCAGAAACCTCGACGGCGGTCACAGAAGAAGCTGCCGCCCCGGTTATCGACCGGGGCGAAATGAGAGGTCTTGACGCAAAGTCCCTCGTTTCAGAAATGAAAACAGGCTGGAATCTCGGAAACTCGCTCGACGCAATCGGCGCGGACGAAACCTCATGGGGAAATCCGGTCACAACTCAGGAAATGATCGACGCCGTAAAGGCGCAGGGATTTGACGTGCTGCGCGTTCCCGTAACATGGGGAAATCATATGGGTGAAGCTCCTGATTACACGGTAGAGCCGGAGTGGATGGAGCGTGTGGCGGAAGTCGTTGATTACGGCATTGCAGACGGAATGTACGTTATCATAAACATTCACCATGAGCCTGATACATGGCTCCTGCCGCAGAGCGAAAGCATGGACGAGGTCGTTCCGCAGCTGACGGCTTTATGGCAGCAGATAGCAGAGCGTTTTGCGGATTATGGAGATCATCTTGTGTTCGAAGGGATGAACGAACCACGCGTCAAGGGCATTCCCGAAGAATGGACCGGCGGCACAGAGGACGGCAGAGCCTGCGTTAATAAGCTTAACCGCGTTTTCTATGACACGGTAAGGGCTACCGGAGGAAACAATGCACAGCGGCTGCTTCTTATCTCAACATACGCACAACAGGTGACCATGGACGCGTTCCGGGATTTCGACACGGATTACGATGAATATACCGGAGTTGCGCTTCACGCCTACACTCCGTACAGCTTCACCTATCACAACGGGGAATCGTGGGAGCTTTTCAAGTGGGACGGTAGCGAAAAAAAGAGCATTGAAGCCGTGTTCAAGATGATGGATAAATATGTGCTCAGCAAAGATATCCCGGTCATAATCACAGAGTACGGCTCTGTTACAAAGACGATCCCCGACGAAATGATATATAATAACGACGAGGTGGTTAAGTGGGTGAACGATTATCTGTCCGTTGCAAAGGAATATGGAGTTCCGTGCGTATGGTGGGATAACAACCAGTATTACAGCGGCAACGAGCATTTCGGCATATTCAACCGCAGCGAGCTGACATGGTATTCCCCCAAGGTTGCCGACGCTATCATTGCAAATTATCAGAAACAGTAAATAGCACAGAATGAATACAGCGACATTTTCCGGTGCCGCTGTATTTTTATATGCGGTTTTATGAAACATTCATCAGAATGCTATCTCTTTAATCTGTATCTTTTCGGTGCCGTGATATACAAAGAACAGGGCGTGAACTCCAGCGGGAATATTTATGCTTGTCCTGTACTCTGTCCATTCTGCAGAAGTCCCGATACTGATCTCGCCGATTTTGGGTCCTTTTTCTTCAAGCCGCACCTCAAGTACCGGAGGTTTATTTCTGTGGAGCTGTGTTCGGAGATTCGGTAACGTCTGAAACGCAGCGTAGCGGAGTGGATATTTATTCCTTTGCGGCGGCCGCCGATTTGCCTGTCTTGTCCGAGTAATATCTGCGGCGCTTCTCTGCCGGAGGCATTCCGCCTATCGACGAGCATATCCGGCGGTTATTCCAATAGCTCATGTAGTAGCGCCAGATCATTGTTTTCAGCTGTTCTGTCGTGTAGTCTGTACTTCTTCTGACGCGGCTGTAAAACAGCTCGTTCTTCATTTGCGCCCACATACTTTCGCAGCGGGATTTGCCTCCGGCGCTGTTCATGCTCTGCTTCGCGAAGCAGGGGCGGCATTGGCACAACATGGGCGTTAGGTCCTGTTGTACTGATTCAATAAGTCCTACAGTATGTTTATTCAAAGCAGCACCGCGCAATACCGAGGGTGCTGCTGCGCGGTGCTGCCTCAAATCACATTTCCTCCGGCAGCGGCGGATCCTTCGGAATACTGATGGTAGCAGCTGCCGCAGGCAGATTGCCGAAGATCAGATTTATCAGGAAGACTCCCAACGGGCACGCTAAAGTGGCGAAGGTTTCGAGCATTTTCAGGATATCCAGCATAATCCTGAATTTCCTGTTGCCCAGCGTGATGGTCGTTGAGAAATAAAAACGTCTTTCATACATGATGAAGCCGTCAACGTCCGCCACGTCGTCGATCATCTCCAATACCTTGCCCACGCCAATGCCGACCAGCTCGGTCACATATTTATCCAAAATGTCGGTCAGTGCAAGAGAAGCCGCTTCATTTGCGCCTTCCAGGGCAAGCTCCCCGTACAGCTCCAGCCAGCGGTTGTACTGCGCCTGGAAGTTGGGGAACTGAGTTTCCTTGAAGTACTTCGTAATAAACGGAGTGATTTTCTGACGGAAGACGTCGCTTTTTTCCACCCATTTTCCAAGAAGCTTGCTTGCGCCCGCCTTGATGCAGTTTGTGGTCATATCCGAGAATCCGCTGACAAGTGCGCCCCACATATCGCTTACGCCTTCCTCGTTCCATTTGACGATGTAGTTTTTGAAAGACGCATAAACGAAATAGCCGCCAAGCGTTGCAAGCGCCGTTTTGTAATTGGTAAAGCTTATGGAGTTGCCGATAATATTATCGCCTGCTGCTGCAAGATTCTTTGAAAACTCAAAGTTGTCAAAGGTGTCCAGCGTGAATTTGTCCGCAGCGATTATCTCACCGACTGCACCCACAAAGAAGTCCTTTGCGGGTGAAATAACAGCGTCTGCAAGCGGTCCGGCATAAATGTTAATCAGCAAAGAAAAGGCGCAGTCGCCGAAGAATTTTGCCCATTCCAGAGTGCTTACCAGGATGTTGTAGAACTTCACGTCGCGCATATCCTCTTGGTTCTGACGAGTCCAATAGTACATATATTTTCTGACAAGGAAGTGGCTCACAAGTCGAAGTTCCTCGACAGAAACAGGCGGTTCAAGCGCGAGAGAATCAAGCTTCTCAAGCCAGTATTCCTTATCCTCCTCAAGGGAGAACTTGCGAATACGCTCTTTGAGCTTTTCGTACTCCTTGTCCCATTCCTCCATCGGGTCCATTGGAACGCCCCTCAGGCGAAGCGGTACATCTGCGGTGAACGTTTGTCCGTTATAGCTGATCGAAACGGGAAGAAGCATCAGCATTTTGAAGCCC
>CAMCFA010000056.1 GCA_945873955.1 uncultured Clostridia bacterium | reverse complement strand
TTTTGGCTTCCAAAAGGAAGCGGGGTGTGGGGCAGCGCCCCACACTCGGCGCGAAGCGCTGCTTAACGCCAACAAAGCGCTAAAGGGGTATGGGGGAAAACAAGAGTTTTCCCCCACGTCCGTTGGCTGCCTACGGCAGCCACGGACAACTTTACAGAGCAATTACAACTCCCCTACAAATTACAATTCATCATTTCTTAAAAAGCACCGCCTGCGCGAAATTAACATTCTCGAAAGCGGTCATTTCGCCGCCGCACCCGGAGAAAAACCTGTCCTGTATCTCATCACGGTTGAGAAACTCGTAGATCAAGAATCCGCAGTTTTCCAGCATTTTCTCCAGCTCGCCGTATCCGAAGCAGGACTTCATCGGCTCGCCGCTTTGCTCAGCCATGGCAAGCATATTCTTCACCCGCGGCACCTCCGACGAGAACAGGTGGCTGTCCGGGAAATCGAACGCAACAGCGCTTCCCGCCGCGGCAAAGCCCGCGATATCCCTGAACAGCGCGGATATCTCGTCCGCCGTGAGGTAATACATCAGCCCGAGGCAGGAGAAGAACGTCTTTTTCCGGCAGTCAAAGCCGTTGGCTTCAAGTATGCTGCGCAGATCGTCCCGGGGCAGCTCTGCCGGGATATATGTGACATTTCCCGGTACTTCCAGCCCCGCGCGCTTGATACGTTTCAGCCTGTCGCTTATCACGGACTCCCTGTCCAGCTCAAATATCCGGAGATTATTGTGCGTGTTTCTGAACTCAAAAGTATCATAGCCGCAGCCGAGTATCACATATTGCTGCGTTCCGGTCATGACCGCCGCTTCCAGACTTTCCTCGCAGAACCGGCTTCTGGCAAGCGGCGTCGGCGCAAGGGCAGAGTACACATATTCCCTGACATCGCTGCCGCTGCTTGAGATATAGCCCTCCATCTGGCTGAGTTCCTCCGGCGTGAACAGCTTCGCGGCGAATTCATCGCGGAACACCGGGGAGCTGCTGTGCTGATCCACATACGCCCTTGAAAATGCGGACATCAGCGCGGTAAGGCTGGCAGACTGCTTTTCTTCGGCGGGAGTATCCTGCTTACTGCCCGGATCGTACTCAAACAGCCCGTGGCTGCTGCAATAGAAGTACAGCTTCCCGCCGTACAGCTTCGGGAACCGCGCCGAATGATCCTGCTCCGGGTACAGCTTCACCGTCAGCACCCGGTCGCAGGCGACATACGACACAAAGCTGATGTAATGCTCCTTGTTCATCTCATGGTCAAAGGTGACGTAGAAGTCGTTCTCTATCTCTCCCACGGTCAGCGAATGTTGACCACACGCCGGCGCAGCTTCCAGCGGGAGCAGCCGCTTCCCGCAGCAGGAGATCTGGAACTCCCCGGTTCCGTGCATGATCCCGCCGCAGTGAGGGCATACATAGAATCTTATCCTTTTGAAATCGCCGGTATTCTCGGCATTGTGCGCCAGCGCACCGGACAACAGCGCGTCAGTGCTCACGCCGAGGAGCTTGGCAAGCTCGGTCAGCAGCGAGGTGTCCGGGAATCCATGCCCGGTCTCCCATTTTGATACGGTCTTAGGCAGTACTCCCAGCTTATCAGCGATCTGTTTCTGGGTCATTCCCTTTGATTTGCGCAGGTCGCGCAGAAGTTTTCCATTTTGACATAAATTCATGATAAATTACCTCCGTTTATTCTATTATACACGGGGGCAGGGGGATTGTAAATCCACTTTCCGTTCACAATACAGAATGGGCTGCCCTTCGGGGCAGCCCTGATTTTTGTTATTTCAGCCTATCAAACCTTATCAAGCGCCTGTGCGATATCGGCGATAAGATCCTCCGCGTCCTCAAGACCGCAGGAGTATCTTACGAGGTTCGGGTAAACGCCGCATGCCTCAAGCTCCGCGTCGTTCATCTGGCGGTGAGTTGCGCTCGCCGGGTGCAGGCAGCAGGTGCGCGCGTCCGCAACGTGGGTCTCGATAGCGCCGAGGTTCATGTGCTTCATGAACTCCTCCGCAGCCTTTCTGCCGCCCTTCATGCCGAAGCTCACAACGCCGCAGCTTCCGTTCGGGAGGTACTTCTGCGCGAGGTCGTAGTACTTGTCGCCGGGCAGGCTGGGGTAGCTTACGAACTCTATCTTGTCGTGACCGCTGAGGAACTTCGCTACCGCAAGACCGTTCTCGCAGTGACGCTTCATGCGGACATGCAGGCTCTCCAGACCGAGGTTGAGGATAAACGCGTTCATCGGCGCTTGGATAGAGCCGAGGTCGCGCATCATCTGTGCGGTAGCCTTGGTTATGTACGCACCTTCAATACCGAACTTCTCAGCGTAGGTGATGCCGTGGTAGCTGTCGTCCGGCGTGCAGAGTCCGGGGAATTTCTCGGCGTGCTTTGTCCAGTCGAACTTGCCGCTGTCAACAATGCAGCCGCCGACGCCCGCGCCGTGACCGTCCATGTACTTGGTGGTGGAGTGGGTGACAATATCCGCGCCCCACTCGAACGGGCGGCAGTTCACAGGGGTTGCGAAGGTGTTATCAACGATAAGCGGAACGCCGTGGGCGTGAGCCGCGTTCGCGAACTTCTCTATATCAAGCACGGTGAGCGCCGGGTTCGCGATAGTTTCGCCGAACACAGCCTTAGTGTTGGGCTTGAACGCAGCGTCCAGCTCTTCGGGAGTGCAGTCGGGGCTTACAAAGGTGAAATCAATGCCCATTTTTTTCATGGTAACGGAGAACAGGTTGAACGTACCGCCGTAGATAGAGCTGGAAGCCACGATATGGTCGCCGCAGCCCGCAATATTGAACACAGCGAAGAAGTTCGCCGCCTGTCCGGAGGAAGTCAGCATTGCAGCAGTTCCGCCCTCAAGCTGGCAGATCTTGTTAGCCACCATGTCGTTGGTGGGGTTCTGAAGACGGGTGTAGAAGTAGCCGCTTGCTTCAAGGTCGAACAGCTTGCCCATGTCTTCGCTGGTGGAGTACTTGAACGTGGTGCTCTGTACTATCGGGATCTGTCTGGGCTCGCCGTTGCCGGGGGTGTAGCCTCCCTGAACGCATTTTGTGCCTAAATGGTAATTGTTCATCTTTATTCCTCCTGAAATATACCGAATTTTTCTGTTCGGTTTAATTATATGAAAATATTATACCACCGAGAAAATATATTGTCAAGAATTATAACTATGAAAATATTCCTCAGCATATTGAAATCCGGAAGAAAATGTGGTATAATGATTTCTGTAATAATATGGGCGGCAAAAAGCCGCTGAAAAAACGGAGGAAACACAATGTCAATGTATATCACCTGTCTTGATTTAGAGGGCGTACTTGTACCGGAGATCTGGATCGCGTTCGCGGAAGCAAGCGGTATCCCGGAGCTTAAGAGAACCACCCGCGACGAGCCGGACTACAACAAGCTGATGAACTGGCGTCTGGGCATTCTCAAGGAGCACGGACTGGGACTTAAGGAAATTCAGGAGACTATCGCGAAGATCGACCCCATGCCCGGAGCAAAGGAGTTCCTTGACGAGCTGCGTTCGCTCTGCCAAGTGATCATCATTTCTGATACATTCTCGCAGTTCGCAGGCCCGCTCATGAAGAAGCTGGGTATGCCGACTATATTCTGCAACACGCTGGAGGTCGCTCCCAGCGGCGAGATCACCGGCTTCAGAATGCGCTGTGAGCAGTCCAAGCTCACCACCGTAAAGGCGCTCCAGAGCATAGGCTTTGAAACTATCGCCAGCGGCGACAGCCACAACGACCTCGGCATGATAAGAGCCAGCAAGGCGGGCTTCCTGTTCAAGAGCCCGGACAGCATAAAGGCGGCTAACCCCGATCTCCCCGCTTATGAGACCTACGACGAGCTTATGGCGGCTATCAAGAAGGCAATGGATTAAGTTTAGAGGTGACCTTCAAATATTTCAAGGCGCTGTTTGTTCAGCACCTTGTTTTTTTATTCAACTAAGCTGAGCCGCATTTCCGCGCCGTATATCATGAAATCGTGACCCAAGCTGAACAATGCACAAACTATCAGACCGGCTTCCTCCTCCGCGTCAGCCCGTGCCTGCGCTTCGGCACATTCTGCGTGCTTCTCCGTCATGAACCTGTCCACCTCGTCCACGGTCATGCCGTAATAGAACTCGTCCGGGAAGCCCTCGCCCTCCTCGTCGTCCATAAGCACGTCAAAGTTGTTATAGCCGCAGAACCTGTCGTGCGCATAATACTTGTCCACCCGGTCAATGCAGTCCAGTTCGGTCAGAATGCCGTCCTTAATGGGGTACAGCAGACCGGCTTGCCACCCGTATCCGTCCGGCGTATATTGCAGGTACATGAAGTCCGCGGTAACTCCCTCAAGCCCCTCCCAGTCGCCGTATCTGGTGTAGTTGTAGTCCGGGAAGTTCAGCAGTACGCTGTCCGACTCCTTGAACACGTCATAGAATACCGCCGGAAACAGCATCGTGAACGGCTCTCCCTCGGTAGGCTGGAAATCCTTTAGCTCGTTCCAGTATATCTTCTCCGGCATGACCGTGAGCAGCACATAGTCCCCGGCGTGGGTGTGGGAGTACACCGGGACGTCTATCTCCGGCAGTAGCTCCCGGCGCTTTTCTGCGGCTACTGCATACGGGTCGATATCCTCGGCGGGTTCTGGGGCGGGGGTCTGCGCTGTGGTGGCTGTCGTGGTTGTCGTTGTTGTCGTGGCTGCGGTGGTCTGGGCAGTTGTCGTGGTGGTCACAGTTGTAGTCTGCGCAGCCGTGGTCTGTTCCGTCGTTTGCGAAGTAGTTTGAGAGGCGGTCATTTCGGTCACAGCGGGGACTTCCTCTGAAACGGCGTCTGTTTCGGGGACGGAAGTTACAGCTTCGTGAGTATCGGCGGGGGAGGTCTCCTCCGGTGCAGCGTCAAAACTGCTCTCATACGAACCGCCGCTTACCGCCGGCGCTATACTTTCGGGAGCCGTAATGTCCGCTTTTGAAGCGCAGCCGGACAGCGCCAGCAGCGCCGCGGCTGAAATTAACGCAAGAGTTCTTTTCATACAATTACCTCCACAAGAAACATTCTGTATATAATACCGGATAAATCCAGAAAAGGCTGCAAGGTCATGTATGATTTTTTACTGTCTGAAAATGTTAAAATATATTGCAAAATAGTCGGCTTTATGGTATAATCAATAATAAATTCTTTTTTGACAGATAAAATATGCTTTCTTGATCATTACAAAAGGACGTGAAACTATTGCCAACTATCGATCAGCAGGATCCTGAATATAAAAACAGCGCCGGGGAGTTTAACGTCTGCCCGGTATCGGTGGTCATGGATATGCTCCCGGTGGGGACTATCTGCTGCCGCCGGGACGGCACGCTGTGCAAAGTCAGCCGGGAAATGCTTCAAATGACCGGGTACAGTTCCTTTGAGGAGTTCTCCTCTGCGTTCGGAGGGAACGTCAAAAACGTCGTCTGGGAAGAGGACCGTGACCGGGTCATCAGCGAGGCAAACGTCATGGTGGAACGCAGCGGAGGCTTCGCCGCGACTCACCGCATACGGAAAAAGGACGGAAGTGCTGTCTGGGTGCGCAACAAGTGCGGGATAGTCACCGACTCAGAAGGAAACTGCGACGTACTGTGCTGCTGCACCGATGTGACCCCGATCCTGAATAACAGCGCTGTGGTTCAGTTGGAGCAGCTAAACAGCCAGTTGACCTACCTTAACAGCACGATACCGTCTGGATATCACCGCTGCGCCGACACCGAGGAGTACGATTTCCTGTACATCAGCAGCAGATTTCTTGATATGCTGGGCTACACAAGGCAGGAGATAAAGGAGCTATTCGACGATAAGTTTGCGCGAATGATCCACCCGGACGACAGGCAAAGACTGTTCGACGGCGAGGAAAACCACTCCGCCGCCAGACGTTCCTTTATTCAATATGAGTACCGCATAAAGTCCAAAAGCGGCTATAAGTGGGTGGTAGACCATTCCGCGTACATGGCGGACAGAGACCCGCCGTTCTTTCAAGGGGTCATTCTTGACATCACCGACAAGGTGGCGCTTCAGGAGCAGCTAAAGGCGAGCAACAAGGCGTTCCGCATTGCGGCGAGCGAAGCCGGGAATCTGGTGTTCACGTTCAGCCGCAGCCGGCAGGAGATATACTGCGACGAGACCACCGCGAAAGCCTTCGGCGTGAACGAGGTGCAGCCGGGAGTACCATACGACATAGTAGAGCGCGGCAATATCGTATCCGAGGACACCGTGGAGGACTATGTACGCGTCCACGAGGAGATAATCGCCGGGGCAAAGGAATCCAGCGGCATTGTGAAGCTCATGAATTCTCCCGGCGGCGAGCGGGTGTACGAGATAAAGTTCCAGACGATACTTGACGAGGACGACCAGCCCACCGACCTTGCGGTGGGAGTTTACAAGGACATCACCCAGCAGTTCTATGAGGCGCGGGCGCAGGCGGAGTCGTTCAATAATCTCCAACAGGAGTACCTCACCGTAAAGCAGCAAATGGAAAAGGACAAAAAGGAGCGTATGGCAATGATATACGCCCTCAGCACCGAGTATTATTCCCTGTGGCTGCTGGATCTTGATAACGATATACTGTCGCTGCGCCGTAAGGACGACGTGTTCTTGCAGGAGTCCTCTATGCCGCCCTCCTGCTATTCCGAGGGGCTTGTGCGCTACGCGACTAATCGCGTCCACCCCGCCGACCGCAGCAAGCTGATTTCAGAGGCTTCGCTGGAAAATATACGGGAGCGCTTCAAGACTGAGAAATCCTTTGCTGTCCGGCTGAGACGGCATTCAGCCGGTTCGGAGGACTACAAATATGTCGAGTGGCGTATCGTCAAGCTGGAAAACGAGGACGCCCAGAACATGGCGATAATCGCAGTCAAGGACGTTGACGGCGACGTACTGGCGGAGGAAAAGCAGCAGGCGCTGCTCAAGGCGGCTCTTTCGCAGGCGGAGCATGCCAACCGCGCCAAGACCACGTTCCTTTCCAACATGAGCCACGATATCCGCACACCTATGAACGCGATAATCGGCTTCGCAGGGATTGCGGCGAGCCATATCGACAACCGCGAGCGGGTGCAGGACTGCCTTGAAAAGATAATGTCGTCCAGCAACCACTTGCTGTCGCTCATCAACGATATCTTAGACATGAGCCGCATTGAGAGCGGCAAAATGACGCTTCAAGAGAAAGAGTGCAACCTTTCCGACCGAATCCACAATATCGTCCACATGATACGTCCGCAGATGAAGGCGAAGCAGCTTGAGTTCGTGGTGGACACTATCGACGTGGACGACGAGGATCTTATCTTCGACCCGCTGAAGCTGGATCAGGTGCTGATAAATATTCTGGGCAACGCTGTGAAATTCACCCCGCCGGGGGGCAGCGTAACGTTCATCATACGGCAGAGCCATTCGGAGAAGTCCGGCTACTGCCACTATGATTTCATCATCAGGGACACCGGAATAGGCATGTCGCAGGAGTTCCTCCAGCACATTTTTGAGCCGTTCGAGCGGGAGAGCACCGCGACCGTCAGCGGCACGAGCGGCACGGGTCTGGGTATGTCTATCACCAAGAACACCGTAGACCTCATGGGCGGAACAATAGCAATCGAGAGCGTTCCCGGCAAGGGCAGCACGTTCACGATAGGGTTTGATTTCCGCAAACAGGACCTCACCGCCCGGCAGGATCAGCTCACCCGGCTGAAAGGGCTTCGCGGGCTTGTGGTGGACGACGATTTCAATATCTGTGACAGCGTGACGAAAATGCTGGAGCAGATAGGTATGCGCTCCGACTGGACGACCTCCGGCAGGGAGGCGGTGTTCCGCGCGCAGAAGGCGCATTCCGACGGCGACCCGTTCTACTGCTATATAATCGACTGGCTCATGCCCCAAATGGACGGCATTGAGACCACCCGCCGCATACGCAGGGTGATAGGCGACGATGTGCCGATAATAATTCTCACCGCCTACGACTGGACGGATATCGAGGAGGAAGCCAGAGCCGCGGGAGTCACCGCGTTTTGCAGCAAGCCGCTGTTCATGTCCGACCTGCGCAATGCGTTGCAGGAGGCGGAGGGTCTGCCAGCCCGGAGAGCGCTGCCGGAAAAGAAAGCATATAATTTTAGCGGAAAGCGCGTCCTTGTTGCGGAGGACAACGAGCTCAACCGCGAGATAGCCGCGGAGATACTGAAAAACCTCGGCTTTGAGGTAGAAACTGCCACTGATGGCTCGATTGCTCTGGATATGGTGAGGGATTCCGCCGAGGGTTATTACGATCTTGTGATAATGGATATCCAGATGCCGGTCATGGACGGCTACGAGGCTACCCGGGCGATACGGGGTCTGCTGCGGCATGATGTGGTGCGAATGCCTATCGTCGCCATGACCGCGAACGCATTCGAGGAGGACAAGGAGCGTGCGCTCCAGAACGGAATGAACGCGCACATCGCAAAGCCGCTGGACGTTGACCGGCTCGCCGCGACGCTGGACAGACTGCTTTCAGCGCATGTGGAATAAAACAAAAACCGCCGAGAATTAATCGGCGGTTTCGCGTTTCGTTGTTTCAGTTGAGACCGTGCTTTACTCGGTCGGCTTCCTCTGCGCGCTTCGCGTTGTTGAAGCGGTCGAGAGTTCCCACGAGATAGCCGGTTATGCGGCGGATACGCTCAAACGGCTGGTCGCAGAAGTGGTATGTGCAGTTGACGTAGTCCCCGTCCACGTCAAAATCAATGGCGGTGATGTTCCTGTCCGGGTACTTCTTCATGGCTGCCTCGGTGTAATAGTCGATCTCCTGCTGGGGGAGAGTGCCTCCGGTCACGTTTATCTTCATGAATGTCACCTCTTTCTGGTTCCCGAAATCTTTTGTAGTTCTAGTATATCACTATATCTTGCGTTTGTCAAGAGGTGTTTGTACAATATCTCCGAATTTTGCTATTCTTTTTCTGCGTGTTCTGTGCGGGAGCGCCGGGACTTTTTGTCCGACTGGAGCCAGCACACCACGACGAATCCCACCGCGGCGCAGATAAGCCCGGTGAGTAGCTGCACGCCGTCCGCTCCGGCGGGGAGAAGCTCCCGCAGGGACGCCAGCATGAACCCCATAATCACCATGAACGTCCCCGCCTGATGTCGTTCCAGCATATTTTCCAGCAGCTTCGCGGTGAGGAACGCTCCCGCCAGCAGCCCTATCCCCATGGGAAGAAGCGGCAGCAGCTCCAGCGAGCCGAGGCATTCCATTACGGGATCGTAGATACCCAGCATGTATAGCAGATGCGAGGCGCTTATCCCCGGCAGCACCAGCGCCGCCGCCACCAGAAGCCCTCCGGCGAATTGCAGAGCTGCGCCGGAAAAACCGTCCTGCCCGGGAGAGAACATTCCCTCCGGCAGCAGCGACAGTATCAGCACCGCCGCCGCCCCGGCGAGAATAAGCGCGGCGTTGCCCGGCGTGATCCTCCGTATGTTCGCCCGGCGGAATATCATGGGAATTCCCCCGGCGACCGCGCCGAGGAACAGGAATCTCAGCGGGATCTCCAGCGGCGAGGTCAGCAGAAAGGAGATCAGCCGGGCGATAAGCAGCATTCCGATAAGCGCGCCCAACCCGAATTTCAGCAGCAGCGGTATGGATTTTTTCGGCTCGGAGAAGATACGGCTTACGGCGAGCACCAGCCTGTCGTATATCCCAAGCACCATTGCCGCAGAGCCTCCGCTGACCCCGGGAACGGTCATTGCCGCGCCCACTGCGACCCCGCTTAATATTACAGATAGTATATTCATATACGCTCCTTTACAGTTTGTACACTATAATTATACGGCTTATCCTGCGGTTTCAGAACCGGGCAGTCATTGATTTCACAGCCGGCAAAGCCTATATGTTAGACAAATTGTAATTTTTGGCAGGTATAAATACAAATTGTTATATAGCGTTTCGTTTATTGCAGGAAAAAATACCCGTTCAGATAAAAAAGTTTAAAAAAACACTTGCATTTTGCGAAAGAATGTGGTATACTTGATTAGTATGATATCACTTGTACGAAATATTGATTTGTACATATTTATATGGAGGATTTTTAGCAGATGGGAATTTTTGAAATAATCAGCGCTATCGTTCTGATAATCGCCTGTGTATTCATTGTTATCGTGGTTCTTATGCAGGACACCAAGACTCAGATGTCGCAGACCATTTCCGGTAACTCCGGCGACAACTATTTCGGCAAGAACTCCGGCAGAACCAAGGAAGCAATGCTCAACAAGGCGACTACTGTTGCGGCGATAGTATTCTTCGTTCTGGCGATACTGGTTAACGTGTTCAACGTGTACTTCGGCGGTTCTAAGGCGGACGATACCTCCTCCGGTTCGAACACCTCCGATATTTCCGTTGCAGTCGGGGATATCACAGAGGAAGCCACCGCGGAGGCGGGGATAACCGTTACAGCGGGAGCGCCTGTTGAAAGCTCAACGGCTCAAGCGGAGCAGGACGGCGGTCAGTCAACTGCTGAACAGTAAAAACCGGGACAGGCGATACAGCCTGTCCTTTTTGTTGTTAATAACATATTAAGATACGGGAATAATAGTGTTAAATTCAGAGATCCTACACTGCGAAAGGAAAATACGATGAACAATTTCAAGATCTCGATACTTATGGAGCTTTACGGCGCGGGGGAAAAGGGTCTTTCCATCAAGCAGCTTTCCGACCGTCTGGGAGTGAACAAAAAGGGCGCAAAGAAGCTGGAAAACGCCCTCACCGAGATGAAAGCGCACGGAGATATCGCCTACAAAAAGGGGAGCTGCTGGATAAGGCACCCGGAGTTCTATTTCAAGGCAGAGGTCAGCCGCGTATCGCCGAAATCCGGGTTCATTCGCTCCCTTGACGAAGCACCGACGGAGTATTTCGTCCGCGGGCGCGACCTTATGGGGGCTATTCCGGGGGACGTAGTTCTGGCGCGAAAGACCGCCGAGGCAGAGGACGGACGTTCCGCCGAGGCTATGGTAATGGCGGTGCTGGAGATGAACGACTCCCTGCTGACCGGCGTCATTGTCGCGGAGGGCAACAAGCTGATGGTGCTTCCGGACAAGCTGTGCAATGAGCCGCTGGTGATCGCGAAGGTCAGCAAGCCCGCGGTTATGCACGTCGGCGACAAGGTGGTGTTCTCTATCAAGAAGCGCGGCGAGCGCCACATGGATCACACTGTCAATATCGTGGAGGTGTTCGGCTCCTGCGACAGCGCAAAGGCGGGCGCGGACGCGTATATGCTCTCCAACGGGCTGCATACCGAGTTCCCGGACAACGTTCTGCTGGAGGCGGCGAAGCTCGACCCGGACGAGATCGACGGCAACGAGGTGCTACGCCGGCTTGACCTGCGCGGCGAGCCGATATTCACTATCGACGGTGCGGACACTAAGGACATTGACGACGCGGTGAGCATTGCTAAGACCGACCGCTGCTACAAGCTGGGGGTACACATTGCGGACGTTTCGCATTACGTCACCAAGGGCAGTGCGCTGGACGAGGAGGCTTTCTACCGCGGGACTTCCATTTATTACGCGGACAGGGTAGTGCCTATGCTGCCGCGGGAGCTTTCCAACGGGATATGCTCTCTTAATCCGCAGGTGGACAGGCTTGCGTTCTCCTGCTTAATGGAGGTCAGCTTTGAGGGAAAGCTGCTTTCCTACCGCTTCGAGAAATCCGTGATACGCAGCCGGGTTAAGGGCGTGTATTCCGAGGTCAATAAGATAATCGACGGCACGGCGGACGAGGAAATAAAGGCGAAGTACGCGAGGGTGATCGACCGCATACCGATAATGCAGGAGCTTGCCGAGATACTTGAACGCAACCGCGTGAACCGCGGCGCGCCGGAGATAGACACCTCCGAAACCAAGATCATCACCGACGAAAACGGTGTGTGCATTGATGTAAAACCCCGCACCACCGGCGTGGCGGAGGGTATCATAGAGGAATTCATGCTCATGGCGAACAACGCGGCGGCTTCCCTTGCTATGAAAGAGAAGATTCCGTTTGTTTACCGTGTGCACGAAGCTCCCCCCGCCGAGAAGCTGACGCAGCTCAACGAAACGCTCACCGCCCTCGGCGTGAACCCGGAGGGAATAGGCGAGAGATCCTCCGCGGCTGATCTGGCGAAGATACTGCGTGAGAACAAGGACAACGACAAGGCAATGGTGATCAACCGCATTGTTCTGCGCACCATGATGAAAGCAAAATACAGCGAGGAGCCGCTGGGACATTACGGGCTGGTAATGCCGGAGTATGCGCACTTCACCTCGCCGATACGCCGTTACGCCGACCTGTCGATACACCGTATACTGACTGACTATGTGTACGCGCTGAATCACGAGAAGCTGTGCAAGAAGTACGCCGCGTTCGCGGTATCTGCGGCGCTTCAGGCGAGCAACACCGAGCTTTCGGCGGTACGCTGCGAGCGCGAGTGCGAGAACCTCTACATGGCGGAATATATGAAGAACCACGTCGGTGAGGAATTCGACGGCATGATCTCCGGTGTGAGCGCCGGGGGAGTTTACGTTGTTCTGCCGAACACCGTGGAGGGCATGGTGTCCGTCGCCGCGCTGCCTATGGGCGAATACGAGGTGCAGCACGGGGTGATACTCACCGGGGCGAGCGACGGCAGCGTTTATACCGTCGGCGATAAGGTCCGTGTGAAGTGCGTAAGCGTGAACGTCAACGGCGGGTTCATTGATTTTGAGTTCGTAGGGAAGGGTTCTTCCGGGAAACAGCCGGAGTAAATCAATTAAAGTCACCTCTGAATGGGGTGACTTTTTGTTTACAAATCTGAGAGCAACAGCAAGTTGCTTGACTGGAAGAAAAAAGAATGTTATACTTTATTTATGGAGGTGAAAACTATGGAGACAAAAGATGTTATTTTGGAACTCCGTGAAAAAAGAGGATTATCGCAGGAAGAGCTTGCACAAAAAGTAATGGTTACAAGACAGGCTGTATCCCGTTGGGAAAATGGCGAAACTGTACCAAATACAGATACACTAAAGCTGCTATCCAGAGTATTTGACGTTTCAATCAATACCCTCTTAGGTCAACCTAGGCAGCTAATATGTCAATGCTGTGGAATGCCGCTTGATGATTCTACCATCAGCAAAGAGCCAAATGGTGATTTCAATGAGGAATACTGCAAGTGGTGCTATACAGACGGAGAATTCAAGTATACAAGTAAAGAACAACTGATCGATTTTTGTGTTGAACATATGGCAAATGAGAACTGGTCTGCGGAGCAGGTTCGGGCACATATGGAAACAGTGGTTCAGAATCTAAAGCACTGGAAATAAAATCCGTCGTATAAGAAAGAATAACCTGAGAAGAAAAACATCTTCTCAGGTTATTGTCATTTATGCGGACTTATCTGAAATAGGTATCCGCCAGATCCCTCAGCTTCTCCGCCGTGGCAGCCGACAGCTTCCCCGGGAGCATTCGCCAGTTCCAGTTGCCGCCGAGGGTGGAGGGTACGTTCATTCTGCCCTCTTTCCCCAATCCGAGGATATCCTGCATGGGGACTATCGCCAGCTTCGCCGGACTTGCGTACACCGTGCGGATACAGCACATATTGAACTTCTCAAACAAGTTCGGCTTGAGGTAGCGCTTCGCCATTGCGCGGGTCTTAGGGTCTGCTTCCCTGTACCACTGCATTATCGTGGCATTGTCGTGAGTGCCGGTGTATGCGCAGCAGTTTTCGGGATAGTTGTGCGGCAGGTGGTCGTTGTCGGTGTTGTCGGGATTGAAGCCGAATTGCAGCACCCGCATTCCCGGAAAGCCGGTGTCTTTCAGCAGTACCTTAACGCTGTCGAATATATCGCCGAGATCCTCTGCGATTATGTTCACCTCTCCGAGGTCGTTCTTTATCGCGTTGAACAGCTCCATGCCGGGTCCCTGCTCCCAAGTGCCGTGCTCGGCGGTCTGGTGTCCGGCAGGTATCGCGTAATAGGTGTCGAACGCCCGGAAGTGGTCTATCCGTAGCATGTCGTAGTTCTCCTGCGACTTACCTATGCGTTTGAGCCACCATTTGTAGCCGGTCTTGCGCATTTCTTCCCAGTTGTAGAGGGGGTTCCCCCAAAGCTGCCCGGTCTTGGAAAAGTAATCCGGCGGGACTCCCGCAACGCGCTTCGGATTGCGCTGCTCGTCAAGCTCGAACAGCTCCGGCTGCGCCCAGACGTCCGCACTGTCCGGCGAAACGTATATCGGGATATCACCGATTATCTGTATGCCGTTCTTGTTGCAGTAGCGGTGGAATCTGTCCCACTGCCGGAAGAAGATGTACTGCACGAACTTCACGAACTTTATCTCGTCCTTCAGTTCCTCCTGCCAGCGCTTCATAGTCTCCGGCTCGCGCATTTTGATGTCCTCGTCCCACATCGTCCACGGCTTGCCGCCGAATTTCTCTTTCAGTGCCGTGAACAGTGCGTAGTCGTCCAGCCAGTCCTGTTCGTCCATGACGAACGAGGTGTAGCCCACGTCGTCGGTGAATCCGGCGAAAGCCTCCCGCAGCAGCGCCATTTTGCACTTGTTCACCTTGTCGAAGTCAACGTAGCTGGGGTCTGCGCCGTAGTCCGCTTCCTCGACGGCTTTCCGGGTGAGGAAGCCGTTCTCCACCAGCTCGTCAAGGTCTATCAGCAGGGGATTCCCCGCGAATGACGAAAACGGCTGATATGGCGAGTCGCCGTACCCGGTAGGACCAATAGGCAGCACCTGCCAGTATTTCTGCCCAGCGTCCCGCAGCCAGTCGGCGAAGTGTTCGGCTTCCTTGCCGAAAGTGCCGATACCGTAGGGGGAGGGCAGACTTGATATATGCATGAGTATTCCGCAGCTTCTCATGGTCGTACTCCTTTTCGTATACTGTATATGAATATTATATTCCATTTATGCCGCGTTGTCAAGAACCGTCAAAAAGAAACACCCCCGGATCTCTCCGGGGGTGCGGTTAGTGTTTGAACTATCTGTCACCTATTGATTACTTTCTCTTGCGGGAAACTACAACAGCAGCGCCAGCCAGAGCAACGATACCAGCAGCAACAGCTACGCCAGCAACGCCAGTGTCAGGGTTGCCCTTGTTGTCAGCTGCGCCGTCAGCAGCTTCGCCAGCGTCAGCGGTAGCAGCCTCAGCGGTGTCTTCAGCCTCAGCGGTGTCTTCAGCCTCAGCGGTGTCTTCAGCCTCAGCGGTATCCTCGTCAACTTCAGCGGTGTCGTATTCCTCTTCGGTATATTCCTCTTCAGTGTAAACTTCTTCGGTATATACTTCCTCGGTATCAACAGGATCAGTGGTATCAACAGGAGCCTCAGTATCAGCAGGCTTTTCAGTCTCAGCGGGAGCCTCAGCAGCGTAATCTCTGATATCAACGCCGTCCTTGTTGAGCAGCTCAAAGCTTACAACAGAGAAGGAAGCAGTGCCGGTCCAGTCCTGGATCCATACCTGTGCGTATGTATCGGTGCTGGAGAAGATAGGCTTGTCAGATGTGTAGGAGATCTTGTACTCGTATCTTGTCTCGGTAGGAACGAGTGTCAGCTCCTTAATGCCGTCTTGGATAGACCATTCGTGCTGCTCCCAACCAGTGGAGTTGGAGTTGAAGCCGAATCCACCGCCGTACCATTCACCGTTCTGAACAGACTTCTCGAATTCCTTGTCCTTGCACTTCAGAGTGAGGGAAACGGAAGTGATGTCATCAACGATGGTAGGATCGGTGAAAAGCGGAACGTTTACGTCATCGGAAAGCAGGCAGGCAAACATACCAGAACTGGGATTGCAACCCTCGGGAACAGATACTGCAGAAGCGGAAATAGCAACTGCGGACAGTGCAACTGCAGAAGCAGAAACTGCAGCTAATACTTTTCTTAACTTCATAAGAAATAATCCTCCTAAAAATTTAAATTGAGCGGATAGCAAACACTAAATCCTCTTTTATATTTTACAATATCTCCAAAAAAAAAGCAACTGTCATTTTTAACACAAATTAAAAATTTTTTTAGTGAAAACATATAATATTTTCGGAATAAAATAACAATGCGCTTTTGCCTGTGCAAAAACGCATTGCTAATTGCTTAATTTACTTAAAACTTACTGGTCGTCCCGGCGCATGGTCACAGCCATACCTGCGATACCAAGAGCCGCTGCACCTACCGCCGCAAGGCTGAAAGGAACACCGGTAACAGGGTTGGTGACTCCGTTAGTGCCTGTGGTCGTGCCGTTGGCTGTATTGTTGTTAGCACCGTTGTTGGTTACGTTGTTAGTGCCGTTTACGGTGTTGTTATTGCCGTTTGTTGTGTTGTTTGCGCCGTTTGTGGTGTTGTTGCCGTTATTTGTGCCGGAAACGGTTGCACCTGCGCCGGTGGTGGTGTTTCTGCCGGTGACACCGTTGATGATCTCCTCGCCTGCGCCGACAACGCCGTTTACTATATCCTCACCCGCGCCGACTACGCCGCCTACCACTCCGCCATTATTCGCCGAAGCAGAGGCAGTTATCGCCGCCGCTGCCGCCAGAGCTGCCGCAAGGCTTAAAAGCTTCTTCATGGTCAAATTCTCCTTTTCCGAAAAGTTGTGCATTTACTGCTGCACAGTTTTATTATTTGCAGTGATTTTCGGTTTATTGATGTTTAATTATGGAAGAAGCATTTGGCGTTTTTTTTATTGTATATAGTACGAATTTTTAAAAATATGTTATTAAAATAGAAATTCGTATTATGTCACTTGAAAAAACACGGTCATAATAACTCCCAGAACGAAGGACGCGATATTAGCGGTTATCGCGTAAAATACAGCCCGTACCGCCCCGGGGCAGTGCTTGCTGAATCTCGGCATCTTTAATCCGTAGAACAGCGATTCAAATATTACTATTAGTAATTCAGTGATAAAATATACAATAAGAAATAATGACAGACCATAATTTATATTCACCAGCGTAAGCAGAACATTCAGTGCGACCTGTGTCACCGCATTCACCACTGCGAAGAATAGAAGGGTCTTTTTCTCCCAGTATCCGAAGATCAACGCCACAAGAAGCTCCACAGCGATAGTGAACAGCAGCCGCAGGGCGAACTCTCCCGCCTCCCTTGCGTATCCGTGGGAGGCGTTTATGGCGATAGCTCCGCTCTGCCAGCCGGAGAGGTCGGCGGTGAAATAGCTGCTGAACGCATAGCAGCTACATTCCGGGCTTATCGCGAAGGCGTCAGCTTCCGGGAAGTACGCCAGCAGCGTGAAATCGTCCGGCGGGTAGTATGACCATGACAATTGCTCGCCGCGCTCCCAGAGGTTGCCGAAAAAATTGAAGCTGTTAACTATTCAGTATTCCACGATTTTGCGGAACGCGAGCTGTTCCTCCGGGGCGGATTCCTTGTACCTTCTAGTATCCTCATAGCCCTCGGTGACGACCTCCGCCGCCGGTGGGACATGATTCCCGGTGGTGAGTATCGTGATGTAGTACTCCTGTTCCTCCGCGCCGGTGACCTTTAACCGGAGGGACGGCTTGGGGCCGCAGTCCGCAAAGGCTGTGACGGTCAGAGCGAATAAAACGGTTATGAATACAATAACGGCAGACAGCTTTTTCATGGCGATACCTCCTGTAAGTGTTTTTGTCTGATTTTAGCATATATTGTCAGCAAAGTCAATTACAGAGCGGTTACAGTTTGTTTACAGAATAATTACAGAGCTTTGGGGATAAGTCGATTAGTTATATCTTTCTGGTATTCAACATTAAGTATTTTAATTGTCGCACTTTAGAGGATAAAAGTATTGACTTTTACACTTCAATATGATAAAATAGATTCATAGCGGGTTTTCGCTGAATTCTGCTGATGTGCGCTGAAAAAGCGCGTGACTGCTCAAACGCAGCAAGGAGGATCTGTTTTATGAAAAAAGATGAAAACATGGACTATCTGTTCAAGGCGGTGCTTTCGCTTAAAACCGTGGAGGAGTGCTACGCATTTTTTGAGGATCTCTGCACGCCGCAGGAGCTGAAAGCTATCTCTCAGCGGCTGCACGTTGCGAAGCTGCTGACCGGGAACTGCGTATATAATGATATAGTAAAAAAGACCGGCGCCAGCACCGCGACTATTTCAAGAGTGAACAAAACGCTGAATTATCAGGCGGCGGGCGGCTACCAGATAGTGTTCGACCGCATGAAGGAAGATGAGAAGTAATGGCGGGCTATGGTCTGTTTGCACAGGTCTATGACAAGCTGACGGAGAACGTCCCCTATGACGATATCGCGGGGTATTACGACCGGAAAATAAAGCAGTACGGCGGCGGGAGTTTCCTCGCGGATATCGGCTGCGGCACCGGGAATCTCACCGCGCGGCTTGCAAGGCTGGGCTACGACGTTATCGGCGCGGACGCGTCACCGGACATGCTCTCTATCGCAATGAACAAGCCCCACGACGGGGTGCAGTATATTTGCCAGCCCATGACAGAGCTGGAACTTTACGGCGAGGCTGACGTTATCGTGTCCACGCTGGACAGCGTTAATCATCTGGCTGACGCCGCGGAAATAAAGCGCTGCTTTGAGGCAGCGGCGATAAATCTCCGCAGCGGCGGGCTGTTCCTGTTCGACGTGAATACTATATATAAGCATAAAAACGTGCTGGCGGATAATACTTTCGTATATGACGTTGACGGGGTGTACTGCGTGTGGCAGAATTCCTGGCAGCTGCAGGACTTCGGCGTGAACATTGATCTGGACATCTTTGCCGAGTGCGAGGACGGTCTTTACGAGCGCATGGAGGAGAGCTTCCGGGAGATCGCACTGCCGCAGGAGCAGCTTGTTTCCATGCTGGAAAGCGCCGGATTTGAGGTGCTGGAGGTGCGGGAATATCTCACCGACCAGCCCGCGGGGGAAAACAGCGAGAAATTAATGTTCTGTGCAAGAAAAAAATGATCACAAAATTCTTTTAAGCGAATATAATGGAGATACGAGATGGGAAAAATAGTTAGAACGCTTTCCGGCGACGGCAGCGTATTGTGTTCGGCGATAGACTCTACTGATATGGTAAGGGAGCTTCAGCGGCTGCACAATGCCACACCGGTGGTGACTGCGGCACTGGGCAGAATGTGTACCGCCGGGGCGATCATGGGTGCGCTACTCAAGAACGAGGGAGATACACTTACATTAAGAATAAACGGCGGAGGTCCCTGCGGTACGCTGACGGTGGTTGCGGACTACCGCGGCAATGTCAAGTGCTGCGCCGGCAACGAGCAGGCGAACGTACCGCTGCGGGCAGACGGCGGGCTTGACGTGCCTGCCTGCGTCGGCACTGACGGCTATCTCACCGTGGTGAAAGACATGGGACTGAAAGAGCCCTATGTGGGGCAGATCCCGCTTGCTTCGGGGAATATCGCGGAGGACATCACGGCATACTATTCAATAAGCGAGCAGATCCCTACGGTCTGCGCACTGGGAATTGTGTTCAACGAGGACGCGTCCGTTAAGGCTGCGGGAGGGTATATGCTCCAGCTTGTTCCGCCGGTACAGGACAGCTCCGTTAAGGTGATCGAGGATAATCTCCGGAATATGGAGAGCATCACGGGAATGCTGGAAAAGGGACTCAAGCCGGAGGAACTGGCGCTCAATGCGCTGGAGGGTCTGGGTGCTGAGGTTCTGGATCAGTGGGACGCGGTGTATTACTGCGACTGTTCAAGAGAGAGGACTGAGCGTATTTTAATAAGTCTGGGCAGGGAAGAACTCCAGAAGCTGGCAGACGAGGGAGAAACCACCGAGGTTTGTTGTCATTTCTGCAATAAGAAGTATGAGTTTTCAACGGACGATATATGCAGGTTGCTCAAAGAACAAAAAAACTGAAAAATTTTAAAAAAAATGCTTGACAAATCGATCGCAAGAGTGTATAATATAGAAGTCGCTTGACGAGAGATACGAAAGCGATTGAAATGTGGAAGTTTAGCTCAGCTGGGAGAGCATCTGCCTTACAAGCAGAGGGTCATAGGTTCGAGCCCTATAACTTCCACCATATGGCCTGGTAGTTCAGTTGGTTAGAACGCCGCCCTGTCACGGCGGAGGTCGTGGGTTCGAGTCCCATCCAGGTCGCCATT
>CAMCFA010000055.1 GCA_945873955.1 uncultured Clostridia bacterium | reverse complement strand
CCGCTTCCTTTTGGAAGCCAAAAGGAAGCGAAAAGCAATTTTGCTGCGCAAAGAGTAAATGGCGCCTGCCCGACAAATTACAATTTAGCCACCTATTATCAAAATAAAACCGCCCCCATCAGGAGCGGTTTATTTTGTTATTTTATCATGCCCGCTGCATCAATTCGGTTGAGCGCACGTTTCAGCTTTGCTTCCGCAAGGTGAAGCTCATTGTCGCTGGCTGCCGATTTCATGCGTTCCTCAGCAACCTGCTTCGCGTGCTCTGCACGGGTGACGTCTATGTCCTCCGCCCATTCGCAGGACTGCACAAGGACTACGGTCTTTTCCTTCGATACCTTGATGATACCGCCGGAGGTCGCCGCACGCCGGAACTCACCGTTGATCATGACGCGCATCTGCCCCACGCCAAGCGCGGCACAGTAAGGCTCATGTCCGTTGAGGATACCAGCGTCGCCGACGGTGGTGCGGACGATGATCTGTTCTGTTTCGCCGTCAAAGAAAGTCTTTTCGGGCGTGATGATCTGTAACTTAAACGGCGTCATCAGTGTAATTTCCTCTCATCTGCTGATATGATATATGTCATGAGAACGCAGTTTTCGCGGACTGCGTCAAGCATAAACTTTATCAGCCCTTCTTAGCCTTTTCGATAACATCGTCGATAGTACCAGCGAACAGGAATGCGGACTCCGGCAGATCGTCGTGCTTGCCCTCGATGATCTCCTTGAAGCCGCGGATAGTTTCCTTCAGAGGTACATACTTGCCCTCCATACCGGTGAACTGCTCCGCAACGGAGAACGGCTGGGACAGGAAGCGCTGGATCTTTCTTGCTCTTGCAACGGTGAGCTTATCTTCGTCGGAAAGCTCGTCCATACCAAGGATAGCGATGATATCCTGAAGCTCGTTGTAGCGCTGGAGAATGGACTGTACCGCTCTTGCTACCTCATAGTGATCCTTGCCAACGATATCCGGAGTGAGGATCTTGGAGGTGGATTCCAGCGGGTCAACCGCAGGGAAGATACCCATTGACGAAATGTTTCTCGAAAGAACGGTTGTTGCGTCCAGATGTGCGAATGTAGTAGCCGGCGCCGGGTCGGTAAGGTCGTCCGCCGGAACGTAAACTGCCTGAACCGAAGTGATAGAGCCTTTCTTTGTAGAAGTGATACGCTCCTGCAAAGCGCCCATTTCAGTGGCAAGAGTCGGCTGATATCCTACCGCGGAGGGCATACGTCCCAGCAGCGCGGATACCTCGGAGCCTGCCTGTGTGAAACGGAAGATGTTGTCGATGAACAGCAGCACGTCCTGACCTTCTCTGTCACGGAAGTACTCCGCCATGGTAAGTCCGGAGAGTGCTACTCTCATTCTTGCTCCCGGCGGCTCGTTCATCTGACCGTAAACAAGCGCTGTCTTGTTGATAACGCCGGACTCTGTCATCTCGTTGTAGAGGTCGTTACCCTCACGGGTACGTTCGCCTACTCCGGTGAATACGGAGATACCGCCGTGCTGCTTTGCGATGTTGTTGATAAGTTCCATGATGAGGACAGTCTTACCAACGCCCGCGCCGCCGAACAGACCGATCTTACCGCCCTTCAGGTAGGGCGCGATAAGGTCAACGACCTTGATTCCTGTTTCAAGCACCTGATTAGAGGCTTCCTGCTCCTCAAAGGTAGGAGCGGGACGGTGGATCTCCCACTTTTCCTCGGTCACGGGCTGCGGCTTGTTGTCTACCGCTTCGCCCAGCAGGTTGAAGATACGGCCCAGTGTTTCCTTTCCGACAGGAACCTTGATGGACGCACCGGTATCAACTGCCTCCATGCCTCTTACAAGACCGTCGGTAGAGCCCATTGCAATGCAGCGCACGATATCGTCGCCGATATGCTGAGCCACCTCGACAACCAGCTTCTGCCCGTTGTTGTCGATCTCGATGGCATTAAGCAGATTAGGCAGGTGTTCGGGACTGAACCTGATGTCAAGAACCGCGCCGATTACCGTGACGATCCTGCCAATGTTCTGATTTGTCATATTCTGATTTTTCCTTTCCATTTGATGTGGTTGGAAATGCGTGGTCAATTCCGCATAATATACGGAGATTTATTCCAGTGCGTTTGCGCCGGATACGATCTCGGTGATCTCCTGCGTGATACTTGCCTGACGCGCTCTGTTATAAAGCAGCGACAGATTCTCGGTCATGGCGTCGGCGTTGTCGGTCGCGGATTCCATAGCCGTTCTGCGCGCGCCCTGTTCAGAGGCAAACGACTCAACTATCGCGCACTGCACAAGGCTTGCCGTGAATTTCGGCACGATACGGTTGAACACCGCCTCGGGAGAGGGGTCGTAATCCATTACGCCGTAGTTCTCCATTTTCTGGGTCTTCATGGGGAGCACCGCCATTTGCTGAGCCTCCTGCGCAAGCTGAGATACGAACAGCGTGTAGAATATCTGCACGTCGTCCACCTCGCCCCGGCGGAACATTTCTACTGCGATATCCGCAATATCCTGCGCCTGTGCCGGCTTGATGGTTTCAGCAATGTTGAAGAAGCTGGCTACTATTTCGTAGCCGCGCTTTGAGAAGTACTCGATAGCCTTTTTGCCGACCGCTATGATCTTCGGCTTTTCAGCGTCATCTGCGTGGGCTGCTGCGGCGAGCTTGAGGACGTTTGAGTTATATCCTCCCGCAAGACCTCTGTCGCCCGCGATAACGATGAACAAACGGTGTTTTATCTCACGCTTCACCGTGAAAACGGTGGAGAAATCGGTGTTCGCCGAGGCAATTTCGCACATGGACTTATACAGCTCGTTAAAGTAGGGACGAGCCTGCTCCGCTCTGAGCTTTGCCTTGCGGAGCTTACTAGAGGACACCAACTCCATAGCCTTTGTGATCTGGCGCGTAGAGCCGACGGACTTGATACGCCGCTTTATGTCCTTCATGTTTCCTGCTGCTATAATATCACCCCCGGAAGTATTCTGGCTGACGGCGGAGTCTGTCCGCCGCAGCGTGTCGGATCAAGTCACTGAACGTTGTCGTCCGTAGTGATGTACTTTACCTTCTTCTCGATGTAGAGCCATGCCACGCCGAGAAGCGCGATAACGGACAGTGTTGTGGAAATGATCCCAAGTACAAAAGCAGCCTGCTTCATAATTCTGCTCCTTTCATAACTGAACCTAGCTCAACAGTTTATATCAGCCGACATAGCTCTTTGCGAAATCGGCGAGGACGCTCTTCAGCTCCTCCTCAATCTCCGGCTTGAGCACCTTATCGGTCTTTATGCTGGTGAGGATCTCCGGGTGTGTGCCCTTGATGTGGTCGATAAGCGCGGGCTGGTAGTCCTTTACCTTCTCGACCGGGATATCTGCGAGGTAGTTGTTGATTACCGCGTAGATGATCACTACCTGATCCTCGACCTCAAGCGGGGAGTTCTGATCCTGCTTCAGGACTTCCACGATACGCTCGCCCTTTGCCAGACGATCCTTGGTGTCCTTGTCGAGGTCTGAGCCGAACTGCGCGAAGCTCTGTAACTCTCTGTACTGTGAGTAGTCCAGCTTCAGCGTACCAGCGACCTTCTTCATTGCCTTTATCTGAGCGTTACCGCCTACACGGGATACCGAGATACCGGGGTTTACCGCAGGACGAACGCCCGCGTTGAACAGCTCGGACTCAAGGTAGATCTGACCGTCGGTGATAGAGATAACGTTTGTAGGAATATAAGCGGAAACGTCGCCCGCCTGTGTTTCAATGATAGGAAGCGCCGTGAGCGAGCCGCCGCCGTAGTCCTTGTTAAGACGCGCCGCGCGCTCCAGAAGTCTTGAATGGAGGTAGAATACGTCGCCGGGGTACGCTTCGCGTCCCGGCGGTCTTTTAAGCAGCAGGGAAAGCGTTCTGTAAGCTACTGCGTGCTTTGAGAGGTCGTCGTAAACCACCAGCACGTCCTTGCCCTTCTCCATGAAGTATTCGCCTATCGTGCAGCCGGAATAGGGCGCGATATACTGTAACGGCGCAAGCTCGGAAGCGGTAGCGGATACCACGATAGAGTAGTCCAGCGCACCGCCTGTGCGGAGCTGTTCAACAACGCCGGCAACAGTGGAGTTCTTCTGACCTATCGCAACATAGATACAGATAACGTCCTTGCCCTTCTGGTTGAGGATAGTGTCGATAGCAATAGCGGTTTTACCGGTCTGGCGGTCGCCGATGATAAGCTCACGCTGACCTCTGCCTATCGGGATCATGCTGTCGATAGCCTTGATACCGGTCTGGAGAGGCACGTTTACCGGTTCTCTGGTGATAATGCCCGGAGCGATCTTTTCGATCGGGCGGGTCTCCTTGGCAAGAATAGCGCCCTTGCCGTCGATCGGCTGTCCCAGAGAGTTTACAACACGTCCCAGCAGCTCCTCGCCGACGGGGACGGACACGATACTGCCTGTTCTCTTGACGGAGGAGCCTTCCTTGATGTCCTCGTCAGAGCCGAGCATTACCGCGCCGACAAAGTCCTGCTCAAGGTTCATCGCCATGCACTGAACGCCGTTCTCGAATTCGAGAAGCTCGTTGAGCATGCACTTCTCAAGCCCGTGGATACGAACGATACCGTCGCCGACGGTAACTACTGTTCCCACATCGCCGAGCTGGATCTTTGAGTTGTAATTCTTTATCCGGGACTTGATAAGACCCGTTATTTCATCGGGGCGTAAATCCATTAAATACATCCCTTTCTGTTATAATTTATGCTGTCTGGCTGCTAAGCGATAACTCCGCCAAGCTCTTTTTTCAGTCCGTTCAGTCTTGTGCGGACGCTGCCGTCGTAGCGGGTGCTGCCGTAGTCTATGACGATACCTCCGATAAGCGACGGGTCTACCTTTTCCTTTATGGAAACGGTCTTTCCGGTCACCTCGGACATTTTCGCCATTATCTTATCACGCGTCTGCTCCGACAGCGGGGAGCTTGAGGTGACGGTGATCTCAGCAATTTTGAAATGCTCGTTATACAATATGCGGAACTGCTTTACAATGCCGCCGAAGCAGCCCATTCTGCCGCGCTCTGTGAGTACGCACAGCAGATTGCCGGTAAGCTCTGATATGCTGCCGTCGGAGATGATCTCCTTCACCATGCCGAGCTTTTCGTCAACAGGCACTGTGGGAGTCCCCAGCAGCTTAACGAAATCCGGGTTTTCCGAGAAGATCCCGTTGAGTGCGTCAAGCTCCGCGAGAATATCTCCGAGCGCATCGGAGGCTTCCTCCAGACACAGCTCAAAGAACGCCCCGGCATATACCTTTTCAGCCTTGTCGTTCATGCAAAAATTCCTTTCTGACCTTACAAAGCGTCACTTCGCAGTCCCGACGCTGTCGAGGAAGCCTGCGATGATAGCCTCGTTGTCCTTAGCCGAAATTTCCTTTTCAACGACCTTTGACGCTGCCATGATAACGATATCGGATATTTCGTCCTTTATTTCGTTGACCGCACGCTGCTTGTCGCGCTCAATGCTTTCCTCAGCCTTCGCCTTGATCTCAGCAGCCTTCTGATTTGCCTCGTTCACGATCTCTTCTTCACGCTTCTGCGCTCTTGCGGTAGCCTGCTCCATGATCTCAGCGGCTTCTGCCTTTGCGTTTGCGAGTCTTTCGAGGTATTCCTGCTCGGTCTTTTCAGCGGACTCCTTGGCGCGCTGTGCCTCGGCGATCTCCGCCGCTGCCATTTCCTTGCGCTTGTCAAGTATCTTGCAGACCGGCTTGAACAGGAAAATTCTGAAAAGAATGAATATGATGAGGGTGTTTATCAGAGTGAACACGATGGTTCCCGGGTCAATTGTGACCAGCGCCAGATTAGTCTGTGCCGCGCTTTCACTGATAAGTGTCAGCATTCTTGTTCAACTCCTCCCTTTATGCAACTGGCTTTCTATCAGCCGCCGAACTTCTCAAGGGCGGAGGTAAGAGAACCGAACAGCGGGTTAGCATAAAGGAGAAGCAGAGCGATTACCAGTGAGTAAAGACCGGTGGTTTCTGCAAGCGCGTCACCGATGATCATGGTTCTTGTGACTGCACCGGAAGCCTCCGGCTGTCTGCCGATAGCCTCTACCGCCTTGCTGGCGCAGATACCTTCACCGATACCAGGACCAAGACCTGCGATCATTGCTGTGCCTGCGCCGAGTGCAGAAGCACCGAGTACGATGGCATTAGCTAAAATTTTCATTTCGTCCATTGTGATTTCCTCCATTATTGATGAATACTATCCCCTTGCAGGGAGCATAGTCAGATTTGCCGTGCGGTCATTCACACTCCGCACCAGAGATATACGCCATGGTGAGCGTTGTAAAGATGTACGCCTGTATTACCGCAGAGAAAACGTCGAAATACAGCGACATAACCGCCGGAACGAGTATCGCGAAGTTGCCCAGCGCGAAGTAGATCAGTCCGCCGATTACCATGCCAGCCACCATGTTGCCGAAGATACGCAGCGCCTGTGAAACCGGGTTTGCGATCTCGCCGATGATGTTGAACGGAAGCATGAAGGGCATAGGGTCAACGAATGACTTGAAATATCCCTTGAAGCCGCCGGTCTTGGCGCGGTTGAACTGAGTCAGCACAAACGTGATGACCGCGATAGCACCGGTCACTGAAATATCCGAGGTCGGGTTTTTCAGTCCGAACAGGCTCATCAGGTTGTTCAGCAGCAGGAAGCATATCAGCGAACCGATATAGGTGGTATATCCCCGGTATTTCGGTCCCATTGTCGTGTCTACCATGTCCTGAGCGAAGGTGACTATCCACTCCGCAATGACTTGACGGCGGGTCTTGGGGATCACCTCCATTTTATGGGTGATGATAAGCATGACCGCCAGCAGGACAAGCATGACTATCCACTGGATAATTACGGTTTCAGTGAGATTCCATGTGATCCCGAACAGGTCAAAGCTCGCCACAACAAGCGGGCCGTTTACCGTGAAACTGGCTTCCGACGCCATAAGCAAAGCTGCCGGCATTATCTATCAATCCTCCTTTTCTTTTTTATTATTCCCGCACTGCGGGGAGAATACGTTGATCATCGGGCGCTCAGCCGCAGTCTTTCCGGCTGGAGCGTGTTTCCCAGAGGGCTTTCAGCGTGATGACTATCCGCGGGAAAAACAGCGGCACCGCCGCCGTGATCACGCTGATGAACGACAGGATAGCTGCCGCGGTCATCGCCAGGAAAATCCCCAGATATCTGATACAATACATTGTGTTCATGTAGGTTCGGGCGGACTTTGCGTCCCTGCGGCGGACTGCGCTTTCCGCAGACTTACCCAGCAGCCAGAAGTTCCCCACGCCGACGAGGTTGCCCCATATCCCGCCAAGAAGCAGCGAATAATCAAACCCGCCTGCGAAAAACAGCACGAGCAGCAGCGCGAAATACACGCCGTTCAGCGTGAGCAGCCATGGGAGCATGCTGCGAAGTTCGTCGTTGATAACGTTTGTTTTCTTGGACATTATGCACCTCACTTGTGCTGGTACTCGTCGTCGTAGTCGTTGTCCTTTGGATCGCTGTGATAGCTGCGGTATTTGGATTTGTCCTCCTTGCCGTACATGCGAATCATTTTCATGATGTGGGTGAGCGCCCCGCTTATCATGAACAGTATGCCCAGCAGAATGCAAACCACCATTACCCAGTCCGGCAGGTCGTATCTCTCAACGAGGTAGTGACCGCCGACAATGAACAGCAGCAGCGGTGCAAGTATCACAAACGCAAGCTGGCTTGCTACGGCGTATGCCTGAAACGGGCTTTTCCTGCCGCTCATTCTGCCGAGGTTCTGGTGACGAATTCGGCGAGCCGCCAGCCTTCGTCCAGCTTTATCATAGTCATTTCAAGGACAGAGCCGCGGTTCTCGTCGGTGACGCCGCTGCTGGAATCTACGCCGTCAAGGTAAACGGTAAGACCGCACCTGCCCTCTTCAAGGTAATCTATCGTGATCGCGCAGCTAGACCAGCTTTTGCTCTCGTCCGGCTTAAAGTCGGCGCTTATGCCCAGCTTGTAGATCTTTTCATACTTCGGCCCGGACTCCGCTGTCTGGCTTTCGCCGGTGGCAGAGGATTCAGCGGTGGAAGCAGTTTCCTCCACCCGGACTAGCTGTTCGCGCTCAGCGTATACTGCAAGCCCGTTGCCGTCGGAGTTTTTGAGTATCTGCTGCGCCGCGTCCTCGGCGTATACGGAGCGCACAAGCTCCTCTATCTGTTCAAGAGAGGTGTAGTCGGTGCTGTTTACCGTGTAGTAGCCGTCCTCCGGAAGATTTCCGTAGGGTTCGTCCTCGTGGAAAAGACCCTCGGTGACGAACAGCCGGAGTATCTCGTGGCTGGAGTTCAGCAGGTCGTGGGCTGCGTACTCACATTCCTCGCGGTATTCCGGGGTGAGGTAGGAGGTGTCCTGTACCTGACCGGGCGTATCGCCGCCGGACTGTCCCTGCGACGGAGTCTTGTTCATCATGATTATCGCAGTGACCGCAAGGGCTATCGCCACAAGCGCCACAACTATTGTTGCTATCAGTGGAAGATTGTTGGTGTTCTGTTTTTTACTGCTCATTGGGTTGCTGCCTTTCCTATAAATGCGGGGATCATGCTATGTATCTCAGGCTCAAGCCTTGTCTGCGCCGTTCTTGCTGTCGAAGCTGATAGCTTCCGGGAACACGCTGCGGCTGTCCTCCTTTGAAAGGAAAGTTGTGTTGACGTAGCCTTGAATAATAGCGCCGTCAGTAACCGCAATGGTAGAGGCGTTGATATCGCCGAAAACGATAGCGTCGCGCTTAAGCTCCGCCTTGCCTCCTATTTCCAGCTTGCCGCGGATACGTCCGTTCACGTCAGCGTACTGGGAGGTGAGGTCGCCGATAAGTATCGTGTCCCTGTCCATGCGGAGCTTTCCTTTAAGTACCATGTTGCCCTGCATTGCGGCGGAATTCATATTTGCGTTGTTGCACTTTATGTCGCCGACGATCTTGCCGGACATATCAACATCACGGGTAGTTTCGACGTTGCCCTTGATGTTGCCGTCAACCTGCATATTTGCAAGGCTGCGCACGTTTCCGTCGATAACGGTGTTTCTGGATATCACAGTGACCTCGTCGGTGTCGCTGGGGGCGTCCATAGACCGCCCGGCTGCCGTCGGGGGAACATACCCTCCGTTTCCGCCGAAGCCGCCATTTCCGCCGTTTCCACCGTTGCTGCCGTAGGCAGCTCCATTTCCGGCGAATCTCTGCACGTTCGCGTTGATCTCCGGTGCGGGAGCGGCGTTCTGCGGCTGAGGTTCAGCGGCAGTCTGTGCGCGGTAGTAGGGAGTTTCCAGCGAAACACCCGCAGTGTTTACGTTCTGCGGATTTGCGCCGAACTGGTAGCCGTTCGCCTCCGGCTGTGCAGGCTGTACAGGCTGAGCGGTCTGCGCGGTTTGTGCAGGCTGCGCGTTCTGAACCGGCTGCTCCGGCTGAACGGGCTGAACAGGGGGCTGCGCCGACTGTACGGGCAATACGGGAGCCGTCTGCTCCGGCATGCCGTTCTGTCCGGCGAGATACTTGTCAAGCTCAGTGGGCTGAGCGTTTTTGTTTTCCCCGTTTTCTTCAAGACCGTCCTTTTTCCACAGCTCTTTTACAGCCTGTTGAAAGTTATCCTTGATACCCATAGCAATATCCTTTCTTTTTGTACGGAATCTGCGCCTTTCCGCAGATGATCATTTCCTTTTTATGTAAACGGTCCGGTGAACTGCACCGGAAGTGTGTCGTTGTTTATCTTGTCGAACTTGTAGCCCTCGTTCACCAGCACCTGAAGAACATCACCCAGCACCAGCACCGTGTTCGGGGTGGAGGCGGAGTCGTGCATAAGTACGAAAGAGCGGTAGTTCTCTGCGATATCCTCCGGAATGGAGTTGTACATATCCGTCCAGTTTGCGCCGCCGGCGTCGTTGCTGTCAACGTTCCAGTCGAAGTAGCGGAAGCCCCTGCGGGTCATTTCCTGTATGATGTGATCGCGGGTAGCTGTGTTGAAGTCATTCACACTGCCGCCGGGGAAACGGAAAAGCTCGGTTTTTATCCCGGTGGCGTCATAGATGATGTCCCACGCCTCGTGGAAGTCCTCAAGATACGCCTCCACCGAGGAGTAGATCTCGTTGTAGACATGCGACGCGCTGTGTACACCGATCGTGTGACCAGCCTGTGCGATAGCCCGGAGCTTTTCGTAGCAGCCCTCTGTCCGGTTAGGGACAACGAAAAAGGTTGCCTTTATGTTATACTGATCCAGATAGCTCAGGATACTGTAAGTGTTTTCCGAAGGACCGTCGTCAAAGGTGAGGTACACCGTACCCAGCTCCCGCACATATTCGTCCTCCGCGGGAGGAGTCACCGTCATGTCCGGATAGAGAGCCGTATATGGGCTTTCCGGTTCTTCCGGCGCCGCCTGTGCTGTCGGCTCTGAGGAAGCGGTCTGCTCCGCTGTGGCGTCCTCCGTGGGAGTGTTTATAGGCTCTGACCCTGCCGGAGTAGTTGCGATAGCGAGTACGTCGCCGCTGTCCTTGCCGTGGAGGACATAATCCACCAGTTCCTCGTCGGTAAGCCCGCTGCGGGCATACACGTCGTAAAAGCCCTTTACGGTAGGTTCCCGCTCGCCGCTGAGAATGGCGGCGTAGTATTCAAGACGCTCGTTGTCCTGCCTTATTTCGGTCACCTCGGCGCTCTTGTTCCAGAGAAGCACTGCGAAAACAATGCACAGCACCAGCGGAATGAAGAACACTATGGCGAGAACGATCTTTATCAGCATTTTGAAGAATGCCACACTGCCAAACTGCATTTTCTGACCTCTTATATGACCGGAAACACACCGTAGGTATTTAAAGGTGTGCATTTTCTCCGTTTTTATACAGACTTGCCCATATTCCTATTCTTTAATGATACTATAAAACGGCAATTTTGTCAATAGCAACAGCGCCGAAAACTGAATTAATACCCGGATTATTGACAAATTATGATTTATTTATATCCCGTTTATAGTAAAAATACACAAAAAACAGGGCAGAAAACTTACGGCTGCGTGTTCTCAGCATGGAAATCAAACCAGCCGAGAAGTACGCAGCCGTGCGTTTTATTCTTCGACGTATACGCGCTTCATAGCGACGTCGTTAAGGGGTCTGTCGTTGAAATCAGTCTTTACATTGGCAATCTCGTCTACAACGTCCATGCCCTCTACGACCTTGCCGAAAGCCGCATACTGTCCGTCAAGGAAGAGGGAGTCCTTATGCACGATGAAGAACTGAGAGCTTGCGGAGTTGGGGTTCTGCGCCCGCGCCATGGAGATCACGCCGCGCTCGTGCCGGATATCGTTGGGGACGCCGTTCATCAGGAACTCGCCCTTGATCTTGTCCTTTGCGCCGCCCATGCCGGTACCCTGCGGGTCGCCGCCCTGTATCATGAAATCCTTGATAACTCTGTGGAAGATCAGACCGTTGTAGAAGCCCTCGTTTACCAGCTTGAGGAAGTTCTCGACAGTGATCGGGGCTTTGTCGGGGTAAAGCTCCAGCTTGATCTTCTTGCCGTCATTCATTTCGATTACTACCATAGTTATTCTCCTTAGTATGTTATATTGCATAGTTTCCGCTGTAAATTCCCGTGATCATCAGCGACAGGAAGCGGAAGTCATTGCTCAGGTCTATCTCCTCGCCGGAGCCTTCACCGTGTATTCTCACCACCGGGCGCAGCACGTTTGTGTTGTGGCTGATCACCACACCGTGCCTGCCGTCGGACAGGGAAACCATAGTTCCGACAGGATAGGGATTGAACGAGCGCAGGAACGCTGCCGTAACGTCGTAGTCAAAGTGTATGCCGCAGCCGCCCAGCATGTATTCCTCGGTTTCCGCCACCGACCACGGACGCCGGTAGGGGCGGTTGGAGGTCAGCGCGTCGAACACGTCTGCCACGGTGAGTATACGGGCGATAAGCGGGATCTTCTTCCCGACAAGACCGGTAGGGTAGCCGGTGCCGTCATACTTCTCCTGATGAAACAGCACGCCGGACATTACGTTTGCGCTGTAACCGCCGGTTCTTTTAAGTATCTCATAGCCTATGAAAGGGTGCTGCTTGATCTTGTCAAACTCGTCGTCGGTGAGCTTACCGGGCTTTACGATTATCTCGTGGTCGATGTTGGACTTGCCGATATCGTGCAGAAGCGCCGCGACTATGACCTCTTTGATGTCCCCCTGCGGCAGGCTCAGCTCGTTCGCAATACTGGTGGACAGCATTGCCACACGTAGGCAGTGCTTGTAGGTGTAGTCGTCGTAGTTCTGGAGCGCGATCATCTGGTTGCCGAGATAAGAGGAATCGTTGCCGATATCCACAAGGATATCGTCGGCGATTCTGTCCACCTGCTCTATGGCTTTCTGGGACAGCTCCTTTATCTCGCCGTTATGCTCGAACACCGAGCTAAGCTCGTTCAGCGCCCTGCCTATGTGCTGATTTTTGATCTGCTCGGCTGCCTCGGCGCGGGTGAGATTCGCGGCGGGCTGCTGGATAGGCTGCGGCTCTACGGTGTCCTCGCCCTTGACAGTTACCGTCTTTATGCCCTTGCTTTTCAGCAGGCTGATCATATCGCCGGTTATCATCGTGCCTTTCATCAGCAGGGTCTTGTAGTCCTTTGCTGAGGTGGAGGCAACGTCCTTGGCGAGCACCATGCCTTCGGTGAGGTTATCTATCGGAACAATTATCATACTGACCGCTCCTGTGACTGCATTTCTGCGCTGTTACTTCCAAAGCGGCGAGGTGTAGACCCCAGCGCTTATGCTGTTTTTCAGTGTTTCCCGGGCGGAAGCTGCGTCCGCCTCGTAGGTTATGCCGAACCAGCGGCTGTCGGTGGCGATATTCCGCACCTTGAAGCCGTTCTGGTGTATTTCTGCGTCCACCGCGTCCGCTATGGTAAGCTCCGCCTTCGGCTCGTCCGGCGGGAGAGCTTCAAGGAACGCCGCAAGCTGTCGGTACAGTCTCGGCAGGAACTCCGTACCGAAGCCCCACATGCTCATTGAAACGGTGTCGTTTTCGCTGAGTATGCGCTTCTCCCCGCAGAAGTCCCCGGAGATAACGCCGTCCGCGCCCCTGCCTATCTTTTTGGTTTCCTCGACCTTAGTGAGAAGCCCGTCGGAGTCGGTCTTGCACACCCCGCGGTTCACCGTGCCGAAATCCGACAGGGTGTTTTTCAGCAGGAATCCCACTGAACACGCGTCCGCGTCGAAGTCCTTCAGAAACTCACCCAGCCGCAGGAACGCGTCCCTGCCGTAGAAATCATCGGCATTGACTATCGCGAAAGGACCGTCCAGCGCGTCACGGCAGCAGTAGAGCGCCTGCGCCGTACCCCACGGCTTTGTCCTGCCGGGGAAATCCCCGCAGCGGCAGGGAAGCTGGTCGGGGGACTGGAAAACGTAGTCGGTCTGAATACGCTTCTCCACCCGTGCGCCAATGGTCGATTTGAACAGCTCCTCAATATCCCGGCGGATAATGAACAGCACCCGGTCAAACCCCGCCCGGATAGCGTCGTAGACGGAATAGTCTATCAGAAGCTCCCCGTCGGGTCCTAGTGGTTCAAGCTGCTTTATTCTGTCGCCGAATCGCGTTCCCATGCCCGCCGCCAGAACTACAAGAGTCATTTTTGCCATGACTTCCTCCTTACATAACGTATATCCGTTACTGTTTCTCCCGCAATTTTACATTGAACAGTACCCTGCCTGCCAGCTTCTGACATAAAGCCTGCCGACTGCGCTCTCGTCCGCCCTGCACATGCGTCGGATATTCATTACTTAAGCCCCTCGATAGAAGCGTTGATCTTCGCCAGACGTTCCTCTGCCTTTGCCAGCTTTGCACGCTCGTTTTCGATCTGCTGCGCCGGCGCTTTCGCAAGGAAGCCGGGGTTGTTCAGCTTCTTGGACAGGAACTCGATGTCCTTTTCGGCGGCTTTCTTTTCCTTGTCCAGACGTGCAAGCTCCTTATCCTTGTCTACCAGCTCGCCCATAGGCATGAACACTCTCGCGCTGTCGGTAACAACAGTTACCATTCCTTCGGCGGAAGCCATGTTTTCGGTAACGGTAAACTCGCCCGCGCCCGCCAGCTTCTCAAAGAACTTGCGGCAGTCGCTGAACAGCTTGGTGTATTTGGTTTCTACCGTCATGGTGACTTTCTTTGACGGGGGAACATTCAGCTCGTTGCGCTGGATCCTTACCGCCTTGATCGCGCCGATAACGCGGGAGAACTCCTCGGCTGCCTCGCCGAAGTGCAGCTTCTCGTCATATTCGCACCACTTTGCGATCATAATGCTCTCGGTTTCAGTGCCGGGCATGGACTGCCAGATCTCCTCGGTGATGAACGGCATGAACGGGTGCAGCAGCTTCAGAATACCCTGCATGATGAATACCAGAACATTCTGCGCGGCAAGAGCGGTATCTCCGCCCTCAGCAATTCTCGGCTTGGTAAGCTCGATATACCAGTCGCAGAAGATATCCCAGATAAAGTCGGTGAGGTTCTGCACCGCAACGCCCAGTTCAAATGCTTCAAGGTTGGCGGTGACGTTCTTTACAATGTCGTTGTAAAGGCTGAGCACCCACTTGTCCTCAATAGGAAGCTCCGCCGGCAGCACCGGTGCGCCGAAGTCCTCCGGCAGGTTCATGAGGATATATCTGGAAGCGTTCCACAGCTTATTAGCGAAGTTTCTGGAATTAGTGACCTTTGTTTCAGTCCAGCGCATGTCGTTGCCGGGAGCGTTGCCTGTTACCAGCGTAAGCCGGAGAGCGTCCGCGCCGTAGCGGTCGATTATCTCCAGCGGGTCAACACCGTTGCCGAGGGACTTGGACATCTTTCTGCCCTGCTCGTCCCGCACCAGACCGTGGATAAGCACGTCCTTGAACGGCTTCTCGCCGGTATGCTCCAGACCGGAGAAGATCATTCTCGCAACCCAGAACGGGATAATGTCGTAGCCTGTTACCAGCGTTGTGGTGGGGTAGAAGTATTCCATTTCCGGGGTCTTATCCGGCCAGCCGAGGGTGGAGAACGGCCACAGCGCCGAGCTGAACCATGTGTCGAGGGTGTCCTCGTCCTGCTTTACCGGAGCGCCGCATTTCGGGCAGACGGTTATCGGATCGAGGGAGATTTCAGTGTGGTTGCAGGCGGGATTCTGGCAGTAGTACGCCGGGATCCTGTGACCCCACCAGAGCTGTCTTGAAATGCACCAGTCGCGGATATTCTCCATCCAGTAGAGATATCCGTTCTCGAAGCGCTTCGGGATAAAGCGCAGCTCGCCGGACTTTACAACGTCGATAGCGGGCTTTGCAAGCTCCTTCATGGAAACAAACCACTGGAGGCTCGCTCTCGGCTCAACGGTAGTGCCGCAGCGCTGGCAGCAGCCGACATTGTGCTTGTGCGGTTCAACCTTTACAAGAAGTCCCTGCGCTTCAAGGTCGGCAACCATTGCCTTTCTTGCTTCGTAGCGGTCCATTCCCGCGTACTTGCCACCGACTTCCGCGCTGATCGTTGCGTCGTCGTTCATCATGGAGATTACCGGGAGATTGTGCCGCTGACCTACCATGAAGTCGTTGGGGTCGTGCGCCGGGGTGATCTTTACCACGCCGGTGCCGAATTCCATATCAACATATTCGTCGGCGATAACGGGAATTTCACGTTCGGTGAGCGGGAGCTTCACCATTTTGCCGACGATATCCTTGTAGCGCTCGTCCGCGGGATTCACAGCCAGCGCGGAGTCGCCCAGCAGCGTTTCGGGGCGGGTGGTGGCGATCTGAACAAAGCCGCTGCCGTCGGAAAGCGGGTAGTTAATATGCCAGAAGAAGCCGTCCTGCTCCTCGTATTCGCACTCGATATCGGAAATAGAGGTCTTGCAGTTAGGGCACCAGTTTATCATTCTTACGCCGTGGTAGATGAGTCCCTTGTTGTAGAGATCCATGAACACCTTCTGCACGGCTCTGGAGCAGCCCTCGTCCAGCGTGAAGCGCTCGCGCTCCCAGTCGCAGGAGCTGCCCAGCTTCTTGAGCTGCTGAACTATCCTGCCGCCGTACTCGCGCTTCCAGTCCCATGCGCGGTTCAGGAATTCCTCTCTGCCTATCTGCTCCTTGGTAAGACCCTCCTCCTTCATCTTGCCGACGATCTTAGCCTCGGTGGCGATAGAAGCGTGGTCAGTACCCGGCAGCCACAGCGCAGAGTAGCCCTGCATTCTCCTCCAGCGGATAAGTATATCCTGCAAGGTGTTGTCCAGAGCGTGTCCCATGTGGAGCTGTCCGGTGATGTTTGGCGGGGGGATAACGATAGTGTAGGGCTTCTTCTTGGGGTCTATTTCTGCGTGGAAGTAGCCCTTTTCCTCCCAGTTATGATAGATACGATCCTCGAATTCCTTCGGGGCGTAGGTCTTTGCAAGTTCCTTTCTCATTGCATTAAGTCCTTTCCTTTTGTCGAATATATTTACGCTCATGCGTTTATTTTGCCTGTTTCAGCGAATCCACAAGCGCCTCGTCCGGGGCGACGAACAGCGTCTTGTTGTTGGTAAAGATCACCATTCCCGGCTTTGCGCCCGCGGGCTTCTTAACGAATTTCACCGCCGTGTAGTCCACCGGAACCTGCGCCGAAGCGCGCCCCTTTGAGTGGAACGCAGCAAGCTGCGCGGCTTCAAAGAGGGTCTTTTCGCCGGGCTGTCTGCCATCGGTGCGGATTATGACGTGCGAACCCGCTATCCCCTGCGTGTGCAGCCAGATATCGGTGGCTTTCGCGGTTTTGAGGGTAAGCTGGTCATTCTGGCGGTTGTTCCTGCCGACCAGAATCTCGAAGCCCTCGGTGGAGCGGAAATGCAGCGGCTCGGAGGTCTTTTTCACCTTTTCGTCCGCCCGTACTCCACCCTTTAGGTAGCCCTGCTCCCGCAGTTCCCTGCGGATCTCTGCAAGGTCGGACTCGCTGTCGGTGCGGCTCGCCGCGTCAAAGACGCTGTCGATGTATATAAGCTCCTGCTGACCCTTTGCGATAAGCTCGGTGAGCTTCTTTTCCGCGGTGTCCAGCTTGCGGTATTCGTTGTAGTATTTCTGGGCGTTCTGCGCCGGGGTGAGCCGCGGGTCAAGCTGTATCTCCTTTACCTCACCGGTGTAGAAGTCCTCCAGCTCCGCCTTGCTCTGACCCTTTTCCAGACGCCATATATTTGCGTTTATGAGGTCGCCGCAGACTCGGAATACCTCCCGCTCGCCGCACTCTGCAAGTTCCTTTTTCTGTAATTCCAGCTTGCGGGACACACGCTCGTAGCTGTTCATCAGCAGCTTCAGCAGGTCGTGCGCCCGCTGCTTTGTGCGCTCGGTGCGGTCAGCGGAGGCGAAAAATGCGTCCAGCAGTGAGTTCGCATTGTCGCAGTGAGTCACCAGCATGGCGGTGGAGTACTGCTCGATATTGATGAAGCAGAAGTCCTTTTTCCTGCCGGAAAGCTCGGACACCACCGTGAAGTCACAGCTGCCCTCGCCGGACACCGCCGCCTTTATCCTGCCCAGAATGAACCGAAGCCTGTCCTTTCCGCTGTCGGAAAGCTCGTTGCAGGCAACGTCGGTATTTTTGGCGCAGTAGAACGCTATCTCCCTTGTCAGTATCGGGGAAACGCCCTCCAGCACGGCGGTGAGCTTTTTGCACAGCCGCTCCGGTGAGCCGTCGATCCCGTCCATGACCTGCTGCACCTCGCAGTCAAGCAGGCACAGCCGCTGCTGCCGGGGCGGGGCTTCGTACATAATGCCGGGCAGCACCCGCCGGACGGAGGAAATATCGTCGGTTATGCGCTTTATGCTGTCGATTACCCTGCCGTCCCGAACGAGGATAATGTTGCTGTGACGCCCCATTATTTCGGCGATAAGGGTGTTTGTGACGATATCGCCGATCTCGTTGGTGCATTCAAAGTCGAGGGAAACGATACGCTCCAGCCCGTCCTGCCGTATAGCCGTGAGCTTGCCGCCGCTTAGGTGCTTGCGCAGCAGCATACAGAACATAGGCGGCTGCTGGGGATTCTCAAACGCGGCTTCGGTGAGGTTCAGCCGGGCACTCACGCTGTTCGCGGACAGCACGATTTTCTTGCCGCCGTCGCGGAATGTCCGCAGCGACAGCACGATTTCTTCCCGGGAGGGCTGGTAAACCTTGTCCACCCGTGCGCCGACCAGCGGCTGCAATTCGTTTGTAACTATGTGTAAAAACGCTCCGTCAAGCGACAAGACTGTCCCTCCTCCCGAAACAAATTATTTATCAGACATATCTGCAAGGCTCTTTCTCGGACTCCGCCGCAAATATCGGGATATCCGGGAACGCGCGGCTGAGCAGAGCCGCTATGCGGTGGGAAGCGCACTTTTCCGTGCCGTAATGTCCGGCGTCTATAAGTGCCATGCCGAGGTTGTGCGCCTCTATCCAGACGGAATGCTTCACATCGCCGGTAATGAGCGCCTGACAGCCCAGCTCCTTTGCCTGCCGCAGCAGGTCGCCGCCCGAGCCGGAGCATACTCCCACGCGGGTAATGGCGTTGGCGCTGCCCTCGCAGTACTTCACGCTTTCAAGGTCAAGGGACTGCTTGCAGTGCTCCGCGAGAGCCTTCGCTGTGAAGCCGAGCGGCAGGTCAGCCACTCCGCCTATGCCCAGTCCGTTGGGATTGGTCTGTTCGAGGACGCCGCTACTTTCCCAGCCGAGAAGCTCCAGCAGAGCGTCGTTAACGCCGCCCTCGCTCATGTCAAAATTAGTATGTATCGCAATTGCGCTGATGTCGCTGCGGATAAGCATGTACACCGGGCTGTCCGCCATTATGCGCTTCAGCGGGTGGAATATCACCGGGTGGTGCGATACGATAAGGTTAGCGTTTTTGGAGACCGCTTCGTCCACGATCTCCGGGGTTATATCAAGGCAGGTGGCTATACCGGTTACAGCCGCGTCGGCGCTTCCCGCAAGAAGTCCTACGTTGTCGTAGCTTTCTGCGGTGCTGAGCGGCGCAATGGTGTTGAGAAAGTCCAGCACCTGTCCCACTGTTTGTGACATTAGTTTACCTCCTGTCCCCCTAGGGCAAGAATTTGTTCAGCTAGTTTCCGCAGCTCCTGCGGGCTTGTGCAGCCGCTTTCAGAGTCCTCGCCCGGCTGGCGGGACTTTTCCATTCCGGCGGCGTTTTTCAGCAGCTTTTCTGCAATATGGCGCAGCATGTCCGGGTCGGTTATTTTGCCTGTCCGGCAGAAAAGCTCGTCCGGCTCGGACTTTACCCCGGTGTATCTCACCAGCATGACGGTGTAGAGCCGCTTGCCCTCGCGGGCGGTGCGCTCCTCGATTATCTCAAATCCGGAGCGGTACAGTTCCCGCCGTAGTATCTCCGCTTTAGTCATGGGTTGGAGAATGAAGCGGGTGTCCGCTGACAGGAAGCGGCAGCCTGAGATTATCCTTGCGATAAGCTCGCCGCCCATTCCCGCGATCACCACGTCGTCCGCGTAGTCTATCTTTTCCAGCCCGTCGGACTTCACCAGCGTGACGTTCTTAACGCCCTGCTGCTCCACGGTGCGGCGGGCGGCTTCAAGAGGGCCGTCCCGCACGTCGGAGGCTATGACGTTCTTTGCGCCGTTCTGCGCCAGCCAGCAGGCGAGGTAGGCGTGGTCTGTTCCCACGTCGCAGACTGTGACTCCGCGGCGGCAAAGCTCCGCGGCTGCTTTAAGCCGTGAGGAAAGAAAGATCACGATTATTCGCCGAGCGCCGCGTTGAGCTGCTCAACAATCTCGTCGGCGTCCACGCCGTGAACCATGCAAGCCTGCTCTACGGACTCGCCGCGGGAAGCGGGGCAGCCTAAGCAGTGCATTCCCATGCCGAAGAAGATAGGCGCAGCAGCCTCTGCGTTTACGTCCAGAATATCGCCGATAATTGTATCCTTTGTTACTTTCATTGTTTTTGTTTCCTTTCTTTGGTACTGTATGCGTTGCCGCATAGAGATAAATATACATCATATATTATATCACAGTTTTGTTATTTTGTCCAGTAGGAATTAAGATAATTCGTATTTTTATTGTTGTTTGTGAATTATTTGTGATAAATTGTAATTTGTAGGGGAGTTGGTCCGTGGCTGCCAACGGCAGCCACGGACATGGGGGAAAACTCTTGTTTTCCCCCAAACCCCTTTAGCGCTTTTGTACGCGTTATATGGCGCTTCCGCGCCGAGTAGCGCGCTGTCGCGCGAGTTGTGGGGCGCTGCCCCACACCCCGCTTCCTTTTGGAAGCCAAAAGGAAGCGAAAAACAATTTTG
>CAMCFA010000054.1 GCA_945873955.1 uncultured Clostridia bacterium | reverse complement strand
GCCACTTGTTTTAGAGTTCAGGTGTTTTAATGCTCAATTATGCGGTGTTGCCCTAATTATTTAATAAATAATCTAATAATAGTAGAAGAATTATATAATAGTTTATAGTATAATATATCTATATAGTATATATAAAAAAGGGGCTCCCCTATATAGGAAACTCATTTTCGCTATATAAGGCAGTCCCGTATTTTTTAGGAGGTTTTATATGAAAGACAAGACTATCAGATGCAGAGTAAGCGCTGAGGAAAAGGCGTTGATTACACGGCGATATCAAGAATTAGGATATTCTTCTGAAAGCAGCTATATTGCTGATAAAGTACTTCACGAAGAACGATTCTATAATCCAAAAGTAATGATTCATCTTGAGAACATCAGGTCGATACTTAACGAAGCAGCTCCGGGTGTAAGCCAGGAATGCAAAGACAGATTCACACAGGAGGTAAATGAGTTATGGAAATCGTTAAACTCGTAGACGAAACCTATAAGAGCGTTGACCTGAATAGACACGACAGCCTCGATACTGTAATTCACTACATTCTGCATAGAAAAGATGTTGATATGCCTTGGAGATTTATTGGGGGTATTGGAGTAAATCCTGCCGATGCGGCATATCAGTTCAGAGCAGTGAAGAAGTTCTTCAGAAAGGACGACGAAACAAGACGACAGCTAAGGCATTTCGTTGTCAGCTTTGAGGGTGGGGTGAATGTAGATCCTTATACTGCCTATATGCTGGCAGGTGAGATTGCAAAATACTATTCTGACAAGTATCAGATTTTCTATGCTGTTCATGAGGACACAGACAATGTACATATCCACTTCGGCATGAATACCGTCAGCTATGTTGATGGAAGCATGTACGCAGAGGGGTATGGTGACTACTACAGGCTAGTCGCATATATTGAAAATATTGTAAAATCGTATCTCTGAAAAAACTGCGGGTAGGTGTTGTGGATAATAGGCATAATGTTTCAAGTGACCAGGTTGGAAGTTTGATGAGTTGAACGATACTGTTGATTAATTCGTTCAATTAGTGTATAATGAATTCAGCATCACATCGCACATCAATTATAACTAGGAGGTACATTTTTTATGTCTGTTACAGAAACTGAGTTTAAGGAGAATGTAGATAGGTATCTGACTCTTGTTGAAACAGAAGATGTGTTTATCACCCAAAAGGGAAAGGTAGTGGCAAAGCTTACCAATCCTAATGCCGACCGTGTAGAAATGGCAAGGTCGCTGTTTGGGATAATCCCTGCCGAAATTACCGCAGAGGAAACACGAGATGAAAAGATGGACAATATCTGATCTCAGTAGCTTGCACCTGCGAATAATGGATTAGTATCCCGTTTTTCATGGATATACACAAAAGAATTAAGCAACAGTTCTGCTAGCAAAGCGGGGCTGTTTTTTTTCTTAGTAAAAGGTGTTTTATGTCAAAAAACGATTTTGGGGTGAACCATGGGGACTACTACAGGCTAATCGCATATATTGAAAATAATGTAAAATCGTATCTCTGAAAGCTCCTGTTCGGAGGCATTGAGGAGAGCGGCAAGGTGTTTTTCAGCGTTGATTTAGATTTTTTTATCACGATAATTTTGACCTATGGGAACAGAAATTTTTCGGGAGTGTACCCAAAACTGTACCCAAGACGGTGTTCCCAAAAAAATTCGGACAAAAAGAAAAACCGCTCAACCCTAATGGTTAAGCGGTTTTCTTATGGCACGCCAGGAGGGATTCGAACCCCCGACCCTCTGGTTCGTAGCCAGATACTCTATCCAGCTGAGCTACTGGCGCTTATGCTTTCCTAAGCACTCATATATTATATCACCAAAAACCAGATTTGTCAATACCTTTTTTGAAAAAATTTGCTTTCGGATCCATGCTTCAATAACTGCGGACAGAAACGAGATCCTAAATGGGAAAAAACCTCTGTATTCAGGCAGAAAATCTGGGAAAAACAAATTCTGCAAAACATGTGAATTGTAGGTTTGTCAATGTTTTTGTACACGATAGATAGAAAGAAATTCGAGGGGAGATAACCAGCCGAGAGGGCGCATAGGACGGTCGTTAGAGCGCCGGAGGTGGGCTATTAACTGCTGATTAAGGTCATCACAGGAATAAAAGCAGTGGCAGGAATAAAATTTGTTGTGATCCTCGTGGTGGCTGCGTTCGACCTTGCCGTTGTGGCGCGGGGTATACGGACGAATGAGTTTGTGGCGGATACCGAGAGCGGCAGCGGTTGTCTGGAACAGCGTGGGCTTGTCCTTTAAGTCTTGAATAAGCGTGTTGTAAACTCGGAACCATTGTCGGTCTGAACGCACTCAACGGTGATACCGCGGAGCTTGTACCACTCAACAGCCCGTTTTAGGAAAACCGCCGAGGAGTAGGTGCTGTGTTCTTCATATCCGTAAATGAACCGAAGCCGCGTAAACTCGTCAATTGCGGTGTATTGATAGAGTTTTTGTTCCTTATTCGCAAGACAGCACAATGGAACGAATATGACATCTATCTGAATACGTTTGCCGAGGTGGGTCATCTGTTCATAAGTCTTGGGCTTGTAGGTTGGCTTTGCTGCCGCCAGCGGTAGCAAAGCCAACCATTTGAGTACGCGGTAAAGGCTTTCAACACGGCGGGTGTAGCCATGCTTGCGAAGCCTGTGCCACAGCTCGGTAATACCGAGCTGTGGGTTGCGCCGCCTCATATCCCTGATGAGCTTAAGTTCATCAAGAGTATGCTCATTGGGGTGATGGTGTAGTCGTTTTGAACGATCAGCCAAAGATTCAACCGTGCCGTCCCAGCGGGCTTTCCAAAAGTATATGTACGACATTCGCTTGTTGTATTTCCGTCTTGCTCGTTTTACCCCATATTTCTCACAATATTTCATTAGGGATTGACGAAACTTCATTTCTTGTGTTATACTTTTCATGAGGGGTAGGGCTTCCTTATCGATGAGATTTTGTTGTGGTGACTTTATTTTATCACTTTTGGCTCTCTCAACTATTTTTCTTTACAATGTCCAATATCTATTGTAGCACTACAATGCAAATTCTGTAAAACATGTAAATAAGCTTGAAAAATGCAAAATAAAGCGGTATAATGATTATAATGAGTTGATCGTATCAGAGTTCCGTGAGCTGTTTTGCGCAAAAATGGGTATAATAATCCCGCAAGATGATATGATAATCTCTATGGGAATGAAACTCTGAGTCTGACCCAGCACGGCACTGCTGTCTGAGTACCGAGGCAGCGGCGGCAGGACGCATGAGGAACAAATATAATCTGAAAGGAAGTATTAATATGAAAACATTCAGCTATACCATAAAAGACGAGATCGGTATTCACGCAAGACCCGCCGGGCTTCTTGCAAAGAAGGCAAAGGAATTCCAGAGCACTATCACCATTGAAAAGGACGGCAAGTCCGCAAGCGCAGCAAAGCTGATGATGTTAATGGGGCTTGGCGTGAAGGGCGGCGATACTGTCACCGTCACCGTGGAGGGCGCCGACGAGGAAGCTGCGGCTGCCGCTATCGAGGAGTTTTTCAAGGCAAATCTGTGATTCAAGGAGAGCGCAATGACTGTTTTCAACGGCAAGGGAGTATACGGGGCTGTGGCATGCGGTAAAATCAGCGTTTTCAAGAAACGCGACGCTGCCGTGAAGCGCTATCATATTGAGGACGCCGCCGCAGAGCAGCAGCGGGTCGAGAAAGCCAGAGCCGCCGCAGCAGAGCAGCTCCGGCAGCTTTACAGCAAGGCTCTGCGGGAGGTCGGCGAAACCAACGCACAGATCTTCGAGATCCACCAGATGATGCTGGAGGACGAGGACTACAATGACTCTATCAACAGTATCATAGCGTCCCAGCTTGTCAATGCCGAATACGCCGTGGCGCTCACGGCGGACAATTTCGCCGAGATGTTTTCAGCAATGGACGACTCCTACATGCAGGCGAGAGCCGCTGATGTCCGGGATATTTCCAACCGAATTATCGCTAATCTCACCGGGGCAGCGGGGGAGTCCGGCGGCGTTGAAGGGAAGTCGATAATCTGCGCAGACGACTTAGCGCCCAGTGAAACAGTTTCCCTTGACAAGGACAAGGTGCTGGCGTTCGTCACGGCGCACGGCTCAACGAATTCTCACACCGCGATACTTGCCAGAAGCATGAATATCCCGGCGGTCATTGGCGTAGGCGAGGAGTTCATGGCGGCGGCAGAGGACGGCGCAGAGTGCATTGTGGACGGCTTCACCGGGGAGGTTTTCCTGCACCCGGACGAGGAAACCAAAGCCCGACTTGCCGAAAAACAGCGCGCGGACGAGGAGAAAAAGCGGCTGCTCCAAGAGCTGAAAGGCAAGGAAGACGTCACGCTGGACGGCAGAAGGGTACGTTTGTACGCGAATATCGGAAGCGTGGACAATATCGGCGCAGTGCTGCTCAATGACGCAGAGGGCATAGGGCTGTTCCGCAGCGAGTTTTTGTATCTTGAAAACAGCGACTATCCCACCGAGGAGCAGCAGTTCACGGCTTACCGCCGGGTGCTGGAGAGCATGGCAGGCAAGCAGGTGATCATCAGAACTCTGGACATAGGCGCGGACAAGCAGGTGGACTACTTCGGTATGAAGAAGGAGGAAAACCCCGCCCTCGGCTTCCGCGCAATAAGGATCTGTCTGAAACGCCCCGAAATATTCCGCACGCAGCTACGGGCGCTGTTCCGGGCAAGCGTTTACGGCGAGCTTGGGATAATGTTCCCGATGATAACCAGCGTTTCCGAGGTGGAGCAGATACTCGCGATATGTGAAGATGTCAAAGCGGAACTGAAAGCGCAGGGGATCGATTACTCCGACAAGATCGAAATAGGTATCATGATCGAGACCCCGGCGGCAGCGGTGATAAGCGACCGCCTTGCGCCGCTGGTGGACTTTTTCAGCGTAGGCACGAACGACCTCACCCAGTACACTTTAGCTTGCGACCGCCAGAATCCCGACGTGGAGCAGTTCGTTGATACTCACCACGAGGCGGTGCTGCGGCTTATCGAAATGAGCGCCAGAAACGCTCACGAACACGGCGCGTGGATAGGTATTTGCGGGGAGCTTGCCGCAGATACCACGCTTACCGAGACATTCCTGCGAATGGGCATTGATGAGCTGTCGGTTTCGCCGTCCTTTGTGCTGAAGGTGCGGGACACTATTCGCAGGCTTGACTTGTCAAAATAAAAAACACGGCGGGAGTTTTTTTTGACTCTTGCCGTGTTTATATTTAGCAGGAAAGCGCTTGATTTTATCCGCGGTTCGTGGTATACTGTCCTTGCAGGAAAAATCACGAAAGGGACTTCCGATATCTACATGAATGATCTGAACATATTTCTGGAGCATATATACGAAGCCAGCGCTCAGCGCGGTATCACCCCGGAACAGGCGCTGCTGGAGGCTCACGCAATGGGCTATTCCGGGCTGGAGTGCGATCTCTGGCGGCTTGCTGACCGCGGTAACGTCAAGGCGCTGTTTGACGGCTGCAGCATGAGGGCGGCTTCGGTGTATGCGTTTTATGACTTCCCCCACGACAGCGCTGAAACGTCGCTGGAAAAGATGATAGCCCACCTTGAAGCTGCGGCGTTTTTCGGCGCGGATAAGGTCATGGCGGTGCCGGGATTTTTTCAGCCCGGCGACGACCCGGAGGAGGTATTTTCGCGCTGCTGTGGGCAGCTTTCGGTGATGTGCCGCCGCGCGCAGGAATACGGCATTACCGTTACGATTGAGGACTTCGACGATAGCAGCTCTCCCTGCTGCAATATAAGCGGCATGGAGCAGCTTTTGAGCGGCACTCCGGGGCTTTTCTGCACCTTTGACACGGGTAATTTCGCGTATATGACCGAGAGCGCGGAGGAGGCATATTCCCGGCTGAAACAGTACATAAGGCATGTACATCTGAAAGACCGCAGCCGGGACGTTTCACGCGCTGACAGCGTTCACAGCAACGCCAAGCCCGATATTTCCGGCGCTGAAATGTACCCCTGCGAAGCGGGGAGCGGCTACATAGGCGTTGAATCGCTGGTGAAGCGCCTGCTGACCGACGGCTACACCGGGGATTTTTCTGTGGAGCATTTCGGCGCGGTGAACCAGACTGAATACATGCGGAGATCCGCAGAGAACGTCAAAAAATGGATATCCGAGGTGAAGAATTCATGATAAACGTGCTTGTCTGGAACGAATTCCGGCATGAGAAGTGCCAGCCCGCGGTTGCGGAGATATACCCGCGTGGGTTACATGCCGCAATAGGCGAATACCTGTCCCAGTCAGAGGACATCAGCGTGACCCTTGCCAGCCTTGATGACCCGGAGCAGGGGCTTTCGCAGGAGCAGCTTGACCACACCGACGTGCTTATCTGGTGGGGTCACATGGCGCACGGCGAGGTTTCCGACGAAGCAGTGGAGCGGGTCTGCCGCCGGGTGAACGGGGGCATGGGGCTGGTGGCGCTTCATTCAGCGCACCACAGCAAGGTGTTCAAGCGGCTCACCGGGACTTCCTGCAATCTGAAATGGCGGCACGGCGACCGCGAGCGGCTGTGGACGGTGATACCCTCCCACCCGATAGCACAGAGGATTCCGGAGCATTTCGAGCTTCCGGCGGAGGAGATGTACGGCGAGCCGTTCGATATCCCGAAACCGGACGAGGTGGTATTTCTGGGCTGGTTCGCCGGGGGAGAGGTGTTCCGGAGCGGGATAACCTACCGCCGGGGCGCGGGCAGGATATTCTATTTCCAGCCAGGGCATGAGGAGTACCCCATATTCCATGACGAAAACGTGCTGCGCATTATCAAAAACGCAGTGCGCTGGGCAAAGCCAGCAGCGTCCGCCGCACCTGTCGAGTGCGTGAATCCCGCGCCGCTGGAGCATTGAGAGTAAGCAGGGTAATATGTTTAGATTTGACGATACAGTAAGGATAAAGGCTTCCGGCGTGGTAGGGACTATCACAGACATAAGCAGCGCGGCGGGCGGAGTGGTGTACGTCGTTGAGGCGGACGCCGCCGAGGAATATGACGGAATCCCGGCGGTATATTTCTGTACGGAGGAAGAGCTTGAAAAGGTGAACGTATAAATAAAAGGCTGGTGCATTTCATTGCGCCAGCCAGATTTTTTTATTTGTCCGGAGTTTTTGGGTTGAGATTCTTCACGCTGTCCCGGCGGACGAGCTTTCCGGTGACGAGGGTCCTGCCGCGGCGGTAGTTCACGTCGCGTATCTTGTGCAGGATTATCTCCACCGCTTCGTTACTCATCACATGACTGTTTACGTCGATAGTGGTGAGCCGTGGGCTGCATATCGTTGAGTAGATGTGATTGTCGTACCCTACCACCGAGATGTCGTCCGGGACGGAATATCCGGCGTTTTTAAGCTGATTCACCAGCTTGTAGGCGGACTCATCACAGTTGCAGACGAACGCCGTGGGCATATCGTTCGGCAGGGTGAACTCCGGGTAGATGTCGCTTTCGTTGGAGCGGTCGCCGATCACCCAGTCCTGCCGCAGCGGAATGCGGTTCTCCAGCAGCGCCTTGTAATAGCCGAGGTATCTGTCCTGTATGCTGCTTGTAGAGCCTATGCTTCCCAAGAAGCCTATCCGGCGGTGTCCGTTTTCGATAAGGTGGCTGGTTATCATGTACGAGCCGTAGAAGCTGTCCGACAGCACCGCGTCCACGTCGTCCCGACTGCCGTAGAAGTCCAGAAAAACGGTGGGCAGTTCGTGCTGCATAAGGCAGTCTATGTATTCCTCAGAGATCTGCCCCAGCACGATTATACCGTCTACCTTTCCGTCCAGCACGGAGTTCGGCAGCACCTCCGGGGTGATCTTTCCGTCGAATACCGCGTCGTCAATGACCTCCAGCATACCGTAGTAGTTCTGCTTCTGGAGCAGCTCCACTATGTAGCGGTACACTATCCAGTAAAAGGAGCTTGCGTCGCTGATAAAGTGCTTCGCGACGATTATGCCGATATTGTAGTTAAGTCCGTCTTTCGCGCCGTGAGTTCCCGCGTGAACGCGGTAGCCCATTTCCGTCGCCTTGCGCTTTATCCTCTCCCGGAGCTCCTCGCTCACTCCGTCACGGTCGCCAAGGGCTTTGGAAACAGTCACCGTGCTGACGTTCATTGCCTTGGCGATATCGCTCATTGTCACAGCTTTTTTAGTCATTTTTATATCCTTTCGGTCAAAATTTGAATTTATTGCCTATTTATATTTTAAGTAATTCTGACTGATTTGTAAATTAGCTAATTAGCCAAACTTCAGTAACTTTTTTTAGGCATTTTGCAGAGAGGCGGCTTAATCAAGCTCCAGAGATTGAATTGCCGCGCGGTAATACCCGTTCCCGGACTTCCGGGAATCATTCAGATACTCCGCTGTGATGTTTTTGACAGTGGCTTTGACCTTTACTGGAGTTCCGTCCTGTGGGATAAGGGAGAGCCAGTCCTCGCCGGCATATCCGTCGGAGTTCCCTAAAGCGAATATACGGTCGTATTCATTTCCCCACCGCAGTTCGTTGGTGAATGTTTCACGCGGATTTGAAAAGCTGTTAACAGTGGCATTATACAGAACCGGAAGCGTACACCCCTCGGCGGTGGGAGCAAACATAAGGTCGCCTTCGTCCTCCAGAAAAACGCTTTCGGTCACATAGTAGATGTACCCTGTAATTTCCGCAGTGCCGTCAAATTCCACCCGGCAGCCGTTGAAGAAGCTATCGCTGTAAAGCGTTTCAACTGTGGTTTCCGCCTTTGTTATCATTAGACCGCATATCGTATCTCCGGTCTTGTAACGCTTGAACTCCGCGGGCGTGAACTCCGGCGGCTCCGGGTCGGTCCCGTCAAGGGAAACAACAGCGAACCCGCGCGGCTCTGCAAGCCACGCAAATCCGTCAAATACGTAATCTTTCCAATACCCTCCGTTGTCACTGACGTAGTAAGTACTTGTGTCGGTCGTGTCTATCGGAGTGCCGTCCAAGTCCAGCGGAACGACAACGGGAGCGGTTTCCTGCTGTGTTTCTGCTGTTTCTATGACGGGTTCTGTGGTCTGACCGGGGGCTTCGGAGGTTTCCGGCGCTTCGGCGCTGGGTTCGGCGGTGGGCTGTGTTTCCTCGCGGGTGATGTACTCTTCGGCTGTGGGCGTATCCGGAACGGACGAACGGCTGGCGCAGCCGGAGATCCCTGTAACAAGCGCCGCTGACAGTAAAAATGAAATATACTTTCTCATAATTGCTCCTCCTATATAACTTGCAGAAAAGAGGGTTAAACAAGCTCCAGAGATTGAATTTCCGCGCGGTAATATCCGTTCCCGGACTTATGGGAATCCCGCAGATACTCCGCTTTGATATTGTCAACGGTGGCTTTGATCTTTACAGGAGTTCCGTCCTGAGGGATAAGTGAGAGCCAGTCTTCGCCGGAATAGTCTGCGGAGTTCCCTAGAGCGAATATACGGTCGTATTCATTACCCCACTTCATATCGTTGTAGTACGTTTCAAAAGGCAGTGATAAGCTGAGAAGACCAGCGCCATAATTAAGTACCGGAAGCGTACACCCCTCGGCAGTGGGAACAAACGACAGATCGCCTTCGTCTTCCAGAAGAATGGTTTCGGTCACATAGTAGACGTACCCGGTTATTTCCGCAGTTCCGTCGAATTCCACCCGGCAGCCGTTGAAGTAGCTCTCGTTGTTTTGCGTTTCAATAATGGTTTCAGCTTTAGTCAGCGTAAGTCCGCATATCGTATCTCCGGTCTTGTAACGTCTGAATTCCGCAGGGGTGACCTCCGGCAGATCCATTTCGCTTCCGTCAGGGGAAACAACAGCGAGCCCGCGCGGCTCTGCAAGCCATGCGAAGCCGTCAAATGTGTAATCTTTCCAATAGCCGCTGTCATAAACGGAGTAAGTGCTCGCGTCGGTCGTGTCAATCAGAGTGCCGTCAAAATCAAGCAGAACGACATCAGATGAGGATTCGGGCTGCGTTTCTTTTGTGTCTGTGAGGGATTCTGTGGTCTGACCGGGGGCTTCGGCGGTTTCCGGCGCTTCTGCGCTGGGTTCGGCGGTGGGCTTTATTTCCTCGCGGGTGGAACGGGTTTCCTCGGCGGGCGTATTCGGGGCAGAAGCGCGGCTCATGCAGCCGGAGATCCCTGTAATGATCGCCGCTGACAGTATAATTGATATGTACTTTCTCATAAATGCTCCTCCTATTTTTCAGAATGAGGTTTCCTCATATTATATAACAATCCCCGACCCGTAAAGGTTACATTTTCCTTAATAAAAGTATAAACCTCCATAAATACCTTGTCAAAAAACTGTATTTTTTCTGTAACCGAATCCTCGCCTGCGGAATAATATAAGGCAGGGAAAAACGAAAGCAGAGGTGACAGCAATGAGAAGCCCCCGTAAGCGAAAAAAACGCGGCGGAATCTGTGTGATCCTTGCAGTTGCGGCATTTTTCGGTGCGATAATGTGCATTTCGTTCTTTTCGCTTAAGGTGCTGCTTTTCGCCGTTGCAGTCCTGCTTATCGTGATCGGGATTTTCCTGCTCAGGGTATGATCTATGAAAGGAGCGTACATAATGAAGATCGTTGTGCTGAAAAGTCCGAAGCTGTTTGCCGGTTTGCTCAGAGCCGTATTCGGGATAAAAAAGCAGCCGGTGGAATAAAAAAGCGACTGCTGCAAGGCGTGCCGCCTTGGTCAGTTCCGCCTCGCCGTAGCTTCATCTATGCCCAAGATGATTTGCTCGGCGGGGCGAAAACTGCTTTATCGGCAATGCACCCATTGCAGCAGTAATTTTCTTGTATTGTTTTTTATTGTGTGAGTCTTTCCAGCTCCTCTGCCATGGTCTTGATGTCCTTTACCATGAAGCCGAGATTCTCAGTGCCGGCGCTGTTTTCCTCAATAGCCGCCGCAACCTGCTGAACTGCGCCGCAGTTGTTTTCGATATTCCGGCTGACGCTCACCAGCTTGTCGGACACGCTGCCGCCGTTTTCCGCAACGTTGTCGATAACGCGGTTCATTTCGGCGATGTTGCGGGAAATCTCGCTGTTGGAGCGGCTTAGCTGCTCCGCAGAAGCGGTAATTCGGCTCATGCTGTCAAGCCCCTGCCTTGTGAGGGAGGAGTTGTTCTCCATTGCGGACACCGCCGCGTTGATGTCCTCGGTTACCGTGCCGATTATCGTGCCGATCTCCGCAGCGGCGGTCTTGGTTTTCTCGGACAGCGACTTTATCTCTCCGGCAACAACGGAGAAGCCCTTTCCGGCTTCGCCCGCACGGGACGCCTCAATGGAAGCGTTGATCGCCAGTATGTTCGTCTGTGTTGAGATCCCGGTGATGACCTTCGCAATGTCAACTATCTGCTTGGACTGATCCGACAGCCGGGAAATAATGTCGCGGCTCTCGTCGCTGCCGCGGCATATCTCGTCCATGCTGCGGGAGGAAAGCTCTATCTTTCTGTTGTTTTCGGCGGTGATCTCGTCCGCACGGCGGGTCAGCTCTGCGATCTCGCGGCTCATGTCCGACAGCTGCTTCAGGCTCTCGGAGATCTCAGACATGCTGTCCTCTACCGATTTGATGTGCCGGAAATTATCCTCGCTGTCCTGCATTACGTTGGAGGACTGCTCTGAAATGCTGCGGTTAGCCTCAGCGGAGGACAGCGCGATCTTGTCCAGCTCCGTCACAGTGTTCAGCAGCTTGTGGGACATCTCGGTGGATTTCTCCTGCATGAGCCGCTGCTGCTCTGCGCCCATAAGGCTGCCAAGCATTGAGGTAGTTCTGCGGCAGAGCATGACGAATATCGCCGAAATGCATATAAGCACCAGCGCACGGGGCGCAATACCATAGAGGACGACTTTCTTCATTGTGTCAAGATTGTGGTCGGAAACCAAATCAAGCTGAAAGCACAGGATCTGTCCCACGGACACGCCGACGATCGTGAGTATCGTGGCGAAGTAATTCAGCCGGGCAGAGAAGTACAGGCTGGCTATCGCGATAGGGTAGACGAATAGCAGCACCGCGTGATAGGCAAGTGTCACCGTAAGGATAACGGTGAATATCACAGAACATAGCACGATTATGTACTTGACCCAGTTTTTTTCGATCTTGAGGACATTCACGATAAGCGTAGGCACGAAAAGCAGCACTGTTCCTATCACGAACGCCATTATCATAGTGTTGAGCTGTACCGTGAAAATACCTACAATGTCCAGCACAAGGACTACCACGAACACCGCCACTGTAATCCTCATGACGTTCGCCGCAGCACGGTTGGCGCTGCGCTCGTTTTCTTTCAGAAGCTCCATATAAATTCCTCCCATTTCCCATTCGGCGGTGTAGTTGTATAACCGCCGCATTGTGTACTGTATCAGAGCAGCCGCATTATCCTGTCTGCGAACTCTCTTGCTCCAGCGACGGCGCTTTCGGTCTGGAATGAAGCCAGATCGTCCTCGTCCTGTACCGAATACATGCCGACGTATTCCAGATTGGAATGCTTGCACAGCCGCTCCACTCCGGTTTCAAACGGGGAAGTGGCGTAGTCGCCCTCGTAGCCGTGGGTGGCTATAATACCGACATTTTTCCCAGCCCACAGAGAGCCTTCGGCGCTGCCATAGTATTTGTTAAGCCCATAATGCCGGTCAAGCACTGCCTTCAGCTTTGCCGGGCAGTACCATGAATATATCGGCGTGGCAAGTATTATGCAGTCCGCCGCGATTATCTCCCGAACTATTTCGTACATATCGTCCCGCTGCACGCAGCCGTATTCCCCGGAGATGTTCTGGCAGGCGTAGCAGGCGCGGCAGGGGCTGATGTCCAGTTCCTCCACCGGAATGTAGCTTACCTGCGCGCCGCGCTCCTCCAGCCGCTGAATGAACGGCTTGCAAAGCTCGGCGGTGTTTCCGTTGAGCCGGGGGCTTCCCATTAATATAAGTATCTTCGTCATTTCACCGTTATGTCTTGAATCTAGCTTGGAAATCCTCCTGTGACAATCCCTTTTCGTATTCCGGCTGCTCGAACGCCTTTCCGGAAAGGACAAGCGTCATTACCGCGCGGAACTCCAGCGACAGCATTTCGGACACCTCAGCCTCGCTGTAACTGCATACTCCCTTTGCGATAAGGCTGCATATCCCGTAGGTATAGACCCATACGCTGCGGAACATCAGATCCGCCTCTTTCTCGTTCAGCCCGTAGTCCCGCTGAATATATTCCGTGCACAGACCGCTGGTTTCGCCAAGCCGCGCGAACAGGTCTTCAAAGCTGCCGGAGCGCTCAATCTCGCTCATGAACAGAAGCTGGAACAGCTTAGGCTGCTCTGAGGCAAACAGTATCATGTGCATTCCCACGCTCTTGAATGCCGGAGTGTCCTCGGTGCTGCGCTTTGCGTATTCGTTGAACCGCTTCATTGCGGCGGCGTACACCTCGCTGATAAGCTCGCCCATGTTCTTGAACGCAGTGAACACCGGGCGCGTGGACGTACCCAGCGCGGCGGCAAGATTCCGGGCATTCAGCGCGTCTATTCCTCGCGCGGCTACCAGATCCAGCGCTATCTGCACTATCTCCTCGCGGGTATATTTTGCCTTTGGCGGCATAAAAACACTCCTTTGAAGCAACTTTAGTTGCGTAACGTTTGTTACATTATATCATGCTATGCGATTTTTGTCAATAGCATATAGGGGTCATCACATATTACTGCACAAATATTGCGAAAATGTGGCGTAACTCGCCGAAAATCGAGAGAAATATGATAGTTCTGTGATTTCTGTGACATTTTAAGGAAAATTAGCACTCTTCCCTTGACAGTGCTAAACGCTTGTGCTATGATACAATCAGAACGAAAGAGATAGGAAACAAAAAGACCTACCCCGAAAGTTCATAAAAGAACAAAATTTTAAAGCAGGACGCGAAGTACCTGCGAAAGGAGAAATGACCTATGTTAATGCCCAGCTTAAGAAGCACAGTTTTTGACGATTTCTTTGGAACACCGTTCGTAACGAGAACCGAGTCCAACATGATGAAGACCGATATCAAGGAGCACGACACCGGGTATGAACTGATAATCGACCTGCCGGGTGTTAAGAAGGAGAACATTAAGGCGGAGCTGAACGACGGTTATTTGACAGTAAGCGCAGAGAGCAGCGCCTCTAAGGACGAAAAGGACGCAAAGGGCAAGTATATCTGCCGCGAGCGTTATTCCGGCAGTTACAGCAGGAGCTTCTATGTAGGCGACGGCGTTACCGAGCAGGATATCACCGCAAAGTTCGAGGACGGTACGCTGAAGCTGTCCGTTCCGAAGAAGGAAGTTATCCAGCAGAAGCAGAACAAGTGCATAACGATCGGCTGATAAACCGACCTGTTGATCCGATTATTTGGTGACTCCGGCGAAAGCCGTTCACATATACAGCATTCCACAACGAATCTGAAAGGAGTAATGACTTATGTTAATGCCAAGTTTAAGAAACAGTGTGTTTGATGATTTCTTCGGTACCCCGTTCTTGACGAGAACCGAATCCAACATGATGAAGACCGATATCAAGGAACATGACGCCGGCTATGAGCTGACGATAGACCTGCCGGGCATAAAGAAAGAGAACATCAGGGCAGAGCTTAACGACGGCTACCTTACCATCAGTGCTGAGAGCAGCGGCTCAAAGGACGAAAAGGACGAGAAAGGCAAGTATATCTGCCGTGAGCGTTACTCTGGCAGCTTCAGCAGGAGCTTCTATGTCGGCGAAGGTATTACCGAGCAGGACATCACCGCTAAATTTGAGGACGGCACGCTGAAACTTGCTATCCCCAAGAAAGAGGCAATACCCGCGCAGCCTAACAGGTATATTGCCATTGATTAAACTCCACGGCGTATTAACACCGCCTTAACATAAATGTATCCGGCACGTAAAAAGTGCCGGATTTTTTTTGAAAAAGGGGTTGACAAATCCTTTTCTTTGTATTATAATTGTATTTGCAGGAGGTACAAAGTACCACACTGCAAATAAATGTAAATTGAGAAAGGAAAATAATTATGATGACACTTGCATGTACCTACTCCCCTTCAGAAGAAAATGATATCTTGACTGTGACATCTGAGTTGGGCTTTTCCCCGTCAGCACTTCAGCGCTATGCTCTTCTTCTTTACGTGTCACAGTACTTGGGCGGAAGATCAACATCACCCACTCCCATTCCTTCTTTGATAGCATCTATGATGAGCAATTTATCAAACAAACAGCCGGGAGAAACCTTTATTGTATCCTCCTTAGTAAACAGCTGGGATCAGCTTTCGCGTGGAGATAAGATGATACTCTCTAAAGCTCTTGCTGCGCACATAGCCCAGTCGTCCGGGCAGTACTCTAAGTATGGAGCTACGCGCCAGAAAGTCACCATTTATAAAAAGAACTATTAATTTTCTATCCGGCACGTAAAAAGTGCCGGATTTTTTTGAAAAAGGGGTTGATTTATCATGAGATATGTGGTACAATATGATAAAGGTTCATATTGAGGTGATAATGTGTACAAAGTTTCCTTTACCGGGTATCGTCCGCAGAAGCTGCCGTTTTTCAGCGAGGACGACCCAATGTGTGTTGATTTAAAGCAGCGGATCTCCCGCCAGATAGAGAAGCTGGCGGACAGCGGGGCGGGGGAGTTCTTCACGGGAATGGCTATGGGCGTGGACATGTGGTGCGCCGAAGCTGTGCTTGCGCTGAAAAGCTCCCGCCCGGAGATAAAGCTGACCGCCGTGCTGCCCTGCCGCGGGCAGGAGTCAAAGTGGAGCGCGGCGGAGCAGCGGCGCTACCGTGAGATACTGAGCCGCTGCGACAAGGTGCTGTGTTTGTCTGAGAGCTACACAAAAGACTGTATGCTGGCTCGCAACCGCACTCTGGTAGATCTGTGCGACCTGCTGGTGGCGGTCTACGACGGCAAGCCCGGCGGCACGAAACACACGGTGGATTACGCGGAAAAGCGGGGGAGAAAGACTGTCGTAATACCGCCGATGTGATATGAAAAACCGGATCTTCCGCTAAGAACGAAAGACCCGGTTCTTTTCTGTTCAATTCAAATCAAAGCTCAGCGATGACTTCGACCTCAACAAGAACGCCCTTGGGGAGGTTCAGACCGCCGACGCAGGAGCGCGCGGGCTTCCCGGTGAAGTACTCGCCGTAAACTGCGTTGAACGCAGCGAAATCGTTGATGTCATGCAGGAAGCAGGTGGTCTTGACTACCTTTGTCAGATCAGAGCCTGCCTCTGTCAGAACCGCCTTGAGATTCTCGCAGACCTGCTTGGTCTGGGCTTCGATACCGCCCTCGGCGATATCGCCGGTCGCGGGTACTATCGCGATCTGCCCGGAGGTGTAAACCATGCCGCCTACGACCTTAGCCTGTGTGTAGGGACCTATCGCTGCGGGTGCATTGGGGGTGAATACGTCTTTCATAGTGAGTTCTCCTTTATCAGTCTACAATTTTGAAACCGGCGTCGTTGAGCGCCTTTCTTATCTGGTTGATGTGGTCGAAGTTCCTTGTTTCCATTTCAATTCTGAGGAAGCAGCCGTTGATGTCGGAATTGCCCACATGCTCGTGGTGAACGCCGATAACGTTGCCGCCCAGATCTGCGATGATCTTGGAAACGCCGACAAGCTGACCGGGCTTGTCTTCAAGCTCAATATTGAGCAGGGCAGTCCTGCCGGACTTCACAAGACCGCGGTGGATAACACGGGAGAGGATAGTAACGTCGATATTACCGCCGGAAACAAGGCATACGACCTTTTTGTCCTTTACCGGGATCTTGTTGAACATCACCGCTGCAACAGAAACTGCGCCGGCGCCCTCTGAAATGAGCTTCTGCTGCTCGATGAGCGCAAGGATAGCAGCCGCGATCTCGTCATCGGAAACGGTAACAACCTCGTCAACGTACTTGCTGCATATCTCAAAGGTGTTCTGACCCGGCTCCTTAACTTTGATACCGTCCGCGATAGTAGAAACGTTGTCCAGCCGTTCGATCTTACCGTCGCGTACGGAATTCACCATGCTGGGAGCGCCTGCTGCCTGAACGCCGTATACCTTGATCTTCGGGTTGAGCTGCTTTATTGTGTAGGCTATGCCGGAGATAAGTCCGCCGCCGCCTACCGGGACTACCACAGCGTCCATATCCGGAAGCTGATCAAGGATCTCCAGACCGATAGTGCCTTGACCGGCGATAACGTCCTCGTCGTCAAACGGGTGGATAAAGGTGTAGCCCTTTTCGTCACGAAGCTGGAGCGCCTTAGCGTATGCGTCGTCGTAAACGCCGGGAACCATGCAGACCTCCGCGCCGTAGGACTTGGTAGCCTCTACTTTAGAGATAGGCGCACCGTCCGGCAGGCATATCAGCGACTTGATCCCCGCCCTTGCCGCGGCAAGAGCCACTCCCTGCGCGTGGTTTCCAGCGGAGCAGGCGATAACACCCTTCTCGCGCTCCTCCTCGTTTAGCTGGGAGATCTTGAAATAAGCACCTCTGACTTTAAACGAACCGGTGACCTGAAGGTTCTCGGTTTTGAGATAAACCTCGGACTCCGGGTTGATCTTCGGCGCTTTGATGAGGTCGGTCTCTCTGATGACCTCTTTGAGAACGTGTGAAGCCTTGTAAACCTTGTCAAGTGTAAGCATAAAAATACTCCTCCTGCCGTATTCGGCGAATTTCTGCCGGTGTGCTGCCGGCTGTAAATTCTGGGTGCAGAGGAGCAGCTATAAAAAAATCCCTCTATCGGGTGATAAGAGGGCATAGTATTAAGCCAAAATCAGCCTCTGTACATCCATCAATGCACTTCCCTATAACGGTGGAACTCCGTACAGACTTAATTGCAGGGACACAGATACTCTGCGGCTGCGTTCAGACTGTCTGCTACGGGCTGATCATACACGAGCGCTTTACTGCCTTGCACCAAACGGCAGCTCTCTGAAAAATACGACCTCGCATACAGCGGAAAACCGCACCCATCAACGCATTTGAACGATTTATTGCGGTACGGCGGCGAAACAACTCGTCGTACAATAGAATTATACACCGCTTACCGGGATTTGTCAAGTGTTTTGGCGAAAAAATTCATTCTGTCACAGCGAAACATTCTAATTCGGTTTTTTATTCATAGTCGAGCAGTAAATAATATTTTTTTAATTTTTTTCTGATAACCTCTTGACAAATCAGAATAAACGTGGTATAATATAACACGTTGAACAACTGGGTGTGGCGCAGATTGGTAGCGCGCTACCTTGGGGTGGTAGAGGCCGCAGGTTCAAATCCTGTCACTCAGACCAAGTGATTGGCTCTGTTATGCGAAACAGAGCCTTTCCTTTTTATCTCCTCTTTTGGGGAGCATCTAAAGACATCTAAAGAGTTATTTGGTGTTTGTCTTTAGTTAAAGGAAATTTTACCCTTTTTGGACGCTTGTTAGGTCAAGCGTCTTTTTTTTCGCCTGTTTCCGTATCGTTGTTATTCTCAACAATCGGTGCAATAAACGTGCCGTGCATATCTGCCGCCAACAAGTGCTTTCTGTCTTTGGAAACGTGCAGATATATATTGCTCGTTGTTTCTACATCTGCGTGTCGAAGCCAAGCTTTTACCGCTTCCAAATCCCAGCCCTTGTCAAACAATATGCTTGCTGTGCTGTGTCGGAGGTCGTGGAAACGCATTTCGGGTAAACCGTGTCGCTTCAACGTCCTCTGAAATGTGCGTGTTATGCTGTCGGGACGATACAGCCTGCCATCAGGCTGTGTGAATATGTAGTCCGTCTGCGTGTAGAGTTCTTCATACTCTTTACGGTTTCGGTCCTGCTCCGCCTTTATAGCGATAAGCAATTCCTTGATTTCGGGGAGCAACTCGTAGGTTTCGTGGCTACTCTCGGTTTTGGTTGTGTCCTTGTAAACGATTGTCTTGTTTTTGACCACCGTTGACTTGATTTCAAGAGTGTTCTTTTCAAAGTCCACAGCGTCCCATTTCAAGCCTAAAACCTCGCTCTTGCGAAGCCCGTATGTTATCGCTACATAGACAAGAGGAAAGATGTCCTCGTTCTCAATCGCTTTGAGCACATCGTTAGCTTCAGTTGCTGTCATATACACATTTTTGGCTGATTTTGCATTTGTCCTTGCCCTTTTCGGAACAGCAACATTCTGTGCCGGATTGCCGTTAATATACTCAAAGATTACCGCTTCATTCAGAATTGTTCTGATAAGTGCAGCGTGACCTCGTACCGAGGTTATGTCAAGACCGCCCTCTTTTCCGTCAAGCCTGCCTCCCGTTGATTTATACTGATAGTAGTCAACAAAGTGCCTCGGTTTTAATTCGGAAAGTTTGACATTGAGTTCAGCAAAGTATGGGATAATGTGTCGTTCTGCGTAGATTTGATATTTCTCCCAAGTAGTTTGCTGTATCTGCCCCTGTTTTCGTTTGAGCCAATCTTCAACAAAGTCCGTAAAGAGAATATCCGTTGTAACGCTAAGTGTTGGTACAATTATGCCGTTGTCGATAAGAGCTTTTCGTTCAGCCACTAAATTCTCTTGCTGTTCGTACTCCATTATCTTCTCGACTAGCATTTTTGAAGCAAGAAGCCTGTTTTTAGATGTTGCGGAAAGGTTACTGCTAATCCATTTGCACACCTTCTTGCTGGGATTTTCCGATTTTTTATCGGGAAATAATATTTCAACTGCTCCATACAGTACCAACTGCCATTTGCCGTTTTTTTCGTGTAAACTGCCTGTCATTATGTTAAACACCTCCAATTCTTGTAGAATGTTCTCGACAGTTACACTCCTTCGGACAACTCTATTTTAACACATTAAAGCGAAAAAGTCAATAGGGTTTTGGAGGAAATCTGCCGACTTCTCGAAAATTAGGTCAAAAAACTGTTAAATAATGGGTACTGTGTTGATAAATCGAATAACCTCTTTTTTGAGGACACGAAATTTCCGACCAATCAGAAATCCCTTAATCTTCTTGTCGTGAATGAGTTCATAGACTTTAGCCTTGCTGATATGAAGCATTTCCGATATAATAACAACATCTAACACATCAGGATAAGTGTCAAAAATTCCTATCTCCATAATCTCACTACCTTTCCTGTAAAGTATGCTTAAACAAAAATCCTTTGAAAAGGTGCTACATATAGCACCTTGAGATGTGCGTTCATCATTATATAATAGGTGCTATATGTAGCACATTTCAGTTGAGAGTTTCCACTCTGAAATAGAGTGCTACATATAGCGCAAAAACTCTTGTGTAAACACACTTTAATATTATAAAGGGCGGTTGTTCAGAACAGCCGCCCTGTTATTATATTCTGTTGGCTGTTAAAGCAAGCCGTGGGCAATCACGCAGCCTACGCATAGGGGTTTCACCTCTGCCCATTCCTATGGGACAGCCGTCGCCGGAA
>CAMCFA010000053.1 GCA_945873955.1 uncultured Clostridia bacterium | reverse complement strand
TTGCCCTCTCGTTGTTCGGTTGAACATCGGGAGGGCAAAACTTCATCGGACTTGCGGAATTTTTGAGAATTTTCTCAAAGTCCGACGGCAAAAAGTCCTTTGGACTTGCGGTCGGAGTATCAAGGTTCAAACGGATTTTTTCGTTTGGACTTGACGGCAAGTGCGCCAAAACATACAGGGTTCAACCACTTGCGAAATGCCACATTGTTCAGCGCAGCTTAACAATATGGCTATTGAGTATAGCTTTATTGATTGTAGGGTACGAAATTGTCCGAAGTAAAGACTGCTAAACCGCAAACACCGAGAGCATTAACCGGAACTTTTTCTTGTTGTCGTTACTCAACTACAAACTGAAAAATCGACTCGATACTTACGATTTTCTTTCGAATAAAGGAGAGTAACCTTAAACACAGCATCCGAGTTTTCATTGACAAAAACATGAAAGCGAGCGAGTGAGCGACAACATAACCTACGTTCAGATTAACATTAGGAGTACAAAACTATTACGGGAAACTTGAAATTTTACCCATTTTTAACACTATCTCCGTTGACATTTAACAAATTTTAACCTATAATATAAATGTAACCTTAAACCACATGACAAAATTATTATGGAGGTATTTTAATTTGGAAGATTGGGCATTTTATCGTAGTTATCCTCCAACTCCCCTAATTGATGGAGCAAAAGGTTGCGATTTATATGTACGAAATTATGACGAAGAGCCTGATTTACATAGATACAACGGAAAGTCGGTACAATTTACCGCAGGTACGGCAGTAGGAATAATTGCATCCGTATTAAGTGTTTTTTTATCTGGAAATGTAACAATATCTTCAATACTGGTAGCACTTGGAACAGCTGTAGTTGCAGATGCCATATCAAAAGCCATAGACGGTGATGTGTGCTTTTCTACTAAAAAAATACTTTATGCTCCTATAGTTGGAGGACAGTGGATTTTCGGTGACGCATATATAACTGAACGTTGGGTTATTATTTATGACTACCTGAAGAAAGTTGAAACATTCGAACTTGATGACCCAAGCTATCAGAGCAATCGTGGAACAACTCCCAGTGAAATTGCTGTTAATGCACAAATTGAGGAGTATAACTTATCAACATGAAAAAGTTCATCAGCTCCAATTATTGGTGGATAACAAGCACTATTCTGTTGATTTCATCAATTGTTCAACTATTGATATACAAAATAGCATATTCCTCCGCATATCCGTGGAGCATATTCTACACTGTACTTGTCGTATTTGCTGCTATTCCGCTAATTGCAAAAAAGAAAAAATGGTCGATACTTAGCATTGCTTTATCGGTACTGTTATCTTTTCTTGTCATTGCGAATAAGCCGATGTATACCATAAGCGAAGCAAAAGAAATCCTGTTGACGAACGATATTTTTGTTTCTCGGGTAATGGTAATGGACGGTGTTTCTGAACAAGGTGATATTAAAATATACCTATTTCTTACATCAGACGATATGTCCGTTTACTTTAACCCATACAGCGGAGATTATCATATCGGAACTGCTGAAAAGTATGTTGTTGAGTAGCTAGTTAATTGCATAAGTCAAAAAAGGTGCTGATAACCTCTGCGGTTCAGCACCTTTTATCGTTTGTCGTAAATCGGTTGCCACTATCATCATTTTCAAATATTGCATTAAGTTTGTTCAACAGGGCACGGTGACAAGGGGCTGATTGGTGAAGCAGTGTTCACGAAACTTGCTGAAAAGTACGGCAAGAGCAATGTGCAGATAATCTTGCGCTGGCACATTCAGGCAGGCAATATCGTGTTCCCGAAAACCACGAATCCCGACCACATGAAAGACAATTTTGACATCTTCGACTTTGAACTGACCGCCGATGAAATGGCTGAGATCAGAGCGCTCGACTGCGGAAAGCGGTTCTTCAATATGACACTTGCAGATCAGGAAAAGAACCTCGGTGCTTGGCATCCGGCAGACTGATACTTGAAAAACATACGGCTCTATGGTATAATGTAACCGTAGTTACTTACCGTAGAGCCGTAATGATTAGGAGCTGATACTATGCTGATAACAGGCAATGAAGATCTGAGAGTACGCAGGACGATAGAAGCGATCAAGAGGTCGTTTGAGGAAATGATCTGCGAAATGGACTATGAAAAGATCAGAGTAACAGAGCTTTGCCAGAGGGCAATGATAAACAAAAAGACCTTCTATGTCTATTATCAGACGCTCGATGATCTGCTGTCGGAGTTACAGTCTGAACTTTCGTCGGAGTATCTGGAACGAATCAGGGACTTTTCTCTCCCTGATGAGCTTGACAAGGTGAACCGTGAATTTTTCCTGTATTCTGAGGAAAAGGGGCTTGCCTATGAGAAGATCACCTGCGCTGGCAGCAGTTCCTATCAGTATATCCGAAGCGGAATGATGAAAGAGGTCAACGAATCGGGCTGGGGCAGTTCAAAGCAATATCAGGCTCTTTCCGATTTTGAGAAAATAGCTTTGATGAATTTCGTCAACAATGCAGTTCTTAGCATTTACAGACAGTGGGTAGAGGACAGAAAGCGGCAGTCTGTAGAGGAGATCATCGCCCTGACAAACAGGCTCGTTCTTGGCGGTGTGAATGAATTTTTCAGGTAGGTGAAGCGAAATGAAAACAAGAAAACTTCGGGATATTGAAGTATCTGCGGTCGGTATGGGCTGTATGGCATTTTCCCACGGATACGGCAAAATACCCACCGAGGAATACAGCATAGAAGCAATACAAAACGCTTATCAGCACGGCTGTACATTCTTTGACACGGCAGAGGTTTACAGTCCGAACCTTGCAGGGATAGGACACAATGAACTGATCGTAGGAAAGGCACTTGAAGATGTGCGTGATAATGTTGTCATCGCCACAAAACTGATGCTCCATTCCGTCGGCTTTGCCAGAAAAGTCTATGACGAAATACGCCGTCATTTGGAAGGCTCACTTGAACGCCTGCGGACGGACTACATGGATATTTACTATCTGCACCGAATGGTCGGTGTCCCTGTGGAGAAAGTCGCAGAAGCAATGGGCAGGCTCATTGATGACGGTCTGATCCGTGGCTGGGGTCTGTCTCAGGTCGATGTTGATGTGATCGACGCAGCGCAGAGCGTTACTCCGCTGACGGCTATCCAGAATATCTATTCCATGGTAGAGCGTGACAGTGAGGAAAGCATTATCCCGTACTGTATGGAGCATAACATCGGGTTTGTGCCGTTTTCGCCCATTGCAAGCGGTCTGCTGTCGGGGAAGATCACGCCACAGACGCAGTTTGAGCGCAATGACGATGTTCGCAACTGGGTGCCGCAGTTATCTCATCGAAACATTGAGGGCAATATGCCAATCGTGGAGATGCTCAGAGCGTTTGCAGACAAGAAGAACGCCACCCCTGCACAGATTTCCCTTGCGTGGATGCTCCAGAAATATCCGAATGTTGTGCCGATACCCGGCTCGAAAAACAAGGTGCGTATCATTGAAAATCTCAATTCTGCCGAGGTCGAGCTGACCGATGCAGAGTTTGAACAGCTTGAAAACGAGCTGAACAGGTGCAAGGTCTACGGTCATAGAGGACTCGGAGGATTCTGATATAATACCAACTTTGCACCCACTGGATTCAAAGTTCCGATAAAACAAAAACGCTGGCACGAATCCAGCGTTTTCCGTCATTATCTGTTCAAAGTCTTTATCATATGTAAGGCAAGGTCTGCTTTATCTTCGGGAAGTGTTCTGAATCCTGCCACAAGCTCTTTTTCTGTATCATTCAGGATTCTTCTCGTTGGAATAAGCTACGACGACAGCAAGGGTCACACCTGCTTGATCGAGAAGATTAGCAAGTGAAAATATTTGCGATTTCTGGGTACAGTTTGGGTACACTTTGGGTACACAGCCCCTAAAAAAGCCCCGAAAACCGGCTTGTTTACAGTTTTATCCAAATGACAAATCGCATAACAGAGCCATTTGTGCGAGTTTATGGGTTCTGAAAAAGGTGTGGTACACTCCTACGAACCAGAGGGTCGGGGGTTCGAATCCCTCCTGGCGTGCCATAAGAAAACTGCTTAACCATCAGGGTTGAGCGGTTTTTCTTTTATTTGGAAACATTAAAAATGAACCTTACTGCGTGTTTTTGCCATTTGCATTCAATGTTACATCCAATTTTGAAAAAGTTTCTTGGAGGCAGACAGAGTAAGCAGAAATTGAATTTTACAGATTATGTCAACGTTTTTTTAGTAATAGAAATCCCCTCACCTGCTCTTGGACAAGTGAGGGGTATTTTCTTATTCGGCTTTCTTTGAGTAAATATCTGCAATTGCATTACAAGTAGTACTATTATTATCACGAAATGCGTGTGCAGAAATATCCATCGTGACTGAGGGTTTGCTATGACCTAACATATGACTAACCATAACCACATCAGCGTTTTGATGTATTAAGTTTGTGGCTGCGGAATGTCTGAATGCGTGTGGGTGTATATGAGGAAAGCCATACTTAGCAGAAAAGGTATCGCACCAGTCTGTAATACTATCGGTGCTTCGGCAAGTGCAAGCGAGCAAACCGATTTACAGTTTGGAATGAAATATGCAGTCAGTAACGTTGAGATATAGAAATATATTTTTACGTTCACTAGCTGCAACAAAAGTCCCAAATGAAACGAGGGCTTATTGTTGGTTTCTGAATCGGAATAGAGGCTTCGCATGATATGTATTGCAAGCCAGACCATGTATATTCCGCCAATGTATTTCAGCACTTCCAGCATCGGTAAGAATAGCTGTGCAAGTCCGCACAGCGGCAAAGTGCAGAGCGTCTGCACGATTGCATATCCTATACATATCCACGCAATAAGCCGTCGGCTGTCTTTCCAACCATATTTTTCCGGCAGTGTTCAGCACAAGAATATTTCCCGGTCCCGGAGTAAAGGAGCATACCAGCATATATCCCAGAAGTGATGTAACTTCCGCTGCGTTCATAATATCTCTCCACACATTTTTTGCTCATTATAACGCTTCGGCTTATATTTTTCAAGTTACAAACAAATTTAATAGTATCTTTTCATTTTATTCATAACAAGCATTCTTCCGCAACAAAAAACCTCCCGACTGCGCACCGGAAGGTAATTCTGTGCAATTTAAAGATAATCGCATTTTTGACAATGTATCACCATATTTCGGTATCTTCCTTGTAGAAAGCCCCGACCATTTACAGATACTATGTAAAATCGAAACAACCGACATTCCTTTTTCTGACAGGGTATATTCCACGCGGGGCGGGATTTCATCGTAAGATTTGCGGATTACAATATCATTTGCAATAAGCTCCTTTAAAGAGGAAGCCAACACCGCGTCCGTGATATTGCCCATTTATTTTCAGAGCTCACTGTACCTAAGAACCTTTTTTGCTGCAAGAACGCAGATGATTCGTGAATTCCACTTGCCTCCGAATATCTCCAGACCGTATTCCAGCGGGCATCGTATGTCCTTTTCAAGTTTGCGCTGATACAAAATATTTACCTCCTTGTTTTTCTCTGTCTTAATTATACCTCAACAACTTGCATTTTTCAAGCTACTATTAAATAAATTAGTGACTTATAAATCAACTAATATAATGTCGATTGAGAGTAATACGGATATAATGAAATCACCAAAAGCAAATAAGCAAAAACGGAGGTACTTAATATGCTTAACGAAAAAGTAACAAATCTGCTTGATAGCAGTATGTGGGATTTGGCAACCTGCGCAAACGGAGAACCGAATGTTGTTCCCGTTGCGTTCAAGTGCGTGACCGAGGACGGCAAGCTGGCTGTCGGCGATGTCTTTCTGGAAACCACAATCAACAACATAAGGGCAGACGGCGGCAGGATAGCGATATCCTTTTACAATGCAAAAAGCCTTGAGGGTTATCAGATAAAGGGCAAGGCTGAATATCTGACCGAAGGCAAGATTGTTGACACATTCAAGCAAATGGTCGAGAAGATGTTCAATGGAGCGGCTACGGCAAAGGGAGCGTTGTTGATTACACCCGAAAAGGTGATTGTGACAACACCAAAAGGGAGAAGCAACCGGTCAACCTCACCAAGAATGGCGAAGGCGACCTTGTAGTAATGAGCCTTGAAGCCTATTAATACCGTGAGGAAATGCTTGACCTGAGAGAAAAGCTGCTTGAGGCAGAGGCTCAGAGGCTTAGCGGAGCCAAAACCTTTTCTGCCGACGAGGTGAACAACAGGCTGGAGGAAATTATAAATGGCGGAATATGAGTATTCTCTTGAATTTCTGCCGGCTGCACTGAACGACCTAATAGAGATAGTATCGATGTTCATTATGCTGGGCAAAAAAACGGTGCTGTTTGTATCAAGTAAAAACAAGCAGAATACCCCAACACAATATTGAGTATCCCTCGGACTTACGTCCGAGGGATTTTCAAGGCAATATTACACACATTTCGAATATTCGAGAAAGACTTTTAAAAAGCCATAAAAATACAGATATAATGCAAAAAGGATTTGTTATAATTGAGGACAGCAGTTATACAGATCCATGCACAAAAAAGGTCGTATGGTGTTGAAAACTTACCGTTTCGATAAAACCGTCTTTGATGGTGCGGTTGTGCTGGACGGTCAAGGCGTCGTGGTCTTTCCTGATGAATTGTTGGTGTTTGACGAGGAAAGGACTATCCCGACTCTCAAGTCAACGCTAACAACAGGATCACTCTTTGCTTTGGGCACAGCAAAGAAACAAACGGCAATTTATGCGTTTCCTTGGTGCACCTTGCTGCGAGCCTTCTCTCAAAAGTTGTTTAGGGCGGCAGCCCCAAAAGCTACCGAATTAAATCCATAGGAATACAGTTCGTAAGTTATCTCACGAGCTGTCAGGCTGTCGCTAAACCGCCATCTGCGTCGTCAATTGCATAACGGCAGACACAAAGCCTAGCTGTTATGCGATTTCCAAGCTTCTGCCGGATTCTCGCCACCATGAAATCTGGATTAATTCATCACTTATGCGTAGCGTTGATCGGTGCAATAGCGTCAAGTATAGTCTTTTCAAGAGCTTCCTTGCCGTACTTATCAACCTCCGCCTTGTTCTTCTCACCGTGGGTAAGACAGCCTGCACCGCCGATACAGCCGCCTGTACAAGCCATACCCTCGATAAAGTTCTCGGTGAGTACTTTCTTGGAGGCTTTGAGAAGCGCCGTGCGGCACTGCTCAATACCATCGCAGACAACAGGCTTAACCTCAAAGTCAATGTTCTGCTCCTTAAGGCTTTCCGCAACCGCGTCAGAAAGACCGCCGCACCTTGCAAAGATTCTGCCGTAGTAGGAGGCGTTGTCAAGGGGCGTTTCGCCGAGAGTAGTAATGTCAACCTCCTTGCTGTCAAACAGCGCCTGCAATTCCTCAAAGGTAATAACGCAGTCGATATAAGGCTTTACGCTCTCCTTCTGAAACTCCATTTTCTTAGCTGTGCAGGGACCGATAAACACGATCTTGCAGTCTGGGTCGTTGCTTTTCATGTACCTCGCAATCATCGCCATAGGCGAAAGGTTGTGGGAAATGTTGCCCGCAAGGTCGGGGAAGGTCTTTTCAACATAGCTTACAAAGGCGGGACAGCAGGAGCTTGTTAAAAATCCCTTTTCCGCCAATTCCTGAGCTTCCGAGTATGCAGTCATATCCGCTCCCAGCGCCGCCTCAACAACCGAGTGGAAGCCGAGAGCCTTGATACCGGAAATAACCTGCCCTAAAACAGCGTAGGTGAACTGGCTGGAAATCGACGGAGCGACAACTGCGTAAACCTTGTAGTTCTTGTTGTTATCGCTTTTCTGAATCATATCAATAACGTTCAGAATAAAGGACTTTTCGGAAATTGCGCCGAAAGGACACTGGTAAACGCAGGCGCCGCAGGAAATGCACTTGCTGTTGTCGATTGACGCCGCCTTGCTTTCATTCATAGAAATAGCCTTTATCTTGCAGGCGTTCTCGCAGGGTCGCTTGTGGTTTGCAATAGCGCTGTAAGGGCAGACCTTTGCGCACTGCCCGCACTCAACGCACTTTGATTTGTCGATATGGGCTTTCTGGTGTGAGTCAAAGGTAATAGCGCTGCGGCGGCAGACGTCCTCGCAGCGGTGAGCAATACAGCCGCGGCAGGCGTCCGTAACCTCGTAGCCGCCCACGGGACACTCGTCGCAGGCAATATCAATAACCTCGATAACGTTCGGGTTATCCTTATTTCCGCCGATAGCAAGCTTAACACGCTCGGAAAGAATAGCCCTCTCCTTGTATACGCAGCAGCGCATTGTCGGAGTTTTGCTGGGAGCGATAATTTTCGGTATCTCGGTGAGATTTTCAAGCAGAGTGCCGTTCCACGCCTGTCTTGCGGTTTCTCTGAGAACTTTGTATTTAAGGTGCTGAACCTTGGTATCGAATTTTCTCATCTCTGTTGTTCCTTTCCTTAAAAGTAGCTTACTTTTATCTTCTTGCCCATTTTCTTCAGACATTCCGCAAGCTCGCTTACAAGCTGCATTTTGATATTGAAGTTTATGGGCAGGTTGGGGTTCTGGTGAGCGGGGTTGATCGCCCTGCCAACGTAGAAATTTATGTCGGTTGCTTCCTCGAACAGTAGTCTTGCGATCTGTGAAGCACCGTCCTTCTTGTAGCTCCATTGTGTGTAGCTTTCGTTGTCCTCAAGATAGTTCTGGGCGTATTTAAGTACCTTGTTTATGGTGATAACGCCCTCTGTTACAAGGTCAACCCCCTCGATTTCCGCAGTGGGCGGTATTTCGGGGTCGTAGAAGTCAAGAGAGGGCTTTATGGGCTTTTGGAGATATTCCGCCGCGATCGTTGAGGTTGAGCCGCCGCAGACAATGTGCTTGCCCTCCTTTGAGAAGAACAGCGACATCATCTTGTTGCAGTCGTTCCTGTCCACAGGCGGACCTATCAGCAGGTTCATAGGCTCTCTCTTGCGTATCTTCACGGTGCAGACCGTTGTATCGTCTCCCGGTTCGCCGCCGTAAAGTTCGTTGCAGTGGTCGGTAAGTATGGTGGTAAGGGTTTTTGCGGTAAAGCCTACGTCCACCAGATCCTCCATATACTCGATAACGTCCTTTCTGAGCCAGCCGAAGTTAAGTTTCATACCAACTCCCGCGTGAATAACGCCGTCGCTCAGCGCAATAAAAACGTCGTTTTCGCAAAGGTCGATTTTCGATTGGAGGATTTTCTTTCCGCCGATATTAAGCTCGGTGGTTGGGATCTCAACGTTCTTACCCTCACGAAGCAGTATTACCTCCGGGTTATCATAGCAGATTATTTCCGCCGTTTCGTTGTTAACAAGTCTTATAATAGTAAAGGTCGAATAGGCAACTCCACGAACGCTGCAAACCGGGAGAGTTCCCGCAATTGTATTAACGCACTCGTCAAGGCTTATTCCCGCGGCGGTCATTGTGGAAATTATCTTGGAGGTGAGGGTGGAGAGAATACATGCCTTAACGCCGCTTCCTAGACCATCTGCAAGCACAATGACCTGTGAGCCGTCCTCCTGCTCGATTACGTCGATATGGTCGCCGCAGAGCTGCTCGCCGTGCTTTATAAGACTTCTGTAACCTATATCTGCACAAAGATTATTCATCGCTTATCGACTCCTTGAGCTTAGTAAGGGCAATTTTCGTTTCAGCAACGGTTTCGCCTAAGAGAGAAGCAATTTCCTGTACAACTCTCATCTGCTTGTCAACAACCTTGTCGGCGATTTCAATAGTCTGCTTGCTGATATATTCCTTTCTGCCCCTTTCCGTTTCCTCGTCTGTAACGTCCCGCATAGTGCACATAATTATCTTGTACTCTCTGTCGTAAATAATGGTCTGCTCAACGTATCTTCTGTACTCCGCAAGATAGGTGCGCTTTTCTCTTATGCTCATTCCCGTGTTCTTTACGTCCATAAAGGGCTTGGGGTCAAGAATACGCACGACCTGCTCGCCCAGAACGTCGGAAGCGCTTCGCAGGTTCATTATAGACAGAGCCGCCTTGTTGATCTGCTGCACCTCAAGGCTTTCGTTAAGGACGATAACCGCATTCGGTGTGTTGCTGATGATATTGTCGGAGAAGCTTTCCGCCTTTTCCTTTAAGAAAGGCAGGCACATTGAAACGTCAGCCTTTCCCTTATAGATAGCAACCGCCTTATCGCGGCAGGTATTATATCCGCAGGAGCCGCAGTTAAGCTCATGTTCGGGTCTTGTCTTGCCCATGCGGTGGAGGATCTCGGTAATTTCTTGCTCTGTGGGTTGAACGGAGTTGTTGAGTATGACCGTAAAGCCCTTATGCAGGCTTTCCTTTTCGGAAAGGCTTATTGGCGCTTCCTCGGTTCCCGCATAGTTTTCAACCTTAAGCACGTTGCCTACGGGCTTTCTTCTGTTTTCCATTGCGGGACCCTCAACGCAGCTGCCCTTGCATATCGACATTTCTATAAAGCAGCCGTTGTAGTCGCCGGAAGAAATATCCTTTAATACCTCAATGCAGTGCTCTGCGCCGCTTACCGCAATATACTTGTAGCCTGTTTCGGCTGCGGGCTTCATTGTGCGGAGAATACCGCCCTCAACGGGGTAAAGCCTTGAAATATGCTTGTTTACGTCGTCGGGGATATTTTCGATTTCAATATTTTCCCGCTTTAACCATGCCGTAAGCTCCTCAAAGGTAAGAACTGCGTCAACAATTCCTCCCGAGCGTTCCGCCTCGTCCTTTTTGGAGATGCAGGGTCCGATAAATACAGTTTTTGCGCCGTTATAACGGGTCTTTATGTTCTGGCAGTGCGCCGCCATGGGCGAAAGCACGTTTGCGTAGTATTTAAGCGCTTCGGGGTAGTATTTCTGAATAAGCAGGGATACCGAGTGACAGCAGGAGGAGATAAGCAAGGAAGGCTTTTCCTCCTCGAGTATTCTGTTATACTCCCGGCTTACAAGTGCTGCGCCCAAAGAGGCTTCCTCCGCGGCGGTAAAGCCCAGCTTTTTAAGTGCCGCCTCAAGAGAAGCAATATTGCAGCCGTATTCCGCCGCAAAGGAGGGCGCGATACTTGCAACAACGGGAGCGCTGTCGCTGAGCATAACCTTTACTCTCTCGGTTGAGTCGGTTATTTCCTTTGCGTTCTGCGGACATACAACGAAACATTGTCCGCAGAGAATACACTCGTCTCCTACGATATGCGCCTGATTACCAGAAAAGCGAATTGACTTTACGGGGCAGTGGCGTATGCATTTATAGCAGTTTTTACAGTTGGATTTTTTGAGTCGTAAGAATTCACTCATTATGTATCAAGTCCTTTCAATTGCAACACATTATATATCAGAATTTCGGAAGTACTTCCGTTTCAAAGAAGCTTTCCGTTGTGTCGGGTGCAAGGGAGTAAACCTGTCCGTCAAGGGTTACGCATACGCCCTTCTGACAGTTGGACATGCAGAAGGTTCCGCTGAGTTCGATTTTATCCGAAAGATTGTTCTGCGCGATAAGAGCCTGCAGCTTTTCAACAACCTGTCTTGAGCCTTTAAGGTGGCAGGAGCTGCCGATACATACGGTAATTTTCATTTTGTTATTCCTTTCGTCGTTAGCCTGTTGTATTATCGTAACGCCATTTCAAAAAGCGCCTTTTTGTCGTGTTCAAGAGCGTCAACCGAGAGAGCCGCGGCAACCATAGGTATCCAGCTTCTTACATATTCCTCGGCAGTTCCGCTTTTTTCGCAGTATATCTCAAGGTATCTTGTTGCAAGCTCGTGCTTTCCGTCAAGTACAAAGCGTATGCAGGTATTTGCAACGTCTGCGGAGGCGTTGCCCTGTGCGGCGTGTGACCAGTCGAGAATGTATGCCTTGCCTTCGTCTGTGATTATTATATTTTCGGGGCGAAGGTCGCCGTGGCAGAGCTTTGTGTGCTTGGGCATTGCTTCAAGCCGTGTGTGCATACCGTAACGGACGGTAGCGTTAAGCTCGGATCCGCAGATTTTTCTTGAAAGCCTGTCTGTAACCTTTGAAAGTCTGCGGCAGGTCTTGCTGCTGATTTCAAGCTGGATAGCCGCTAAAAGTTCAAGGTATTCCTCGGTGTTGTCGGGATTTTCCTCCATAAGCCTTGCAAGGCTTTTTCCCTGAATAAAGTCGGTAACAATCGCCCATTTCCCGTCGATAACGTGAATATCCTTAATCGGCGGAACTAAAAGCCCGGTTTCCTCGGCTCTTGAGTGGTTAGCCGCTTCTCCGAGAATATCCGCCTTAGGGTATCCCTCGGCGAAAACCTTTACTGCGTACTGCCCGTCGCGGTAAACGGTTTTGTTGCTTCTTACGGCGATAATTTTATCAAGCTTCATAGGCTTTTTCTCCTCTCTTTCAACAATATTGATTACTATTTTTTGTGCAATTTTTACTTGCCGATAGGGTTTAGTTCTGCAGGACGACGAGAAGCTGTCAGATACGGGGAAACTGTGGTACGGCAAGGCTTTGTGCCTGCCGTACCGCAGTTGACCAAGCAGATGATGGCTTATCGTCGTCCTGCCTTTGTTAATATTGTAACAAAGTATATATTATATGTAAAATGCTAAATGGATATAGCTGCTATATAATTTTTATATATCAAAAGCAGAACAGAAAAATCCCTTTTTATATCTCTATGTTACAACAGCCGCTTATTTTTGTCAAGAGATTTGTAATTACAAAACCGAATATTTTCCCCCCCCAAAAAAGCACCGAGCAGACAACTCGGTGCGGGGTGTGGTTTGGGGATTCAGCCGTTGGATACTGCTCGACTTATGGGAAGTTATGGTTTAGGTTTCATCAATATAAATATCAACTTTTCTGAATTCTTTAACCTTACAATAATTAAACTCCTGTGACTTTTTTATATATGCAAATATGTTTTCTTCAATCTCCTCATTCCATGTACCTTGTTGAAAATTCTTATTTCCCTCTTCCGGAACATATAGAACATCAACATGAATCTGATAATACTCTTCTTCGCAATTGGGAAACTGCCTAACCAAAGAAAAGTAAAACATTGGTTCTCCTGTAAAAGAATAAGTTCCTGTTTCTAATAGAATCATGTCCTCTTCAATTGGTTTTTTACACATCTCCTCAAACACGTTTACAATATCTTCTAAATTCGACTTATCTGAAATTTTTGTTTGCAGATATTTTAATAAACTTTCTTTTGTTGTCTTACCAAATCTATCAAATAATCCCATTTGAGGTTTCCTCCGAAAATTCCGATAAATCATTCAGTTTCTCTCAAAATTCTATTATATCATAGCCGACCATAAAAGTTAATCAATCCACCACTCCCCCAAAACGGGACATCATGTACCGATTACCAAAGTGTGTAATTATTCAGCAACGGCTGTCAGTAGTATCACCTTAACTGTTACATTAACGCACATTGCAGCTTCACCGCAACCTCTGCCATTTCTTCCTTTTCTTCCAAAGTATTGTCTGCTTTCACGCATCTCAGGTCTATCATTCCCGGGAGTTTGTTTTTGAAAAGTTCATACTCTGTCACGATACGCCCCAAAACATTACACAAACGTTACTTCGTTCTTCCCTGAGTAGTAATCCTGACCTTATATTTATTTGCCAGCACACGCACCTTATCCACACAAAGCGGCTCCTTGTTGCGATCATAGCAAATACGCTCCACAATAAGTATCGGAAATCCGGTGTCTACATTTAGAATTTGTGCCTCTGAAAAATCACAGGCTGCTGCAAATATCGTCTCATCGGTGCTGCATATTTCAATGCCGTACCATTCCTCAAGATATTGATACAATCCTACAAAGCTGTCCTTTGTATGCTCCAGACCGGGCGCAAACTTCTCTGGTATGTAATTCACCATTATGCACACCGGCACATCATCAGCGGTCTGAACACGCTGCACCCTTATCACCTGCTCTCCGGGAGCGAGCCGCAGCTTCTTCGCTGTTTCTTCATTCGGCTGTATCTTATCTATATACCGACTTTTTGTGGCAACTTTATAGCCCCGATTTATAAGCGACTCAGTAACCGAGGTAACGCTGTTGAAGCTCTGCGGAGTCTTTATATCCAGCAACATTGTACCTCTGCCTTGCTTTATATCCACAAGACCTTCCTCAGCAAGCAGCTTCATCGCTTTTCTGACAGTCGTCCGGCTGATGTTGTGGATTCTTTCCAGTTCTGGCTCTGACGGAAGAAAATCCCCGGGGGAGTATTTGCCTTTTTCTATGTCGTGCTTGATAAGCTGGTATAATTTACTATATTCTGGCTGATTCATTTTATTAGTCCTTTCTTCGTTATTGTTTACATTATAACATAATCCGTCATAAAAAAGCAACAAATACGCCACAATTAAATTATGACATTTTATGTGCGGACAGCAGTTTTCTGCGATTTCGAGGATATGCGGCAAGTACAAAGAAATACAGACCCTCCGCGCACGGAAAAATCTCCAGCAGTTCTTTATTGATTAAAGTCACTATCAGGACGCCGAGGAAAAGCAAGAACATGCAAACGTAAGCGTATAATCATTATTCCATTTCAAAGGCAGTATTGAAATGCACTCGGACAATAGGAAGAGTGTAATGATTTAGCTAAAAGCACCTGTGGCTTTTCTTATACTGACGGTAGTCAATGAGTCATTTTCTGCCGGACTTAGCAGAGGGGCTCTTTCCCGGCTCGATTGCGCCGTGCTTATCCTCAAAAAGCTCAATGCATTCCCGGATAACTACAATAGGCGAGGAAAACAAAACAGTATAGTCCGGGGAGAGAAACGAAGCATACGATGACCTCACAGACATATCGAATGACACACGGGATTGGCAGCAATAGCTGACTGATGTTGTAAAGAAATGGAAAGATAAGAATTTGGTTTCCCCTTTTATATGGTGATCCTTTGCCCTGTGGACAGATAATGATGTTGCCCTGTTATTTTAATATGTTTTTAATACGTTTTGTGCAAATTGACCATTTTTTTAAACTAAATTCTACAAAAAAAATTTTTTGAAGAAAGGAAAATTATTGATTTTTGAATAATAATGTGTTAGAATAATATATATCGTATGTATTATTTGACATATGTACTATACGATAAATCTCTAACAGGAGGCTATAACATGGCATTTAAGAAAAGTGCTGTTCCCTTTTCGGGGACAGCCGAGCAGGAAGAGCGGCTTCGTGCGGTGATCGCCGAGCATAAGGACGATCCCGGTGCGCTTATGCCTATTCTCCAGAAGGCTCAGGACATTTACGGTTATCTGCCCATTGAGGTTCAGACCATAATAGCGGAAGCCTTGGAAATTCCGCTTGAAAAGGTGTACGGAACCGTAACGTTTTACGCCCAGTTCTCTATCAACCCAAAGGGCAAATACAGAATATCTGTCTGTCTTGGAACAGCTTGTTATGTCAAGGGATCGGGCGACATCTTCAATAAATTACAGGAAAGGCTCGGTATCGGAAACGGCGAGATCACTCCCGACGGTAAATTCTCACTTGATGCATGCCGCTGTATAGGCGCGTGCGGCTTGGCTCCCGTTATTACTGTCAACGACGACGTTTACGGAAGGCTTACCGTAGACGATGTGGATAAGATACTGGAGAAGTATAAATGATAATACATACAGGGCATCTCTAAAAACTCCTTCATGACAACTTTTCAAAGGTCTGTATCATTAGGATTTATGGTTTTGCGCCTTCCGTAAGATACATGTCATATACGAGGAGCTGTTCGTGTTCCAATTTTAGGGATACCCTAGAAAGGGAAATCCGACTATGGATAAAATTAACACATTAGATCAACTTAACGCTGTCAAAGCCAAAGCCGCAGAGGTCGTTAAGGTTCGCGTTGAAGGCAATGTATGCGATGTTAGGGACGTTTTGGTCTGCGGCGGTACAGGCTGTACTTCCTCCGGCTCTATGAAGATAATCGAAAAGCTTGAGGAAGAGATTAAGCTTCAGGGACTTGAGGGCAAAGTAAACATTATCAAAACAGGCTGTTTCGGCTTGTGTGCTTTGGGTCCCATTATGATCGTTTACCCCGAGGGTACGTTTTACTCGAAAATGGAACTGTCGCACGTTCCTGAGATCGTTGAAAGTCACCTTAAGAACGGTGTTCCCGTCAAGAAATATCTCTATGCGGAAACCGTTGACAACGACACGATTAAGTCGCTGAACGAAACGAAATTCTACGCTCATCAGCACCGCGTGGCACTTCGCAACTGCGGACTTATCTCACCTGAGCATATTGAGGAATACATAGCGCGCGACGGCTATCAGGCACTCTATAAGGTACTTACGTCAATGTCGCCGGACGATGTTATCGACGTTATGCTGAAATCGGGACTTCGCGGACGCGGCGGCGCGGGCTTCCCCACAGGACGCAAATGGCAGTTCGCAAAGGCTTCCGTAAGCGACCAAAAGTACGTTTGCTGCAATGCCGACGAGGGAGACCCCGGCGCATTTATGGATCGTTCCGTGCTTGAGGGAGACCCGCACAGCGTTATCGAGGCTATGGCGATAGCAGGCTACACTATCGGCGCAAATCAGGGTTACATTTATGTCCGTGCTGAGTATCCGATAGCCGTTGAGCGTCTGCAGATCGCAATAAAGCAGGCAGAAGAAGCAGGAATGCTTGGCGATAACATTTTTGGCACGGGCTTCTCGTTCAATCTCGGTCTGAGACTCGGAGCGGGTGCGTTCGTATGCGGTGAGGAAACCGCGCTTATGTCCTCTATTGAGGGCAACCGCGGCGAGCCTAGATGCCGTCCTCCGTTCCCCGCTGTAAAGGGATTGTTCGCAAAGCCTACTATCCTCAACAATGTTGAAACCTACGCGAATGTCTGTCAGATCATTCTGAACGGACCCGAGTGGTTCGCTTCAATGGGTACGGAGAAATCCAAGGGAACAAAGGTATTTGCACTCGGCGGCAAGATCCACAATACAGGTCTTGTTGAAGTTCCTATGGGAACAACGCTTCGCACAGTCATTGAGGACATTGGCGGCGGTATTCCGAACGGCAAAAAGTTCAAGGCGGCTCAGACGGGCGGACCTTCTGGCGGCTGTATTCCTGCTGAACATCTGGATATCCCGATCGATTACGATAACCTTATCTCAATCGGCTCTATGATGGGTTCGGGCGGACTTATCGTAATGGACGAGGACAACTGTATGGTAGATATTGCCAAGTTCTTCCTCGAATTTACCGTTGACGAAAGCTGCGGCAAATGCACCGCCTGCCGTATAGGAACCAAGAGAATGTATGAGATACTCACCAAGATCACCGAAGGTAAGGCGGAAATGGAGGATCTCGACAAGCTTGAAGAACTTTGCTATTATATCAAGGACAACGCGCTTTGCGGACTCGGACAAACTGCTCCAAACCCGGTTTTGTCAACTATGCGCTATTTTAAAGATGAATATATAGCTCATGTCAGGGATAAGAGATGCCCCGCCGGCGTCTGCAAGAGCTTGCTTTCGTTTAAGATTGATCCCTCGCTGTGCAAGGGCTGCTCGCTGTGCGCAAAGAAGTGCCCCGTGGGAGCTATCAGCGGCGAGCTGAAGAAACCATTCAGCATTGATACAAGCAAGTGCATCAAGTGCGGTCTCTGCGCGTCCAACTGTAAGTTCGGCGCAATCAGTAAGTCGTAAATCGCATGAGATTTGCAGATGAAAATAAGGAGAAGAATATGGTTAATATAAAAATTAACGGCAGGGATTATTCCGTCCCCGAGGGAAGCACCATCTTAGAGGCGGCGCGGTACGCGGGTATAAAGATCCCAACGTTGTGTTACTTAAAAGAGATCAACGAGATCGGCGCGTGCCGTATCTGCGTTGTTGAAGTTAAGGGTGCGAGAACTCTTGTCGCGTCCTGCGTTTACCCTGTAAACGAGGGTATGGAGATCGTCACTAACTCTCCTAAGGTTATTGCGAGCCGCAAGAGCACTCTTGAGCTTATCGTCTCCAACCACAAGAAGGAATGTTTGTCCTGCAAGAGAAGCGGCAACTGCGAGCTTCAGACTCTGTGCAAAGAATACGGCATTGACGAGAATAAGTTCGCGGGCGAAAACCCTGCCGTGGCGATCGATGATTCCGCCGCACACATGTACCGTGACAACTCTAAGTGCATACTCTGCCGCCGCTGCGTTGCAGCTTGCGGAGCTGTCCAGGGAATAGGCGTTATTGGTGCGAATGAGCGCGGATTTGCCACTCAGATAGCTTCAGCATTTGATATGAACCTTGCGGACACCGCCTGCGTTTCCTGCGGACAGTGCATTGTTGCTTGTCCTACGGGTGCGCTCGGCGAGAAAGATGACACCGATAAACTGCTGGAGGCTCTTTCCGACCCGACAAAGACGGTCGTTGTTCAGCCCGCGCCCGCTGTCCGCGCATCGCTTGGCGAGGCGTTCGGCTATCCGATAGGAACAAATGTTGAAGGCAAGATGTACGCGGCTTTGCGCCGACTTGGCTTTGATAAGGTGTTCGACACTAATTTCTCGGCGGATCTCACTATTATGGAGGAAGCGCACGAGTTCCTCGACAGAATGCAGAACGGCGGCACATTGCCGATGATCACGTCCTGCTCTCCCGGCTGGGTGCGTTACTGTGAGAACTATTTCCCGGAGTTTATCCCGAATTTGTCGACATGTAAATCGCCGCAGCAGATGTTTGGTGCGATCGTCAAGACATATTACGCACAGAAGCTAGGTCTGAACCCGGATGATGTTGTTTCCGTTTCGGTTATGCCGTGTACCGCAAAGAAGTTTGAGAAGGATCGTGATGATCAGGCGGCGGCGGGAGTTCCCGATGTGGACATTTCAATCACCACTAGAGAGCTGGCGCGGCTTATCGAGAAGGAGGGCATTATGTTCCGCGAGCTTCCCGACGAGCAGCCCGATTCTCCGCTTGGTACATATACGGGTGCGGGAGTTATCTTCGGCGCGACGGGTGGAGTTATGGAAGCGGCTCTGCGTACGGCGGCATGGAAACTCACGGGAGAGAACAACGATGCTCCTGTTGATTTCAAAGAGGTGCGTGGCGTTGAGGGAATCAAGGAAGCGCAGTACAACGTTGGCGGCAAGACCGTAAGGGTCGCAGTCGCAAGCGGTTTGGCAAACGCGAAAACGCTTCTCAAGAGGATTAAATCGGGAGAAGCAAGCTACGACTTCATCGAGATAATGGCATGTCCCGGAGGCTGTGTAAACGGCGGCGGACAGATAATCCAGCCTGCAAGCGTCCGCAACTTCACGGATATTCGCGCAGAACGCGCCAAGGTTCTTTATGGCATTGATGAAAAATGCGCACTGCGCCGTTCTCATGAAAATCCCGATATTCAAGCCCTGTACAAGGAGTTCTTAGGCGAACCCAATTCTCACAAGGCGCACGAGATACTTCACACAAGCTATAAAGCGCAGAATTTGTACAGATAAAATAACCCCCCGCACATGTAAAGCGTGTAGAGGTGTTCGGCTATGCCACGGCGCCGATGAAGCTCTTATTTAGTCGCTTTCCGTCCGGAGTCTTGCAGATTACAATATTCGCTCTCCAGTTTACGCTGGAGAGCTTTTTTTGCATTTTCTTTAGGGTGATATTTATGAAAATATAACCGAGCCACCCAACCAGAACTGCCAAGATAAATGGGCCACGAATAGTATCTTGTGTATAATAGAAGGAAATTTTTCTCCGCTGATTATTCCTGAGGAGTTCTGAGGTAAGTGTAGGACAAATACGCAGGCACAGGGGATCCGTAGCTTTTGAGGACAGGATTTCCCGGTATATACAGATCAGCGTTGTATTTTGTTCCAGAAAGAGCGCCCACCTTGAAGTCGAATTTCAGCATTTTCTCAACAGACACCGGAATAAACAGATGATAAGCTATCCTGCTGGTATCATTCGGGGCATAATACTGAATGTCTATAAGCGTGAACTGAGAGTCATGCGAGCTGTCGTAATCGGTATCAGACATTCTGAAATAACCGTTCTTGATCTCAAGCATACTGCTATCAGTTTTGCTCTCAAAATTAGAAACTCACTCTATACCAACGTTTTTCTTACTTTCAACCTCACCTTTCCACTCAATTATCAATTGCTCTTTGCTGAGGAATTCAAATTCTTTCAGCCCATTGTTCCGATAATCTATTTTACAACACCTCTGCACATGCGCTGCAGCTTGTCCGTATTTGCTTCAAAAAGCAAAAAAAGATAAAAATACAGCAAATTCAAGAATTGATTTTTTGTCCGAACAGGTATATCATATAGATAAAGAACTTTATTTCAAGCAGCCTTGAGCGCGAAATTGCATTGGAGATACACCGTTTATCTGCTTGAACAACCTTGAAAAATAACTTTGAGTATCTATCCCGATACGACAGGAAATATCAGCTATCGACAGATCGGTAGTCACCAGCA
>CAMCFA010000052.1 GCA_945873955.1 uncultured Clostridia bacterium | reverse complement strand
GAAAACAAGAGTTTTCCCCCGGTCAATGACTGCGGAGCAGTCATTGACAAACTCCGCTATACATTACAATTTTTCTCCTCTGCGCCTATCCTCCAAAAACCGCTGGAAAAATAAGTCTATTTTTGTACAATATGCGAACTATTTATCCCGGAAAGTTAACAAAAAGTTGATTTTACTGTGTTATCATAGTATCGTGAAAGAATACATTGTAATACCATAACAGTGAATTTGGCGGTGATATTATGAAAACAGGACTTATATTAGAGGGCGGAGCTGTAAGAGGTATCTTCACGGCGGGAGTGCTTGACCGCCTTATGGAGAACGGGCTTTACTACCCATACGTGGTGGGAGTATCCGCCGGCGGCGGCAACGCTATGAGCTACGTTTCCCGGCAGATAGGCAGAACTGCCCGGCAGATAAACGCGCCGAAGTCGGAGTCGTATTTCGGGTTCAAGCAGTTCATGGAGGTACATAGGTTCATCAACCTTGACAAAATGGCGTTCGAGTACCCCTACAAGCAGTTCCCGTTCGACTTCGATACATATTTCGGCAGCGGTATCGACGTGGAGTATGCCTGCACCTGCTGCGAAACCGGCAAGGCGGAGTTCTTCTCCGAAAAGAGCGACCAGCAGAAGCTGCTCACGATAGTCAAGGCGACCTGCTCCGTGCCTATGCTCTGCGACCCGGTGGAGATCGGCGGAAAGCACTACCTTGACGGCAGTATCGCGGACTCTATCCCGATAGAGCACGCGCTGGAAATGGGCTGCGACAAGGTGGTTATCGTGCTTACCAAGCCGGACAGCAGCGTTGCGCCTACCGACTATGCGAAGTTCAGAAAGGTCATCGACCACATGTACAAGGACTACCCCGCGTTCGTTGAGGCGTGCATGAGCAGGGTCGAGCGCTACGAGCAGACCGTGAAGCTCATGGATAAGCTGCAGGCGGAGGGAAAGGCGTTCATTATCCGCCCGCAGATACCCGCGATATCCAAGTTTGAGCAGGACAGCAGCAAGAGAATGGAGCTGTACCGCCACGGCTACACGCTTATGGATAGGCGGCTTATGGAGCTTGTGGAGTTCAGCTCAGACAAGTCCGCGCAGACCGCTTCTGAACAGGCAGCGCCCTCTGTAATGCTGGCTTAATAGCATAAAATCAAGAGCCGTCCTAAATGGGCGGCTCTTAGTATTTTACGTTCCTAAACGCGTCATTCAGCGTAGCCGGACAGGTCTATCTCTTCTCCTGTCAAATCGTTTGTGCCTTTCAGCGTAACCCGGTCAAGGGTGCACAGCGCGGCAGTGTAGCTTTGGTCGCCGGAAATGTCCAGCAGATGAACCGTCGCTGTGCCGTCGGAGTTGTGCTGTATGCCGGAGTACTGCGGCTTGTAGTTGTTGTTGTCCTCCTGATAGTATTTCAGAACGATATCGTGAAGCTGATCGTCGGTGTAGAACTTGAACTCGTCTGCGCTCTGCGGGGAAACATAGGTGAAATTCTGGCTCTGACCGCTTTCCCAGATCAGCGTGAAGGAGTCCTCTGCTAAATCGGTGATAACTACCCCTTGGCTGTTGTCCGCAGCGCCCATTGAGAAGTTCACGAAGCCCTCCGAACGGCTCATCACCGAATATCTGAAGCCCACGCCTATGCCTTTTTCAAAGGACAGGGTGCTTCCGCTTTCGCCGTCCTCGTTGAAGAAATAGTAGGACTCGTTATCGCAGTTCCATGTACCCGGCTTGATGTAATTTCTGAACTGCGCGTCGAGGTCCTCCATTGTCTTTCCCGGAAGATAGGTGAGGTTTATTGTCAAGCCGTTGTCCCACGTCACCTCTATCTCGGTGTCGGAGATCACCTTAGCCGTCGCCGGGGACTGGTCGTCCGCCGAGAATATGTGGAACATTATCGCACCGCTGTCGGGGTCGGTGACCTCGTATTCAAACGGCTGCCCAACGCCGGTGTCGTAATCTATCATGCTGCCGCCGTGTTCGCCGAATTGATAGAAAACGTACTCGGTGCACTGCCAGATACCCGGCGTGAAGAACGCGTCCGAAGCGCTCTCGGCGGTCACTGGAGTTTCCGGGGCGGTGGTCTGCGGCGCGGAGGCTTCTTCGGTTGTCGGTGTTTCAGCGGACTGCACAGCCTGCTCCGTTCCGTCTGATCCTACTGCACTTGTAGTGGTGGAAGAGCTTGCAGAGTCAGCAGGCTCTGACGAACCCGCGGCGCTCTCCACCGGGCTGGAGCTGCACGCGGTGCACAGGAAAAGCGCGGCAAGAATTATCGCGATATTCTTCTTCATAGCGTTTGTCCTTTCTTGAGTTCATTAATAATGCAAAATGATTTGGTTTATTATAGTTTTGAAATGTGAAACTTGCGTGACTGTAATGTGATAGAAAAGTGAATGAGGAATATTATGTAAGCGCGCATGTAAACGAAAGTTGCCCCTCTTTAATTAAGTGGAATCCAGTTCATTAAAAACGTAATTTTTTCATTTTTTGATGGCATTGAGCCATCAAAAAATATTGGGGGAAAACTCTTGTTTTCCCCCAAACCCCCTTTAGAGCTTCATTCGCGTATTGCTGCGCTTCGCGCAGAGTTGTGGGGCGCTGCCCCACCCCGCTTCCTTTTGGTAGCCAAAAGGAAGCGAAAAGCTATTCCGTTTCGCGGGTGTTTTAGATAGACGAATCACTCTTAATTTTAGTTTAACTGTCGAATTTCAGCCCGCAGTGGTCGGAGATAAGGTTCTCCGGCTTGACGCCGAGCAGGGTTTTTGCGCCGGAGCGCACAATGATATCTCCGCTGCAAGTGGTCATGCTGAGAGTACCCTCGCAGTCCTCCGAGCCGAAAACCACCGCCTCTGCGCCCTCGATAACCGCGTTGAAGGTGCAGTCGGTCATGACGATCTCGCCGAACTCCTTGTCCGCGCCGATACCGAGTATCTCCTTGCCCTTTAACACGGAGTTCACGCTGACGTCGGTCATTTTCACGCTGCCGCCGCAGGAGTTGAACGAGCCGAACCCGCCTATCTTGTCGCCGGACAGGTTGAAGTTGGACGAGCAGCTTGTGATCTCAATATTGCAGGGGTCGCTGAAGCTGCCCATAGCAAGCGCGTTCTTGGAGTGATGTTCAAAGCTGAGGCGGGTGTCATGGACGGTGATGTCCGCCCCGGACAGCAGACTTCCGATACTCAGCGACTGCTTGCCCATTTGTTCGATCACCAGTTCCTTGCAGCAGATACTGATGTGAGAGCCGTCGCCGCTCCTGCCGCCGATAGCCACGCTCTTTTCGCTGTCCAGATGAATGTACAGCCGGCTGTTGAGGTCTATCTCAATATTGCCGTAGGGCATGGTCGTGCCGGAGCCGATAGCGTAGGTCTGGTTGGAGCAGGAGCTTATCGTCAGCGAACCGTCGCCGATAATTTTCAGCGTTGAGCCTGCCGGGACGTATATCCCGCCGCTTATCGAAACCTCGCCGATAATGTTCAGCGTGAGGGTGCTGTTCTGCCCCACGGTGACGGACGCGCCCGCGCTCTCGTTCTTCATGGAGATGTCCACGAGGTCGAGGCGGCAGTCGGTGTTGTCCTTGACCCGCACCAGCATTTCGGAAACGTAGTTCTTGTTGCCTGTGAGGGTGTATTCCGGCTTGTTGATGATTATATCGGTGTAGCTGTCCAGATCCAGCGCCATGAGGGAAACTTCTTTTTCGTCCCCGGTGAAGTAGGTCTTTCTGACCCGCTTTACCTCCGACTGGCGGTTGTAGTCCTGAATTTCCTGCACTATCTCCGGATTTATTTCAAGCTGGATATCCGGCGAGGGCTTCGCGGTGTAGTATCCCTGAATGAGGTCTACTCCCATAGCAATGACGGTCTGTAACTCCTCCGTCAGCTCCACACCCTCGGCGAGCGCCATGAAGTGGTTGTCGTGGGCGTACTCGATAATGTTGCGGGTGAAGTGTTTTTTTCTCTTATCCTTGTGGATATTCATGATAAGGCTGCGGTCTATCTTGACGACATTCGGCATGAAGTTCAGCAGGCTGCTGATGTTGGAATAGCCGGTGCCGTAGTCGTCTATCGCTATTTTGAACCCGCAGCGCTGGCTGCGGTCAAGCAGCGCACTTAGCTGGCTGTCGCTCGCCTGGGTCTGCTCGGTGAACTCCACCACCATTTTGGGCATGATGTCGCCGTAGAGGTGGTACAGCTTCTCAAAGTCAGAGTCGGACAGGCTGCACGCCGGGATACTGTTCACGAACATCAGCTTGCCGTTGAGCAGCGGCTGGTTCTCTTTTACAAAGCGGAACACGTTGAACATGGTGTGTCTTTCAACGTCGTCCAGCCGTTCCAGAGCCTCTGCGTGGCTGAGTATTGTAAGCGGCGACAGCCGGAACTCGTCCCCGGAGCGCATGAGCGCTTCATAGGCATATATCCTGCCGTTGCGCGCGTTCACGATAGGCTGGAAGTGGTAGGTGAACAGATTCTCGTTCAGCAGGCGGATAACGTTCAGCCGCTCCTCCGGGTCGAAGGACTCGGAGCTTACGTCCGCGGTCTTGTGCATTTTTGTGTGGTTGTCCTTAGCGAGGGTACGCTGGTACGCCGCCTCGTAGGGGAGCTTTTCAAGCAGCGTCTTGTCGGTGAGGGGGGCAGTCACCGCGGCGGTGTAGATGTTCACACCGTATTCGCGGTTGTCCCGGTGGTTGAGGGATTCCATAGCGGATTGCAGCCGGGACGGCACGTCGTCCACTGAGCCCTCCTCGATAATTCCGGCAATGAAGAACTCGTCGCCGCTTACCCTTACGACGATATCGTTTTCCCCGGCGGCGCTGGTGAGCGCTACCGCCAGCCCCGAAATCACCTTGTCGCCCTCGGCGTAGCCGTAGGTGTCGTTGATACCCTTGAGGTTCTCGATATCGATAGAGATTATGCGCAGCAGCCGGGACGGGTCGTTGAACTTACCGCAGCGTTCGGTCATTATCCTTGTGTAGCCGCGCATGTTCAGCAGTCCGGTGAGGGAGTCGCGCACCTGCGACTCGGTTACGGCGTCATTGTAGATGATGTGGCGGCGGTGCTTTTCAAGGGCGCAGGTCACGCTTCTGAGCCACTTAACGTAGGTCTGGTCGTACACCTTGCCGCTGCCGCCGTAGGACAGCACGACATAGCCGTAATTCACGCCCATGAAGTGCAGGGAGGTGAATATGTACCCCGCCGGGCGCTCCCGCTGCTCGAATATCGCGGGTAACATCTGCTCCCGCGGGAATCTCTGCATGAGATCCACCTTGCCGACATTGTTGGTTCGGCAGTAGGGGATACAGATCTTTTCGGTGAAGCCGGGGTCGGGGGCGGCGTTGTGCATTACCTTGTCGTTCAGGCACATCCAGAAGCCGGAGAAATCCCCAAGGAAATGGGTGAACCAGTCTGCTTTCCAGAGGTAGTCGTAGAAGGTCTCGGCGGCTACCAGATCCTCGGACATGAAGTTGTAGTAGGAGTCGAACCCGTTGCGCTGTATCGAGGTCATATCGGAAGCCGCCTTGCTGCACATTGCGCTGAGATCCAGCCGCTGGCAGCCGCAGGTGATACCCTCTGAAAGCGTCGCGGAATTCTCGTCGCTCTCCGGGACATACTCCGTCCCGCGCACCTTTGAGATGATGTAGTGCGCGGCGTTGCGCGACATAGCGCCGGGGTCGCGCAGCACAGAGGTGATGTTGAGGTACTCTGCGCCGTAGGGCTCGCCCTTGTTGAAGCCGGTGACGATAACGTCCTCCGGTATTTTTACGCCCCTGTCGGTAAGGCAGGTGATAAGCTGCACCGCCGTGAGGTCGGAGCAGCAGACTATCGCGTCCGGCAGACCATTTGCAATGATATCGTCGGCGATCCCGGAGAAATCGTCTATCCAGTCCTGACACCGGTGCAGTCTGTTATCCGGGATATTGTAGCCGCGCTTTTCCATTGCCTTGCGAAAGTACCGCTCTATCGTGTTGTGGAAATCGTCCTGCTGACCGCACAGCAGGTCTATCGTCTTTGCACCGTGGCAGTCCATGACGTGGGAGATGATAAGCTCCGCCGCGGGCGCGTAGTTGTAGATTGACTCCGCTACACCGTCAATGTGCGCGTCCAGCATTATCACCGGACCGCTGAACTCCCGGCGGACGCGTTCCGCCAGCTTGTCCCTAACCTCGTTGTCGCTTATGGTGGAGGGAATGACGATCAGGCCGTCCAGCATACCGAAATTGATAAGGTCGTAAACGGAGTTTTCCGCGGTGTCGAACTCCCGGTGACCGGACATCATCAGCGACGAAAACACCGCCGTGTCCATGTCCGCGGCGAAAAGCTCCTTTTGAATTATTTCCAGCGCGCTGGCGAAAAAGACAAATTCCGCCTCTGCCGCGATTATCCCGATAAGGGGGCGTTGTTTATTCAAAATAATTCTCCTTTGGATCATTGTTATAATTATAATATTTAAATAAGAATATTACTCCTATTAACAAGTATATCATAATTGGTACATATTTTGCAACAATAAGTAAATGCTTTTGTGCAATTTATCCAGTATTTTTGTAAAGAATTACATAAAATCCGGTTGTCAATAAATCTCTGCGAATGTCACGGCGGCGCTGCCTTAACAGAAATTTAACACAGATATTACCGAAAAAGAAAGAATCGCCGCCTCGGATACTGTATAATTAAAAGGGGTGATTCTATGAAAAAAACGGACGGCATACTGGACTGCACACGGATAACCAGCAGACCGGCGGTGATACAGCAGGACTGCTTCGAGGTGGACAAGCGCGCGGAGCCGTACATCTGCGCCGGAGAGCCGTGCCGCTGCACCCCCTCTGTCGTAGAGGAGCTGAAAAGGCGCGTCACGCAAAGCAGGAGCAGCACGTTGGTGTGCGCGGTGATACTGCTGGTGTTCGCCGGGGTGCTGCTGATGTGCTTTCTGTCGGAGTGCGTGATAGTGGGCGTTCAGGGACTCATAAGCGGGGAGGGCTTTTCCTGCGTGTGGACGGGGCATTTTTTGTCGCTGACAATGCCGGGGCTTGCGGTGGGACTGGTGCTGCTGAGCGTGATCCTGCTGAGGCGGCGGAATATGTTCCTGCATGCCGTCGAGGAGGCGGAAAGAGGCAACGTCCTCTGTTACAGCTACCGGGTGCGGGATATCCTGAGGTACGAGTACAAGGACTCCGACAGCTACACGGTTTACGAATATTACGCGGATCTGGGCGGGTTCGCGGTGAAGCTGGCGCAGAAAACGCAGTACTCCCCGGTCGCTACGGGGGTAGTGGCGCAGGTCGGCGGGAAGCGCTGGTTTTTCTTATTGATGTGAGCGTATATGCCGGGACTAATTCCGTAGTTCCGGCTATTTTCTATTGACAAGCAGATAAGAATCGAATATAATTAAATCAGCAAGCAAACGGCTTGAACTGAAAAAATATGGAGAGAAAAACATGAAAAAATTCTTATCTGCAATTCTGGCGGCTTCAATGCTGCTGACACTTACGGCATGCTCCGGTGGTTCCGGCAGCTCTGACATCAATACGCCGGAAAGCTCCAACAGCGAAGCGCCTGCTGACAGCGGCGCAGAGCAGCCCGGCGGTGAGGTAAGCTCTGCCGAGGAAAGCGCTCCCGACAGCCCGTCAGAACCTACCGCAGAAGCCGAGGACACCCGCACCGACTATGAGAAAATGGTTGACCGCTCCCTGCTGTCCACCGGGGACATGACGAGAATGGCTAATGTGCTTCAGCGGGCGCAGAATGGCGAGGACATCACCGTGGCGTACATAGGCGGCTCTATCACCGAGGGCTACAATGCGGGCACGACCGAGTTCTACGCGAAAATATGCACCGACTGGCTTCAAGAGCAGTTCCCCTCGTCCACTGTGACCGGAGTGAACGCCGGGATAAGCGGCACGCCCTCTCTGCTGGGCAACCTCCGTCTGGAGCGGGACGTGCTTTCCGCCGACCCGGATATCGTGTTCGTTGAGTTCGCGGTGAACGACGGTCAGACCCCCGAATACAAGGGCGCATACGAGAGCCTTGTGCGCACGCTTCTCACGCAGGACAAGGATATCGCGGTAGTCCTGCTGTTCACCGTGCTGAAGAACGGCTATACCTGTCAGGAGCACATGTCCCAGATAGGCGAGAACTACGGTCTGCCGATGATAAGCGTACCGGACAGCGTTTACGCTGAAATAGAGGCAGGGCGCATGACGTGGGAGGACTACTCCAACGACGAGTCCCACCCGAACGCCTACGGACACTCCTGCATACGGGATTTCGTGGCGAACTATTACAGCAAGGTGATTCCGGTGATAAGCGAGAATGTGGGCGACGTTGACAAGAATCTCCCCGACCCGGTATTCAGCGGTAAGTACGCAAATATGCACTACATGGACAGAGAAACCATGACCGGCGTTGAACTCACGAACTTCGAGCCGAACGACACCCACAGCTCCTTCCACAACGGCTGGATGTACAAGGGCGACGAGGGCGGCTCTATAAAGTTCAGCATAGATTGCAGCGTGCTTGAAATGGTGTTCAAGGCGAACAACAGCGCTAATTTCGGCACTGCGGACATCTACGTTGACGGCGAAAAGGTAAGCTCTGTCGAGTCCTACATGACCGACGGCTGGAACAACCCCGTTACCGCGTACCTCATTGACGACAGCGAGAGCGCTCACCACGAGGTTGAGATTCGAGTAGAGAGCGGCGAGAAGTGCGCGTTCTTTGTAATGGCGTTCGGCTACTGCGATTGAGGTGGGTATGAAAAAATATCTTGGTATTGAATTCGGTTCGACAAGAATAAAGGCGGTGCTCATTGACGAAAACTTCGCAGTGGCAGCCTCCGGCGCATACGATTGGCAGAACAGCCTTGTGGACGGCTGCTGGACATATTCTCAGGAGGAGATAATCGCCGGCTTGCAGGGCAGCTACGCGGCAATGGCGGAGGATTACGCCCGCAGATACGGCGAGCCGCTGACGCAGCTTTCCGCAATGGGAGTATCGGCAATGATGCACGGCTACCTTGCCTTCGACAAGGAGGGGACGCTGCTCACGCCGTTCCGCACATGGCGCAACACCTTCACCGGCAAAGCCGCGGAGGAGCTTTCGGAGCTGTTCGGGTTCAATATCCCGCAGCGGTGGAGCATTTCCCACCTGTACCACGCGATACTGGGCAAAGAGCCGCACGTCCCGCGGATAGCAAGGCTGGACACGCTGGCGGTGTATATCCACTATCTGCTTTCCGGGCGGCACGAGGCTGGCTCCGGCGAGGCGGCGGGAATGTTCCCGATAAACAGCGTGAATGGCGCGGACAGCTACGACGGCGTTATGCTGGATAAATTCCGGCAGCTTGTAGAGCCGTACGGATTTGGCTGGGACATTGCGGAGATACTTCCCGAGGTAAGACCCGCGGGGAGCAGCGGCGCGTACCTCACCGAAGCCGGGGCGAAGCTGCTCGACCCCACCGGGAATCTGAAGCCGGGAGTTCCCCTCTGCCCGCCGGAGGGCGACGCAGGCACGGGAATGGTGGCGACAAACAGCGTGAAGCGCGGCACCGGCAACGTTTCCGCGGGGACGTCGATATTCTCAATGGTGGTGCTGGATAAGCCGCTGCGGGGAATGTACCGCGACATAGATATAGTCGCGACCCCGGACGGCAGCGCGGTGGCAATGGTGCACTGCAACAACTGCTGCTCCGAGCTGGACGCTTGGGTGAAGGTGTTCGGCGAATTCGCGGAGCTTTCCGGCGTGAAGCTGAGCAAGTCCGAGCTGTACGAAAAGCTGTATCACCACGCAATGACCGGCGCTGCGGACTGCGGCGGGGTTGTCGCGTACAACTTCCTTTCCGGCGAGCCGGTGGCGGGTGCTGAAAGCGGCAGACCCATGTACTTCCGCAGCCCGGACGGCGAATGGAATCTTGCCAACTTCATGCGGGCGGAGCTGAACTCCGCGTTCGCGGCGCTGGCGCAGGGAATGGATATCCTCACCGAAAAGGAGCAGGTAAAAGTCGGCAGGCTGATAGGTCACGGCGGGTTGTTCAAAGTCCCCGGGGCGGCGCAGAAGCTGCTCGCGAACGCGCTTAACGCAGAGGTCGCGGTCATGGCAACCGCCGGAGAGGGCGGCGCGTGGGGAATGGCGCTGCTGGCGGCGTTCATGGAGCAGCGCGGCGGGCTTACGCTGCCGGAGTTCCTAGAAGAACGTGTGTTCAGCGGCATGGAGGTCACTACCGAACTGCCGGACGAGCAGGGCGCTGCGGGGTTCAAGCGGTTCATGGAGAACTGGCGGAGCGGACTTCCGGCGCAGAAGATATTCAAGTGAAAATGTATTCCGGGGGCGGATATGCTCCCGGAATTTTTTTATATGGCAAGTCAGTTGACAATCCCGCATAAAATGGATATAATATAAATTAAGTGTGTAAACCGGCGGAAAATCGGGGATTCCGTTATAATTCCCGGATCTCCCCGGCATTGATGACCCGGTGATATTACATCATAGGGACACGCTGATTAAAGCGAAGCGTATCAAATTCAGCCGCGTGAGTTCCCGTGTTTGAACGTGGCGAATTTGATTTAATCAGCGTTTCCCTTAGAAACGATGTAGCATGAAAAGGTGAGAAAAATGAACAAATACTACAAAAAGCTGGAATTAGACAAGATACTTGAACTGCTGGCGGAGCAGACATACAGCGATACCTGCCGGGAAAAGGCACTGAAAATAAAGCCCTCCTTTGACGAGCAGGAGATACGGCAGGAGCTTCAGAAAACCAACGACGCGTTCAACCTGTCGGCGAAGTTCGGCACGCCGAGATTCCGCAAGATAAAGGACATTTCCATGTCGCTGCGGCGGTGCAAGAGCGGCTCTGCGCTGTCTTTCCGGGAGCTGCTGGACGTTGCGGATATTCTGCGGGAGACCGCAATGCTCTGCGACTGGTTCAGCCAGTGCGAGGGCATGGAGAACTCCCTGTCGGAGTATTTCCGGGAGCTGTACCCGATAAAGCAGCTTGAGCAGCGCATTTCCGAGAGCATAATCTCCGAGGAGGAGATGTCCGACGCGGCAAGCCCGGAGCTTGCCTCTATCAGAAAGCGTATCGTGCGGCAGGGAATGAATATCCGCGAGCAGCTTGACAAGCTCATAAAGAGCCGCAGCACGCAGAAATTCCTGCAGGAAGCCATAGTCACCGTGCGCGACGGGCGGTACGTTGTCCCGGTGCGCAGCGAGTACAAAAACGAGGTCGCGGGTCTGGTGCATGACACCTCCGCCACCGGGCAGACGTTCTTCATTGAGCCGATGAGCGTCGTCGAGGCGAACAACGAGATACGGGTGCTGAAATCCCGGGAGCAGGCGGAGATAGAGCGTATCACCCGGGAGCTTTCCGAGCAGGTCGCGGGCAGCGCGGACAGTATCGCGAACAACTTCCGCGTCGCTGAGATACTGGAGTTGTACTTCGCCAAGGCAAATCTGGGCGCGAAAATGCGCGGTGTGGCGGCGAAGATAGTGTCCGAGCCGAGGGTGCTTCTGCACCAAGCGCGGCACCCGCTGATAGACCAGAATTCCGTCGTGCCGATATCGGTGGAGATAGGCGGCGCGAACCAGTGCCTTATCATCACCGGTCCGAATACCGGCGGTAAGACGGTTTCCATAAAGACCGTGGGGCTGCTGACCCTCATGACCATGTGCGGGCTGATGATACCCGCCGGTGACGGCTCCGAGATAGGCGTTTTCGGCGGGATATACGTCGATATCGGCGACGAGCAGAGCATTGAGCAGAGCCTGTCCACCTTCTCCTCGCACATGGTGAACGTGGTGAAGATACTGAGCCTTGCGGACGAGCGCAGCCTTGTGCTTATCGACGAGCTGGGCAGCGGCACCGACCCGGTAGAGGGCGCGGCGCTGGCGGTGTCCATTCTCACAACGTTAAAGGAGCAGGGCGCACGGGTAGCCGCGACCACTCACTATCAGGAGGTCAAGATGTTCGCGCTCCAGACCGACGGCGTGGAGAACGCCTCCTGCGAGTTCGACGTGAACACTTTGAAACCCACCTACCGGCTTATCGTGGGCGTTCCCGGAAAGTCCAACGCATTCGCGATATCCCAGCGGCTGGGTATGCCGGACTATGTTATCGACCGGGCGCGGGAGCTGGTAAGCACCGAGAATCAGCGGTTCGAGCAGGTGGTGGACGCTCTGGAGAAGTCCCGGCAGGAGCTGGAGGCGCTGAAAGAAAGCGTTGCGATATCCGAGCGCAACGCGAAGCTGACCGAGAGCGAGCTGAAACAGAAGCTCTCCGAGCTGGAGCAGCAGAAGGAAAAGGAACTGGAAACCGCACGGCAGAGGGCGCTGTCTATCGTGGAGGAAACGCGATTCCGTTCAAACCAGCTTCTTAACGAGTTAGAGGAGCTGAAAAAGGTCAAGGACAAGGAAGCGCTGCGGCAGGGGCTGAACACCGCCAAGAGCCGTGCGAACAGCACCCTCAACAAAATGCAGGACGAGGCGAACCCGATAATGGAGCGCCGCGCCGAGAACTACGTCCTGCCGCGCCCGCTGAAAGCCGGGGACACGGTAATGCTTGCGGACACGAAGAAAGAGGGCGTGCTGATGACTGTCCCGAATATGTCGGGGACGTGCTATGTCCAGGTGGGAATGATGAAAGTCAAGACCAGCCAGAAGAACCTGCGGCTCATAGAGAACAAGAAAAAGCAGCAGCCGCAAAAGACCGGCGGCAGCGTGAAGAAGCAGGTGACCTCCAACATGAACCGCCGCGGCGGCATGGAGCTGGATATCCGCGGCATGATGACCGACGAGGGCGTTATGGAGGTGGAGCGCTTCATAGACGGCGCGCAGCTAAGCGGCATTTCGCAGGTGGTGATAATCCACGGCAAGGGTACGGGAGCGCTTCGCGCGGCGGTGCAGCAGTCGCTGAAAACCAACCCTGCGGTCAAGTCTTACCGGCAGGGCGCTTACGGCGAGGGCGAAGCCGGGGTGACTGTGGTGGAGCTGAAATAAGTTTACCCGGAGCTGGGTTTTGAAATGCCCCCTATTTTTGTTAGTCTTTCCTGTGGTTCATTTTTGTTATATTGTCAAACAGAAGGGGGCGTTTCTCACTTATAGAAGTTAGCTTACCATGAAATGAGGTAGAGAAAAAATGGGAACGATTTATTCCAATACTGTGACTAACAAGGAACTGAAAGAGGAGCTTATCAACAATAAAGAAAACACAGGACACAATAGATATTACAAAGCTCATTTCGGTGCAACTCGGAAGTCAATGACTCCGATCTTTTCAACCTATTCTATTTTGAAAAAGATCGATCAAAATAAAACTATACCCAAATCCGAATTGATAGAAGGTACCTATGACTGTACCTCGCATTTCTATAAAAATCTTAAGAAATATCAGATAGGCAGAATAGACAAAGAGAAAAACAAAATGAGGTTTTACAGAGCGGTCGATATCCTGTTTATGCTGCTCGACAGTGAGAACAAGCCTATTACCGCACAAGAAATCGCAAACCGGCTAGGAGGAATAAAACGGCGCAAAGTCTATGCCCTAATGCGGTATATGGATCGGGTTCTGAAAATACATATAATTGGCGGATCAAGGGGATATTATATTGCTTATGGATCGCTTACTCGCTGCAAGTCTTGTCACGAGGCTTATATAAAGAAAGTAAATAATTGGCGGAAATCTAAAGGGATAGAAGAGATCTATGATTATGGCAGTTGATCTGTCGTAAGCGTAATTTGTCGTTTCAGGGCGTTCAACGAAACGTATTTTTGTGATAAAATGTAACTAGAACATACATGGGGTATGGTTCAGTTATATTTTTTTAGGAGGATATCATCATGCTGAACGCAAAAGAAAAGAGCTTAGCCTATATGCACGTCGACTTCTTAGTCAGCCAGTTGCCCACAGGCGTCGACACTCGAGATGTCGCTAAGAAAGTAGTCACTCTCGTCAAGCCACAGATCCATGACATCACCGTCTACCATGTTTATGGTATCTTTTCTGCTTTATTACGCTCCAATAATTATATTCTCTCACCGAGAAAAGCCGGATCGAGTAAGATCGTCAAAATCTAACAAATCTGAGAATTACAAAAACCGCTCTGCGCCCCCGCAGGGCGGTTTCTTTTATAATGTACTAGCCAAACCCCGAAAAATGTGCTATAATAAAAACGTTGGTTTCGCCCACAAAATCCTTATGAAAGGAACACCTCCATGTACAAAATCCTTTTCGTATGCCATGGCAATATCTGCCGCTCGCCTATGGCAGAGTTTATATTCAACGACCTGCTGTCAAAGCAAGGAATAGCCGGAGTTCACGCAGACTCCGCGGCGACCTCGACCGAGGAGATAGGCAATGGCGTCCACCCCGGCACTGCGAAAATCCTGCGGCGGCTGGGGATAGATTATTCCGCGCACCGGGCGCGGCAGATGACCCGCGCGGACTGCGACAAATACGACCTGCTGGTCGGTATGGACAGCGCGAATATCCGCAACATGCGCAGGATATCCGGGCAGCCGGAGCGGTACGAGAGCAAAATATTCCGCCTGCTGGACTTCACCGCCGCCCCGCGGGATATCTCCGACCCCTGGTACACCGGTGAGTTCGAAAGTACCTACAACGACGTTATTGAGGGCTGCGAGGGGCTGCTGGACTACCTTCGCCGCGGGAAGATAATATGAGGGCGCTTGCGCGTATGCACCCGGCAGTGTGCTTTCTCTACCTGCTGGCGGTGATAGGCGTGACCGCGTTCGCCGGCGACCCCGTGACCGTGCTGATATCCCTTACGGGAGCGGCGCTGCTGTCGGTTCTCTCCGGGGGAGCGGGCGCGGGAGCATACGTCGGTATCGCGGCGGCAGCGGCTCTGGCGAACTTCCTGTTCGTGCATAACGGCGAAACAGTGCTTTTCTTCGTGGGGAACACCGCGTTCACGCTGGAAGCCCTTGCCTACGGCGGGCTGATAGGCGCAGTGCTGGCGGCGGTGTGCCTCTGGGGGAGTTGCGCGGTGAGGTTCGTCACAAGCGACAAGTATATATGGCTTTTCGGCAGGATACTCCCCGCCGCAGGGCTGGTGCTTTCCTGCGCGGTGAGGTTCATTCCGATGTTTGTGCGCCGCACGAGGGAGTTCATCGCCGTGCAGGAGAACTCCGCACCCTCCCGCGGGACTATTTCCGGGTATCTGCGGGCGTTCTCCGCGTCGGTGGGATATTCGGCGGAGCAGGCAATGGATTCAGCGCTGTCAATGCGGGCGAGGGGCTACGGCACGTCCCGCCGCAGCAGCTATTCGCTGTACCGCTTCACCCTGTGGACTGCCGCGGCGCTGGCGCTTGTCGTGCTGCTTGGAGGAACGTGCGCGGCGCTTGCCGCAGTCGGCGCGGGGGAGTTTTATTTCTACCCGGCGCTGTCGCAGCTACGCTTCCGCCCGGTGGACACCGCGCTGTACTGCGGCTTCGGGGCGCTGTGCCTGCTTCCGTCGGCGGTGATACTGCGGGAGAATATCCGGCTTAAAAGGAGCAGAAAATGACCCAGATAGAGATACAGGACCTTACCTTTACCTACCCGGCGGGGGGCGCGCCTGCGCTGGATAGAGTCAGCCTGTCGGTGGAGCAGGGGGAGTTCGTGACCCTGTGCGGGCTTTCCGGCTGCGGGAAAAGCACCTTGCTCCGGCTGATGAAGCCGGGGCTGTTCCCGCAGGGAAAGCGCAGCGGGCGGGTGCTGTTCAGCGGCGGGGAGCTTACCCGCGAACCGGACCGTGACACCGCCGCAAGGATAGGCTTTGTAATGCAGGACCCCGACAGCCAGACCGTCACCGACAAGGTCTGGCACGAGCTGGCGTTCTCCTGCGAGAGCGTGGGTATGCCGCAGGGCGAGATACGGCGGCGGGTAGCGGAAATGGCGGGCTACTTCGGGCTGGAGGAGCTGTTCCGGCGGGACACCGAAACCCTTTCCGGCGGGCAGAAGCAGTTACTCTGCCTTGCTTCGGCGGCGGCGCTCCACCCGGAGCTTCTGCTGCTGGACGAGCCTACCTCCCAGCTTGACCCGATAGCGGCGCAGGGCTTCATTGACGCAGTGCGGCGGCTCAACCGTGACTTCGGCGTGACCGTTATCGCGGCGGAGCACCGTCTGGAGGAGCTGCTGCCTATTTCCGACCGGGTGGTAGTCATGGACGGCGGCGCGGTGCTTGCGGACTGCCCGCCGGATATGCTTGCGGAGCGGCTCCCGGCGGGACACCCTATGGAGCGCGCCCTCACCGCGGCGCAGCGGGTGTTCCGTCTGGCGGGAGGGACTGGGAAGTCCCCGGTTTCCGTCCGGGAAGGCAGGAGCGACCCTCTCTGCCGGGAGTATCTGGCGCACCACCCGGAGGTCTGCGGCAATGTCCGTAGTTCCCCGGCGCGGGACGGAGAGCCGCTGATATCCGTATCCGGGCTGTACGCGGGGTGGAGAGGTTCTGCGCCGGAGGTGCTGACGGGGCTTTCGCTGAAGCTGTACGGCGGGGAGGTGTACGCGCTTATCGGCGGCAACGGTTCGGGTAAATCCACTCTTCTGAAAGCGATAACCGGCATACTGAAGCCGCTTGGCGGCAGGGTGAAGCTCCGCAGGGGGCTGAAAACCTCCTATCTTCCGCAGAACCCCTGTATGCTTTTCACCCGTGAGAGCGTCGGCGAGGAAGCGCCTGCGGAGTATCTGGCGCGGTTCGGGCTTTCGGGGCTTGCGGACAGAGATCCGCTGGATCTTTCCGGCGGCGAGCGGCAGCGGCTGGCTCTGGCGAAGCTGCTTTCCGGCAAGCCCGACGTTCTGCTGCTGGACGAGCCGACCAAGGGCATGGACGCTGCGGCAAAACGGGAGTTTGCAACAATGCTGCGGGAGCTTGCGGCGGAGGGGATATCCACGCTGCTTGTGACCCACGACACCGGGCTTGCGGAGGAGTGCGCGGATATCTGCGCGCTGCTGTTCGACGGTGAGATAGTCAACGAGGCTGCCCCGGCGGAGATGTTCAGCGGGAATTACTTCTATACCACGCCGATGTCAAGGCTTGCCAGAGGAATAATTTCTTAACTTTATCGGAAGTTTGGAAATATTATCAAAAAAACTGTTGATTTAGTTTTTTCCATGTGGTATAATTATTATTAGTTAGATTTAGAAAGGGAGAATATCACTTTGAAAAAGCGCATTTTTTCTACAATTGCAGTTATATTGTCAATAATGCTCGCTGGGTGCGGCGGCAATACCAGCTCCGGTACGGGACAGCCGACATCTTCGGCGGCGGCAGAGCCTGCCATTGAAACTGCGGCAGACAGCACGGCAGACTTACAGGCGATCTACGATAAGATAATGGCGACGCAGAACGGCGATGAGCTTGTCATGCTGCCGGAAACCTCGCCGGAGATCATAGACAGCTATTACGCGGGACTTTCGGACGTGGTGCTTACGCAGCAGCTCTATTTTGCCGCGCCGATCACCGGCTTCGCCTGTGAGGTAATGCTGGTAGAGGCAGAGGACAGCGAAAACGCAGACAAGGCGGAGGAGATATTCCGGGCGAGGATAGAGCTTGGCGCTTCTGACGATTTCTACCCCGAAACCGCCGCCGCATGGCAGAACAACGCGCAGGTGCAGCGCAGCGGAAATTTAGTGTGCATGATAGCTCTGCCGGAGGGTAACGATATCCCGGACGACGTATTTGCATTGTGATCCCATTATTGGGGCAGCCATTGGGGGAAGAAAATAAAAAATCAAGGAGCAGAAAATGGCGTATATCAACGAAAATCAACAGCTTATGATGAGGCTTGCCGGGGAGATCTCAAAGGTCATAAAGGGCAAGAGCGAGGCGGTGCAGCTTATACTGACGGCGCTTCTGGCGCAGGGACATGTGCTTATAGAGGACGTCCCCGGCGTGGGAAAGACCACCCTTGCAATGGCGCTGGGAAAGGCTACCGGGCTGAATTTCCGCCGGGCGCAGTTCACGCCGGACGTCATGGCGTCGGACATCACGGGCTTCACCATGTTCAACCGGGAGGAAAACCGGTTTGAGTACCGCACCGGGCTTGTCATGACGAACATTCTGCTTGCGGACGAGATAAACAGAACTTCGCCGAAAACCCAGTCCGCCCTGCTTGAAGCAATGGAGGAAAAGCGCGTCACCGTGGACGGTGTAGTCCACAAGCTGCCGTCGCCGTTCATAGTAATCGCGACCCAGAACTCACAGGGCTATGTCGGGACGTTCCCGCTGCCGGAGGCGCAGCTAGACCGCTTCATGATAAAGATAAGCCTCGGTTACCCGACGGTGGAGGAGGAAACGGATATCCTCATGGACAGGCTGGGCAGCAACCCGGTGAACGACGTTCAGCCGGTGATGACCTCGGAGCAGCTTGAACAGTGTATCAACGAGGTTCAGCAGGTGAAGCTGGCGGAGAGCCTGTGCCGCTATATCGCGGAGCTTTCCGCGGCGACAAGGGCGCACGGCGGCGTGGAGCTTGGCGTAAGCCCCCGCGCGTCGCTGGCGATAATGCAGGCGAGCCGCGCGTTCGCCTACCTTGACGGCAGGGATTACGTTGTGCCGGAGGATATCGTGCGGCTGATGATACCTGTTTTCGGACACCGTATCGTGCTGCGGCAGGAGATGAAAATGCGCCGCATGGACGTCACCGCGGTGCTTCAGGACGCGGTGTCGTCTGTGACTCCGCCGGTAAAGCGCAGCTTCTGATCGACGGAGGGGACTATGCGCAGAAACAGGATCCTGTATATTTTGACGGCGCTGGCGTTTCTGGCGTTCTCTATGGCGTACCAGAGCCGCATTGCTTCGGTGCTGCTTATCGCTTCGCTGTGCTATCCGGTGCTGGCGGCGCTGGCGGCGTTCGTGGCGAGCCGCTTCATTGAGGTCGGGTTCGTGGAGGACAGGTCGGTACACTCAAAGGGCGAGGAGTTCGAGCTGTGGATTTTCGTCCGGGGGAAGTCGCCGATACCCTACGTCCCGGTGGAGCTTCAATGCAACCTGCCGGACAGGGACACCGGGCTGTTTTCAATTAAGCGGATATACGCCGCTGTGCCGCCGCTGGGCAGGTGCAGAGTCTCCGTGACGGCAATGCACCGCTACCGCGGCTCATATATCGCGGAGATAGGCAGATTATCGGTGTTCGACCCGCTGAGGATAATACGCGTTTCCCGCCGTATCTCAAAAGAAACCACGCTGATATTCCTGCCGCGAAGAATAGATATCGGGGAGCTTTCCTCCGAGGCGCACAGCGAGAACAGCGCGAATCCCGCGCCGCTGTTTAAAGGAGAGCGGGAGGAGTTCTCCCACGTCCGGGACTACCTGCCCGGCGACATAATGCAGCTAGTCCACTGGAAGCTCACCGCGAAGCAGGACGAGCTGATGATAAAGCAGTACGACGAGGAGACCGAGCGCAAGACCTATGTCCTGTGCGACTATTGCTTTGACGGAGCGCCCGACGCCGGCGCGGCAATGAAGCAGGCGGACGCGGTTATCGAAGCGGCGATAGCATTCACGCTGTCGGCGGTGAAGTCCGGCTGCGGCGCGGTGGTGGATCTGGGCGGCGGCTCGGCTGAAATGCGCAGCTTTGTTAAGGACATGCCGGATTTTGAGCGGTTCTACAATCTCATGGCGGTGATACCGGCGCAAATGCAGGTCTTGGATCTTGCGGAGCTGGCGGCGCAGGCGGTGCGCTCCGGGGCGGCGACGGTGCTTATCATCACCTGTCGGCTCACGGAGGAGATCATGCTTGCGGCGGAGGCTGCTGCGGAGGGATTCAGCGGCGAAGTCGCGCTGATATGGCTGAGTCTTGGCGCACACTCCCCGCTGGAGGAACAGGCGGAGGGAAAGAGGTTCCTGTTCCTGCCGATACGGGGGGATCTTGGGAAATTCGCCGGGCGGGACAATGAATAAAATATCAGCCCGGAGATATTGCGTCCGGGCTGATTTTTCGCATTGCAGAGCCATTCTCACCGATTCGCTGTTTATGGTAAAGACAATGTTCCTTGTTTGTGGTATGATAAAGATACGAAAGGAAGTGTATCTATGGATATGGTGAAGATCGGGGAATTTCTTGCGCAGCTCCGCCGGGAAAAGGGACTGACGCAGGAGCAGCTGGGCGAACAGCTTGGAGTTACCAACAAGACGATATCCCGCTGGGAGAACGGCAACTACCTGCCCCCGGCGGAAATGCTCCAGCTTATGAGCGGAATCTATGGCGTGTCGATAAACGAGATACTGAGCGGCGAGCGGCTCGCGCCGGAGGACTACCGCGAAAAGGCGGAGGAGAACATTACGGCGGTGATAGCGGAGAGCAGCTTTTCGGTGAAGGAGCGGGTGAATTACTACCGCGGCAAATGGACGAGCGACCACCTAGCCGTGACGATAATTGTGTATGCGCTGCTTGCCGCAGCGTTGGCGGCAGGGGTGATATTCAGTATGACGTGGCTTATGGCTGCGGCTGCGGCGGGGCTTTTCGGCTGGCATATACTGCGGTATAATCAGATGATGGCGTATGTCGAGCGGAATGCTTATGACGGCAGAGGCAGTTCTGGGGCTGAACCGCAGAAGAAAACTGAGGAGTAATGAGATAAGGCGCTGTTTTGAAGCAGCGCCTTTATTGTTTAAATTGTAATATGTCGAGCAGGCGCCTTTAACTTTTTGCGCAGCAAAATTGCTTTTCGCTTCCTTTTGGCTTCCAAAAGGAAGCGGGGC
>CAMCFA010000051.1 GCA_945873955.1 uncultured Clostridia bacterium | reverse complement strand
GTCTTGAGCGGCTTTCTCATGACGTAGTTGCGGATTATCGTGCCGCTGGAGCGCTTGATGTAGCCCCACATGGACTTGAACAGGCGGCTCTTGCGAAGCTCCGGGTTGGTGTTGATGTCCACCGACATTATTTTGGTGCGGTCTGCGCCGGCGGTGATTATCGTTTCAAGGGTGTAGGTGTAGTCGGACAGCACGTTCAGCCGCATTGCCGCCTCTCTTGTGTAGGAGCGGAAGCCGCTGGTGGTGTCCACAACGTCGGTGCCGCTTGCCTTGCGGACAACGCTGCTGCCCAGCTTCTGGAGCTTCTTTTTCAGCGGGGAGAAGTGTTCTATCGAGTCGGTGCGGCGGTTGCCTATCACCATAGTCGCCTTGCCCTCCAGCAGCGGACGGACGAGCTTTTCGATATCCGCGCCGGAGTACTGGTTATCAGCGTCAGTGTTGACGATTATGTCAGCCCCCAGCCGCAGGCAGGCGTCAATGCCCGCCATGAAGCCCTTTGCAAGCCCGCGGTTATGCACGAAGCTCACGATATGGTGAACTCCCAGTTCCTTGGCGCGTTCAACCGTGTTGTCGGTGCTGCCGTCGTTTATCACAAGGTATTCTATCTCGTCTATCCCGTCGATATGGGTCGGGAGGTCGTGGATAGTGACGTCGAGGGTCTCCGCCTCGTTGTAGCAGGGTATCTGGATTATCAGTTTCATTTTAATACTTCCTTTTTATTCTATTTAAACCGAACCTAACCGGTTGATTAGCAGCAGTACGCACGCCTCCGCGAAATACACCAGCAGAATGGCGATAATTGCCCGCAGCCACGAGGGGCTGCCGCTTTCGGTGAGGGCTTGGTAGTAGCCCTCGGCTCTGCCGTCGTCGTAGCGCATACGAATTTTCTTAATTCTCTTGACGCAGAAGCGGTAGTAGATATAGTCGCCGAACATGCACATAGCTATCATGGCGACGAAATTCAGCCCGCTGGTCAGAAGCTGGATATTCCGCAGCACGTCAACGCTGCCGACGCCCATAGAGTAGAACACAGTCGGGACGTAATACACCAGCTCCAGCAGAAGCAGCGCGAAGCCCATGAGATCCATGCGGCGGTAGAACTGGTGTACCGGTGCGAACAGCCCGGAGCATATATTGAAGAAGATGTGCCGCTTCTTCTGACCGGGCATGACCGGCGCGCGGAACACCGAAAACGCCTGCGAATAGTGCATGACCGACTTGCCGACAAAGCAGGAAAGCTCCCGGTTGCTTACACCGTCCTCGCCGCGGGTGTCGTCCATGGTCTGGTTCCTCATCTGGTTCACCAGCTCGTCTAGGTCTATGCTGCCGTAGCTGTTCATATTGCCGGGAGTTCCGCCGGGGTATTCGGCGCGGTGAGGGTCGTTCTCAACGGTCCGGGAAGCGTCCTGCGAAACCGCCTGTTCACTCTGCTCCTCGCTCTGGGCAGCCTGTTCCTCCTGCGGAGCCTCCTCCGGCTTCTCGTCCGGGAGCCTGCCGTTCCATACAAAGCCGGAGGCATGCCAGCTCTCTACGCCGCAGCAGTTGTTTTTAAGGTAGCATGCCCTGTGGTGCGGAGTTCCGCAGACCGGGCATACCACCACGTCGGACTTGTCGTTGAGCGGTATCCGGCACACCGGGCATAATTTGTTGTCAAATCTGGACATTTAGTTTTCCTTTCGCCTGTTTTCCAGCCGCATACTATTATAAATCTATGAACTTGTTGGCTGGACATACATATACATCTTTATTATAACACATTCTGTGACAGATTTCAATAAAAAACCTCCCCGGATATGTGAAAATTATCAAAAAACTGAGCTTTCTACTTTCGCGGGATTTAACGTACCCGACGTCGGCGGGGCGCTTCTTGTGAAATATGCACATACAGCGCGTGGTTTCAGCCCCGCAAAAGCCGGTGGAAATCTGCAAAAAACGTGTAATTAATGCGTTTTTCCGGCAATTAGTTGAAAACTGATGTCTATGTTGATTACTTTGTTGAAACTTTTTTGTTTAAAATTCACAAGACTTGGTTAAAATGAAAATGATTTATTCTGCAAAAAACAGAAAATTGTTCTTAATTGAGCTAAAATTTAAATTTTCTGTTGACGGCGGTATTTTTTTTGGATATACTAATACCAAGAGATAAGACAGAAATATCTGCGATCTCTCTACTATAAGAAGTGCAAAACAAAAGAAAGACAACACCACGAGGGGCGCGTGCTTCTCGGAATCACGGCAGAACTAAATTTATAATATGGAGGTTTTAAACTATGTGCATGAAAGACGTTGAAGTAAAGAACCAGGTTGGGCTTCACGCAAGACCCGCAACATTCTTTATCCAGAAGGCTAACGAGTACAAGTCGTCCATCTGGGTTGAGAAGGAAGAGCGCAGAGTAAACGCAAAGAGCCTTCTCGGTATCCTCTCCCTCGGTATCGTGGGCGGTGCAAATATCCGCATTATCGCTGACGGCAGCGACGAGCAGCTTGCTGTTGACGGTCTGGTAAAGCTGGTCGAGGGCGGTTTCTCCGAGTAATTAAGGGAAACGCTGATCAAACCAAATTCGCCCCGCTCAAACGAGCGAACTCACGCGGCGGAATTTGGTACGCTTCGCTATGATCAGCGTGTCCGTGGGAAACGCTTATCAGTGTATCCCAAGGCGCGAATTTGGGCAGCTTTTTCGCGCGTGCGAAACGGGCTGCGGGATAGAGTTAATTCAGGATTTGGGGCAGGGATCCGGAACACCGGTTCCTGCCTCGATTTATTTATCGGAGGGGCTATGAGAAAGTTGATTTCCGCAGCGGCAGCGCTGGTCTGCGCAGTTGTCCTGGCGGGCTGTTCCGCGAAGCTGCCGGAGGGCTACGACAAGTTCGCCGCGGCGCGGGAGAAGTACGAGAAGCTGGACAGCGCCACGGTCACCATGACTGACCTCAGCAGCGGCGAGGAGATAATGGAGTTCCGGTTCTGCTTCAACGGGAACGACGAAATGGTGTTCAGCTACTACGGCTGCTGGAACGGCGAGGTTCAGCAGGCGTACAGCGACGGCGCGGAGTTCTTCTACAAGGAGGACGGCGACGAGAAGTGGACGGTCATAAGCTCCGCCGACGAGAACTACGTCTATAACGTGTACAACCGCGAGTACCGCTACCCCTACGCCGAGGGCAGGATATTCTTCCTTGCGGCGGAGGCGGTGGAGAGTGCGCAAATAATCTCCTCGGAGGACGGCGACACGCAGATAACCTATATCTACGACCCGGACAAGCTGAATTCCGCGTCCATGCCCGGCGTACAGGAGGAGATAGCGAGCTTCGCGGCGCTCACCACCACGCTCAATGTCGGCGCGGACGGTATCGTGCGGGACTTCACCGAGAGCGGCACAGTCACCTCCGTCACCGGGGAGATACTCACCCTTGACATGAAAATAACCATAAGCGACGTGAACGAGGTGTTCGACGTGGCAAACCCTGTTGACGAGATTTACAGGAGCGGCGAAAAGCTCTCCCGGACGGAGGAAGCGTAACCGCCGCACTCCATAAATAAAACCGGCTTCCCCGGAGAAAGGTTGCGTTCTCCGGGGATTTTTGTGTGAAAATAAGTTACATTTCCCGAGATTTTGTGAAACTTCGGTGAAAAAGTTACAAAACGGTTACAAAATGCTTGAAAAAAAGCCGCGGATATGGTATACTGTATTAAATAGCGTATTATGTGAAAACGGAGAGATATATGTTGGGAAACATGAAAAAACCTGCCGCCGCCGGGATCGGCGAATTTGGCGGTATGATATATAAAAACACGTCGGATATCGGCGAGTACCTGTTTTCGGTGCTTGTGGCAATGCTGTCCGCGGTGGGGAGGTTCTTCCTGCGGATAGGGACGCGTATCGAACGGCGTTTCGGCTGGCTGGGCGGCAAACTGCTGCGGCTGCTGAAAAGGCTGGGGGGCGCGCTGGCGTCGCCGTTCCAGCGGTACTACAAGGCTATCCGCATGGGCGGCAACGAGATACGCCGCGAGTGGGAAAAGGGCTTTATCCCGGCGTGCGCCGCGGGTGCGCGTATGCTTGGCAGAGTTATGCTGGGCAAGCGGGGATTGCTTGTGACCCTGTGCAACTGGGCGCTGCCGGTAATAAGCTGCGTGTTCCTCTTTAATATAGTGTCCTACGCCAACAGCATGACCTACGCGCTGAAGCTGACGGTGAACGGGGAGTTCATGGGCTACGTCGCGGACGAGTCGGTGTTCAGCGACGCCGAGAAGATAGTCCAGCAGCGTATCACCTACCTTGAGAGCAACACCGAGATGTTCAGCTTTGAGAGCGGCTACACCGTGGAAATGGTGGGCTACGGCTCTACCATGACGAAGTACCAGCTTGCGGACAAAATGCTGGAATCAATGGGCGAGGAGATAAGCTATGCCTACGGTATGTACATAGGCAACTCCTTCTATGGTGCGCTGGAGAGCAAGGACAGGGTGGACAAGACCCTTGAGGAACTGCTGGACGTCTACCGCGAGGGCGGCGAGGAAACGGTGCAGTTCGAGAGCCAGATTTCCTACGAGCCGGGACTGTACCTCACCGAAAGTATCGTCAGCGAGGACTCCATAATCAAGCTGATAACCTCCAAAAAGAGCGTTGCCTCCTACTACACCGTGGTGGAGGGCGACTCCCCCTACGGTATACTCACAGACCTTGGTATGACCGAGGCGGAGCTTGCCGCGCTGAATCCCGGCTTCTCATTGGAAAGTTCCCTGTTTGTCGGGGATAAGCTGCTGATTAATCAGGAGGAGCCGTTCCTTGCGGTCTCTGTGACGAGAAAGGAGACCTACGAGGTCGCAACGGACTACGACACCGAGTACACCGAGGACTCCACGCATTATCAAGGTTTTTCCACGATAGTGCAGCCGGGTGTAAAGGGCACGGACCTCGTTACCGCGGACGTTTCCTACATCAACGGCGTAGAGACTCGCCGGAAGATACTCACCCGCAAGACGGTGACAGAGCCGGTGAGCGAGATAATCTCCCTCGGCACTAAGGAGATACCGAAGAACGTGACTGTATCTATCCCGGAGAACATGCCGGTGGGGCAGTACCTGTGGCCTGTCGGCGGCTCGGACGGCGGTCAGATAAGCGAGATGATGTACGGCTACGGCGGCTACTACGGACACAGCGGCATTGATATCGTTGCGCCCTACGGCACGCCTATTTATGCGGCGGAATCCGGCACGGTGATTCTGGCGCAGTGGTATTACGGCTACGGCAACTGCGTTATGATCCAGCACGCAAACGGCATGGTGACGGTATACGGTCACGCAAGCTACCTGCATGTTTACGCGGGTCAGCAGGTCACTATGGGTCAGCTTATCGCGGATGTAGGCTCAACCGGGCAGTCCACCGGAAACCACTGCCATTTTGAGGTTCGTCTTGGCGGCATGAACGGCGCGGCGGTGAACCCGATAAACTACCTGCCGTGGCATAAGCGAGCTTCCTGGTGCATTGAGTATTAATTCGGAATTCGGAATGCGGAATTCGGAATTAATGGCGGAAAATTTGCAGAAAATACTGATTTGGCGCTGTGGAGTTACAGCGCCAAATTTTTTTCAAAATTATGCAACCTTTTCCGGGCGAGCGCGGTATTATTTACAGAAACCCCACTGCGAAAGGAGTATTCATTATGAAAAGAAAGTCATTTATCGCAATATTAGCGGCTGTGGCAATGCTGTCCGGCTGCGCGTCAAGCAATGTCACCAACGTCGGCGACGCTCCCACTTCCTCGGTGGGAGAGGGCGGCAGTACGGAGTCCGGCGCTTCTGGTGCAGGTAACGCGGAGAGCGGCGCGGCTGTCGGGTCTGAATCGTCCGCTGCTGACGGAGGTTCGTCCGTGTCCGGCAGCTCCGGTGCGGGGACTTCAACTGCCCCGGCAGAGCCTTCCGGCACTACCAGCTCAAGGGCGGAAACTGAACCTGCGGCTCCCGATTCTTCCACAGCCCCCGCGACCACCGCAGCTCCCTTAACTACCACCGTCCCCGCGACCACCGCAGCGACCCACTCCGACCCCTCCGGCGCGGACTACAAGGGCACTGATGTCGGCGGCACGGGAGTCCGGGATACCGCGGCGGAGGACGTCGAGATATGCGAGGGGATAGCCTTTGACGGCTTGGCGTTCGACGCGATCGACGACGCAATGGCTGCGGACGGCGCTTATGCCGAGGCGGACGGCTGCCCTGAACCATGCCCGATAGAACCGACAGAGCCGCAGATACCCCCGGAGGCGGGACTGCTCACCGGCGGCGAGTGGCGGGACAACGACAACTGGGAGTTCTGGCAGAGCCTGTACGGCAGCGAGAATTACAGCGTTGACTGGGAGAGCTACCGCGACGAGTGGCGCACAGGCGCGGACTTCCGGCTGGAGGTCATGGTAAAGGACGGCGACGGGGAGCTTGTCAGCGGCGCGAAAGTTTCCACCGACGAACCGCACTACTCCGCGGTGACGGATAACCGCGGCATGGCGTACCTGTTCTATTCGCAGGAGCAGGTGATAAACGGCTTCACAACGCTTACTGTGACCTTTGGGGACATCACCGCGGAAGAAAAGCTGACCCTCGGCGGCGACAGCCGCGTTGAAGTCACGCTGGACGCGGCGGCAAAGCAGCCGGCGCAGACCCTTGACCTCATGATAATGTGCGACACCACCGGCTCTATGTGGGACGAGCTGGACTACCTCAAGGCAGAGCTGGAGGACGTCGTGACCCGCATAAAGAAAGAGAACGCGAACATTCCCACCCGGCTCAGCGTGAACTTCTACCGGGACGAGGGCGACGAGTACGTTGTCCGGGAGTTTCCGTTCACGCAGGACCTTGACGCGGCGGTGAACGCGATATCCCAGCAGTACGCAGACGGCGGCGGAGATACCCCGGAGGCGGTACACACCGCCCTTGAAAGCGCGATAAACTCCCACGACTGGGACGAGGACTCCGTGAAGATAATGTTCCTCGTGCTGGACGCTCCGCCCCACAGCGACGTGCAGATAATCGACCAGACCGTCAAGCTGGTGAAGCAGGCTTCGGATAAGGGCATACGCATAATCCCGGTGGCTTCCAGCGGCATTGACAAGTCCACGGAGTACCTGCTGCGCAGCATGGCGTTCATGACCGGCGGCACCTACGCGTTCCTCACCGACGACAGCGGTATCGGCGGCAGCCATATCGAGCCTACTATCGGCAGCTACGAGGTGGAGAAGCTCAACGACATGATGGTAAGGATAGTCGGCGACTACCTTGACTGATTTTGCAGTATCGCCATAAAATAACATTCAGGAGCGTGGGCGTATGTCTGCGCTCCTGTGGTTCTGTGCGGATTTTCGCAGGGTTTTCTAAAAGATTTCACAAAACCACTTGCAAAAACAATTCAAATGGTGTATTATATATGTGTGGGTGTTCTGAGAGGAATCGCCCTTATGTATTTGAATCGAGGTGTTTCTTTATGAAAGAGGACCTGCTCCAGCGAATCGAGGAGCTGCTTCCCACTTTTTCCAAAAGCCAGAAGCTGATCGCGAATTATATTCTGAACCACTATGAAAAGGCTGCCTACATGACCGCATTGAAGCTGGGCAACGCTGTAAACGTCAGCGAGTCCACCGTTGTGCGCTTTGCTATCGAGCTGGGCTTCGAGGGCTACCCGCAGCTCCAGCGCTCCCTCCAGAGCCACATAAAGAACCGGCTGACCTCTATCCAGCGAATGGACGTCACCCGCAGCCGGATAGGCGACCTTGACCCTATTGAGGGGGTACTCACGCAGGATATCGACAAGATACGCCGCACGCTTGAAACGGTAGACCGCGAGGCTTTCGACAACGCGGTGAACACTATCGTGGACGCGCGCCGGATATACATTCAGGGCGCTATGAGCAGCGGAATTCTGGCGAGCTTCATGCACTATTACCTGCGGCTTATTTTCGACAAGGTGACGCTTATCGGTTCGGTGGCGACCAGCGAGATATACCAGCAGATGATACACATAGGCGAGGGGGACGTGTTCATCGGAATGTCCTTCCCGAGATACGCGAAAAGCACCCTCAACGCCTGCAAATTCGCGCATGACGCGGGTTCGCAGATAATCGCGATAACCGACAGCGAGAACTCCCCGCTGGCGCAGTATGCCCACACCACCCTATGCGCGTACTCCGACATGGTGAGCTTCGTGGACAGCCTTGTCGCTCCCATGAGCCTGCTGAACGCGCTTATCGTCGCGGTGTCCAACCGAAACCGCTGCCGCGTGGAGCAGACCTTCCGCAAGCTGGAGACCCTCTGGGACAGCAATGACGTGTACAAGAAAGACGTTTAAAATGGCAGAATGTTTTGATTTGTTAATAATCGGAGGCGGCGCAGCAGGAATGTTCTGTGCCGCCTGCGCCGCTGAAAAGGGGCTTAAAACCGCCGTGGCGGAGCATGAGAAATACCTCGGCAGAAAGCTGGGGATAACCGGCAAGGGGCGCTGCAACGTCACCAACAACTGCGACAGGGACACGGCGCTGAAAAACATTATCCGCAACCCGCGATTCCTGTACAGTGCGCTGTCGAAATGCTCCCCGGCGGACGTTATGGAGTACTTTGAGGGGCTGGGCGTGCCGCTCAAGACCGAGCGCGGACAGCGGGTGTTCCCGGTGTCTGACCGGGCGGGGGACGTGGTTTCGGCGCTGGAACGGCGGCTGAAACAGCTTGAGGTCACTGTGATAAAGGGCAACTGCACCAAGCTGCTCATTTCCGACGGCGAGTGCCGCGGGGCGGTGGTTTCCGGCAGGGAAGTACGCGCCGGCGCGGTGGTGCTTGCCACCGGGGGAATGTCCTACCCCGCCACCGGCTCGGACGGGTCCGGCTACGGGCTGGCGCGGCAGGCGGGACACACGATTGTCCCGTGTCAGCCGTCGCTTGTCCCGCTGGAAACCGAGGAACGCTGGGTCGCCCGCGCCGCCGGGCTTGACCTGCGGAACATCTCCATGAAGCTGCTGCACGACGGCAAGCCGGTCTACGAGGACTTCGGCGAGCTGATGTTCATGGCTTACGGGGTGGGCGGACCGACGATATTGAGCGCCTCTGCGCATATCGGGGACATCACCTCCGGGGGCTGGGCGGTGGAGATAGATTTGAAGCCCGCCCTGTCCGAGAAGCAGCTTGACAGCCGCATACTGCGGGATTTCACCGAGCGGCGGGGAATGAGGTTCGCGGATAGTTTACGGGGCGACCGTCGCCTGCGGGGACTTCTCCCGGCGCAGCTTGCCCCGGTGATTGCGGAGCTGTCCGGTATCCCGGCGGACAAAAAGGTGGACGAGGTGACCAAGGAAGAACGCCGGGCGCTGGGCGGACTGCTGAAACACCTCACCCTGCATGTCACGAGATTCCGCCCGATAGAAGAAGCGATAATCACCCGGGGCGGCGTGTCCACAAAGGAGATAAACCCCAACACCATGGAAAGCCGCCTGTGCCGGGGGCTGTATTTCGCCGGGGAGATTATCGACTGCGACGCGCTCACCGGTGGATTCAATTTGCAGATAGCGTTCTCAACCGCGTTTGCGGCGGCGGGGGCGGTCGCGGGGTACTGATATGAGTTCATTTATGATAGAAACCGAAAGGCTGTACCTCCGGGAAATGACGGAGGGGGACTTCCCGGCGCTGTATACGGTGCTGGGGGATTCTGACATCATGCAGCACTACCCCTACACCTTTGACGAAAGCCGCGTCCGGGGCTGGATAGCCAAGAACCGGGAGCGTTACCGGGACTTCGGCTTCGGGCTGTGGGCGGTAGTCCTGAAAGAAACCGGCGGGGTTATCGGCGACTGCGGACTTACCATGCAGAACATAAACGGGTCGATAAAGCCGGAGATAGGCTACCATATCGCAAAGGCTCACCAGCGGCATGGCTACGCCAAGGAAGCCGCCCGCGCCGTCCGGGACTGGGCATTTAGGAACACGCCGTTCCGGGCGCTGTACTCCTACATGAAAACCGCGAACGCGGCTTCCTCCGCGACTGCCAAAGCCAACGGAATGACCCTAACGGACACGTTCACCGACAGCGAGGGCGAAAGCACCTCCGTTTATGCGATAACAAGAAGCGAATGGAACAAAATGGGAGTATGACCTCCGGTTTTTGTCCTTGTGAATAAATTGTCGAGAAAAATATAGTGAAAATTCTATGAAAATGCAAAAAAACACTTGCAATTTTAAAAAGAGTGTGCTATAATAAATTGAATAAATGTATAGGGGTAGTTTTACCTTTTTGCATTTTTTGACATTCCAGCCACCCGGTTTGGTGGCTCGTTCAGGTGATGTTTATGCCGGAAAAGCTGATCTCAGCGGCAATAGACGGCCCCGTCGGCGCAGGTAAGAGCAGTATCGCCCGCACCGCCGCCAAAAGACTGGGCTTCATTTACGTTGATACCGGAGCGCTTTACAGAGCGGTCGGGCTTTACTGCCACAGGAGCGGCGCGGATATGTCGTCCCCTGCGGACATCGCGTCCCGACTTCCGGAGATAAAGCCGGAGATACGGCTCTGCGACGGGGTTCAGCATATCTACTTAAACGGCGAGGACGTGTCCGAGGAGATACGCCTGCCGGAGATATCAATGGCGGCTTCTGCGGTTTCCGCCGTGCCGGAGGTGCGCACGGCTCTGCTGGACATGCAGAGAAAGATCGCCGCGGAGAACAACGTCATCATGGACGGCAGGGATATCGGCACAGTGGTGCTTCCCGACGCACAGGTGAAGATCTTCCTCACCGCCGCGCCGGAGATACGGGCGAAGCGCCGTTACGACGAGCTTTGCGCAAAGGGCGTGCAGACCACCTTTGAAGAGGTGCTTGCAGACCTCAACAAGCGTGACTACGACGACTCACACCGGGCTGTCGCGCCGCTTAAACAGGCGGAGGACGCCGTGCTGGCGGACACCTCCGGGCTTGATTTTGAGCAGTCCTGCGAGCTGGTGTGCCGTATCATAAAGGAGAAGCTGTAATGTTCTATTCGTTTCTCCGCAACTGCGCAAGATTGTTTTATATCATTGTTTACCACATTGTGGTTATCGGCGGTGAAAATATCCCCAAGGAAAAGGGCGGGTACATAATCGCCAGCAACCACGTTTCCAATAACGATCCGCCGGTGGTGGGCATCACCTTTAAGGGCAAGTACACCTTCATGGCGAAGCAGGAGCTTTTCGAGATCAACCCGCTGTTCACATGGCTGATAAAGAAGCTCGGCGCGTTCCCGGTGAAGCGGGGCGCAAAGGACAGCTCCGCCATTGACAGGGCGCTGGAGAGTCTCAAAGAGGGCAGGATCTTCGTGATCTTCCCGGAGGGCACCCGCTCAAAGGACGGCACGCTGGGTCACGCAAAGAGCGGCGTTACGCTTATTGCGGCGCAGGCGAAGGTGCCGGTAGTTCCGGTGTACATCAAGTACGGCAGGAAGAAGTTTCGCAGGAACATCTACATCTCTATCGGGGAGAAGATCCCGGCAGAGCGGTTCGACGTGGACATCTCCGACCGGAAAATACTCAAAGCCGTGAGCGCCACTATCATGGACGAGATCGCGAAGCTCCAGGAGAACATGCCTGATGTTGATTGAGGTCGCAGACAAGTCCGGCTTCTGCTTCGGGGTGGAGCGCGCGATAACGCTTACCGAGCAGGCGGCGGACAAGTACGGAGAGGTTTACACTCTCGGTTCGCTTATCCATAACAAGACAGTCACGGACGCTCTGGAAAAAAGGGGCGTCGTTATAGCCGACAGCGTGGCGCAGGCGGCGGGCAAGCCGCTGATAATACGCTCCCACGGCGTCGGCAGGGATATAGAAAAAAGCGCGGCGGAAACCTGCTCCGTTCTGCTGGACGCTACCTGTCCGTTTGTCAAGCGGATACACAAGATAGTTTCGGAGCAGCCCGAAAGCACAACGGTGATAATTCTCGGCGACGGGAGCCACCCGGAGGTGCAGGGCATTTTAGGTCACGCGGCGGGCAGAGCCTGCGCGTGCATGGAGCTTGACGAGATCCGCAGGATACTGGACGGGTGTCGGGCTTCCGGCGGGGACGCGGTCCTCGTCGTACAGACAACCTTCGACCGCAGCAGATTTCTGGAATATTCCCGCGTTATCGGGGAAGAATATTGCTGCGTGAAGATATACGATACTATTTGCAATGCCACCGCCGAGCGCCAGCTCAACGCGGAGCAGCTTGCAAAGCGGGCTGACCTTATGCTGGTAGTCGGAGGAAGGCACAGCTCAAATACCGGAAAGTTAGCTGAAATCTGTTCGAGATATTGCCGCACAGTGTTCATCGAGAGTGCCTCAGAGCTTTCCATGCAGACCATTGCGGGACTGCGCTCCGATAGTATTATCGGAATAACGGCGGGGGCTTCTACCCCAGCCTATACAATAAAGGAGGTTCATTTAAAAATGAGCGAGATCATCAACAACAATGAAAATGAGGAGAGCTTTGCTGCACTGTTCGAGCAGTCCGAGAGCAAGAGATTATATACCGGCGCTAAAGTTAAGGCAACAGTAGTAAGCGTTAAGCCGAACGAGGCTGTGGTTGAACTGGGCACAAAGCACACGGGTTACATACCCCTTGAGGAGCTGACCAACGACGCTGCTGCTTCCGCTGCTGACGTTGTAAGCGTTGGCGACGTTATCGACGCTATCGTTACAAAGGTAGACGATTCTCAGGGCGTTGTGTTCCTCTCCAAGAAGAGAGTTGACTCCGCGCTTGGCATGGAGAAGATCGCGGCAAGCAAGGAGGCTAACGAGACTCTTGAGGGCGTAGTTACTCAGGCAGTCAAGGGCGGCGTTATCGTTGTAACTAACGGCACAAGAGTATTCATTCCTGCTTCCCAGACCGGCGTTCCCAGAAGCGGCAAGCTTGAGGATCTGGTTAAGAGGACCGTTAAGTTCAAGGTTATCGAGATCAACGAGCAGCGCAACAGAGTTGTAGGTTCTATCAGACAGGCTACCAGAGAGGTACGCGACGCTGAGAGAGCTAAGTTCTGGGAGTCTATCGAGGTTGGTCAGAAGTTTGAGGGCGAGGTTCGCTCTATCGAGGACTACGGCGTATTCGTTGATATCGGCCCGGTTGACGGACTGGTTCGCACCAGCGAGCTGACATGGAACAGAGTCGGCCACCCGAAGGATATCGTTAAGGAAGGCGACAAGATTACCGTTATCGTTAAGTCCTTCGACCCGGAGAAGAAGAGAGTTTCCCTCTCCGCTAAGGATCCCGACGAGAATCCGTGGACTAAGTTCGTTGAGGAATTCCAGATCGGCGACGTAGTTAAGGCTACCGTTGTAAGCATCACCGAGTTCGGCGCATTCGCACAGATCATTCCCGGCGTTGACGGTCTTATCCACATCTCCCAGATCTCCACAGAGAGAGTTACCAACATTGCTAACGTTCTCTCCGTTGGACAGGAGGTCGAGGCTAAGATCATCGACATCGACACCGAGAAGAACAGAGTTTCCCTCTCCATCAAGGCACTCATGGAGGAAGCTGCTGAGTCCGCTGAGACTGAGGAATAATAACGAGTTACTAAATCGCCCCACTATCCGGTGGGGCGATTTTATGGTGTGATATATTACAAAATGTAGAATAGCAACGAAAAATAACAAAAACAGACCCCGGAACTGGCATATTCCGGGGTCGTTGTATTATGTTTTGTTGGTTTTCCGGTGGCAGGAGCCGGAGTTCGGGCAGCCGCAGCAACTCCCGCAGCTACCGCCGCAGCCGCATTCTCCCTTTTTCCGCTGGGCGTGAAGCCGCCATATTGCCAATACGCATAGACCCAGTACAATCAGCGCCACAAGTATGCTTCCCCAGTATTGTGACAGAAAATCCAGCATAGTTCACCTCATTACGACACGTTATATCACATTACTTCTTTACAGCCTGTATTCTCTTTGAGGATTTCGCCGGGCGCACCAGCATGAATATCATAAATGCGAGAACTGCGAACGCCGCGGCAACTCCCGCGATACCGAGAACCCCGTTCACATTGCCGGCGAACAGATTCCCCAGATTATTGACTATCAGCGAAACCGCGTAGGCGAAGCCGCATTCGTACCCTATCGCGAACCAGAACCACTTCGCGGAGTTCATCTCCCGCTTGATAGCGCTCATTGCCGCAACGCAGGGCGCGCACAGCAGGTTGAATATCATGAACGACATAGCGCTGACCGGGGTGAATGCCTGCGCGACTGCGGAGCTGCCGCCGTAAAGCACGCCGAGGGTTCCGACGATATTCTCCTTAGCGATAAGCCCGGTGAGGGAAGCCACGGTGGACTGCCAGTTGCCCCAGCCGAGGGGCGCGAAGATCCAGCAGACCGCCGAGCCTATCACCGCCAGAATGGAGTGCTCCATTTGGGACTCGTCCAGCATGGTGAAGCCTCCGTCCACAAAGCCGAAGTTTGAGAAGAACCACACCAGCACCGAGGAGAGCAGAATTACCGTCACGGCTTTCTTGATGAACGACCAGCCCCGCTCCCACATTGAGCCGAGAACGCTCTTTGCGGTGGGCAGGTGGTAGGGGGGAAGCTCCATGACGAAGGGGGCGGGGTCGCTGGCGAAGGGCTTGGTTTTTTTCAGCATTATGCCGGAAAGGATTATCGCCGCAATTCCTATCAAATAAGCCCCGGTGGACACCCACGGCGAGCCGCCGAACACCGCCCCGGCGATAAGCGCTATGAACGGCACTTTTGCGCCACAGGGAATGAACGTGGTGGTAATGACGGTCATGCGGCGGTCGCTTTCGTTTTCGATAGTCCGTGAAGCCATGATACCCGGAACGCCGCAGCCCGTGCCGATAAGAATCGGTATGAACGACTTTCCGGACAGTCCGAACTTCCGAAAGATACGGTCAAGCACGAACGCAACTCGGGACATATAGCCGCAGCTTTCCAGAAACGCCAGCATGAGGAACAGCACGAGAAGCTGCGGCACGAAGCCCAGCACTCCGCCGACCCCGGCGACGATACCGTTGAGGATAAGCCCTTTCAGCCAGTCCACGCAGTTCAGCGCGTCCAGCCCGGCTTCAATGAGGGACGGAATACCCGGCACCCACGCCCCGAAATCCGCGGGGTCTGGCTCTGCGAAGCCGTTCTGCTTGTAGTATTTCACGGCGTCGGTGTAGCTCATGGGGTTGGTGTTTTCCGGGGCGTTCCGGGGTATCTCGTCGTAGTAGACGGTGACGTCGTATTCCGCCAGAGTTTCGTCGTCGGTGAGGGTGATTACCGCCGTGTCAGAGGTCGGCGTGAACTCGTTCAGCTTGTTGACCGCGTTGTATTCGTTGAAGTCCTTTGCGGAGCTGTCCACCGACATTCCGAACGCGTCTATCGCGACCTCCGCGGCGGCGTAGTCCTCAGTAACTTCGGTGTATTCGCTTCTGCCAATGCCCAAGAGGTACCAGCCCTCGCCGAAAAGACCGTTGTTCGTCCATTCGCCGGCGGCATTGCCGACAGTCACCATTGATATGTAGTACACAAGGAACATTATCAGCGCGAAGATAGGCAGACCCAGCCAGCGGTTGGAAACAATGCGGTCTATCTTGTCCGAGGTGGTAAGTCCGCCGTTGTTCTTGCGCACAAGGCAGCCCTTCAGCATTGCTGAGATGTAGTTGTAGCGCTCGTTGGTGATTATGGACTCCGCGTCGTCGTCCATTTCAAGCTCTGCGGCTTTGATGTCGTTTTCGATATGTGTTTGCAGCTTGTCCGACAGATTGAGCAGCTCCAGCACCTTTTCGTCCCGCTCGAATATCTTGATTGCGTACCAGCGCTGCTGCTCCTCCGGCAGTTCATGGAGCACTGCTTCCTCGATATGCGCGATAGCATGCTCCACCGCGCCGCTGAAATTGTGCCGGAGCGGGGTGATACGCTTTTCCTGCGCAGCCTTGATAGCTTCCTCGACAGCCTCGTCAATGCCGGTGTTTTTCAGCGCGGATATCTCCACCACCGGGCAGCCGAGGTTCTTTGAGAGCTGCTGCGTGTCTATTTTGTCGCCGTTTTTCTGCACGACGTCCATCATGTTTATCGCCGCGACCACCGGGATACCCAGCTCCAGAAACTGCGTGGTAAGGTAGAGGTTCCTCTCAAGGTTCGTGCCGTCGATTATGTTGAGGATAGCCTCCGGGCGCTCGCCGACGAGGTAGTTCCTCGCCACTATCTCCTCCGGGGTATAGGGCGACAGCGAGTAGATTCCCGGCAGGTCGGTGATTATGACGTCCTTATTTCCTTTGAGCTTTCCCTCTTTTTTCTCGACGGTGACTCCCGGCCAGTTTCCGACATACTGATTAGAGCCGGTCAGCGTATTGAACAAAGTCGTCTTGCCGCAGTTAGGGTTGCCGGCAAGAGCAATTCGTATCTCCATTTTTTCACTCCCCACTTTATTGCGGAATCAGATTTCGATCATTTCCGCGTCCGCCTTGCGCAGCGAAAGCTCGTAGCCCCGAACCGTGACCTCTATCGGGTCGCCGAGGGGCGCGACCCGGCGTATCATGATGTCCGTGCCTTTGGTTATGCCCATGTCCATTATGCGGCGCTTCAGAGCGCCCTCGCCGTTTATTTTCTTCACGGTGACTGTGTGACCTATCTTTGCGTCTTTAAGAGTAGCCATAGTGACCTCCCGTATATAATATGCCAAGACCTGTCCGGAAAGACTTCCGTGCAATTAGTCTAGCCTAATTTGGTGACGTTAATTAAGGAAACGCTGATTAAATCAAATTCGCCACGTTCAAACGCGCATACTCACGCGGCTGAATTTGATACGCTTCGCTTTAATCAGCGTGTCCTTGGAAGTTAGAACGCTCTAACTCCTATAATATAATACTACAAACCCCCGGATTTGTCAATACTTTCGGCGGGGTTACGGCGATTACAGGCATTTTTTGTAACTAATTCAGCGTGGAGGGCAGGGGAAGCGCCGCGGATTTGTGCATATCCAACAAAAACGCGGGGATAATTCTGTGAGAAAGACCGACCGTTAAATTTGTGAAAAATGCAAGAAAAATTATTAATACCCCTTGACAAATTAATAATCCTGTGGTAAAATTAATAGCGTAAGGAGGTGAGTGCCACGGAGAAGAATATATACAGTCTGGTGCTGTCCGACGACGTTGTAGAAGCGGTGGACAGGCTGGCGAGAAGCTCCGGGCTGAGCCGTTCCGCAATGGTGAACCAGCTTCTGGCGGAGCGGGTCTGCTGCGTGACCCCGGAAATGCGGCTGAAAAGCATAACCTCCGCGATACTGAGCGCAGTCGGCGGGGAGTTCTACCTCACCGAGCAGCCCTCCGCGGCGACCGTCGCCTGCAAGACCGCGCTGAAATACCGCTACAAGCCTACGCTGCGGTATTCGGTGGAGCTTTTCGGCGCTGGGAGCAAGCGTGCCGGGGAGCTTCGCATAACTGTGCGCACCCAAAGCAGCCAGCTCTACGCAGATCTGAGCGGGTTCTTCCGCTGCTGGACGGAGCTGGAGCAGAAATATATCGCCGGGAGGATATCGCAGGACATTCTGTTCGCGATAGAGCCGGGGCGCTTCACCCGGACGCTGAACATGCCGCCGGAGGGTATCCCGGACGAGGCGCTGGGGCAGGCAGTGGCGGACTACATGGCAATGCTGGACGAGGCAATGAAGCAGTATTTCGCACAGCTCCCGGACGAGGGACGCGCGGCGGCTGCGGCGGAATCAAGCTACGCCGGGGCGATTGTAAATCAACAGGTAATAATATGACATAAAGAGGAGGAGTGTTTATGAATCCTAACAAGTACACCAAGAGATCTCTTGAAGCCATACAGTCGGCGCAGGATATCTCGATAAGCTACCAGAACAACTGCGTGGAGCAGGAGCACCTGCTGTACGCGCTGCTGACCCAAGACGGCAGTCTTGCCTCGCAGGTGCTGACCAAGATGAATATTGACGCCAACGGCGTTGAGCAGGCGGCGCTGAAATTCATCGAGGGTATGCCGAGAGTAACCGGCAGCGGCAGGGAAGCCGGGAAGATCTACGTTTCCGGCGACCTTGACAAAGCGTTCGCGGAGGCGGAAGCGCAGGCAGAGCGCATGAAGGACGAGTACGTTTCGGTGGAGCATTTGCTTCTGGCGCTGGCGGAGAAGCCCTCCAGCGGCGTTGCGGGTATTTTCAGGAGCTTCGGCGTGACTAAGGATAAGCTGCTGAAAGCGATATCTGAGATCCGCGGCAGCGCGAGAGTCACCTCCCAAGAGCCGGAGGAGACCTACGACGTGCTGAACAAGTACGGTCAAGACCTTGTGGAACTGGCACGGCAGAATAAGCTCGACCCGGTAATAGGCCGTGACAGCGAGATCCGCAGCGTTATCCGCATACTCTCCCGCAAGACCAAGAACAACCCCTGCCTTATCGGTGAACCCGGCGTCGGCAAGACCGCTATCGTGGAGGGGCTTGCCCTGCGTATAGTGCGCGGGGACGTTCCGGCAAACCTTAAAGACAGAAAGCTGTTCTCGCTGGATATGGGCGCGCTTATCGCGGGCGCGAAGTATCAGGGCGAGTTCGAGGAACGTTTGAAAGCGGTGCTGAACGAGGTCAAGAAGAGCGAGGGCAAGATACTGCTGTTCATTGATGAGATACACCTTATCGTCGGCGCGGGCAAGAACGGCGGCGCTATGGACGCGGGCAACCTCTTGAAGCCTATGCTGGCGAGGGGCGAGCTTCACTGTATCGGCGCGACCACCCTTGACGAGTACAGCAAGTACATTGAAAAAGACCCGGCGCTGGAGCGGCGTTTCCAGACGGTGCTGGCGGACGAACCCTCCGTTGAGGACACGATCTCGATACTCCGCGGACTGAAAGAGCGGTACGAGGTGTTCCACGGCGTGCAGATACACGACAGCGCGATAATCGCGGCGGCGACCCTCTCCAACAGATATATCACCGACCGTTTCCTGCCGGATAAGGCGATAGACCTTATCGACGAAGCGTGCGCAATGATACGCACCGAAATGGATAGTATGCCGCAGGAGCTGGACGAGATCAGCCGTTCTATCATGCAGGACGAGATAGAGGAAGCGGCACTGAAAAAGGAAACGGATAAGCTGTCGCAGGAGCACCTTGAGGAGATACGCAAGGAGCTTGCCGAGAAGCGCGAGAAGTTCAACGCCATGAAAGCAAAGTGGGAGAACGAGAAGAACGCTATCACCCGCGTGCAGGATCTGCGTAAAGAGATCGAGAACACCAACGGCGAGATAGAAAAGGCAAAGCGCGAGTATAACCTCAACAAGGCGGCGGAGTTGCAGTACGGCAAGCTGCCGAAATTGCAGGCAGACCTCGCCAAAGAGGAGGAGCTTGCTGAACAGGCGAAGAGCGATTCGCTGCTCCGCGACAAGGTGTCCGAGGACGAGATCGCCCGGATAGTTTCCCGCTGGACGGGTATCCCGGTGACGAAGCTGGTTGAGGGCGAACGCGAGAAGATACTCGCTCTGGGCGATACGCTGCATAAGCGGGTCATCGGTCAGGACGAAGCGGTGGACAGAGTTACCGAAGCTATCATGCGCTCCCGTGCGGGTATCAACGACCCGAAGAAGCCGCTGGGTTCGTTCCTGTTCCTAGGGCCTACCGGCGTGGGTAAGACGGAGCTTGCAAAGGCTCTGGCGGAGGCTCTGTTCGACGACGAGCACAGTATCGTCCGTCTTGACATGAGCGAATATATGGAGAAATACAGCGTGTCCAGACTTATCGGCGCGCCTCCGGGATATGTCGGCTACGAGGAGGGCGGTCAGCTCACCGAGGCGGTTCGCCGCAAGCCCTATTCCGTCGTGCTGTTCGACGAGGTGGAAAAGGCTCACCCGGACGTATTCAATGTGCTTTTGCAGGTGCTTGACGATGGCAGGATCACCGACGGTCAGGGCAGGACTGTGGACTTCCGCAACACTATCATAATCCTTACCTCCAATCTCGGTTCGCAGTTCATTCTGGAGGGTATCACGGAGGACGGCGAGATCTCCGAGGACGCGAAGAAGTCGGTGGATATGCTGTTGAAGCAGTCATTCAGACCGGAGTTTCTCAACCGTCTGGACGAGATCGTGTTCTACAAGCCGCTGCGCAAGGAGGAGATATTCAGCATAATCGACCTGCTGGCGGCGTCGCTGAAACAGCGGCTCAAGGACAAGCAGATCTCGCTGGAGATCACCGACAGTGCAAAGCAGCTTATCGTGGACAGCAGCTTCGATCCGAGCTTCGGCGCGCGTCCGCTTAAGAGGTATATCCAGCGCAACGTTGAAACTATCGTTGCTAAGGAGATACTGGCGGATAAGGTTCGTCAGGGTGATACTATCACTATCGACGAGCAGAACGGGGAGCTTTCCGCGGTCGTGAACGCGGGATAATACAGAGGGCGCTGCGTAAAAGGGCGGGGCGAATAAAGAAGTTTTGAAAGGCTATGTGACCGCTCACTCAGCCTTTCTTCTTTTCGGCTGGTAGTCAAGCCTGTTCGCAGTAGCGGTCGAAACCGCAACATTAAAACGCCAATAGATGTCTATCCGCTGTGTTCGGTGTCCACTGGACTTATCTGGAGCATGGACAACTATCTTCTCCACAAACTCGTGCATTATCGTGGGTGTTAATTCCGTAACCTCGGAATACTTGCGAACTATCTCCACAAATCTCGCTGTATCCGCAGTTTTCTGTTCCCTTGCCGCGATAAATTCCGTCAATTCGGGGACTTTTGCTTTAA
>CAMCFA010000050.1 GCA_945873955.1 uncultured Clostridia bacterium | reverse complement strand
AATGCGAACAGAAAATGTTGAGCTTACAGTCTTATGTTTAATTCATAAAGATGGAGAATACTTATTACAGAATAGGATAAAAAATGATTGGAAAGGGTTTACACTTCCCGGAGGGCATATTGAAACAGGAGAGTCTATTGTTGATGCGGTTATCAGGGAGATGAAAGAAGAAACAGGTCTGACTATAATAAACCCTCACTTATGCGGTGTTAAACAATTTCCGATAGAAGGCGGCAGATATATTGTATTTCTTTTCGAAACAAATCAGTTTAAAGGGGAGTTAAGAAGCTCAGAAGAAGGGGAAATGTATTGGATCAAAAAAGCGGAATTGCCAACATTAAATCTTGTGAATGATTTTTATGATTTATTAAGTGTAATGCTTGATGAAAATTTGTCTGAGTTCCAATACATAATCGATGGAGAGGAATGGAGAATTGTAAAGAAATAAACAAATTCCCACAAGTCGAGCAGTTTCCAACGGTTGATCCCAAACCGTACCCGCACCGAGTTGTTTGCTCGGTGCTTTTCCTTTGAATTGAGACATGATGTCCCGTTTCTCGTTGGATAGTTTTTCCATGAGATGGACGGAGCAGGAATAGATGTGTGACCACATCTATCTGACACCGCGCCGCCAAAGGCATCGCAGGGTAATACCAAAATAAAAAGGTATGACATTTGAAATACTGACTTTTTAGCCATGGTTTTTCAAATTACGGTAAAATTCCTCTTATCTTATCAAAACGGGACATCATGTCTCATTTTGAAAAGGCTTCCGATAGGTTGTGAAAAAGGGGAAGATGATTGCTGAAAAAGAAACGCGTTGTGGTACAATTATTGTTATGGAACCACGATATCTCTGAATGAAGAATTCGCGCAATGGTTTCCGTGGTGAGTAATTACACCAAAATCTATATCGTTAATCATAAGCTCCGCCTTTGGCGGAGCGGTGTGAGGTAGCGTGGTTCACCACGCTATTCCTGCCAAATAGATTCTGGGCGCTTTTTCTTACAAAAAGAACAAGACATGATGTCCCGTTTCGGATTGCCCTAAAGCCAAGAATGGAACATCATGTCCCAATCTCAACAGCAAACTCCTCGTCAGCTAGGCGAGGGGTTATTGTTATGCGAAGAACGAATCAAGGTACGCCTCGAAGAATCGCAGCTCATATTTCTTTTCAGCAATCTCGGTTTCGCTGGTTTGGGGGAGTGCGTCAAGTTCATCTTTCAACTGCTGAATATGTGTTTCAATGGCAAGCTTCATCATGCTGTCCCACTCGTCGAATATTGCGTCGGTGCTGCCGCAAAGCTCGCGGTCGTAAATCTGCTTTACAAGCTTGTCCATCAAATCGTGCAGCTTGGACTTGTTCACAATTTCGGAGGCTTCAAGGTACGCAGCATTCTCTTTGCTGAAATTGATAAGATAATTTCCGCAGAATAGCGGTTTGTCGTCACAGGGGTAGATGATACGCAGCTTTTGCGGCTCGTCGAAGAACCCCAGTATCTCGCTGCGGAAAACACGCTCGGTCAGTTTGTCTCTTGGAGTGAAAAACTTTCGCAGGCTGTCGAGGTCGCGGTATTTCTGCCGGGTTTCGTAATAGTATTTCACGAGCGAAGCCATGTGCGAGCGGGTTATAATGCCGAGAGTTTCGCGGAACTCCGCGCTGTTGATCAGAATTGACAACCCTGCCTTTTCGCCATCGCTAAGAGAAGCAATCGTGTTGATGTCTTTTTTCGGCAGGCGCAGGTCAGAAAAATCGCCGACAACAACAGGCTTGCCGACTTCCTTTTCAGATGAGCGGCTCATCAGATAATCTACCGAAACATTGTAGTAGTCCGCAATTCGTGAAAGTATCAGCATATCGGGAAAGGACTTGCCCTGCTCGTATGCGCTGAGGGTCGGGCGGGATATTTCAAGCTCCGAGGAAGCCTGTTCGGAGCTTACTTTTTTTTCTTTGCGAAGCTCTTTCATCCGCGCCGCGAAGTTTGTTAGTAGCGTTTTGGTGTCCATTTCGTTTCCTTTCCGGTCAAAATATACAAATTAGGTGTCTTGTATTAAGCGTGTTGTACAAACTTCCGAAAATGGCGTAAAGATAAATTGACAATCTGCCGATATATGCGTATAATATAAAATACATAAATTGTTTCTGATTTTGTCAAATACACTTTATTTTGCTAGTTTATTATAACATATCTGTTTTGAAAAGTCAAGAGATAATTAGTGAAAAGGCGATTTTTTATGAAAGAGGTGATTACCATGTAGCAATTTTGCTTTACATATTCGGCTGTCAATAGGACTTTACCTTTCGGCGGCTGATATTCCATTACTCAAAAGAACAGTACCACAAAACACAACGACACGAACAAAGGAGACAACAATCATGAAAAAGAAATCTGCTTTAACAATCTAAAGAAGCAGCGGCTCGCATTGACGGACTGGCCGAACACCACGTAAGACAGATGTGCAAGAACGGACAGCTCCATTGCTTTATGGCAGTCGAGAAATACCTCATCAACGAGGAGGAGCTTTACAGGGTAGTGCTGGTCAGAAGCGGCATGAGCAGGGAAGATGACGAGGAGGAAATGAAATTTGAGTTGCTGTAAAGGCTCGGCGGGCGGAAAGGAGGTGACGAGTTGAGCAGTTGGTTTGACGGAATAAAGATAGACGATGGCTAATATAAGAAAACGAGGCGACGCTTATCAGATAAGGGTGAGCAATGGCTATGATGTTCGCGGAAAGCAGATTGTAAAATCCAAGACATGGAAACCCGCGCCCGGAATGAGCAAACGCCAGATTGAGAACGAACTGAACAGGCAGGCGGTTTTGTTCTAGGAGGAGGTGACAATAGGTCATGTGAAGCCTGCCGACATAAAGTTTGAGGAGTTCGCGGAGCAATGGTACAAGGAATACGCGCCGGAAAACCTCAAAAGGTCTACATACGAGATGATGGGTCACATGCGACCGCGGGTGTACGCGGCAATCGGGCAGCTGAAGGTTGATAAGATAACCCGAAGCATAATTCAGCGATTCATAGACGACCTTCGCGCGAACGGAAAGAACATGAGAACGGGAGCGAAGCTCTCCGACAAGACGGTCATACACCATCTCACCTTTATTTCCGATGTGATGGATTACGCGGTAATGCTGGATATGATTCCCAAAAATCCGTGCCTCGGAATAAAGAAACCGAAAGTGCGGGTCAAGGAAAAGCGAATCTACACCATGCAGGAGGCGGCAAAGCTGCTCGACCTGCTGGAAACCGCTCCTATTAAATACAGGGCGCTGCTCGTGACGCTGGATATGTATTCGGGACTGCGCCGTGCGGAGCTGCCCGGCTTGGAGTGGCGGGATATTGATATGGAGCATGAGGTAATCAGCGTTCGCCGAACCTCTAACCACACGGTGAGGGAGGGAAACTACACCGACACCACCAAAAGCGAAAAGTCGGTGCGTTCTCTGAAACTGCCGCCGGTTGTGTTTGACGTGCTTAAAGAGCTGAAAGCGTATAACGAGGAACAGCGCGAGCAGCTCGGAACGAAATGGGTGGAGAGCGACCGCCTATTTACAAAGTGGAACGGCGAGCCTATGGGTATAAACACCCCGTATGAATGGCTGAAAAATTTCTGTAAGGAGAACGATATGCCGTTCTGTGGTGTGCATGGTTTGTGGCATTTCAACGCTTCCGCGCTGATAAACGAGGGTGTGGACGCGGTTCTGGTATCTCACGCGCTTGGACACGCGGCGGTCAGCACAACGATGAACACCTACTGCCATGTGTTTCCGGAAGCGCAGGCAAGAATCGGTGACGCGATAGCTTCAGCTCTGGATTTCTCAAAATACCGGAAAGCGGCGAACGAATAGTCGAAAATCCGCGAAATAATGGACAGCAAAGGACAAAGGAAAAAAATCCACCCCACCGTTGTGCAGGCGTACGAGATTTTTCGGTTTTTGCGGACAGCTTTCTGCGACAAAGGAAATCGGTTCAACACAGCAAAAACGCCAGTCCCACTCCGGGACTGGCGAGAAAAATCGGATGTTTTGCCGCGCTTGTTCGCGCGGCAAAACTTTGGCACCCCTTGTAGGAATCGAACCTACAACTGCCCCTTAGGAGGGGGCTGTTATATCCATTTAACTAAAGAGGCATTTGAATACTTTAATAGTATATCACAATCCGTGGAAGAATTCAAGTGCTGCGCTGATTTTTGGCGAAATTGCATAAATTTCACGGTTGTTTTTGTAACTGTACCGGAATATGCAATGTTTATAGTGTGCATACTACACGAAAAACAGATCAAAAAAAGTTGAACGGAAGAAGATTTAGGTTAAATACCTAAAAGAGTTAAAGCGCATTGCCATGCGGATTTGCAGGATTTGAATTTAAGCGGTTACAAAGTATTAACAATTGTGAATAAAAAATGACGAAAGATTTATTGAAAATGCACATTGACTTCTGACCCCCGAAAATGTTATATTGTATTACAAGGATATCTGTGTCCCGATGCACAGTTTATGCCTTGAAGGTAACTTTCCCTCCGGTTATTTAAATGTACTCCGGCAGGGCAAAATGATTTAGGAGGATTTTTATCATGAAAATCGCAAAGATTCTGTCCATTGCAGCTGCAGCCGCTGTAGCTGTATCTGCTGTTGCAGTAACCGCAAGCGCAGATTTCCGTCCGATTACCGGCGGTGCTGAGTACCTGCTCGCTGACGGCAGCGGTAACTATGGTATCTGCCTGTTCTCCAACGGCGAAAACAAGGACGGCGTTCCTGCAATGTCCGTTGATATCGACCTTTCTCAGGTTACTCACGTTGCATTTACCTTCCAGGTAATCGACGACGCTGACAACCGCGACTGGTGGGACGGCATGGGCGGCGGCGCTATCGTTGTATCCGCACACAGCGACAAGACCTCTGAGGACGCAGACCTTTACAACAAGTACAACTGGGCAACTGCTGGCCAGTTCTGGGGCGTAGTTGACGAGGATCTCGGCCTTGAGACCATCGACACCACACAGACTATCCAGGCTGTAAAGGTTGGCGATTATCAGTACAAGATCGAGGCTGACGTTATCAACCCTGTTGCTAACGGCGACATCGGCGAGCTGTCCCTGTACAGAATTTTCATGCAGGCATGGAGCTTCACAATGTCCGATATCGAAGTTATCGAGACCGAGCTGTCCGATTCCAACGGCAACGTACTCGCAACCTTCGACGCAATGGGCAATGTAACCTACGGCGGAACTCAGTCTGCTCCCGTAGTTGACGAGACCCCCGATGCTGACGCTACCGACGCTACCGATGCAGGCGCAGCTACCACCACTCCGGACAAGGGTTCTCCTGACACCGGCGTTGAGGGTGTAGCAGCAGTAGCTGGCGTTGCTATCGTTGCAGCAGGCGCAGTAGTTCTCTCCAAGAAGAGAAAGTAATTTGTACATTATTTTTCGGAAATTCTCAGTTTTTTTTGAAAAAATCTGAAACTTTTCCGGCGAAGTCCGTGACTACCGTAGTGAAACCCCGAAAAAACCAAAAAATATTTCAAAAATTTTTGAAACTTTTTTGAGAATCCGGTTGACTACGGTAACGAACGGCACAAATTTTCCGTTTATTACATCCGAGTGCCCGATAACTCAGAGATGTTTTAAAAAACAACATTTAGGAGGACAATTATGTTAAGAAGAAGAATTCTTGCTTCTGCTATGGCTTCTGTAATGGCTATTGGCTCTGTTGCAGTTGTAGCTAGTGCAGAAGACACAGCAGTTGCTACCGCTCAGGTAAAGACTAAGGCTGACCTCGAAGCTTATGTAAAGAGCTTTGACAAGTTCCGTGAGGACGGCATCTATGACTACGGTTCCATCTCCGGCGAGAACTTCCTGAACGCTATCGAGTATGCTGATAACGTTCTGGCTGACGACAAGGCTGGCGTTGATGACTACACCACCGCTTATGCTATGATCGAAGCAGTTTACAACAAGCTGACCATCTACTCTGTTGAGGAACTGAAGTCTCTTATCGACAGCTGCACAAAGACCTACAACACCAACAACATCAACAACGAAGAGCTTGGCGACCTGATCTATACCGCTGATTCTTTCTCTGACTTCTTTGATGCTTATGACGAGGCTGAGTCCGTTCTGAACTCTTCCGACTCCAGAATCATCACTGATGCTTACGAGAAGCTCGAAGCTGCTAAGAACGCTCTGAACCCGCTGGCATCTGTTACCAAGGCACAGTTCAGAACCGCTCTGAAGAATTATGAGACCGCTCTCCAGAAGGAATTCGCTTATGATTCTTGGAGAATCGGTACGATCCAGGGTTCAGGCGAAGCTACCGGTTGGTCTCTGTGGGCTTATGATGGTCAGACAGTTGCTTACGGCACGGTTTATGAGCACGTTGCTTCTCTTGAGGGCGCTATCAATGACGCTTATGGAGAGCTGGACGCTATCAAGAGCGTAAGCAAGACCACACAGGACAACATCGTATCTGCTTACGATTCCTGCGTAAAGGCTACTGCAGTTCTGAACGGCTTTACTGCTGACGATACTAACAGAGCTACCAAGGCAAACGTTCAGTCCCTTCTGAATCAGTACCACGGCAGACTGGTTTACGACTATGCTACCACCGCTGCTAATGATCTGTATGATGCAGTTCTGGCGAAGGCAGGCGTTATCACTGTAAAGCAGGCTGACGGCGCTTACGCTACTAAGTTTGTAGACTCTGCTGAAGTAACTAATCCTTGGTATGTTGATGACGGCGATTTCTTTGTAAATCCCAACGGCTGGACTTGGACAACCACCAAGAACAAGCTCATTTCCGCTGAGATCTCCATCAAGATTGATTCCAAGAATGGTAAGGCAGTTTACATTGAGCTTGATGCTGACGGCAAGTATGCTACAGGTAATGTATATACCGACAAGGGCGATGTTACCACTGGCAAGTATAAGCTCGTATCTAAGGGTGCAACAGTTGATCTGACTGATTATATCAAGGTCGCAGCAGCTGATGTTACTACTGACACCGATAACCACCTTTACAACAATGTAATTGATGGCGATTCCCAAAATCCCCAGATCGGTCAGTGGGGTGCAATTGCAGGAGCATCTCAGGCTATGAACGGTTCTTATCGGAATTCTTCTGATGAAACTGTTCCCACATACGCAGATCTTGGTCTTGCAATGGAACTTGCTGAGACATATCTCACCGGCAAAAAGGAACTGATGGCTGCATCTAATATCTATGATATTGATACCATTGACGCAATTGCAAAAGATTCTGCAAAGGGCTCCTCTGCTGAGTGGACTCTCGTTTACAGATACCTCAAGTATGCTCTCGCTGACAAGTATGACGCTTCCTACGGCACTCACACAAAGGCTGAGGTAGAGGCTCTTATTGAGCAGTGCTATGAGCTTGCTGAGAAGACCGGCGATGCTGCTCTGTTCACCTATAACCACACCAAGCTTGTAGACGCTCGTCAGTATGCACTTGACTGGGTAAAGGCTGCTAACAAGATAAAGACCTACAAGGACAACGTAACACCTGCTGGTGTTGGCAATGAGGTTGCTACACAGATTTACGATTACCTTAAGGGCTTCTATGATGCTCTTGAGAAGGACTACAACGCATTCAAGTACAGCTTTGAAGAGATCTACACCTACATCGCCGATGTAAAGGATATGATCGACAGCGAAGATGTTAAGCCCACTGATGATGTAATGAAGGCTCTTGAGGACACTGCTTACTATCTGTCCGTTGTTAAGACCCTCGTTGACTCTAACGGTGTTGAGCTTGATGACAACGACGCGTTCACATCTGATCGTTTCTTCCAGGGCTACAACCGTGTATTCACCAACGAAGGCGAGTATGATTCCCTGAAGCTTGAAGATGGTTCCAGTGTAAAGATTGCTAAGAGCTTCAAGGATAACTCTGCAGGTCCTAACATCTCTCACTACAATCTTCAGAAGGCATACGAGGCTCTGATAGCTGCTGTTGAAGCTCAGAAGGCTCCCACAGTTGTTGTAGGCGACCTCAACGGCGACAATGTTGTTGACCAGAGAGACGCTGCTATCATTCTGAAGAAGGTTGTTGACGGCGAGACCATCGACATCGCTATCGGCGACTTCGACGGCGACGGATATGCAGATCAGAGAGATGCTTCTGCAATCCTGAAGTACGTTGTAAACCAGGCTTAATCGTAAGCCAAGCTTACTAGATAATATGCCCTTCATCGGGGCGAAAGCCCCGATGCAGAGCTTATTAATAGCTAAAAAAAATATGGAGGAAAACTATATGAAGAAGATTATTGCTCTCGGCGCTGCTGCTGCAGTTCTGTCTCTGACAGCTGTTGCTGCTTCCGCTGCTATCGCACCTGTTATGACTCCTGCTGCTCCTGTTGCAGGTGACACCGTAACTGTTGAGATCGTTGCTAACGGCATGACTCAGGATTCTACCGCATTCAAGGTAGTTGCTTCTGATAACCTGACCCTTACCGCTAACGATCCTGGTACTGGTCTGTTCAATCCTGAGACCGGCAAGTATGCATGGGCTGGCACTGCTGTTCCCGCTGACGGCACAGTTCTGCTCACCCTGACCTACACCGTTGACGCTGCTGCTGACGAAGAGGTTACTGTTGCTCTCGAAGCCGGTTCCGGCGCTACCGACATCTCTGCTGACACCGTTGCTGCTGTTGTAGTTGACGGCGAGCCCACCAATGTTCCCGACACCGACACTATTGAGACCTCTGACGAAGAGTTCTACACCTCCGAGGAAGAGCCTGGTCTGACCACCACCGATGAGGAAGGCTCTGTTGACGCTGGCACTGTTGACGCTGGCAACACCGACGCTGGCGACGACAACGGCAAGGGCAACCCTGACACCGGTATTGCTCTGGCAGTAGTTCCTGCTGTTCTGGCTGGCGCTGCTATCGTAGTTGCTAAGAAGAGAAAGTAATCAGCAAACGCTGAAGTAAATCGCTTCTAACTAAAAGAACCCGCTCCGAAAGGGGCGGGTTTTTCTTTTACTCATTTCTTAATTGTATGAGAAAAAACTGTTAATTTATTGGATTATGCTGGAAATAATGAATGTTGGTCTATTTTAATAAACTTTTGCGAAATTATTTGTGCATGATGATGAAAAAGGAAAAAACCGATTAAATTAGGTTAATGTGCTTAACTACTTTGTAAAGAAAAAACTATATGTTGTATTCAATTGAGCACAAATGAAAGAAAAACAACTATATATGCATAGGAAAGGTTTTGGAACTAAATATTAGAGTGAAAAAACGTTGGAGATCGGAATTTATTAAAAATGACTAAAAAAACTCAATTGTTATTGACATTAGCGGTTGAATTTGTTATAATTAATAGGGTATTTATGATGGCGGTGTTATGGAAATGTGATTATTTCCGTCAATTCCGGCAGACAGCGAGGTAACTATGAGCTGCATAATCGAAGCAAAGAACGTCTGCATGGATTTTGAAATCGGGGACGGAAGTACAGTCCATGCGCTGAAAGGGATAGATCTGCGCATACAGCCGAACAGGCTTTCGGTGCTGCGGGGACGTTCCGGTTCGGGCAAAACGACGCTGATAAATATACTTGGCGCGCTGGACAGACCGACCTCCGGCGAGGTGATTTTCCCGGAAGGCGGGCGCGATATCACAAAGCTGTCCGATCCCGAAAGGGACGGGCTGAGGCGAAACGAGATGGCGTTTGTGTTTCAGTCGGTGGCGCTGATCTCCACAATGACTGCGTTTGAGAACGTTGAGTTCGCACTGCGGCTGACAAAGCTGCCGTACAAGGAACGTGTGGAGCGCGCAAAGCAGAGCTTGATACAGGTGGGACTTGAAAAGAGAATGAACCACCGTCCCGGTGAAATGTCCGGCGGCGAGCAGCAGAGAGTTGCGATAGCGCGGGCGATATCTCACTCACCGAAAATAATCTTCGCCGACGAGCCTACCGCGGAGCTGGATTCACCAACTGCGCTGGCGGTGATGAAGCTGTTTAGGGATCTTGTTCGACAGAACGATCTTACCATAGTCATGACAACTCATGATACGGCTATGATGGAGCAGGCTGATATCGTTTACACGCTGGAGGACGGCGTGATTTCTGACGTTAAGGAGAACGCTCAGCCGGAGGAGGGTGCAGATGCCTAAAAAAGTGCTTCTTGCGCCGCCGGAGAACATCATGGTGCAGGCGGAGAATCTCGTGAAGATCTACAAATCCCGCGACGTGGAGGTCATGGCGCTTCAAGGGCTTGACCTCACGGTGGAGCGCGGTGAGCTGATGGGGCTTGTGGGCGCCAGCGGAAGCGGCAAATCGACGCTGCTGAACATGCTGGGCGGTCTGGACAGACCTTCGGCGGGCAGCCTTTACGTAGACGGCGTTGATCTGTTGAAATTCACCGAGAAGGATTTCATAGAATACAAGCGAAAAACGGTTGGGTTCGTCTGGCAGAACAACGCCAGAAACCTGATCCCCTACCTCACCGCAAAGCAGAATGTGGAAATGCCCATGCTGCTTTCGGGATTCAGCGGCAGGAGTCAGCGTGCTGACGAGCTGCTGGATATGGTGGGACTTTCTCACCGCAAGAACAGCCGGCTGGATCAGATGTCCGGCGGAGAACAGCAAAGGGTAGCGATCGCGATTGCGCTCTCGAACAACCCCAAGCTGCTGCTTGCGGACGAACCCACCGGCTCAGTGGATACGGCGACGTCGAAACTGATACTCGACGTATTCAGAGAGCTTAACAGGGCAATGGGCGTTACGATAATCATCGTGACGCATGATACAAAGCTTTCGGCACAGATAGACCGCGTGGTGGCAATCCGGGACGGAAAGACATCAACGGAGCTGGTGAGAAAGCCGGGCATTGCAAAGTCGTTCGGGGAGCTTTCGGAAATGGAGCAGGCGGCTCATGAGGAGCTGACGGTTCTTGACCGGGCGGGACGGCTTCAGATCCCCAAGGAGTATCTTGAAGAACTCGGCATAAAGGGCGGCGACAAAGTCCGCGTGGAGCTGGAGGACGGACGGATCTCAATTTACCCCAGAAACGGGGTATAGCAAGCGCCGCGGGCGCGTAACGGCGCGCTTCGCCGGGACAAGGCACAAGCGGTGCAAAGATTTAGTAAATAATCGGGCTGGAGAACCCGGTTTGCTGCAAAGCAGTATTTAGGAAAGGTGGATTTTACTGTGGCAAAAGAGCGAAAAGTGAAGCTGAAAAGAGTAACGTCATTGTTTATGTCGGCAGTGATGGCAGCAACTCTTGTTCAGGTTCAGCTGGCGCCCGGAGCTGCCGCTGAGGGAGGAACTGACTCGTCGGTATCTGCCTCTGAAATGGACAGCCTGAGCATAGTCAGCAACAAAAACGCGTACAGAAAGTACATAGCTAAGTATTCGAACGCTGCAAAGCCGATGGAGGAAGTGAAGATCGACGTCACCGATTTCTCACAGAGCAGCGATATCGATGTAAAGGTCGAGGATTTCGAGGGCGAGGACGACTGCGTTGCATGGGTAGACTGCGAAGGCACTCTTACGTGGAAGTTCGATGTAAAGACCGCGGGTCTTTACAACCTTGAGATGTTCTACCACCCCATCACCGCGACCAATACTACGATAGAGGTCGAGCTGAAGATAGACGGGGAATACCCCTTCAGCGAGGTGAAGCTGGTAGAGCTTGACCGTTACTGGCAGAACGAAACAGCGATAGGCTGGGACGCACGCAAAAAGAACCAGAAGCGTCCTCCGCAGGTCGAGTATAACACATGGGTAACTTACCCGATCAAGGATAAGGACGGACTTATCAATAATCCTTACTACTTCTACCTTTCCGAGGGTTCTCATGAGATTTCCCTCACCGGTGTAAAGACCAACTTCTATTTAAAGGGAATGAGGTTCTTCAACACCGAGGAACTGCCGTCCTACGCAGAGATCGCTCCTACACAGGATCAGATCAACGCTACGCCCAGCTTCGGCAGTAATGAGGATATCGGTCACATCGAGGCGGAGAACACCTACTACACCACCTCTTCGACCCTGTATCCTACCTACGACAGAACAGACTATTCAGTAAGCCCCTCCCACCCGGTGAACAAGCGCTACAACACTATCGGCGCGGACACATGGGATCAGGCTTGTCAGGCGATAGCTTGGCAGGTCGAGGTACCGGAGGACGGTTACTATAAGGTACAGATCAGATGCCGTCAGAGCACGATGCGCGGATTCTTCTCCAACCGCCGCGTCTACATCAACGGCGAGGTTCTGTGCAAGGAACTGGACGACGTAAAGATCCAGTACAATCCCAACTGGCAGACGGTAGAGCTTGCCGACGCGGACGGAAACCTCATTTACGTTCCGCTCCACAAGGGAACAAACGAGATCATGCTTGAAGCAGTGCCCGGTGACATCGGCGCTGTTATGGAACGTCTTGATGACCTCATCTTCCAGATGAACTACTATTACAGACGTATACTCATGATCACCGGTCCAAGCCCCGACGAGTATAACGACTACTACCTTGAGGACCAGATCGAAGGTCTGTTCGATTTCTTCAAGTATGCGATCGCCACTCTCTACGCTGAGAAGGCGGGTATCGAGGCTCTCACCGGCGAAGGTTCTGAGGCTTCGACGCTCCAGACTATGGCGGTAATTCTCCAGATGGCTGTTGACGAGCCGGAGGATCTGCCCCAGATGCTCTCCAGCATCAAGGATCAGATCTCCGCGGTTTCCGCATGGATGAGAGACTACCGCGATCAGCCCCTTGAGATCGACTACATTGAAGTAAAGCCCGCTTGCGACAACTTCCGCGACAGCAGCACAAACTTCTTTGCAGCTTTCGCGTTCGGATTCCAGGCATTTATCGGCTCCTTCTTTGAGGACTACACCTCCATTTCCGACTCCAACGGAACTGAAAAGGTGCTGAACGTCTGGGTATCCCTTGGACGTGACCAGGCGACAGTAGTAAACGAGCTGGTAAGCTCCGAGTACAACCCGAACAGCGACACAAAGGTAAACATCTCGCTGGTACAGGGCGCGGTACTTGAGGCTACACTTGCCGGAAAGGGTCCGGAGGTTGCGCTGTTTATCGGCGGCGACTTCCCGGTTGTCTGCGCTTCGAGAGGTCTGCTTGTAAACCTCAAGGAGCAGCCCGGCTATGAGGGCGTTATCAGCCGATTCACTGATGACGTTACAACACTTTACGAATTTAACGGCGGCGTTTACGGACTCCCGCTGACAGAAAACTTCCCGATGCTCTTCTACCGTACCGACGTACTTGAGGAGCTGGGCTACACAGATCCTCCGGAGACATGGGATAAGCTGATCGACATGCTGCCCGACCTCCAGAGAAAGTACCTTGAGGTAGGTCTGATTCTCCCGTCCAATATCTCTTCGCAGGTATTCGACGCAGGCAATACCTTCGTTCTGCTGATGCTCCAGACCGGTCAGGACTTCTACAACTTCGACGAGGCGAGCGGTCAGTACATCTCCACGACATTCGATACCGAGGCGGCGGTCGAGGCATTCACAAAGTGGACTAAGTTCTACACAGTATACGACTTCGACCAGACCTACGACGCGTTCACACGTTTCAGAACCGGTGAGATGCCTATTCTGCTTCAGAACTACGCGTTCTATAACCAGTTGAGCGTTGCGGCTCCTGAGATCAAGGGTCTGTGGTCGTTCACACACGTTCCCGGATCTTATGTATACGACGAGAACGGCGTTAAGCAGACCAATGCGGACGGCTCCTTTAAGATCGACTACACCGCGAACTCCGGTTCTTCCGGCGCAGTTATCTTCAATAGCTGTAAGGACGTGAACGCAGCATGGAACTTCATCGACTGGTTCACCACCACGGACGTTCAGGTAGAATACGGCAAGACAATCGAAGCTATCATGGGTCCGATGGGACGTTACGACACAGCGAATGTTGAGGCTCTCGGCAGACTGAACTGGTCAACATCTGAGTACGAAAAGATCAGCGACCAGATGAACAATCTGAGAGAGGTTCCGATCATTCCTGCTTCCTACGCGGTAACTCGTAACGTTTACAACGCGTTCAGAGCGGTAGTAAATAACCAGAAGAACGCAAGATATCAGCTCAGCTCCTACAACAGAGATATCAACTCCGAGATTGTAAGAAAGCTGAAGGATCTCGGTTACTACAATGGCTAAGGGCATATCCCTCCCGGTTTTCGGGAGGGAGCTCAAAGCAAAGAAAAATAGGAGGAATCAGCTTGTTCGGTAAAGAGAAATCGCAGTATATCGAGGACAGCAAGTTCCGATACACTATGCGCGAAGTTAAGAAAAACGGAAGCGCCTATATACTTGCTCTACCGTTTTTCCTTTTGTTCCTGATATTTACGGGCATTCCGGTTGTTATCTCCCTGCCTGTGGGCTTCACGAACTTCAACATGGTTCAGTTCCCGCAGTGGGTAGGACTCAGCAACTTCTACACCCTGTTCCTTCAGGACGACGTTTTCCTTATTGCTATCCAGAACACTCTGGTGTTCGCGATAATCACAGGTCCTGTCAGCTATATCATGTGCTTCCTGCTGGCATGGCTCATCAATGAGATGCCCGGTCCGCTGAAAACTGTGTTTACATACATTTTCTACGCTCCGACGCTTGCCGGTAACATCTACGCAACATGGCAGCTCATCTTCTCCGGCGATACCTACGGCTTCCTTAACTCCGTTCTGATGAGCTTAGGTCTTATCAACGGTCCTCAGCAGTGGCTCACCGACGCCAGATACATTCTGATGTGCGTTATCATCGTACAAATGTGGATGTCGCTGGGTGCAGGCTTCCTTTCACTGCGTGCAGGTTTCCAGGGTATCGACAAGTCCGGCTATGAGGCTGGCGCTATCGAGGGTATCAAGAACCGTTTCCAGGAGCTGTTGTACATCACGATCCCGGCAATGGGCCCGCAGCTTCTGTTCGCAGCGGTAATGCAGATCACGTCCTCCTTCACTGCCGGTGATATCGGACGTTTCCTGACCGCATTCCCGTCAACCGACTACGCAGCGCACACTATCATGACCCACGCATTCGACTACGGCTCAGTCCGCTACGAAATGGGCTACGCCTGCGCGATATGCTTCCTGCTGTTCATAGTGATGATCCTTGTAAACAATGTCATTCGCAAGGCTATGAGCGGAATACTGGATACTTAAGGAGGACGGAAGATGCGCATTATTAAGAAAAGAAAAAAGTGGGGAGGCTCCCGCGGCGGCGATATTGCGATATTCATTGTACTCGTACTTATCGGTCTGTTCATGCTCTTCCCGATCTACCTTTCGGTAATTCAGTCGATCAAGCCGGTAGAGGAACTGTTCGTGTTCCCGCCGAAGCTCTATGTTCAGCGTCCTACCTCCCAGAACTTTGAGGACATGCTGAAGGTCGCAGGTTCTCTTGACGTACCTTTCTCAAGATATGTATTCAACTCCGTTTTCGTATCGGTAGTTGTTACCGTGGCTCAGCTTTTCCTCTCCTCCTCTGCGGCGTATGTACTGGCAAAGGTAAAGGCTCCGGGCGTCAAGGCAATGAACAAAACCATTGAGATCGCCCTGCTGTTTACCTCTTCAGTTACCTATATCGTACAGTACATCGTTATGGCTGCGTTAGGCATGATTGATACATACTGGGCGATAACGCTTCCTTACATCGCAACGCCTATGGGTCTGTTCCTTATGAAACAGTTCATGGGTCAGATCCCGGAGAGCATGATAGAGGCTGCAAAGCTGGACGGCGCGAGCCATCTCAGAGTGTGCTGGCAGATAGTAATGCCGAACGTTAAGCCTGCATGGCTCACACTTATGATCTTCGCATTCCAGGGCGCATGGCAGATCACCGGTTACCTGTTCGTGTACAGTGAGCAGTTAAAGCCTATTCCTATCGTAATGCAGCAGATCGCAGCGGCAGGTATCGCCCGTACGGGTGTATCCTCAGCGACGGTTGTCGTGCTGATGCTGCCGCCTATGATACTGTTCCTTATCCTCCAGAGCAACGTCGTTGAAACAATGGCGCACTCCGGTCTTAAGGATTAAGGGCTGCCGAATAATTTACGAAAGGATGATTTTGAGTGCCATCAATTAAGCGCATAGCAGTGCGGGTGACGGCTGCGGCAATGGCTGCGGCTACGCTCATGACCAGCGTTGCCTACGCAGACGAGCCCTACACCGGATACAACTACGACTGGTGGGGCGACCCTGTTCCTTCGCAGAACGGCTATGTAGTAGATAAAGTTTACACGGGCGCGGATATGGGCGTCGGCGCCCTGTCTGAGCCGAGCGATATGTTTTTCTCGGACAATGAGGATCTGTTTATCGCGGACACCTCCTACAAGCCCACGAACGGTACTGACACCGCAAAGGGAAGAATTGTTGTAACAGACAGCAAGTTCAACCTTAAATATACTGTTGAATCCCTTGACCTGTCCGGCATACAGGACTGGCTTGACTATAAGCAGAGCGAGCTGAACACCGGCGTGCTGTCTCAGGCGGATTACAATAAGATAACAAACACCAGCTTCAACGGTCCGACCGGCGTGTTCGTGGACGTTGACACTGATGACGGTACGGAAACGATCTACGTTGCAGATAACGCGAACGACCGCGTTGTTGCTTTTGAGATCGATGAGATCAACGACGACCAGTACAAGACAGCGGTTGGCAAGGTAACGACAGTTTACACCAGACCTCCGTCAAATATGTATGATTCGTCCGTAACCTTCAACCCCAGCAAGGTGCTGGTAGACGCGGCAAAGAACGTTTACGTCTGCATTAAGTCCATCACTAAGGGCGCGGTCGTGTTCTCTAAGGAGGGCGACTTCAACGGCTACTTCGGTGCGAACCGAGTTGAGGCTACCGGCGAGGTTCTGCTGAACGCTTTCTGGAAGCTGATATTCAGCCGTGAGCAGGCAAAGAGAATGAGAAGAAGCGTTCCCGTCGAGATCTCCAACTTCGATATCGACAGCGATAACTTCATCTATACGGTAACCGAGTCCAAGTCGGCTGAAACGGATATTCTGAAGAAGCTGAACTCCGCCGGTACCAACATTTACACAAACCTCGGTTATTCTGACTACACCTTCGGCGATGCGCTGACCAAGTGGTACAGAGGACAGACCTACTCCTCGCAGATCACCGATATCGACGTTGACGCGAACGGTACGATCAACCTGCTTGACCTCAAGACAGGTCGTGTGTTCCAGTATGACGACGAGTGTAACCTGCTGTTCATCTTCGGCGGCATAGGTCAGCAGAAGGGTACTTTCAACATTGTAAATGCAGTTGAGTCCCTCGGCGACAGAGTTTACGTTCTCGACGGACGTAAGTGCAGCGTCACCGTATTCAAGCAGACCGAGTTCGGTGCGATAGTACATCAGGCTATGGATCTGTTCAACCGTGGTAAGTACGAAGAAGCCCGCGGCCCGTGGGAAGAGGTAATCCGACGCGACAGCAACTACTGGTTCGCTTATATCGGTCTTGGTAACGCTTACCTCAACGAGGGCGACTACGAGACAGCAATGAAGTATTTCTACTACAACTCCAGAAGCGGCTACAACGACGCGTTCAAGAGCTGGCGTATGAACTTCATCAGAGACAACTTCACACTGTTCGCAGTGATCATACTTGTTCTGCTGGCAGCAATTTACTTCATCTCCGTCTGGAGAGGAAAGGTTCGGGCAAAGCGCAATGCCGAGCGCGAACGGCTGTTCAAGGAACAGAATAAGGGAAGGGAGGACTGAGCCATGAGATTCAATCTTGATATGCCCGCATGGAAATGGCCGTTTTACATAATGCGCCACCCGTTTGAAGGCTTTGAGGACCTCAGATGGAAAAAGGCATACAACATGAAGGTGGCTCTGGTCATCGTTGCGGCGCTGTTTATCGTAAGCGTGTGCAGCGAGCTCATGACAGGCTTCCTCCACAATTACAGCGACGTAAAGATATTTAATATCGTTCCTATCGTTATCCGCACGATTGTCATCTTCTTCACATGGGTAATAGGAAACTGGGCGCTGTGTACGCTGTTCGACGGCGAGGGTACTATGAAGAACATCTGCGTTAATACCGCTTATGCACTTGTACCTTACATCATCGGTCAGGCCATCAACATAATCCTCAGCAACTGCCTGATAAAGGGCGAGTCCGCGTTCATCACATTCGTGTCCTACGTCACGATACTCTGGACCGGGGTGCTGCTGATATCGGGAATGAAAACGGTTCATCAGTATTCCATTCCCAAAACTATCGTGTTCATGCTTATAACCCTTCTCGCAATGGTTGTAATCCTCATTCTGCTTGTGCTTCTGGTTTCTCTGTTCCAGCAGGTTTATGTATTCGTATATTCGATCTACACCGAGCTGCTGTACAGATTCTCGAACCTTGAGCCGACAGCTCTGATATTCATCTTCATCGGCGTTATCGTTGCGCTGTTCGCAATCGTAATTGCAGCATATACCGCCTTTGAAAAGCATCAGATCGCAAAGGAACGCAAGAAACTGAATTCCTGATAAGCATTGGAAAACCGCACTTCCCCCTGACCGGGGGAGGACGGCGGCGAAATTTAGTAAATGGTGGTGTAAAAATGCTACAAATCCGCAAGAAAATACTTGTCGGGGTGCTTTGCGCAGGCATGGTGCTTTCGGCAAGCCAGAGCGTTGCATGGTCTGAGAATACGAGCATGACTGCTGAAGCTGACGGCGCTGAAACCGCTGAGTCGGAAGGTACCGCAGAGGCTTCCGCGGAAGCAGAGGAGGAAGCAGAGCCTGAAAAGGAGCTTATCAAGGAGGAGGACGTCCTTGCAAGCTGCCAGCTGGCAGCCTCCAACGAGAACTTCGAGCTGCTTGTTAATACCCAGACCGGTATTTTCGCATTCCGCACAAAGGACGGCGAGCATATTTGGTGGAGCAATCCCTATAATGCCGACGATGACCCGGTTGCGAACAACTCCAAGAAAGAGGACTTAAAGTCATCTCTCGTTATCAACGCTGTTAAGGTAAAGGACACCGAGTCACCTTCGACAACGGTTCGTTCCTATAAAGACAGCGTGACCGCAATAGTTGAGACTGAAGACGACATCAGACCGGGTCTTACCGTGACTATGGTCGAGAACGGTTTCAGAGCTGAGTATACCTTCCCCAACGAGGGTATCACGATCCCCTACTACATCACGCTGAAGGACGACTACATTGAGGCGTCTATCGCGGTAGATGAGATCTACGAGGTCGAGTCAAGCGCTGAAGTGGTAGCTGAAAGCTCACGTTCTATCGTTGATGTGAACCTGCTTCAGGATCTCGGCGCAGCGTACTCCGACGAGACCGGATATATCATCACTCCGGACGGTTCGGGTGCGGTTATCAACTTCAACAACGGCAAGTCAAAGACCAATGAGTACACTCAGAGGATCTACGGCAGAGATCTTGCCAAGAGCCAGGATATGGCTCCCAAGAAAACCGAGCAGGCATACCTCCCGATCATGGGTATCGTAAGAGAGGACAACGCACTGCTTGAGGTAGTAACCGAGGGCGCTGCCTACGCGACAGCAAGAGCTGCGGTTGCCGGACAGAAGTCCACCAGCTACAACTCCGCGTGGTTCAACTTCACTCTGAGAGCTACCGATACCTACTACATGGGCGGTCAGAACGCTTCCGCGCTGAACGCTTATCAAGAGGACATCATTCCCGAGGACAGACTGACAGTCCGCTATTACCCCATTGTCAAGGAAGGCGTGACCTACGTTGACGTGGCTAAGCGCTATCAGCAGTACCTCGTTGAGGAAAAGGGTCTGACCAAGAACGACAAGGAAGAGGCTCCGCTTTTCCTTGATATCTACGGCGGTACAGTCAAGGAGCAGTCCATTGCAGGTTTCCCGGTTAAGCTGGAAACAGCGGCTACCACCTACGAGCAGGCAAAGGAGATCCTTCAGGAACTGAACGGGCTTGGCGTGACCAACATGATCGTAAGCTATGAGGACTTCAACGCCGCGGGTATCACAAGCCGGATATCCAATTCAGTTGACTATTCCGGCACGCTTGGCGGCAAGAACAAGTGGAAGGCGCTTCAGAGCTACTGCGACGCAAGCGGCATAATGCTTGCTCCCAGCTTTGACCTTATGGAATACGAGCGCAGCGGCAACGGCTACACAAAGACCGGCGCGTCTGCAATAGCGATCACTAAGGCATACGCTACTCAGACACCGTATGAGCTGGCGTTCGGTACTCCGCACGACACACGTTCAAGCTGGTACATTCTGTCGCCGGCGTTCTACGAGAGGGTTTACGGCGAGGTAGTTTCAAGCTGCCAGAGAGAGGGCATGAGCGCTATCTCCGTTGCAGACGGAACAAACAAGCTGTACAGCGACTACACCGCGAACGCTGCCAGAAACACCTCCAGACAGCAGGCGGTCAACAACCTCATCAAGGGTTATGAGATGATCAACCAGAGCGGTATGACGTTCGTATCCGGCGCGGCAAACGATTATGCGCTGCCTTATGTTGACTACCTCAAGGACGTTCCGCTTTACAGCAGCAACTTCGACGTTTACGACTACGATATCCCGTTCTACGAGATAGTTATCCACGGATATATCCCCTACACTACTAAGGCGAAGAACGCAAGCTCCAGCGCAGACGAGCTGTTCGTCTACTCCGTAGCGACCGGAACTCCGCTGCATTATGAGGTAATGTATCAGGATCCGAACGAATTCACCGACTGCACTTATGATGAGCTGT
>CAMCFA010000049.1 GCA_945873955.1 uncultured Clostridia bacterium | reverse complement strand
ACAGAAACGGCGACCAGAAGGTATTCGGGTTCTTCATGGGTCAGGCGAACAAGGCGCTGAAAGGTCAGGCTTCACCTAAGGCAATACAGGAATATATCAAGAAGAAGCTGTCTGAGTGATCTATTGATCAAATAATACAAAAACGCAGCTCACACAGAACCGGGGGTTTATTTTCGCTAAAGCTCCAAGTAAAAGGCGACTGTTCGGAATATCCGGCAGCCGCCTTTTACTTGCATAGATTAAAGTATACCTTTGGTGGTCAACCACTACAAATCGTCTGCGTTATATATGCTTTGATTATTGTTCAGGCGGTTGATTTCGTACCGCATCAATAAAAATAGCAGTCAGACCGATATATCCGGCGAGAACCAGCGCTATCAAAGACAACAGTACAAGACAAATTATGCGCAGTTTTGGTTTTTTGCGCAAAAACTTAAAGACCAGCACAATACCTGCCACAGCCAGTGCCAGCAGAATAACAGCAGTTTCCAGCGTCATACGTTTCTCTCCCCCCACACAGTATGTCGATAATCTCAGTAAACCTACTCAACTCAACCCGAAATCTCTTGTGCAGAGCGTCCACATCAATCTTGCCTTTCTGCAGTTCAAAAAGCTCATGGTCGTTCTTCATCGCAACGTTCATCTTTCCATTCCGCAGAAACGACAGATAGACCGTGCCTGCGCACTTGTCCGCTGCGGCAAAAATACGCTCCATCATCTGCGGTGTGAGGATTTTGTACGCCTCCTGCGGATTATCCGACCTTACACAAAAGCGCTCGCTGAACTTATCGTCTGCGATTTTGACATCGCTTGTCATAATGCTGCGGTCATTTCTTTCCAGCTCGGAGACATAAACATCGCAGGCAGGCGCATTGTCCAGATCACAGATAAGCCACTGACCTTTTAAGCGGGTAACTTTGCTTGTCGAAACGCCGTCTTCATTGGTGTATTCTTCCTCATCAATAAGCCTGATATCACCCAGCTCAAAGCGCACGCCATTGTATACTCCCTTAATATGATTTTCGCCTTCCGAGCCAATATAGTGGAACGGAACCACCACACCGCCGGGGTTTAATTTTTCGAACGGTTCATATTCCACCGTATCGCCAAACACTTCTGTCAGCACACCGTTGATGACATTCTCGCTAAGGAAACTTTTCGTCTCATTATTGCTCTTAATCCCCAAAAAAACTAAACACTATCATGATTACCAGAAAAGCAAGAACCAACAAGACATTTCCCGTAATAAAACCGATAACGAACATCATTACAAAGGCGCAGATAGCCAGAACCTTCCACTTCGTTTCCTTAGAATGCAGAGATTTCAGCTTAGCCTCCATCTGTTCATTTGTCATCATCGTCTTTTTATTAAGATCCGCCATTTTTACACCTCGTGCTCGCCTACAACCCGGAACAATATCATCAGCCCTTAGGAACACCGCCACGGTAGGTCAGAACATATGAGCCATCAACGAGGTTGTTGTTTTCATCAAAGCGAACATTGCCGCCGGAGGAGCCATCGTCGTTCATCAGCCAGGCAGAGTCCTCATTGTATCTCACCGGCCCATCTGCGAACAGAGTAATACTAATCTCCATTTAAATTATGGACATACGTCCATAATTTAACCGCCTATCGGCGGCTAGTCAAAACCAAAGGTTTTGACTGGAGAAGTATTGAACGGCTTATCCCCGCTGCTTCGCAGCGCCACCGTTTCACGGTGGTATTAAACGATGGATTTTATCCATCGTTTAATGGGATAATAGTATAAAGCTATCGTCCTCATAGAGCCTCCATTCCGCGCCATTGATCTCAAGGATTTTTCCGTCGGAGTACTCCCACAAGCCCTGATATGCCGCCTGCGTGTCCAGCAGGTAGACCGTTCCGGCTTCGTTCACGAGATGGAACTGGGGGTCCGAATCGATATAGAAGCTGACGATGAACTCACCCTCCGCATTATACATATCATACCGAAGGCAGCCGTTGTTTAATTCATCACCACACTCAAGATAGCCGGCAGCTTCCACCGCCCCGTCGGCATAATACATGGTAAATTCTCCCGAGCCGTCCATCTCTATGCTTGCGGTGTCTGCCGCGCCGTCCAATCTCCACAGACCCTTGGTGCATGCATAATAGTTTTCGTCATCGCCCCGCACATCGGTATAGGCAAAGTAGAATTCCGAGCCCATATAGGGGATATCAGAGGGGAACTCTTTTACAGAATACAGTTTCTCAAAGGCAAGTTTCTTGCCGCCGTCCATGGTGTAATAGATATTCTCAGCGTTAAGATTCTTGGTCAGAGTCTGCCAAAGTCTGTCCATCATAAACCGGTTCAGAGAATCACAGTCGAAGAAAAAGAATTCCTCCTTCTGCTCACGGTCATCAAGCCCTGCAATCAGTGTAGAATCCGCCGCCCAGTCAACGCTCCAGCCGTCATCGACCTTGCTGTCTGTGATGTTAAATTCAGTCCGGTCAGTTCGCTCAGCTCATGTGCCAGCTCCTCGGCGGTTTTCTTGGTTCCGGTATATTCAATGGGGTATTCTTTGACGTTATCGGCGCTGAAAATGGCATAGGTAATGTTATCCTGTACCCGTTCGCCAACAGACGAAAACGATATATTTTTGCCTTTGTCTATCAATTCAGTCCTATACTCACGCTGCTGCACCTGCGCAGGAGCAAATGAGTGAAATGATTTGTCGGTAATTAATATATTTATACTTACTTTTTCAATGATGTCCGCTTGCGTGTTATCCGCTGTCAGAGTAACCGTTGACGGATTTTCCACTAACGGAGATACAGAAAAATTACGCTTGCTCTTTCTCTTCGGCTTATGCTCCGCAGCATTATCATCGGGAGCGTCCTATTCAGGTGATACCTGTTCAGTCGGAACATAGTCGGGATTATCGGTGGGATTTTCATACACTCTGTACTCGTTTTGTGCCATTCGTCCACGCTCATCACGGAACTGTGTACGGGAAACATAACCGTACTGCTCAAGTTCCTTGATAGCGGTCTTAACGCTGGCAACACCGTCTGCGGCGCTAACAACCAAGCCTGTGATAGTGTGGTTCCAATCGGGCGGCAGGCTTTGATCTCCGAGAGCAAACCCAAAAACTATTTCTCTATATGGCTTTCCACCTTATTAGACCTCTTTTTTTCCTGTTTTATGTACGGCGAGGTTGAGGAAAGAGGAAACCCCACCCCGAAGGAGATAACTTTGCCGCACTGTTAAATCCCTTGGGGAGTTTAGACATTATATGATTTTTAGGCACAAAAAACGGAGAGCTTATTTCAAAAACCTCCGCTGTACTTATTATAATGGTATCTAAATTAGACACGAATTTTTTTATAAGCGTATGCTTCTATTTAATTATAAAGAAAAAGGACACCTTTCATCGAAAAGCGTCCTTTTATCGTTGTTCAGGTATGGTCTGCGTTTTATGCGGCACTACAATCCCTTTTGTAATGCGGGTTTACGCCCATATTCCTTATTTGCTCCCAGATATCGTGAGCGTTGTGGTTTTTTGCAGTTATTCGGCTGTTGGAGTTTCAGCCGTCGCCGTGTGAGTGTCCTCCGTTGGTATCGGTTCTGCGATTATCTCCTGCGGCTGTTCAGTCGGCTGGATCGGCTGTGGAACCTCTGTCGGCTGAGTAGTATCGGCGTGCTTTGTTGTTTTGGTGGTTTCCGCCGGCTTGGGCTTAGTTGTTTTTGTGGTCTTGGCAGTGGTGGAAACGGGCTTGGTCTCCTTCGGCTCGGAAGAAGCGGGTGTTGCCTTTGTTGAGGCGGGAGGCTCAATGACGTCCTCCGGCGGTTCTTCCTCGAAAGTGCCTATCGGGGCTGTGCCGTCCCACAGACCTGCTTCCATAAGCGCGCGGTGCATTTCCCACAATGCTATGTAGTAGCAATAAGGTCCAAGATGTACCCCGTCGCCGGAGTGCAGACAGGTGCGCAGTTTCCCCTGCTCATTTTTGAGGTACTGCCCGAAATCGAAGAAATGCACCCGCTCTGGGAACTCCTTCTCGATATAGCTTCGCATGGTGTCGTTGAAGCTGTCGATAACACTGTTTGCGCAGAACTTGCTGCATACCGGGGTTATAGCCGCGACGAAAACCTCCGCATTGCTGCCGTTCAGCGTAGCTTCGATCACCTTGCGGTAGTTATCGCAGTAGGTGTCCTCATACACCATGTTCACATCGTTCATGCCCATAGACAGGAAAACGTAACGCGGTCTGGCGATCTTCAGCACCTGCTCGTAGGTTAGATCCTCGCGCCCGCGGAACTTGAACGTGTAGTCAAAAAAGCTGCGGGAGCCAAGATTGCCCTTTGCGGCAACGTGATCCGACGATACTATCCCGTATTCCGAGAAGCCGCTGCAAATGCTGTCCCCAACGAACAGCGAATGATCCACGAAGCTCATTTCTTTCTCGTTTAGCGCGAACTGATCGTAGACCTCGCTGTAAAAAATATCAAAATTATTGTCGGCGTCCGCGGAAGTAGTGACCTCCGCCGTGGGAATTACCACCACCGGCTGGGACGCCGCTCCGTCAACATCGGGAACGTCCTCCACGATAATTTCCACCGGCTGGTCATCTTCGCTGTCGGAAGCCGGAGTCTGCGGGTGAGTGCCGGTCACCAGCTCCGCAATCAGTTCGGAGCCGCGCTGAGCGTCGGTTGCGGGCTTGGAGTCAGCAGAAGCGCACCCGGCAAGCAGAACGCATGCGGCAAGAGCCGCACATGCAAATATGTATTTCATCTATATCAAATCCCTCTGGATATATAAATCAAAAGTGTTGCTGCGCTGATTCGGCAAAAACTGCCGCAGGAACGGTATTTTCGCAGCCCGTAAAGCAAACAAACGCCCGGATAAACTTAATTACACGGACGTCTGGTTCTCTCAATTGACAATTACTTCTTGTTCTTCTTGCTATTCTTCTTTGCCACAGGCTTTGCAGCCGGTGCAGCAGCCTTAGGAGCTTCTGCCTTTACAGCGGGAGCAGGCTTGACCTCTGCCTTAGGAGCAGCGGGCTTCTTCTCAGCGGGAGCTGCCTTCTTCTCTGCCTTCTTTGCAGGAACAAGCGCTTCCAGAGCCTTGAACTTAGCAGGATCGCCGTCAACCTTTACAAGACCGTCAGCGAGAGCCTTATCAAAGGTAACCTCACCGGAGAACAACTTCTCAATATTTTCAGCCGAACCGGTAACGTTAGCCTGAAGATCGTCATAGTGATAAGGAGCAACAGTAAGTACACCCTCTCTAACCTCGACGTAAAGATCGTCCATATCGTCGATGAAAGTGAAGTTTACGGCAACGAGATCCTCATACTTCTTAGCCTTTGCCTTGCTGCCCTTGAGATAACCATTAATTTTTTCAGCGAGTTCTACATTAGTCATTGATAAAATCCTCCCGTGGTAAATTTCAGACAGCGCTGCCTGAACATATCCGGCAGAATGTTCTGCCGAGCGATTCAAACAGCATACAGACGCTGTTTTTCTTTATCTATTGTAGTATACCATATCCAAAGTATTAATTCAATAGTCATTTTCTATAAATTTACAAAGAAATGAAAATATTTTTCATCAAAAAGATGAATAATACGCCTGTTGTTTATTAATTTCCGGGTTTCTGGGGGATCTCTTTGCCGTCATAGTCAACGAAATAACGCTTGGGTTTGACAGCCGCCAGCGGCTTTTTCGGGACATATGTCAGAAGTGCAAGGCGAATCATATCACGGAATTCCGGCTTAACCATATAATACACATAGCTCTCAACAACATTCGCCGGGTGCAGCACACGTCCTTCAATCTTGAAGTTGTTGAAGCCCATGTCCATATATCTGCCAAACAGATTTTTGCGGGAAACGAATGTACTGAAACCAGTAATCTGGTAGAAATTGAATCCGGTATTGGGACAATTGAATTTCTCGGCTTCTGCCAAAGGATTTTCTCGTGGTCCACTGTGGCGAAGCGATTTTAAAGTTGCCGAGCCCATACTGCTGCACTTGCGCTGACATTCTCCCAGAACCTCATAATGCTCTTTTCGGCGGGGACAGTGAGGATTACAGTATGGATTAATAAGGATCTCGCATCGTGAACGCAGTTCCTGCGGAATCTTGTCGAGTTTCTCAAAATCGTTGTTCCAGTTGTAGTCCAGAACCACCAGTTTGTAGTCCTTCTTAAACTCCTCCATTAACTGGTCATAGTCCTCAATCTGCTTTACGGTAGAGGACACCAACGGATACTGGGGATATTTCTCGCGTATGTACTCCTCAAGGAACGGCTCTTTAACAATGATCTCGTTAAAACCGTTCTGTGCGATACGGCAGATATCGTTACAAAAAGGATCTTTCAGATCCTCCTTAGTTAAAGTAGGGTTAGTGAATGTATATCTTATCGGCACTCCGCGTTCATTGAATTCGCGCACTGTTGTTTTGACCATTTCCCGGTTTGTGATACCGCCAACGGTACGTCCGCCGTTCCAGAGAGCCGGTGCAAAACACCCATAACACGAAGCGATCTCTACGCCATCATAGAAATATTGAGGATAGTGCTTTATCAAATCGATAAGGTGAAGATTGAGGTCGCCATGCTTCCAAAAATCGGGTATGTGAAATCTTGCGTTCATTTTTTTACTCCTTAATTATACTTTTTTTCGGGAAATACTGCTTATATTATAACTCAATAATCTCTTATTGTCAAGCAATAACCTCTTTTTTCGCCGCAATGCCAACTGACACCATTGCCCCCGCTCAACAGGACATAGGGGCAGCCGATAATTCAGCAAACACCCTAGCCGCCGAAAAGCGGTTTGCAATATCAAAGGCTGACTTTTTCGGCGACCTTTTCACTTGTGTATCCTACCTATACCACCAAGCTTAACTCCACTGACTTGATCACCTGATTAAGCATAAACTGCCGGTAAGCCGCCGCAAGGTATCTGTTTAACCTTTTCGTGCTGAGATTTCACCAGCTCAATGACCTTGTAGTCGATCCTCTTCAGCGGCGCGTCCGCTGGTATAGGTGGCGATCTTGGTTTCAAGCTCCCCCTTGCTCATCAGATAGTGGTTTTCCTCGTCGTCCTGTACATTAATAGGATTCGTACACGAACACCTCAAGACCCATGTCCTCCAGCTTTTTCTTCAAAGCCCCGACCGGACTTCCGCCGCTCATGCCGACTGCTTTCATCAGCGCGGTCATGGCGGTTTCCGCCCCCCTTGATATGTGTAAACATTATTCGCTTGTAGCGCACCGTAGTTATCGACAGCACGTTTCTGTCCTTGTATTTCACAAGTTTGACAGCATTTCGGCTGATCCCCATCTGGGTCTTGATATATGATCTGATATTTTCAAATGAGAACAATAGTTACATAAAGTCACTTATGACAACACACTTTTCTTTCGGGGCATATCACATGGTTCGTCAATGGATACAGAACGATTTCCCTATCTCCCCGGCGGAAATGGGGCAGATCGTTTACGACATGTCGCTGAGCAGTTGGGAGATCCCGGCGCTGGAAGATACCAGCGCGGCATAATAATATTGTCCGTAGATCCCGGCGCTGGAAGATACCAGCGCGGCATAATAATATTGTCCGTAGATCCCGGCGCGGCTGAATTTGGTACGCTTCACTTTGTTCAGCGTCCTGCACAGTTAGCAGGGGGCTAACTGTGTAGGATAACATACGCCGCGCAGGTTTGTCAAGCACAACTTTTCCCCTGCGGTATCGATAATGTACATGACGTTGATCATGACCGATACCGCAGGGGAGTTTTTTACAGATATTCCGCAGGCGCTTTTTACCTTACCTGCGACAGTGCGTTGTGAAGCTGATGTTCTATCCTGCCAAGCTCCGCTTCCGCCTGACGGTGCTTCATTGTGCTTTCCCGGCTGAGCTGAAGTGTTTCCTCAATGACCCGTATAAGGCTGTCGTTCGCTTTTTTCAGCGCCTCGGTGTCGATACCGCTGCGGCGGCTTTCCGTGGCGGTCTGGACGGCGCTCTGGCGCAGTATCTCGGCGTTTCGCTTTACCATAGCGTTAGTCATTTTGTCAAGCTCCCGCTGGGTCTTGTAGACCGCGGTCTGGTCGGTAAATCCCACCGCCGCCGCGAACTGGTTTTTCCATATCGGGACGGTGTTCAGCACCGCGCTTTGTATCTTCTGCGCCATTACGCTGTTCCCGGTCTGTATCAGCTTCATCTGCGGCGCGGATTGCAGCGCGACGGTGCGGCTCAGTTCAAGGTCGTGTATACGGCTCTCGAATCGGGCGAGGTTCTCCTCAAAACCGAAAAGAAGCTGCGCCGCCATAGGGTCGTTCTGCCGCTGTACCTCGGCGGCGAGCTTCGGTATCGCGGTGGTGCGCAGATATTCAAGCTGCTCGTTTCCCGCCTGAATGTATATCGTGAGCTGCCGGAAGCAGTTCGCGTTTTCCTGCCCCAGCATATCGAACAGTTCCGCGCCCCGCAGCAGCTCCACCCGGGAGCGTTCAAGCTGCTGTTCAAGCCGCTCTATCCTTATCCGTGCCTTTGAGAAGCGCTTTTTCAGCTTCTTCATGCGCCGTGCGCGGCTGCCGATTATCGGTAATCTAGCCCAGAACGTGTCCTTGAACACCACCCCGGCGTCCAGCGCTTTTATCTCTTGGATAAGCGCCTGTAACTGCTCCGCGGTGTCCGCGCTGCCCTTGCCGGAGTTATCCAGCACCCTGTCCGCGAAATCCGCCAGCGTCCGCTGGCAGCCTATGCCGTATTCCACCGCCGTTACGCTGTCGGTGAGGTCAAGCTCCTGCTTTATCTGGTCTATCTGCCGGCGCTCCTCGGCGGTAAACGGAGCCGGCGCGCCTCCCGCGGATATTTGTACGTCCTGCCGGACATTATCCTTTCCAGCAGCCCTCGCAAGTGACGCGAGAGTAATTTCTTCAGCCATGTGCGCTCCTTAACTCAGTTCGTCGATAATGCGCTTCATCACGCTGTAATTCGGCATATTCATGACCGTGGTGATAGTGTCCGGTATACCGCTTACAGCGCTCCCGCCGCTGCCAGCCGAATACCCGCTGGTGCGGAAGCCGTGCTTTTCCCACGCAAGCCGCTGTACCTCAGGGTCGGTGAGCGCGTCAATGCCGGACTTTCCGGCGTCGTCCAGCGCAATGTAGATGTGCGTTGACCATACCGTCGGCGAGGGGTATATCACCACAACGTCGTCCTTGATTTTTGAGTAGCCCTCCGGGTCTTCCGCCGCGTATTCAAGTAGCTGGCTCTCGTAGCCCGCGATTATCGGCTTCGCGCCCACGCCCATTCTCAGGAACTGGTTGAACAGGTCGGAGGAGGAGGTCTCCATGTAGCCCGTCCGGGAGAATATCTCCTTCAGCTGCGGAAGAACGTCATCTATCGTGCTTTCGTCCACAGTCCTGCCGCCGTTGAGCGAGTTCGCCAGCAGCGCCGCGAACATATTTCCGGAGTTGGAGCGCGCCGGGTCGGTGGTGTCCACGCAGAAGCTGCCGTAAAGCTGCGTCAGCCCGATATCGCTCCACTGCTTTTCTTCAAGAATAAGCTGCGTCAGCTTCTCCATATCCGCATAATATACACCGTCGGTCTGGGTGACTATCCCCTGCTGTATCAGCGCGTCCGCGACAACCTTGTGCGAATACAGCACTATCGGCGTGTTGAACACTATCTCCTCCGCCCTGCCGCTGCCGTGTACCTCGTTGTAATATTCAAGCGCCGTCTGGCTTGACGGGAACAGATAATCCCGCCCGGACAGGTCTGCCGTCACCATATCCAGCGACCCGGCGCGGGAATAATCGAACTCCAGATGATAGTTTTTCCTGATGTACCCCGCTATTTCCTCGTCTTCGAACAAACCTATCTTCTCACCGCCGAGATACCCGGTGAGGGAGGTCACCTGCGTGCTTTCGGTGAACAGCATGAAAAGTCCCGCCGCAGCCGCTGCCGCCGCAAGTATCAATGCGCCGATAACTTTCGGTTTCATTCAATGCCCTCCATTTTCACTGTCTGCTTCAGCAGCCGTATCTCCGCGTCGGTGTCGGTCATGTCGCTGCTCATCAGCTTTTCAAACTGCTGCGCGAACGCGCGGTTCAGCGTTTTGAGCGCTTCAAGAGTATCCGACCACTGCCGCAGCACCTCGTCGGTGCAAAGCCCGGTGGACTCCAGCTCGGCGTACCGCGAAAGCAGCTTCGCCGCGGTCTCCTGATAGTAGTCAATGAACTGCCGCGCCGCATATATCCTGTCCGGGTGGGCGGTGAGGTACTCTATTATCCTTGCAGAAGCAGCGTGGAGCTGCTCCGCTTCGCTTCTTACCGAGCTGTCGTTTATCTGCCGCATGGAGCTTTCGATACGCAGGAAGCCCTCCTGCGCCGCTTCAAGGCGTTTGAGCATTTCCTCTCCGCCGTCAATGCTGTCGGCGTCAATGCCGCCCAGCTTCTTCACCGGGCGGAATAGCAGCGAAAATCCCGCATAAGCCGCCGCAGCTATCGCAAGTGAAATGAAGAAGTTCCACTTCGCCGCGAACAAGAGCAGCAGGAACAGTCCCGCCGCAATTATCCCGGCGATAATGCCCGCCGCGGTTTCCTTTTTATCGTAGCTTTTCACGTCAGTTATATCCTTTCACGCTTCGGAACGCGGCAACAAGGTCTGTTCTTCCGTCGAACACCTTTGCGTTGGTGAGCCGCGCAATGCCGTCCAACTGGTCGCGCTCCGCCGAACCGAACATTATCGAGAACACCGGTATATCGCTGTCGGACTCATGGTAGAAATCCTCGAAATCCGCTTTGGAATGGATTTCAGAAGCGCCGTCCGTCATGAGTATCACCGCTGCGGTGTAATCGGACGTATCGTAATAATCCTCAATCATCTCCACCGCGTACTGCGCCGCAACATAGATGTCCGTACCGCCGCCTATCTGCTCCTCGCAGACGCTCTGATACAGCGCCATAAGGCTGTCCGGGTCGGCGCTCTCGCAGTTGTAGACATTCATCACGCTGTTGTCAAAGGTCACGACGATATTTACATCACCCTCGCCCGCTTGCAAGAGATTCGCTTCCGCGTTTTCCTGCAAAAGCACCTGCGCCATTGCGCTGACCAGCTGGTCATTGCCCTCGCCCCTCATGCTGCCGGAGAAATCAAGGCAGTACACCGTGAGCGACGGCTTGCGGAAGCTGCTCTGCCAGAGGTTCAGCGCGTTCATCAGCACGTCCGCCGCCGGCATGGTTATCGGAGAAAGAATTCGAGTGGTGTCTATCCCCCATTCCTTGTTGAACACCGACTTGTTCTGCTCCGAAACGCCGTTCAGCGAAATCCGCCGTCCGGTTGCTTCAATAGCGGTCTGCGCCTCGTCCGAAAGCAGGTATTCCTGCACCTTCAGGAACGCTTCCTCCTTCTTGTCGTCGCCGTGGTCGAGATAACCCAGCGGGCTGTCCGCAATGCTCAGCCCGTCGTAGGGATAGACCGCGTACAGCGGCTCTCTGCCGGCTTTTGTAAGCTGTTTATCCGCGTCTATGATAAGGCACTCGTAATTCACCATAGCGTCGTAGTCCCCGGCGAGGAACATGTCCTCCAGCCAGCCGCTGCTGCCGGAGCTGCGCTCAACGCCGGAGAGCAGCGTTTTTATCTGTTCCCGCAGCTCCGGGTCGGCGAGGTCGTCGTGGGTCAGCGCGGAGGACTTCCCCAGCAGCGCGTACAGGGAGCCTATGTAGGCGCTCGCTCCGGAGTTGGACTGGGTGGCGCTGGTCATGCAGAAGGTGAGCTTTTCGTCCTCGATAGCCGCCAGAATGTCCTTTACCGAAACCTCCCGGTCTGTGAAGCCAAGCTCCTCCGCCACGGACTGCTTAATGCCGAAGATCACCGGCGTTGTGCATACCGACTCGTCATGCTTGACGATATGCGTTTCGTCGCCGAGAGATATCCACAGGCTGCTTGCCGTCCACACCGCGTCGTAATCGGGAGCGCCGTTTTTCAGCTCCTGCATGATGTCCACCGAGCCTTTATAGGTCATTTCGATATTCACACCGCTGCTTCTCTCGCAGTCCAAGAGTATCTGTTCAAGCGCTTCGTTTTCCGAACCGGACAGTATACGGATAGTTTCACCGCCGGTAATACCTTTCAGCGCCGAACAGCCGCAAGCCGCCGCTGTTATTCCCGCGGCAAGCACCGCCGCAAGTACTGCTCTTATGATCTTCACGGGATCACTCCTTTATTTTTCTGGCTTTATACTTTAATTTTACATTAACATTATGACTTGCCGCTACCATGATAAGGACAAATCTCTGTTAAATCTATGTTATTTCTTACAAAAAGTTTGCCTGTGTATTATCATATACACAGGCATGATCTGATTATTTAGGCTTTACCCATTTCATTACGTTCAAAAAAGAATTAGACCTATCAAAGATTTTTTACGATCTCATCTCTTACCATATCCAGCCGCTGGTCGGTGATACCGAAATCCATTCTCTTATAGCACCATGCGCACCTTGCAATACCGCAGTTCTCAAATGCCGCGTGAATGTCCCGATACCAGCGCAGAGTGTCCTCCGGGGAAACCACGTCGATAACTCCGTATTCGCCGCAGTAAAGCACCGTGTTGTTCGCGGCGGCGAATTCCAGAGCCTCCCGGAACAGATCAATGAACCTCCCCGCGTCCCAGCCGGACTGCGCGTAGCTCATGCGCACCGACGGGTCTATGTCGTCCGTCCAGTATGCGCCCTGATGTGTGAATTCCAGCGGCGAATAGCAGTGGAAGTTATACACCACTCTATCGTCATACGGCTTGCGGAGCGCCTTTACTGCGTCCACGCTGTTGTTCCAGTAGCTTCCCACCAGTATCGGAGTTTCCGGGGCATGCTTTCTGATACGGGCGATACATTCGTACACAAGGTCGTTCCACACGGTAATGTAAGACTGGTCTGTTACCTCGTTCAGCAGCTCAAACGCAGTGAATTCATGCAGACCGCCGTACCTCCTAGCCATTTCTTCCCACAGGTCAAGGAAGCGCTCCTGCAACCGCCTGTCCCCGAAGAAGCCGGTTTCCTGCTCCCCCTTGTCGAAGGAGAAGCCCGCCGCCTTGTGCAGGTCGAGCACGATATTCAGACCGTATTTGCGGCACATTTCCAGCGCGAGATCAATGTACTTGAAGCCCTCCTCCGAGAAGCCGCCGTTTTCGTCCTCGATGATGTTGTAATCAAACGGCAGACGAACGTGGTCTGCGCCCATTTCCGCTATGCGGCGGAAGTCCTCTTCGGTGATGAAGCTGTCCATGTGCTGCTTTTCATAGCTGCACTGGGACAGCCACCCGCCCAGATTTATGCCCTTTTTGAAGCCCTTGAACTCTTTCATGATAGATACCGTTCCTTTCTGGTTTTTTCTGATGTATATAATATATCAGTATTTCCCCCGCCGGAATAGCAGAAATTTGTGTTTTGTATCGTATTTTTATGCATTCTTAGCAAATAAGAATGTGACACAAAAATTAAATCCGTGATATCTATTTGGACGATATCGTGATAAAATATAGTCAAGAGAAAATATATCTCAAGGAGGTTTTTTATGAAAAACAGACGTATAACGCTCACATTGATCACAGCGGCGCTGCTTCTCACCGGGTGCAGTTCGGCTGAAACCAGCAGTACAGCGCCGGAGTCCACACCCGCAGCCGCTACTGCGGAAACTCCGACCGCGCCTAACGCACCTAACGCACCCACTGAAGAAGTCATTGCTGAACCCACCGCAGAAGCCCCGGCAGCGGACGGCAGTATCTACGTTGATTTCGAGGACGGAGCTTCCCCGCTATTTGAATGCTCCGACGGGTGGAGCAACGGCAGTATGTTCAACTGCACTTGGCGCAAGGGGAACGTTTCAATCGCAGACGGCGTTATGACGCTGAAGATCGACAACGACATAACCCCGGCGCTTGTACCATACTCCGGCGGCGAGTACCGCTCAAAGGATTTCTACGGCTACGGTCTGTACGAGGTATCCATGAAGGCGATAAAGAACGACGGTGTTGTGTCCTCTTTCTTCACCTACACAGGTCCCAGCGACAACAACCCGTGGGACGAGATTGACGTTGAGATCCTCGGCAAGGACACAACAAAGGTGCAGTTCAACTACTTCACCAACAGCAAGGGCAACCACGAGTACATGTACGACCTCGGCTTTGACGCTTCGGAAGACTTCCACACCTACGGCTTCGAGTGGAAAGAGGACAGCATAACATGGTACGTTGACGGCGAATCGGTCTACACCGCCGACGCCGAAATTCCCTCCGTTCCCGGCAAGATAATGATGAACACCTGGCCCGGAACCGGCGTTGACGGCTGGCTCAAAGCATTCGACGATTCCAGCCTGCCGGTAACCGCTGAATATGACTGGATACGCTTCACACCTGCTGAATAATACAAACCTCATACGAATACCGCCGCTCATCACGAACGGCGGTAATTACTTGTGTATTCCATATTCCCATAATGAAAAACCTCCGCCATTACGACGGAGGTGTTCCATAGAGGATTTTTTAGGAGAAAACCTATGAAAACTAGGTTATGAAACTTTGCTTAGTTTTTCGTTCGCGTCGTCAAGCTCCGCCTGAACCGCCGCACGGATCTGCTCTCTGGTCTGAGTCCATGAAGCGCCGTTGTTGTAGCCTTCCTTCATCGGATTGTTGATGTAGCCTGCAACCGCGTCGTTGACTGCGTTGTACATCTCGATAACCGGGTGCTCGGCGGTCATTTCGCGTACCTTCTGGTACATATCCCACTGCTCCTGAGTCCAGCCGTACTCGTCGAACGCCTGCCGCATTCCTATTTCCTTTGCGGCTTCGCTGTCGCGGCTCGCCATTGCGCAGTTGAGGTACGCGCCAACGCCCTCGGGATTCTTCGCGCCCTTACACAGTGAGAAGCCCTCAACTCTTGCCGGGAGGTAATATGCGTCAGCGTCGGGACATTTGGGCATGGGAACAAACATTACGTCCTCCATATCGCCGAATTCCTGAATGATATTGTTATATGGATAGAGCGCATAAGCTCCAACGGGGTAGAACAGGGTGTTGCCGGAAGCAATGTTGGAGGGAATTACCTGCCACGCGTACTCTGACTTCGGGAACGGGAAGTCGTTCTTCTTCATGTTCAGCATGAAGTCCTGCGCCTTTTCGAGTGTCGCGTTGTCAAGATTGTGGACTATCTGCCCGTCGCTCATGCCGATGTAGGGATAACCGGTGGTAAGCGAGATAGCGCCCTCGAACCACCAGCCGTCGGTGGCGAATTTCTGCTCGTCACGGTTGCAGAACTGGGTCATCATATCCCAGAAAGTGTCCCACGTCCAGTTGCCCTGCTCCAGAAGCTCCGCCGGGTCGTCAAGGTTGTTGTCGGCAATGGTCTTTTTGTTGTAGAACATCATGCAGTCGGAGTCGGTGTCAGTTGCGCCGACATAATGCTTTCCGTTGAACGCGAACTGCTCATTTACCGCCGACATAGGCGCCCACAGCTCGGAATCGAAATCAACATAATTGTCAAGCGGCTCGAACATTCCGCTGATAACGCCCTTCGGGAAGATATCCATATCACCCGCACTGAACATATCCGGGGAATCGTCAGAGGAAATCAGCGTAGCCAGCTTGGTGAAGCGCTCGTCCCATGAGCACTGGACAAACTCAATGTTCCCGCCGTACTGGGTCTGGAACATCTCCAGCGCCACGGACACCGGCTGTCCCTCTGCGGGGTTCAAGTCCCATGAGGAGAGGAACTTCACCGTGGGGTTCGCCAGCTTCTCAGCGCCGATGTCTATCTCCGCGACCTTGTCGGCGTCCTCCTGCTTCATGGTAGCCTTGGTGGTGGATTCTGTCACAACCGGCGGAGCGCCCGTGCCGGAGGGAGTTCCGGAGGTGCTTGCCGGGGCTTCGTCATCGCAGGCGGTCAGAGCCGCGAAGCTGGACAGTGCCAGTATTGCTGCAATAATTCTTTTTGTGTTTTTCATATAAGAGATACCGTCCTTTCCGTGATATTGGGTTCGTAACCTTGTAACTTAATAATACACCAAATGAAACCGCGGTAATATCACGATTTTGCTATTCTTATCAGATTTTTTATCAAATTGTTGGTTTGTATATTCGCTGGTATTTTCGTTGGTAAAGCGGCTGTCATATCAATAACAGCCGCTCGGGGAAATGGTATTATACCGCAATTATACTCCACTGCTGGTTCCAGCCGCCGTTATAGTCCCACTGGAGGACGTTGGCATTGTCCGCAGTGGAACGCGCCGCAACGTCCAGCGCCTTTCCGGAAAGACGGTTGATTATCCTGTAATAGCCGTCAACAGCTTCTATCTTCCATTCCTGATTCGGGTTTCCATAATAATCCCACTGACGGATATTCCCGCCGTTTGAGCCTGACCAGTCCTGAACCTCCACAACTTTGCCGCTGGACGCGCTCTTTATGATGTAATACCCGTTGCTCTGCCGCTGGAGATACCACTTCTGGTTCTCGTATCCGTTATAGGAATACTGGAGAATATTTGCACCGTTCTCCTGCTTTCCCCAGTATACGTCCAGCGCTTTCCCGCTGTTGCGGCAGATGATCTTGTACTTCTGCCATGAATTGAATCTGGACGCGCTTGCGTTGTTATTACTGCCGGTGGTGCTGTTATTGCTGCCGGGTTACTGTTATTGCCGGAGGAAGGCTTGGTGTAGGAGATCCAATCGTACTGCGCGGTAAGAGGGGCTACTCCGTTGTAGCGATTTAGCCATTCATCAACACCTGTGCCATTCCACACATTCATCATTATTCTGCCGGGGGTCTGGGGAATATCCCTTGTTGCGGTGTAGATCGGCTTCTTGTCAACATACCATGTTATGCTGTTGGAATCCCAGTAGAAGCCGTACTGATGAAAGCTCTGAGAAGCGTCAAATCCGAGGTCATACAGATACTCATGGTTACCCACGCCGTTGGTGTAGTAATTAAACTGCACCTTCGTTGTATCCTTTCCGAGGAATTCAATGTCTATCTCGTCCCATACAGTGCCGTCGGAAGGCCCGGTATAGGTGAAGAAGGAGGATACAACTCCGTCGTTTTTGATTGGCTTCATGCTGACGTCGTACATACCGAATCCGAATGCCTGCTGTGTGCGGTATTCGGCACCGGTAAAGCCGTTCCACCGGTTACCGTTTATCGAAAGATTCATCTTTCCATTGGAGAAACCGACGTTGGCTTTGCTCCATGTGCAATCAAACATACCTCCGTTTGACCAGCCGTCCGAAATCTCCATTTTGTCAGCTTCATGCCAGTCGAACCCAAGTCCGAAATACCTTCCGTTGTAGGTCGGTGCCGCCTGCGCAAACACCGAAGAAGCCAGCATTATGCCAGCGGCAGCGATAGCTGCGGCAACTTTCCTTAAGTAAACCATGTTCATAGAAATGTCCTCCTTGTTCAGTAAATAATAGAATAGATCTGCGTGGTTCTCATAAAATCGTAATTTATCATCTCCTTTTTTTGGTAAAAATGCACATGTTGTTTTAATGATGTATAATACTTTTGTTCGTTTTGTCTGATTTCATTACAAACAAATCATCAAAGCAGCAATATCATTTTTTTGCTATTTTTATCAAATATTTATTGAAAAAAAGGGTGTATTGTGGTATAATTCAATATAGGAGCAATTATATACATTTGATTTCCTGAAAGGATAATTCACCATGGACATAAACCAAGCCCTCTCCCGGGCGGCATTCCTCAACCGGGAATACATGAACGCACACCTCCCCTATGAGCGGGAAATGGAGTTCTACCAAGCGATAAAGGTCGGCAACAAGGATGAAGCACTCCGGCTGTTCATGCCGCTTAACGCCGCCGGTCTGGGGAAACTCAGCGAAGACAGCCTGCGCAATCTCCGGTATCACCTTATAATCACGATAGCGTTCATCACCCGCTACTGCATTGAGGGCGGCATGGAAATGGAAACCGCCTACAATCTCAGCGACGTGTATATCCGCAGGATAGACGTCTGCCGCACCGAAGCCGAGATAAACGAGATACACCGTGAGCTGGTGGAGGACTACGCCGAGCGAATGCACGCGCTGTCAAAGAAGTGTCTGTTCTCCAAGCCGATAATCAAGAGTCTTGACTACATATACAACAACCTGCACAAGAAAATAATCCTTGACGATATCGCCGCTGAATGCGGGCTGAGCGCGCCCTATCTCTCCAAGCTGTTCCATAGCGAGGTGGGTGTCACCGTCAGCCAGTACATTATTCAAAAGCGGGTGGAAGCGGCGGAAAATCTGCTGAAATTCTCCGACTACACCTGCCTTGAGATATCAAACTACCTCTGTTTCAGCTCGGAGAGCCACTTTATCCATGTGTTCAAGAAGTACACCAAAATCACCCCGAAGGAATACCGCGAAAAATTCTTCCGCACCCGCTGGGGAAGTAAGGCGTAATTCTGCACAAAAATTTGATACAAATAATATTTTTGTGATATAACCGGGCTGTCTTTTCTGATATTATGTAAGTAACGACCGGGGAGTTAGGCAAATAACCCGGAAATTAATTCAGAAAGGAAAACATATCATGAAAATCAGAAATCTTTTTACAGGCATTATGGCAGCCGTTTCTGCCGCAGCTATCCTCGCAGTAGGAGTATCCGCATACGACCTCAACACCGACCTCGGCACATTCTGGAGCACCAGCATCACCGTTCCCTCCTCTGAGTTCGCAGAGCTTACCGCCGATAGCGTTGTTACAGTTACTTTCACCACCGACGATTCTCTCGCGGACATGGAGGGTCACGACTACTGGGTGATCAAGCCCATGGTGAACGACGCAGGCTGGCCGCTCATCACCGGTATCAGCGAGCTTACTCCCTCAGAGGACGGCAGCTCTTACGTAGTTGAACCCGGAGATACCTCCATCAGCTTCACTATCCCCGCGGACTTTGTTGAGCCTGTTCAGATCGCCGGCGTTGCATTCATGGGTCACGGCGTAACACTTGGTGAGATCACTGTTTCCAACGACGCGGCAGTGGAAACTCCCGCTGAAGTGCCCGCTGAAACTCCCGCTGAAGTTCCCACAGAAACTCCCGCAGATACCGCTGACACTGAGACAACAGTTCCTGCAAAGGGCAATCCCGACACCGGAGTTGAGGGCGTCGCTGCCGCTGCCGCTGTTGCAGTTCTGGGCGCTTCTGCAATGGTTATCAGCAGAAAGAGAAAGTAATATTTGCACTCACACAAGTACCTCATTGTAAATAAAAGCACAGAAACCGCCTGTCAAAAGCAGGCGGTTTCATCGTGTCTGAACATTTGACGAAGCAGATGAAATCTCGCTCCTGTCAGTGATACTTGTGAATTACTCCGTCATAAACGATCAGAACAGCGGTTATGAGCTCAATTACCGGTCTGGATATTGACAAAAGGTTTATCAGGATAGATGAACGGTATCTAACAGCGAACAATCGAACATATCTTACCGCCGACGGTGACTTAGCAGAGGTGGGTATACGAGATTATCTCGGTTGATTATTTCTTATTGAAACATGTAGGTTTGTCAATGATGTTGTACACAATAGTTAGAAAGAAATTCAACGGGAGATAACCAACCAAGAGGGCGCATATGACGGTCGTTAGAGCGTCGCAGGTGAGCTTTTAGCTGCTGATTAAGGTCATCACAGGAATAAAAACTGTGGCAGGAATAGAATTTGTTATGGTCTTCGCGATGACTACGCTCAACTTTGCCGTTGTGGCGCGGAGTATACGGGCGAATAAGCTTGTGGCGGATACCGAGCATCGCAGCAGTTGTTTGGAACAGAGTGGGCTTATCCTTTAAGCCTTGAATAAACCGCGTTGTAAACTCAGGACCGTTGTCAGTCTGAACGCACTCAACGGTAATCCCACGCCGCTTATACCACTCAACAGCACGTTTTAGGAAATCAGCCGAGGAATAGGTGCTGTGTTCCTCATATCCGTAAATGAACCGAAGTCGCGTAAACTCGTCGATTGCGGTGTATTGATAGAGTTTTTGTTCCTTATTCGCAAGACAGCGTAATGGAACGAATTTAACGTCTATCTGAACACGTTCTCCGGGGTGGATCATTTGCGCGTAAGGCTTGGGCTTGTAGGTTGGCTTTGCTGGAGCTTGCGGAAGCAAAGCCAACCTTTTTAGGACGCGATAAAGGCTCTCAACGCGGCGAGCGTAGCCGCGTTTTCGAAGTCTGTGCCATAGCTCGGTAAGACCGAGCTGTGGGTTACGCCACCTCATATCCCTGATGATCTTAAGTTCATCAGGAGTATGCTCATTGGGGTGATGGTGTGGTCGTTTTGAACGATCAGCCAAAGATTCAACCGTGCCGTCCCAGCGGGCTTTCCAAAAGTATATGTATGAACGGTTTTTGTTGTATTTGCGCGAAGCTCGCTTTACCCCATATTTCTCACAATATTTCATTAGGGATTGACGAAACCGCATTTCTTGTGTTATACTGTTCATTGAGAGATTGACCTTCTTTCACTTGAATTTTGTGTGGTAACTTTATTCTAGCAGATTTTGGTCTATCTCTCAATACTTTTTTACTGACTATGTCCAATATCTATTGTAGCACTACAGTTGATATTTTATCCATGATATATTTCTTCTTGACAAGAGATTACTAGTGTGGTATAATGATTTCAGGAAACGAACGTTAGCTTTGTCTCCGGAGATAGATAGTTTATGATGCTCTATATCCGGAGGGTAAGCGATAAATCGAAATTTGCAGGAGAGCACAATATGAAATTAGTTGATTATACTGAAAAAATAAATAGTCATGGTGAATATTTTGAAATATAATAAAAACTGGAAAACAATTCTATCTGATGTTGTATAATAAAACTTGACACATCACCCTCAAAAGTATATACTACAAATAAAGGAGAGTGAGTGACATGTCAGAAGCGAAGCAATA
>CAMCFA010000048.1 GCA_945873955.1 uncultured Clostridia bacterium | reverse complement strand
AAGAGCGTTGAAATGCTCATCAGCTACGAGCCGAGCTTCGCTATGATGAACGAGTGGTATAAGCAGCTCTTCGGCGAGAGCGAGGGCAAGGACAACAAGGGTATCTACCCCTCCTCCGCGGTGTTCTCCACCGATCTGCATTCCCTCGGTCAGTTCATTCAGGACGGCTCCAGAGTAATGTTTGAAACTGTCGTACAGTTTGAAAAGCCCCAGAAGGAATTCTTCCTCAAGGACGACCCCACCAACGTAGACGGTCTGAACTTCCTCTCCAACCAGAACATGTCCATTGTAAACCGCAAGGCTTTCGAGGGTACTGTTATCGCGCACACCGAGGGCGGAGTTCCGAATATCGTGCTGGAGGTTCCAGAGCTCAACGAGTATGAGCTTGGCTATATCATCTACTTCTTCGAGAAGGCATGCGCGATCAGCGGCTATCTGCTGGGCGTAAATCCCTTCAACCAGCCCGGCGTTGAGAGCTACAAGAAGAACATGTTCGCGCTTCTTGGCAAGCCCGGCTATGAGAGCCAGAGAGCGGCTCTTGAAGCGAAGCTGGGTCTTTGATCCACGGCATTTTGGCAATTTGGCAATTTAGGAGGAAACTGTATTTTTCAGTTTCTTCCTTAACAATAGGGGGATCTCTAAAAACCGGGACACGAGCAGATTTTCGTACATGACTTGTATCAGCTGCAAGGCGTCAAACCGCAGTAATACTGTATGTATTTCAAGGTTTGACAACGCGGCAGATGATACAAGTCATAGAAAAGCTGCCGTGAAGGAGGTTTTTAGAGGTTCCCGACAATTATACTTCATGGAGGTTCACTATGATTAAACTTATCACAGGCAAGAGAGGCACCGGCAAGACCAAGATCCTTATCGACGCTATCCACGACGCTGAGAACAAGTCCAAGGGCAACGTTGTCGCTATCCAGAAGGGTTCTTCTCTCAACACCGACATCACCCCCAAGGTACGTCTGGTAAATATTGAGGACTACGCTATCGACGGCGTTGAGTCTTTCTACGGCTTCGTTGCTGGTATCCTCGCTTCCGACTATGACTGCACTGATATCTTCGTTGACGCTACCCTCAAGATTGTTGGCAGAGATTACGATAAGGTCGGCGAAATGTTCGACAAGCTGGCTAAGATTTCAGCAGATACCACAATTACATGCACAGTTTCCGCAGACAATTCTGAGCTTTCTGACAATATGAAGAAATATATTGTTTGATTTTTCAGAAAACTCTTGACAAATCTAAATTAGCGTGTTATAATATTAAGCGTGACTTTAAAAGAATCCGGTTTGGCGGGTTCTTAGGAAATGTTTAATGTTAAATTAAGGGGGTGCAATAATGGCAGTTCCGAAGAGAAAGGTGTCCCGTGCAAGACGTGACAAAAGACGTTCACAGGTATGGAAGTTATCTGCACCTGCTTTCTCACGCTGCAAGCAGTGCGGTGAGCTGAAGCTCGCTCACAGAGTTTGCGGAAATTGCGGTTATTACAATGATAAGGTTGTTATCGCTAAGGAAGCATAATTCACCGGCATTGAATAATTGAACATCAGTTTACGGGAAGTCCCTCCGGCAATGCCGGGGGGATTTTTGCTGATTTATGTATTATTACTTGCAATAATGCAGAAATTATGCTATACTATAATTATATAGATTTTTGCGGTATTATATTAGACAACCGCACCGAAAGTTGAGGTAAATTATGCAGGTAGTAGCAATTGTGGGCAGACCGAATGTCGGTAAGTCCACGCTTTTCAATAAGCTGGTGGGTCAGCGGCTGTCCATTGTGGACGACAAGCCCGGCGTCACCCGCGACCGTATTTACAGCCGCTGCGAGTGGCTGGGCAAGGAATTCATGCTGATAGACACCGGCGGTATCGAGCCTAAGACCGACGACGTTATCCTCGCGCAAATGCGTGAGCAGGCTATGCTGGCGGTGGAGCGCGCGGACGCTATCATTTTCGTAACCGACATCACCACGGGAGTCACCGCCAACGACAGCGACGTTGCTTCCATGCTGATAAAGAGCGGCAAGCCGGTAGTCCTCGCGGTAAACAAGGTGGACGGTATCGGCGCGCCGCCTCCGGAGATCTACGAGTTCTATAACCTAGGGCTGGGAGATCCGATAGCGGTTTCCTCGGTACACGGACACGGCACCGGCGACCTGCTGGAGGCGGTGTTCAATAATCTGCCGCCGGAAGAGCCGGACGATTACGACGAGGACGCGATAAAGGTCGCTGTGATAGGCAAGCCTAACGTCGGGAAATCCTCGCTGATAAACCAGATCGCCGGGGAGGAGCGCTCCATAGTTTCGGACATTGCCGGAACTACCCGTGACGCTATCGACACCGAGATAACCCGCGGCGAGGACAAGTTCATCTTCATTGACACCGCCGGAATGCGCCGAAAGGCTAAGGTGACCGAGAATATTGAGCATTTCAGCGTGCTTCGTGCGCTTATGGCGGTAGACCGCGCGGACGTGTGCGTTATTGTCATTGACGCGACGGTGGGCTTCACCGAGCAGGACAGCAAGGTCGCAGGCTACGCCCACGACAAGGGCAAGGCGTGCGTAATCGCGGTGAACAAGTGGGACGCGGTAGAGGATAAGACCGACAAGACAATGGAAGAGTTCCGCAAAAAGCTGGAGGTGGACTTCTCGTTCATGTCCTATGCGCCATTCGTGTTTATTTCCGCAAAGACCGGACAGAGGATAGACAAGCTGTTCGATCTGATAAAGTACACCCATGAGCAGCACTGCATGAGAATTTCCACCGGCGTGCTGAACGATATGCTGAACTACGCGACCTCCCGCGTACAGCCCCCGTCTGACAAGGGCAAGCGGCTGAAGCTCTACTATATGACGCAGGCGTCGGTATGCCCGCCGAATTTTGTGATATTCTGCAACAACAGGGAGCTGTTCCACTACTCCTATCAGCGGTATATCGAAAACCAGCTCCGTGAGACCTTCGGGCTGGATGCGACACCTATAAAGATAACCATTCGTGAAAGAGGCGAATAATGGAGCGTATCCTGTCGGATTTCCGCCGGCACAGAGCCGGAATGCTGATAATTTGCACGGTGATCGCCGTGGGCTTCTCCGCGGCGGTGTGGATACCGCTGATTTTTTCCGGCGGCTGGGCTGAGTGGTTCAGATATGTCTGGATCGCGGGGGCGGCGGTGATCACAGCGGTTCTTGTGTCGCTGTTGGTCAAGGCTTTCGCGGAAATGCTGTATTTCGCCCCGAAAAAGCTGGCGGCGCAGGTCTCCGCCCTGCCGGAGCAGGAACGGGAGGCGGTCATTGCCGCCTATCCGGAGGCGAAGTCCCTTGGGGAGCGCTGGTTCCTGCCGGAGCATATACTGTTCTATACCAACCGCCGGGCTATGATACTGCGGTATGACGCGATAAAGACCGTTTCCCCGCAGGACGGCGACCTGCGGCTGGGAACTACCACCGGGGACATAATCATGCCGGTGAAGTCCGGGGAGAACGCTGCGATAATCTACGCGCTGCTTCACAGCAGAAACCCGGCGCTGAAGTCGGACTTTGACGTTCCCCGCAAAAAAGAAAGGACATAACTCACAATGATGTGGATCTGCTATATAATCATGCTTGTCGTACCCTATCTTCTAGGAGGCATAAATACATCTATAATCGTAACGAAGCTGCGCACCGGGCAGGATATCCGGACTATGGGCAGCGGCAATGCGGGGCTTACCAACTCGCTGAGAACGCAGGGAAAGGCTACTGCGGCTATCGTGCTTCTGGGGGACGTGGCTAAGGCAGTGCTTTCCGTGTGGGCGGTAAGGCTGGCTTTCCTGTTTATCGGCGGGGTGGACACTACCGTTCTGGAGAACAACATGAACTGGGTCGGCTACATGGCGGTGTTCATGACGGTGGTAGGGCATGTGTTCCCGGTGTATTACGGTTTCCGGGGAGGTAAGGGCGTGCTGGCGGCTATCTCAGCGATATTCACGCTGGACTGGCGCTCCGCATGTATTCTGCTTGGGGTGTTTATAGTTATCGTGGCGATAACACGGTATGTGTCGCTGGGGAGCTGCATTGCGTCCTCGCTGTTTGGATTCACCGCGCTGGGGTTTGACTATTTCCTTGACGGCGACCCGGCGGGGATCATCTGCGCGATAATCGGGCTGTTCACCTCGGCGCTGATAATTTATAAGCACCACGGGAATATAAAGAGGCTTATCACGCACACGGAGAAGAAACTTGGGGAAAAGGCAAAGTAAATTGTAATTTATAGGAGTGCCTATGACCCAGTGGTACGTTAGATTTAACGTGTGGACGGTTGCTGTTTGGAGCAAACAGATTAAAACTGTTTTCGCACGGGACTGAGGAGTACACCCTTCGGGGAAAAGGGGGGAGATAGAAAATCCGGCAAAAACCGGGACTCCCCCCTTTTCCCCTACGGGTTTCTCCTCAGACTTCTCTTCCCCTCTCCCTTTTTTCCCCCTCCCCGGTTTTTCACGGATTCAAAGGGAAAGGGGCAAGAAACAAGTAAAAAGGGTTCTGCCGTCGCCTTAGGTCACTTCGCTGATATCATGCACTTCGGCGAGAGAGTGACGCGCCATTTGTGCGCCGCTAAATTACAATTTACTGTAACAAATAATCTCTCCCCCGCGGGCAAATGCTATACAATAAAAGCAGAATCACCGCAAACACCAACATACCAAAAATTCTGGAGGTATATCAAATCATGGCAAAGATAGCAATACTCGGCTGTGGCTACGGCACGGCTCTGGGAGTGCTTTTCAGCACCTACGGACACGAGGTGATCACATGGACTAAATTCGAGCAGGAGGCGGAGCTTCTCCGCACCGAGCGCGAGCACAAGCGCCTGCTCCCCGGCGTCAAGCTGCCGGATAACCTCGGCGTCACCACTGACGTGAACTGCGTAAGCGGCGCTGATTTCGTGATCGTAGCTATACCCTCGCCGTTCTTTCGGGAGGCTGTTCAGGCGGTGAAGCCCTGCATTGACAAGTCCTCCGTCGTGATAAACGTCAGCAAGGGTCTTGAAGCCGACACCGGCTATCGGCTGTCCCAGATACTCACCGAGGAACTGCCGGACAACCCGGTCGGCGTCATTACGGGCCCCTGCCACGCTGAGGAGATAGCGCGGCTTGTACCAACCACCGAGGTTTGCTCCGGTTATCAGGACGGTATCGCGGAGTATATCCAGCGCACCCTCTCCAACGAGAAATACCGCATTTACGTCAACGACGACGTTGCCGGCTGCGAGCTGGGGGGAGTGCTCAAGAACCCGATAGCCCTCGGCTGCGGCATTGCCCGCGGAATGGGGCTTGGCGATAACACCGTTGCGGCGCTGATGACCCGCGGAATGACCGAGATAACCCGTCTGGGAGTTGCACTCGGCGCTAACTGGAAGACCTTCACCGGAATGGCGGGTATCGGCGACCTTATCGTGACCTGCACCTCTCAGCACTCCCGTAATTTCCGGGCGGGCAACCTTATCGGCAAGGGCGTGCCTGCGGCGGAGGCAGTGGCTCAGGTGGGAACGGTAGAGGGCTACACCAGCAGCAAGATAGCCTACAAGCTGGCGCAGGAGCATAATATTGAAACACCCATAATCCAGCAGATTGTAAAGATATGCTATGAGGGCAGCAATCCCGTGGAGAGCATTTCCGCGCTTATGACAAGGCAGACAAGGCACGAGCGCGAGATATTCTGGACGGACTGATACTGACTAAGGAGCTGTAATGAACCAGAAAATTCCGGCAACCATAGGCGAACAGATAGCAAAGCTGAAACAGCGCGGCTGCATTATCAAGGACGAGAAGCTAGCCGCTGAAACTCTGAAATACATCAACTACTTCCGGCTTTCAGATTATTTTACGCCGTTCACCGTGTCAAAGGGGCGCTACGAGGACGGTACGACCTTTGAGAATGTTCTGCGGGTGTACGAGGCGGATAGAAAGCTCCGCAGCATACTCCTTGCGTGTCTGGAGGAAATAGAGATAGCAATGCGGGCGGCGATAAGCAATTCCCACGCGCTGAAATACGGCGCGCTGGGGTATCTCAACGCTTCCACCTTTGATTTCCGGCACAACCACCAGCAGTTCATGAACAAGGTGAAGCACCTTATCGAGGTGAATGACGACCGTGAGTTCGTGCGGCATTACAACTCGAAGTACTGCGGCGCGTTCCCGCTGTGGGTGGTCATGGAGCTGTTCAGCTTCGGCACGCTGGCGTTCTTCTACAAGGATATGCAGAGCGCCGACAAGAAGGAGCTTGCGGATAAGTATTACGGCTGTTCCAGCTCTGAACTGGACAACTGGCTGTTCTGCCTGAATGAGCTTCGTAATTACTGCGCCCACTACAACCGGCTTTACGGGAACACCTTCCCGGTGGAGCCGAAAGCTCCCCGGAACATGGACATAGAGCTTAAACCGGACGTTTTCGGCTACATAATTGTAATGAAGCAGCTTGCGCACAACCACCACAACTGGAATGAGCGGGTGGTGAAGCCTGTTACCCGGCTTATCAGGAAGAACTCCGACGTGCTGCGGCTGAAAGATCTTGGTTTCCCGGAGAACTGGGAAGAGCTTATATCGTACAATGACACTGATATATAATACCAAATGAAAACGGCGGGTGATTCTGCCGTTTTTTGCGAGGGGGTGACGCAGAGTGGCTGACAAATTCCGGCTGTTGTTCGACAGCAACGCCAAATCCAAAAAGGAGATCGCGGACGAGCTGAAACGCATAATAGACCTCAAAACAAAAGCACCCGCTGGCAATGCGAAAAAGAAATCAGACAGCGACCCGTTAGACGACATAAAGGACGCGGTATCCGGCGCGGTAAGGAAAGCAGTGCAGGATAAGATAAGCAGCATTGTCCGGGAGGCGCTCAGCATTGCCGCCGAGGAACACTCTGCGGAAAGCTCCCACGGGGAGAAGATACCGCCCCGCCCCAGCCGGGACAACATAAGCTACGTCAAGGAATCCCCCGCGATACAGCCGGACGAGCTTGCATACGCGCCTTCAATGTTTGAGGAGGACGACGAGGGCAGCGCAGTCCGCATGAAGATAGAGGAAATGCGGCAGTTGGGGCAGGTGTTCTATAACGGCTACATGCTGCGGCAGTGCGCCGAGGAGACCCTTGTAAAGCAGGGTGAGTTCATGAAGGACGTCACCGACTGCTGCGCCCGGAGCTGCTTCTGCGGGATAGAGCGCCCTATATACGGGGCAATGTCCACCGACCAGCTACGCACCTATTTCACATGGCGCACGCAGGCGCGTCAGGGGAACTACCCGCGCACCGACAAGCCGTATATTATGCTGTACTGCTATGAGCTGCTGAATAAGATAGGCGTGATGTCCGCGCTGGACGCGTACACAAGGCTTTACGGCGTGTGGCAGGGCTGCCGGGAATTCTGTCCGGCGCTTGACAAGCTGCTCCCCCGGTGGCTCAAGGACTTCCGGGCATACAACAGGATAGAGGCGGGAGAGCTTACCGAGGATATTCTCGCGGGGAATGCCGGCGCTGATGATTCGGATATACTGAACCACGTTTATTCCGGCAAGCTGGACTATATGATGGGGCGTTCCTCCTACAATTTAAAGGGCAGCATATTCTTCAATGACGACACACGCCCGCTGCTGGAGGGCGCTCTGGAAGCGGCTTTGACGGCTCTGGACGAGTACTTCGGGGACAAGAACGTCACCCTGTTCGAGCTTATTTGCGGCAGGCTGCAAAAGGATTTCGGCTGGACGCCGTTCGCCGGGGCTTATGTAGACCTCGACCGCATGGACGGTTTCCGCAGTCTGAAGATCAGCCCTATGGAGCAATACTCCACCAAACGCGGACAGCCCTGCCTAGAGGTGTTCGAGCCGGCGCCCTACCGGAATTTCGTGGGGTGGACGATGAAAAGCGTGGAGTCTGTGCTGAGAAAGCGCACCGGCTTCCGTTACAGCCTGCTGCCGAATATTACCCCGGTGCTGGAGGACTTCACCAACCGTGAGCGGCTATACAAGCCCGCCAGCGCCCCGGAATTCACCGAGATCATACCCGCGGCGGTGAACCGCTGGTGCGACGAGCATGGGATATTTCCGCCCAAGAATCAGAAAAAGCAGAAGCCCGGCTATAATTTCGACGAGGTGACGGACAGCTCCGCGCAGCAAAAAGCCGCCCCGGTGGAGATAGACGTCAGCAAGCTGGCGAAGATACGGGAGGAGTCCGACGAGATCGCCAGCAAGCTGATCGTGGAGGAGGCGGACACCCTAGCCGCCGAGGTCATTACCGACAGGATAGCCGAGATCGAGGAGGACAGCTTCGACGAGCAGACCGAGGAATTTGCCGAAAGCTACTCTGAGTATAATACAGAGAGTAATAACTCCGTGGGGGACTTCTCCGTGCTTGCGCCGGAATGGGCGGGGCTTGCCGCGGCTCTTACCGCCGAGGACTTCGCCCTGCTGAAAGCCCTGCTGGACGGCACTGCCGAAGCGCTCTGCCGCAGCCGCGGGGTAATGCCGGAAACGGAATACGACCGCATTAATTCCGCCGCAATGGAAGCGGTGGGTGACGTGCTGATCGAAAACGGCGCGGTCATTGATGACTATCTGCCGGACGTGGAGCAGATGATCTCCTGCGTGAAAACGTGAAAGGGTGAATCGCATGAAAAAGAGCTACAAAATCGCCGCAGCCGCCTGCTTTGGCGGTGCGCTCGTCTGCCTTGCTGCGGGGGCGTCATTTCACGAGCTTAGAATGCAGCCGGAGGGCACGGAGCTTTTTACCCTCGGCGTGACTATGGGGATCGTTATGCTGTGCTTGTCCACGCTGTGTATCGCGGCGGGGATAGCGGTGATAGTGTTCGGGAAAAGAGCGTCCCATAAGTGACGATCAAATTCTTGGGACACGCTGACTGAATGAATAGTATTAACGCGTTACCCCGAATTTTTTAGCAGATATAAAAAAACGGCAGATATCACGGTCTGCCGTTTCTGTTTGTTTTGTAATTATAGCTCTATTTTTCCGTACAGAGTTGCATTCTTCTCCGCGTCAACGGTTTCCTTGGAGAACTCGCCTGCGTCGGCGTTCTCGTCCGGCTCGTAGCTGCGGCGCTTGTACTCACGCTCAAAGCTGGTGGAGAAGCCGCTGGACTGGCGGTAGTTGCGGGTGTTGCCGTGTCCGCCTCTATCTCCGCGGTCGCCGCGGTCACCGCGTCTGGAGCGGCGGCTGTCGTACTTCGGCTTGTCAGCGTAGATAACAACGCGTCTGTAAGGCTCAGTTCCGGTGGAGTGGCTGGAAACGCCCTCTATCTCGGCAACGCAGCTATGGATAATGCGGCGCTCGTATGGGTTCATAGGTTCAAGCGCGATCTTTCTGCCCTGCTTGATTACCTTCGCAGAGGTTTTCTTTGCAAGGTTCTCAAGGGTCTCGCGGCGCTTGTCGCGGTAGCCGTTGCAGTCGACAGCTATGCGGCAGTAGGACTCCTCGGTGCGGTTGCTTGCAAGGATAGTCAGATACTGTAAGCTGTCGAGGGTCTCGCCGCGTCTGCCGATAACTACGCCCAGCTTGTCGCCGGTAATGTCCAGCACAATGTTTCCGTCGCGGCGGATAGCGTTGATCTCGAAATTCTGAAGTCCAAGTGCGTGCAGTACGTCGGTGAGGTACTTCTTGGCCGCCTGTACCTTTGCGCTGCCCTCAATGTCGAAGTCAGCGGGCAGCTCAGGAGCTTCACCGGCTTCATTCTCGTCCTCGAATGAAGCGGGAGCGGCTTCTTCAGCGATGTTCTCTGCTTCGAGCTCTTCTTCCGCTGCGGGGGTAGGTTCTGCTGCGGGAGTTGTGTTCTCCTCGACAGCCGGTGCTTCGTAGGAAGCCATTACTCTTGCAACGCCCTTCATACCGAACAGACTCTTTCTGGGCTGTTCAAGAATGTCGAAATCTATTTTCTCTGCGGATACGCCGAATTCAGCCGCTGCCAGTGCTTTTGCTTCGTCAAGGGTCTTTGCTGTAAATTCCTTATTCATCTGGATTGCCCTCCTCTGATTGATCAGTCTTTGTCGTCGTCCTCGTCCTCGTGGTATTCCTCGCCGTATTTCAGAGCGTCCGCCTTGCGCGCCTCTGCCAGCTTGCGGCGGTTGATCTCCTTCTGGGTAAGCTTTTCGCCCTTATACTCGGAGACCGCGTTCTCGTCGGAAGCCATGCGCTTGCGCTTTTCTTCCTTAGCGGCGGCTTTCATGCGCTCGTTGTACTCTGCCTCTGCCTGTTCGCGGAGCTTTGCAGGGCTGTACAGCTTGTTCAGCAGCAGCGTCTGGATTATACCGAACGCGTAGCTTATCGTCCAGTAGAAGCCCGCACCGGCAGGTACTGTGAATACCAGCACTACCGAGAATATAGGCATGATGAACATTGTCGCCTTCATGCAGCCGGAGTTGGTGCCGGGGTTGTTCATCTCCATAGTCTTGTTGGAAATGAGCGTCTGTGCCATGGAGAACACGAATGCAAGTATCGGGATAAGGATCATCGGCCAGCCCATGTTGTTTGCAGGCTCCTGACCCAGCGGGATACCGAGGAATTCCAGCTTGTCGTTAAGCTCTGCGAGGTCTGCCTTGTCGGTGTCGGACAGGGTGTAAACGGAAGCTGTGGGATCCTTTTTGATGACCTGACCGTAGCACTCGATAGCGTAAAGCTCTCTCTGGAGGGTTGCCGCCTGAGTGTAGGTGATAACCACATCGTCACCGCTCTGCGAAGCCTTTGCAGAGCCGAACTGCTTCTGAACGGTCTCGACTGCGCTGCGGGTGGAGCTGCTGAAGCTGTGAGCCTGTCTGTACTCGTTCTTCTCTATCTCGTCGCCGATAGCGTCAAGCTCGGTCTGCTCTGCCTTTGTGAGAACATACAGGTCGGTCTCGGTGAACAGGTCGTTGCCATTGTCCTCGGTGAAGGACTTGGTCATGCTGTCCTTGATAACGGCTGTTACCAGCTTCTTGCTGTCGCGGTCGAGGTTCTGCCATACGGTCTCGTCTGCCTCGCCCTCGAACTTATCCAGCTTGTAGCTGTCGTTCTCATAGAGCTTGTTTGTGTTGTAGTATTCAAGGATCTGCTTTGCGTCACGGACGATCTCCTCGTGCTTTGTGAGGGCGTCGCCGGAAAGCTCCGCAGTGTTGTTGTATTCCTCAACGAAGATATCCGTCATGGATACATAGTAGGAATCCTGCATTATCGCAGAGGTGTTGTTCATGTGCTTGATGTGGGTCATCGGCTTGTAAACAACGTCCAACACGCCGAACAGGAGCAGGAAGGTGATGACCATAGTGCCGCAGCCGCTCATGGGGCTGTAACCCTGCTGCTGGAGCTTTGCCAGCTCCTGCTGCTGTTTCTCCTGGTTGTTCTTGTATTTCTGCTGGATCTCCCTTACTTTAGGGGCGAATATCGCTGATTTTGCGCTGTTTTTCTGCTGCCTTATCGCGAGCGGCAGCATAGCTAGCTTTACAAGGAATGTAAATATCAGAATTGCGATACCGATACTTGCGCCGGTATTTTTGCAGATCACCTCATAGATCGCCCACATGATGTAGCCAAGAGGGTAACCTACGATACTGTACAGGAACTCTATTGTGTCCACGTCCTTTCGTTCTGTGCAGCGCTTGTATATAGAAGTGTACGCGCTGGCTTGCGTCCTCCGACCGGACAGTTATCCGGCGGCATTTGAATGGTATATGATAATGCGGTTTGTCCCGCAGTGATCTTCTCTTTTATTTGGGTCATCTCTAAAAACCTCCTTCACGGCGGGTTTGCTATGACAACAGTCATCTGCGTCGTTATCAAACCTTGAAATACATCAAGTATTACTGCGGTTTGATGCCTAGCATCTGACCGTTGTCATGTACGCAACCCCGCTCGTGTCCCGGTTTTTAGAGATGACCTTTATTTCTCTGTAATGTATGAGCCTTTGATGTCATTGCTGAGATAGTCCGCGCTGCCGTCATCGGGGATCCCGAAATCCGGCGGAACAGGGAGCTTCTCCGGGTGGAAGCAGAACTTCTGTGGAACCGGGTCGATACCTCCCGCACCGAAGGGATTGCACCGCATAATTCTCCATAACGTCAAATAACCGCCCTTAACCGCACCAAAACGCCGAATAGCGGTAAGCCCGTATTCGGAACAGCTTGGATAATAGCGGCAGCACGGCGGCAGAATCTTTGACAGCGTAAGTCTGTACAGCTTAATTATGCCAATAAACAAGTATTTCATGACAGCTTTGACAGAATGTTCTTCATCATCAGAGAGTAGATCTTGGTGGATTTAAGCTCCGGGGTCTTGCTCCTTGCGACAAAGACGAAATCATAACGCTTTTGTGTTTTTTCCTTTAAAATCGGCTCAAAAAGGCGGAAGGCTTCCCTTATTATCCGCCTTGAGCGATTTCGTTTAACCGCATTTCCAACCTTTTTCCCGGTGACAATGCCGAGGCGGTTGCAGCGCCCGCGTCTTTCCCTGACGTAGCAGACAAAGGCAAAGGTCACAATGCTCTCTCCTTTTTTAAAGAGATAGCTGAAATCACGGTTATTTTTGATCACAATGTACTTTTTGCTGAAATCAGTCATAAACTGCGATCAAATCAGTAGGTCAGCTTTTTTCTGCCCTTTGCACGACGGCGAGCGAGAACCTTACGGCCGTTCTTGGTAGCCATTCTCTTCATAAAGCCGTGCTCATGCTTTCTTTGGAGCTTCTTGGGCTGATAAGTTCTTTTCATTCTGATATACCCCCTTTTAGATTTGGTAGTATCGCTGTTCCGGAGATATAGTTTCTCCGCACACAGCCGTCAACAATAATTAATTATACCCTATTATAAAGCCGTTGTCAAGGGTTTTCTGAAATTTTCCCGATTTTTTCGATATTTTTATACTTTAGGTATAATATTCCCAAAAATATACTATATTATGACTTGTTTTTCTGTGAAATATTTGTTATACTTTTATTATGCACAGATAAACGATTCTCAATGAGGAGGAAAAAAATGCTTCTCAAGACCACCAAGCTCCTGCCGAAGCTGAACAGCGAGCAGATCCGGCTGTTTCACCATGAACAGCACGAATCTCGCACACTCCGCGAAAAGCCCGACCGGACTATCCTCTCCGGCGGCAGACATCTGCGGCACGAGCTGAAGTACCTCATAGACGAGGGTACATACATTGCCCTGCGCAACCGGCTTTTCCCGCTGATGACCCCGGACGGCAACGGCGAAAACGGCGAATACCGCGTGACCAGCCTGTATTTCGACGACGTTTATAATTCCGGGTACTGGCAGAAGCTCAACGGCATGGAAACCCGCCGCAAGTTCCGTATACGCGCCTATAACCTAGACCAGTCGGTGATACGGCTGGAGTCGAAGCACAAGGACGAAAGCTACGTTTCTAAGCTGTCCCGGCGGATGACGGAGGAGCAGTACCGCGCAATGCTGGACTGTGACTACCAGTTCATGGCGGAATCCGACGGCGAGGAGGACGTTTTCGGGGAGTTTTACCGTTCTGACCTGCTCACCCGGCTGCGCCCCCGCACGATTGTGGACTACCGTCGGGAGGCGCTGATATACCCTTTCGGGAACGTCCGCATAACCTTTGACAAGAAGCTGTCTGTCTGCATGAACACCCTTGACATGTTCTCACCGCAGGCGCAGTACTCCCCGATATACGACAAAGAAATTATACTTGAAGTAAAATTCGATAAATACATTCCCGAAAGTATACAGGCGGCATTGCAGGGGCTTAACGCGCCTATGCAGCCGGTATCAAAATACATATTATGTACAGATAGAATTCTGGAGGTAAAGTCACATGGTTAACGAACTTATCAGCAGCTCCAAAATATCAGACGCTGCGTCCCTGCTGGGGGACAGCTTTGATTTCACTGCGTCCCTCGCGAATCTCACCCTGCCCACGATAATATTCACGCTGCTGACGGCGGCGGTGTGCGGCGCGGTCATCTATCTGGTGTACCGCTTCTTCAACCGCAGTGTTATATATAATGAGAATTTCAACATTCTTATAATCCTTACCACGGTTGTCACCTCGTTCATCATCATGACGATAAGCGCCAACGTGGTGCTTTCCCTCGGTATGGTGGGCGCGCTGTCTATCGTGAGATTCCGCGCGGCGGTGAAAGACCCGCTGGACATCGGGTTCCTGTTCTGGGGAATCGCCGCAGGCATTACCGCCGGGGCGCAGCTTTACTGGGTGGCGCTCATAGGGACTGCGATAATCGCGGTGCTTTACATACTTATAACTATCTTCCGCAAGGAGAAGAAAAGCTACCTGCTTATAGTAAGGTATGACGCCTCCGCAGAAATGAACGTCAACGGCGTTCTGGGCGGCGTGAAGTATCGGCTCAAAAACAAGACCAGCTCCGGCAGTCATGTGGAGCTTACTGTGGAGGTCAAGGTGAAGAACAACGACACCACCTACCTCAGCCGATTCAACGCAGTTGAGGGTGTGGAGAGCGTTACTCTGCTGGAATACAGTGGGGAGTATATGAACTGATGGGAACCTCTAAAAACCTCCTTCACGGCAGCTTTTCAAAGGGAAACGCTGATTAAAACAAAATCGCCCCGTTCAAACGAGGGAACTCACGCGGCTGATTTTGTTACGCTTCGCTTTAATCAGCGTGTCCCTATGACTTGTATCATCTGCTACGTTGTCAAACCTTGAAATACATCAAGTATTACTGCGGTTTGACGCCTTGCATCTGATACAAGTCATATACGAAAATCTGCTCGTGTCCCGGTTTTTAGAGAACCCCTGATCATATTAAGAAGTCCGGCATATTGCCGGACTTTTTTATACCCAAAATGCAATAAATTTAATAAAAATGCGAAAAAATTTCAAAATCCCCTTGACAAATCATGCTAAACAGATTATACTGTATATACAACACATTAACAGTTAAAAGGGGAGCGTGAAATTATGTCGCTTAAAGTCGATAATATCGTAAAGACCTACGGCAGCTACAAGGCTGTTGACGGTCTCAGCTTTGAGATGAACCAACCGGGTGTGTTTGCACTGCTGGGCACGAACGGCGCGGGAAAGACCACCTCTATCCGCATTATTCTGGGAATGCTCAGTGCGGACAGCGGCTCTGTCACATGGCGCGGGAAGCCGTTCTGCACCGCTAACGAGTCGATAGGCTACCTTGCGGAGGAACGCGGGCTTTACCCGAAATACAAGATCATGGATCAGCTTCTGTATTTTGCTTCGCTGAAGGGCATGAAGAAGTCGGACGCGCAGAAAGCGCTTGACTACTGGTTTGAGCGGCTGGGAGTACAAGAGTACCGCGACAAGCGCGCGGAGCAGCTCTCAAAGGGCAACCAGCAGAAGATACAGCTTATTGCGGCGCTCGCCCCGGATCCGGAGCTGCTGATACTGGACGAACCGCTCAGCGGTCTTGACCCGGTGAACGCGGAGCTGTTCAAGAGCGTTATCCGCGAGGAGATCAAGAAAAACAAGTTTGTTATCATGTCCAGCCACCAGATGTCCACTATTGAGGAGTTCTGCCGGGATATCGTGATACTCAACAAGGGAAAGACAGTGTTGCAGGGCAACCTCAACGAGATAAAGAAAGGCTACGGGCGCGTAAAGCTGACCGTGAAGTGCGAGGGGGACATCAGCGCTATGGCGCAGGAGTGCGGGCTTTCCGTCACGGAGGAAACGCCGAACGGCTCCAGCTTCAACGTAAGCAGCGAGGAGCAGGCGCACGCCCTGCTGCACAGGATAATGGACAGCGGCGTGCCGCTTATCAAGTATGAGCTGCGTGAGCCTACGCTCAACGAGATATTCATTGAAAAGGTTGGTGAGTCTGATGAAAAGTAATGTTTCGGCGGCTACAAGGGGCTGGAAAAAGGTTTTCGGCTTTACCTTCGTGCAGTATGTCAAGACCAAATCGTTTATTGTGGGGACGATAATCGTCAGCCTTATCACTATGCTGATAGTCGGCGGCGTCAATATCATACCGAAAATGCTGGGCGCAGGGGAGGAGATATCCGGCGCGGGGCAGGATACTGAGATCACGCTCAATGCCGTGTACCTCGTGGACGGCAGCGGTATCCTCACCGACGAGGACGCTGAAACGCTGAGATCCGCCGGGCTGGCGCTTACCGATACCGACAAGAGCGAGTCTGAGCTTATCGACGAGCTTTCAAAGGCAGAGGCGGGAAAGGCGCTTATAACCGTTACCCCGCAGGAGTATGACGGAGAGATCCTCGGCTATGCGGTAAAGACCTTCTATTCGCCGGACACCGACGGGGATTCGATAGACGCGGCTTCAAGCCTTGTGACGGGCATGGTGCAGTACCGAAATATTATTGATCTCGGCGTTGCGCCGGAGGATTTCGCGGCTTCGCAGCGGACAGTCACCGCCTCGAAGATACAGGCAGGCTCCGACGAGTGGAGCGTGTTCGAGTCCATGATAAACTACTTCGTGCCGATGGTATTTTCACTGGTACTGTTCATACTTATTTTCGCATACGGGCAGACGGTGGCGCAGTCTATCGCGACAGAAAAGACCTCCAGAGTTATGGAACTGCTGCTGACATCTGTTAGACCGCTTGCGGTAGTTATCGGCAAGGTGCTTGCAATGGGGCTGGTGTCACTGCTGCAATTCGTTCTGATAGGCGTAGTTGGCGGAGCTTCCTTTGCGATAACGGCGCCGTTCGGTATCGGCGGCGACCTGCTTAAAATGATGTCAGACCCGGCGGCGCAGGTGGGCGAGAACGCCGAGATCGTTGAAGCGGTCAACAGCAGCTTCGGCAGCCTTTCTCCGCTGACGTTTATTCTGATATTCGTTATCTTCATTCTGGGATTCCTGTTCTTCGCGCTTATCGCAGCGCTGGTGGGGGCTTCCGTCAGCAGAATGGAGGATCTGGCGCAGGCTATGCAGCCCTATTCTCTGCTGGGCGTTCTCGGATTTTATCTGGCGTATTTCCCGGTCATGTTCACTATGGAAAGTCTGGACACCGGCGCGGCTGCTACTAACCCAATGCAGATATTCTCCTACTACTTCCCGGTAAGCTCGCCCTTCGCGCTGCCCTCGGCGCTGCTGCTGGGTACGCTGTCGCTGCCGCAGGTAATTGTTGCGGTGCTGATACTGGCGGCGTTCGTGGTTCTGGTAGCGGTCATTGTGGCGAGAGTTTACGAAATGATAATCCTGCACAACGGTAGCCGTCTGAAATTCGGCGATATCCTCAAAATGGCTGGAAAGAAGTGATTAACTTATGAGTAAACAACGCAGGGGTAACTTGCTTGTGAGAACGGCGGGTTTTATTGCCGACTGTGCGCTGGACTTCGTTGGTGAACTAATTCTGGCGCTGTTTACCGGATAGATATTTTGCTCCGTTCCCGTCTTGCGGCGGGGACGGATTTCTGTCAAGAAAAATTTCAAAATGCTACTTGAAAAATCCATAAAGATATGATATACTGATAATAGTCGCAGGGAATACCTGCAATTCTACATGAAAGAGGTGTTCATTTTGAAGCACATCACAACTATCAACAAGGCTAACCTGAAGGCTTCTGCTCTCAAGGGCGGCTGCGGCAAGTGCCAGAGCTCCTGCCAGTCTGCTTGCAAGACCTCCTGCACAGTTGCTAACCAGAAATGCGAGTCTGTTAAGTAAATCGTCAGATTTCACAGACTATCGGGCGGAATCGTTCCGCCCTGTTTTTTTGAGAAAATATTACATAGAAAGGCGAATCCCAATGATACACAAGTTTAAACAGCTTGGCTATAATATAGTGCTGGACGTAAACAGCGGCGCTGTACATCTCCCGGACGACTGCGCATACGACATGCTGGACTTCCTTGACGCGCCCATGACAGAGGAAATGCCCGCCGACCTGCCCGGAAAGCTGCCGGGATATTCCGAAAGCGAGGTAAGGGAGAGCTACGCGGAGCTTTATCAGCTTTACAAGGACGGCGCTCTGTTCGCCGAGGACGACTACGAAAAGTACAGCAACACCATGGTGAAGTCCCCGGTGAAATCTATGTGCCTTAATGTGGCGCACGACTGCAACCTGCGCTGCGAATACTGCTTCGCCCAGACAGGAGATTTCGGCGGCGAGCGCTGCATTATGACCCCGGAGACCGGCAAAAAGGCTATCGACTTCCTTATCGAGCGCTCCGGCAACCGCGAGCAGCTTGAGCTGGATTTCTTCGGCGGCGAGCCGCTTATGGCGTGGGATACCGTGGTGCAGACGGTGGAGTACGCGCGTTCAATTGAAAAGCAGCACGGAAAGCATTTCCGCTTCACGATAACCACCAACGGTCTGCTGCTGGACGACGAGAAGATAGACTACATCAACCGCGAGATGAGCAACTGCGTGCTTTCCCTTGACGGCAGGCGCGAGGTCACAGACCGCATACGCAGGACGCTCAACGGCAAGAGCTGCTTCGACGTTATCGTACCGAAATTTCAGAAGCTGGTTCAGAATCGCGGGGACAAGGATTATTACGTCCGGGCGACATTCACGCGGTACAATCTTGATTTCACAGACGATATACTTGCAATGCGGGACATGGGCTTTGTTCAGCTTTCCGCCGAGCCGGTGGTGACTGATCCCGGCGAGCCGTATTCTATCCGGCAGGAGGATCTGCCTCGGGTATTTTCGGAGTACGACAGGCTGTGCGAGGTCATGGCGAACCGCACCGAGGACAAGTTCAACTTCTTCCACTTTATGGTGGATCTGAACGCCGGACCTTGCGCAATAAAGCGGCTGCGCGGCTGCGGCTGCGGCAACGACTATGTTGCGGTGGAGCCTCACGGTGATATTTACCCCTGCCACCAGTTCGTGGGAATAGAGCAGTGGAAAATGGGCAATCTATATGACGGAACATTCAACGACGATATCAAGACCTATTTCTCTAAGGTACACGTTTACAGTAAGGAGGGCTGCCGCAACTGCTGGGCGAAGTTCTTCTGCTCCGGCGGCTGTAATGCGAACAGCTTCCTCTATGAGGGCGACGTGAAGAAACCCTACAAGCTCGCCTGTGAAATGCAGAAAAAGCGCCTTGAGTGCGCGATAGCCCTCGCCGCCGACAGGGCGGTAAAGGGGCAGGAGACTCCGGTTTTCACGGAAGCGCCGGCAAGTATGGGGTAAATTGTAATTTGTCGGGGAGTTTGTCAATGACTGCTTCGCAGTCATTGACCGGGGGAAAACTCTTGTTTTCCCCCATACCCCTTTAGCGCTTTTGAACGCGTTAATGGCGCTTCGCGCCGAGTAGCGCGCTGTCGCGCGAGTAGCGGCGCGTTCGCGCCGAGTGTGGGGCTCTGCCCCACACCCCGCTTCCTTTTGGAAGCCAAAAGGAAGCGAAAAGCAATTTTGCTGCGCAAAGCGGGAAAGAGAATCCCCCCTATAAATTACAATTTAGTGAAATATTTTGTTCAGCCTTATTTAATTATTTGTTCAAATTTGTTTCACCGGATTTACACAATGGGCTGTTATACTTTAATCACAACAGAAAATAACAAACGGCTCAGGCCGAATATGCTGGTTTGAAAGGAAGATCGAACTATGTATGAATATAACAATAACGGCATGAACAACGCACAGTATCAAGGCGGCTTCACCACCGAGCCTCAGCCCCCGAAGAAGCCCAAGAAAACCCACAAGACCGCAAAGGTGGTCGCCCTTGTCGCGGCGGTAACTGTACTCTGCGGCGGCGCAGGCTTCGGCGGAGCGTACATTGCAAATCAGGCAAGCCAGATGCTGATACAGGGAGTTTCCGGCGGTGCTGCGGAGAATAGCACGTCGGGTGCGGCTTCCGAGTCTGGCACGGAAAGTGCTGATGATAAGGACAGCGCCGACAAGACCGCAGTGCTTGACGCACTCCAGTCCAATGTGACTTCACAGGATCTCAACACCGGCACAATAGAGTACAACAGCGACGGAAGCTACGTTTACACAAGGGATCTTGTCGCTGAGGTCAAGGATTCTATCGTATACATTGAGCAGTATGTAAGCTATCGCGGAAAGGACACTCTCGCCGGTGCGGGAAGCGGTATCGTTATCTCACAGGACGGCTACATTCTCACAAACGCTCATGTCGTGGAGAATGATTACTACACAGTTTCCGGCTTCAAGGTAAATGTAAACACCTCTGACCCGTCGGACGGCAGCTTTGTCACGAATACTTACGACGCTAAGCTCCTCGGCTCGGACACAGACTCCGACCTCGCAGTGCTGAAGATCGACGCGGAGAACCTCACAGCCGCTAAGCTGGGAGACTCCGATCAGCTTTCCCTCGGCGACGACGTGGTAGTTATCGGCAATCCGCTGGGACTTGAGACCTCCGTTTCAAAGGGCATTGTTTCCGGCCTGAACCGTCAGGTTTACGACGACAACGCTGTTTCCGCTATCCAGACTGATGCGCCTATCAACAGTGGTAACTCCGGCGGCGGTATGTTCAACATGCACGGCGAAGTTGTCGGCGTAGTCAATATGAAGCTCATCAACAACAACGCGGAGAATCTTAGCTTCGCGATAACCATAAACGACGCAAAGCCGGTCATCAACGACCTTATCTCAAAGGGATATGTTACCGGACGTCCGATACTCGGCATTACCTGCATACAGGTAAGCGATTATCTCGGCGCAGTTCAGAATATGACGCCGGGTCTGCTGGTAACTGATATTCAAGGCGATATGGCTATCGCAGACAGCGATCTGGTCGTAGGCGATACTATCACCGCGATCGATGGCACGGAAGTCCGCACGGTAGACGAGGTTTCCGAGGTCATCAAGGACAAGAAGCCCGGAGATACAGTCACCGCGACTGTTGTAAGGACTGATTCCCGCGGACACGACAAGCAGATAGATATTGAGATCGTGCTTTCTGAATACAACGGAAACTGATACTTGAAATTTAAGAGCAAGGCAGGCGCTGAACCTGCCTTGTTTTTTGTCCTGCAAAGAAAAGCACAAAAAGTCGTGACAATCCTAAAATTATGTGATATAATTAAGTCACAGCAGAAAGGAAGGATCACATGAACGATTGGACAGAAGGTATCCAGAACGCGATCCGGTATATTGAGGACAACATCACCGAACCGCTGGAGATGGCGGATATCGCCGCAAAAGCATACGTTTCGGCGTTCCACTTCCAGAGGATATTCGGTGTTTTGTGCGGCATGACCGTGGGAGAGTACATGCGAAGCCGGCGGCTTTCCCTTGCGGCGCAGGAGCTTTCCTGCTCCGATATCAGAGTTATCGACGCGGCGCTGAAATACGGCTATGACAGCCCGGACAGCTTCGCCAGAGCGTTCACGAAGTTCCACGGGGTGACCCCCTCTGCTGCAAAGGAGCGCGGCGCAGCTTTAAAGAGCTTTGCGCCGCTGAGAATAAAGCTGACATTGGAGGGCGGCAGTATGATGGAGTACAAAATTGTTGAAAAGGCGCAGTTCACGGTGGTGGGCATGTCGAGGAGCTTCAACGGCGAGACCTCGTATCAGGAGATACCGAAGTTCTGGGACGAGCATTTCGCCACTGGCGGCGGGGAAAAGGTCAAGGGTATGTACGGCGTGTGCATTGACTCAAAAGAGAGCGGCTCCAATGGAATGGAGTTCGACTACCTCATCGCGGACAACTATAACCCCTGTCTGGAACTGCCGGAGGGCTGTGTTACCCGGGTGATCCCTGCGGGGACGTGGGCGGTGTTCCCCTGCCGCGGAAGGCTCCCCGACACATTGCAGAACGTCAACACCAAGATATGGAACGAGTGGCTCCCTAATTGCAAGGACTACCGCCTTGTCGGGAACTACAACATTGAAATGTACACCGAATGCACCGGCGACCCCGACAACTATTACTGCGAGATATGGGTGCCGGTCGAGAAGGTGTAAAGGTTAGGTCAATTAGGTAATTAGCCGGAAAAGTAAATCGCATAATCAAGCCGCTCCGGGCGCTGAACCGGGGCGGTTTGGCGTTTGGCACAGAATAAATAATCGACATGCAGCGCAAATTGTTGAATATCTTTATGATTTTTACTTAACTTACTAGAAAATTTGTCTAAATTACTCAAAGAATGGGGAGTTTTATTGTTTTATTTCACAGTAATGCCGATTAAATCTTGAAATTTCGGTGAAAAAATAGTATAATGGTATTCGGTGAATAATGAAAATAATAGGTGCAGTGCGCCGGACATCAGAAAGGGGTCATATTTAGACATGAATTCTCCGTTTACAAAGGAGGAGCTGACAAGACAGCTCGAGGGTATTCTGGAATTCGACTTCAGAACCGATTCCAAGAACGCTACGATCACACAGGTTTACCGTGCGCTTTCGTCGATAGTTGTAAACCACCTCAAGGAGAAGCGCCACGACTTCATGCGCGAGTGCAACTCTAAGGGCAGAAAGCAGGTATACTACCTCTCAATGGAGTTCCTTATGGGTCGCTCCCTCAAGACCAGCCTGTATAACCTCGGTATGCAGGACGTTGCTGAAGAAGCTCTCAAGGATATGGGCATAAAGATCGACAGCGTTTACGACGAGGAGCCGGACGCAG